>CAUUKJ010000025.1:0-34716 GCA_963545995.1 uncultured Haemophilus sp.
ATTATAGAGAAAAAACAAAACCGTGCAAGCTCTTTTTGCAAAAAATTTTAAAAAATTTACCACCTATTGAAATTCTATACACAAAGCATAAAATCAAACCAATAAGCGGTTTATTTTTCTGCAAAGTTTGCAATTATAATTTGCTTAAATCTACTAACGCATCAGGTTTAATATCGGCAATAGTACGATTGCTGGTTAACGTCATTGCCACTTTCATCTCTTTTTTGAAGATATCGAGCATATTCTCAACACCTTGACGACCAGCCGCCCCTAACGCATAGACGAAAGCACGTCCTAACATTGTTGCATCTGCGCCCAATGCAATCATTCGCACCACATCTAAGCCGTTGCGAATACCAGAATCGGCAATAATTTTAATATCGCCTTTCACTGCATCGGCAATTGGTGGCAACGCTCTTGCACTTGAAAGCACACCATCTAACTGGCGACCGCCGTGGTTAGACACCACAATACCGTCAGCCCCGAAACGCACCGCATCTTTCGCATCTTCTGGGTCGAGAATGCCTTTAATCACCATCGGGCCTTCCCAGAATTCACGAATCCACTCTAAATCTTTCCACGAAATAGATGGATCGAAGTTTTCAGTGAGCCAGCCGATATAATCGTCCAAGCCAATTTGTTTGCCCATATACGTTGAAACATTCCCCAAGGTGTGCGGTTTGCCTTTAATGCCCACATCATACGCCCAATAAGGGTGAGTGAAGCCTTGCAACACACGGCGAATTTCTTTGTAAGGACCGCTCATACCTGAGTGCATATCACGATAACGAGCCCCTGGGGTTGGCATATCAACGGTGAATACCAAGGTTGAACAACCTGCCGCTTTCGCACGCTCCAAGGCATTTTTCATAAAGCCACGATCTTTCAACACATAAAGTTGGAACCACATCGGGCGTTTAATTGCGGGTGCCACTTCCTCAATCGGGCAAATAGACACCGTTGAAAGCGTGAACGGCACGCCTTTGTTATCTGCTGCTTGTGCTGCTTGCACTTCACCACGACGTGCGTACATTCCACACGCACCTACTGGGGCAAGAATGGTTGGCATTGATAATTTTTCGCCGAACAATTCGATTTCCGTGTCCAAGTTAGACATATCTTTTAATACACGCTGTCTGAGGGCAATGTTTTCCAAATCGCTCACATTGCGTTTCAAGGTTTGCTCGGCATACGAACCACCATCAGCGTAGTGGAACATAAACGGGGGAACACGACGACGTGCCGCTTCACGATAATCGCTGGCTGATGAAATAATCATTTTGACCTCTTTGAGATATTTAAAAGAAAGTTACGTGAGTATAACACTAATTTAACATTCTTAAATGAAAATTATTCTTGTTTTGAGATCGAGATCACAATTTATTTTGAACAATAGAAGAAAGCGGTTAAATTTCGACACTTTTTTGCAAATCATCGCCATAATTTAACCGCTTGTTCATCACACTACACAAACTGAATCGCCACCATATAAGCGGCAATCACAAACAAAATGCCGCCGAGCAATTTACGAACCATTGCTGGTTTTAACATTCCCCTTAATCGCATTGAAAAGAAACTTGCCGCCAAAGAGCTTAATACCACAATGGCAACCACCGAAAAATTCACGTAACCAATTTGATAGGAATTCGGTAAGGTAAATGTAGGTGTTTTAGTCAGATAACCATAAAGACTACCCAATCCGCCAAGTACCATCATATAGTTAGTGTAAGCGGCAATTTGAGGGGCTTTGACCGAAGGCAGCAAGCCAATCAGCGGAGCCATAATCGAACCGCCACCAATGCCCGTAATCCCTGCCACACCACCAAATAAGCTAATTAAACAGCCTTGCAAGCGGTCGGATTTTTGATTTTTTTTGCTTACGAGTTCCTCTTTGCGTAACCACGTGCGAATCGCAAGAATAACAAGCGTGACCACAAACACACCAATAATCGCCCAGTCAGGTAATAAAAAGCTACATTCAAACCCAAGCTGCACACCTACAATCATTCCCAGCGACCAAATCAGTAGCGATTTCACCTCTATTTTGACTTTTTGTTTATAGAAATAACTCAAGTTAATCAATGCAGTGCCGATCACAATCGTGAGGGAAGTTGCCGCCACCATTTGCAATGGAAATTGAGGGAAAAGCGTGTGCAGAATGGGAACCATCAGCACCCCGCCACCAATGCCGAAAATTTCTGACATTATATTGGTGAGAATACCGCAGCCAATCAGAATAAAAAGTGTTGTTATCGTCATAATCAATCCTTATCAAGGTCTCCTTTTGCGGGCATTATCAAGAAAAATTACAGTGACATTTATGATCTTTCTCATAAATTTTAACTTTTTTCTAAATCTGTGATCAGCATCACTTAGCCAATATGATTGCGGTCATATATGAATAACAGGGAACGCCCTATGATTAAACCGTCCTAAAAAGCAATTTTTAGAATGATGGATCAACTACATAATAAAAGGAGGGCTATATGTTTTTTACAATAGTCTGTTTTATCGTCGTTACCGCTTTAGTGGGGTTAATCTCTTGGTATAAAACGAAAGATGACGATTTATCTACTTCAAAAGGCTACTTCCTTGCAGGACGTGGCTTAAGCGGGGTTGTGATCGGCTGCTCAATGGTGCTCAATGGTGCTCACCTCCCTTTCAACCGAACAACTTATCGGGATTAACGCCAACTCTTATAAAGGTAATTTCTCGATTATGGCGTGGACAGTGCAATCTGTGATTCCACTCTGTTTCTTGGCGTTATATCTGTTACCGAAATATATCCGTAACGGCTACACCACCATTCCAGAATTTTTTGAAGCCCGTTTTGACCGTCAAACCCGTTTGATTATGTCAACGCTCTTCTTATTCTTCTATTTATTCATCGCTATTCCAACCGCACTTTACACAGGGGCGATTGCATTCAACCAAATCTTTAGCTTGCAAGAAGTGTTTAACTTAAGCTACGGTGAAGCGATTACTTATACCGTTGCGGCAATTGGTATTGTGGGTGCGATTTATGCGATTTTCGGTGGCTTAAAAGCGGTTGCCGTATCTGATACTTGGAATGCGGTGATCTTAGTCATCGGTGCGTTAATGGTGCCATTCTTTGCCCTTGTTTATTTGGGTAACGGCAGCTTGGCTGAAGGGTTACATACCATCGCTACCACACACGTTGAAAAATTCAATGCCATCGGTGGTGCAGAAGATGCGGTGCCTTGGCAAGCGATGTTTACAGGTATTCTTATCGTTAACTTCTTCTACTGGACAACAAACCAAGCCATCGTGCAACGTGCTTTAGGAGCGAGAAACTTAAAAGAAGGGCAAAAAGGTATCCTTGTTGCGGCATTATTCCTCTTATTATTACCATTGATTTTAAACTTACCTGGTTTACTCAGCTTCCATATTTTGGGCGAAGGGTTAAAAATGGATACTTCTTATCCAACCTTGGTAAATAAAGTGATGCCACACTGGTTACAAGGCTTCTTCGTTGCAGCGTTATTCGGGGCAATTTTAAGTACTTTCAACTCATTCTTAAACTCTGCAGCGACCATTTTCTGCAATGACTTATTGCCAGCCATTAGCAAAAAACAACGCTCAGACCAAGAAACCATTGTATTAGCGAAAAAAATCAGTACTGTAATGGCAGTAATCACCATTACGATTGCACCGCTTTTAATGTACGGTACAGACGGTATCTTCCTCTTTACCCGTCGTTTTGCAGGTTTCTTCAATATTCCGATTGTGGCACTCTTTACCATCGGCTTGTTTAACCGCTATGTATCAGGTTTAGCCGCACGCATTACCTTGTTAGCTCACGTGGTGCTTTACTTCAGTATTGTGTGGATCTTCAATGTGAAAGTAAACTTTGTGTATGTAATGGCTTCGCTCTTCGTCTTCGATGTGGTATTGATGCTCATCTTAGGTCAATTCCTCAGACGTGCAACTCCATACGAAGATAACAAAACCAATCTTTCAAACGTTGATTTAACCCACTGGGAATATGCAAGAACTGCCGTTGCCTCTCTCGTGCTTGGTTTTATCGCATTGCACTTAATCCTTTCACCACTTGGTTTAGCCTCCGAACAAGGTAGTGCGACCAATATCGTGATTGGTTGGGCAATTCTTCAAGTACTTGTGCTTGTGTTCTTAGGCAAAAAGAAAGGTGTGAATAAAGCTTAAATGGATGAGGTGTGTAGAATAACATCTACGCACCTTTTACACGGAAGAAATAATAAAGGTGCGTGAACGTAGTTCACACCCTCTACAAAACAAGGGCTAATTTATGAACATCATTTACATTCTACTCGACCAAGTCCGTAAAGATATGCTCGGCACTTACGGACATAAAATCGTTAAAACACCAAATATCGACCGCTTAGCGGAAGACGGCATTCGATTTAACAACGCCTTTACCCCTGCATCGGTTTGCGGGCCTGCTCGCACCTCGCTCTTTACTGGGTTAATGCCAACTAGCCACGGTATCGTCAAAAATGGCGAAAAAGGCGGCACGGGCGAAATCAGCAAAGCCGCCCCAAACATCTGTAATCTACAAGGCTACAACTCCTATGTCATTGGGAAATGGCACGTCGGCACCAAATCCGTGCCAGAAGATTACGGCATTAAAGGGCATAATTTTGATGGCTACGGCTATCCTGGCAGCCAAGTCTTCAAAAATATGGTCTTTAACCAACCACCGACTCATTCCAACCGCTATAAAGAGTGGTTAATTGAAAAAGGCTACGAGATTCCTGAAGTCAGCCGTGCTTACTTTGGCGACAACCCGCATTTACGCGTGCAAGAACTCTGCGGTTTACTTTCAGGCACTCGCGATGAAACCATCGAATACTTTATTGTTGATGAGGCGAAAAAATATATCCGCGAATCTCTTGCGGAAGGCAAACCGAACCACTACCGCACCATCTCCAAAATGTGGGGAATGTGGGAAGCCAGCGAGGAACACTGGAAAGAGGTTATTACCAAATTCTGGGGCTATATCACCTTGATTGACGATGCCATTGGCGAACTCTTTAAATTCCTTGAAGAAAACGATCTTTACGACAACACCTTCCTCGTTGCCACCGCCGACCACGGCGATGCTATGGGTGCACACCGTATGATTGAAAAAGGTGAGTTTATGTTTGAAACCACCTACAACGTGCCACTCATTATCAAAGATCCACAATCTGACCGCGTGAATGAAGTCGATGACAACCTCGTTTATCTCCATGATTTAACTTCTACCGTGTTTGATATTGCCGATCAAAAAGTGCCTGAAGAATTCCAAGGCGAAACCATTTTACCAATCACCCGCGAGCATAAAGACAACAACCGCAAAGGCTTGCTCTGCCAGCTTGCAGGACACTTTGTCTATTTTGAACAGCGAATGTGGCGAAGAAAAGATTACAAACTGGTGTTCAACGCCACCGACTTGTGCGAGCTTTACGACATTCGCAAAGACCCGAACGAAATGCACAATTTGTTCTACGACGACAACTATCGAGAGATCAAAAAAGAGATGCTTGAAGAAATGCGAGCGGAAATGAAACGGCTGAACGACCCGTTAGAAAATTAGGTCTATCGCATTATTGATGAAATTTAAATTTCACACTTGGGGCAAATGACAATTTGCCCCGTTTGTTTTATAGTGAAAGGGAAAATTGTTTTGTGATCACGTGTAACCGTGCAAATAATGTAGGGGCGTATTGCATACGCCCTGAAACACCGAGGATTTAAAAGGGCGTATGCAATACGCCCCTACAAAAAATCAAAACAATTGCTATATTAAGGAAAATAATAAAAAACCAAGGACAGACTTATGGACAACGTCTCTCTCACCAACCTAAAATCCTGCGAAATCACACCGCTTCACGCCTTTAGCAAAGGAATGACCGTCTATAAACAAGGCGAAACAGGCAAAGCCTTTTATTATCTCAACCGAGGCTTAATCGGACTTTACCACGCCCTTGATAACGGCAAAGAAAGCCTGATTCGGCTTTACCAAAAAGGCGATTTTTTTGGCTACCGCACAATGTTTGGCGACAACCAATATCATTGCAGTGCCAAAGTGCTAATGGAATCAGACATCATCCGCATCAAACCGCAAAACCCGCACACCTTCTTGCTCGAAAATCCAGACATTAGCGAACAGTTATTAAAAAACATCGCCATCGAACTCAGAGAGGCGGAAAAACGCTTAGCGAAGAACACTTATTTACGCACTCTCGATCGCATTATCGACAGCATTTATTATCTCAAACACACTTTTCCCGATTATAACTGGACGCACCGCGAAATTGCCGAATACGCAGGTTGCGAAACCGAAACCTCCATTCGCATCGCCAAAGAGTTAAAACGAAATGGATTGTTGGAAGAAAAATAAGGGAACACTATGCGTGCATTTCAACTGATGGCAAAACCCACAGGGTCAATTTGCAACCTCGATTGCAAATACTGCTTTTATTTGGAAAAACCTCACCTCAATCAACGCTGAATGTCCGATACGGTGCTAGAACGCTATATTCAATCCTACCTAGACACCGCCCCGCAAAAACAAGTCACCTTCTTATGGCAAGGAGGCGAACCCACAATGGCAGGTCTGGATTTTTATCAGAAAGTCGTTGAGCTACAACAACGCTACGCCAACGGTAAAGAAGTGTTCAACGCCCTGCAAACCAACGGCATTTTGCTTGATGAAAACTGGTGCAAATTTCTGCACGATCACCAATTTCTCGTTGGGCTTTCCATTGATGGACCTGAAGATTTGCACGATGCCTATCGCCTCACTAAAAGCCAAAAAGGCACGTTCCACCAAGTAATGCAAGCGGCAGAAAATCTGCAAAAATTTAACGTCGATTTCAATACGCTCACCGTTGTGCATCAGCTCAACGCCAAACAGGGCGCACGGGTTTATCAATTCCTCAAGCAAATGGGTTCGACCTATATGCAATTTATCCCCTTGATGGGAGATTACAGCCAGCAAGCCGCCGCCCGTGATTATGGGCAAATGATGATTGAGATTTTTGATGCGTGGTATAAAGAAGACATCGGCAAAATCGGCGTGCAATTTATCGAACAATGGTTTATGGCATTTTTAGGAATGATGCCGAGCCTCTGCATTTTCCGCCCAAGCTGCGGCGACCAACTGGTGATTGAACAAAATGGCGATATTTACAGCTGCGACCATTATGTTTACCCCGAATATAAAATCGGCAACCTGATTGAAACCCCGCTGGTGGATATTACCGATTCGCCAAAACAAAACCAATTCCGCTGATTAAAACCCAGTTTGTCTTCACGCTGCCAGCAGTGTCAATTTAACTTCGCCTGCCACGGTGGTTGCCCCAAACACCGCACTGTTCAAGGTTTTCGTGAACCCCACAACCAACTCTGCGAAGCCTATTACACCGCCCTCTCGCATATGGCTCCTTATTTACGCAATCTGGCTATGCAATTTAGAATGGGACGATTGTAAATTGCGGATAAAAAACAACCGCTAGTTAAAAAGCTAGCGGTTGAAAAATTACCTATTCGGCATTACAATAACCGAACAAGAAGCTTTTTTGATTGCCGTGAATGTCTTCACATCTAGTTGAGGCACAACCCGTCAAAGTCATCGCCCCAACTAGCACTGCAATAATCAGAATTAACTTCTTCATATGCCAGTCCTTTTGTTGTGTCTTCCCTCGTAAAAGAGCGTTGATCACAATCGAAGGGGCTAGGCTTAACGAGGACGCTTTTAAAAGCCCCTCCGACACCACAGCAAATAAATTCTAACACAAAGGGACGTTAATTGATAACGTCCCTTTATTTTTGGAAATTATGTCGAAACTTTATAAATAGTACTCATAAGCTGCATTTACAGCAGCTAATCGTACCGTTCCTAAGTCCTCAAGGGATAATTCTCCTCCTGCGACACTTAGAATAAACGGTGTTACCTTCTCATTCAAATAATCTGAAATCACAGCTGTTCTTCCACTTTCCCAATCATCTTCATCTGTGATATTCCAATTTGTTAACGATGAATTTTCATATAAAGCCATAACATCTTCATTGCCATAGTTACGAATACAATAAACTTCGTAAGAAAGGAAACGATATAAACTGTATATTTCATTTGAGCTGGTTTCTAAAATATTACGTTTAATATCGTAAGCGATCAAATAAGCTAAATTGCCTAATTGTTTCCCCTGAATATACTGGGCTACTGCAAATACGGTAAATTCCATTTGCTCTTGAGCAGAAAGTTTACGTTCTCCATCTAAGCCAATAATTTGTGCAGACCACTCAGCTCTTTCGTGACCTAGCTCATTAGCTATTTTGAGATATTTTCTTGCTAAATCATATTTAGGCGTAAACTGACCTACACCATCAAGATAAATTAACCCTAAATTATAGGCTGCCGACGGGTGTTGCTGACAAATTTGTTCAAATAGCGGTATAGCTGTAGTTAAATCACCTCTGGCTAAAGCATTCACGCCATCATTGTAAATACTTTTTACACCATCTGTCTGAAATGTAGCAATGGGCTGAAATAATTTTTTGAACATAAATAATCCTTATTAAAATAACTCAACCTGTTTATTTAAATCTGATGTTGTAACTTTTTTATACAAATCAAACTGCTGAGAAAATCCAACAGGATCTTGGATAAAATCCTGCACGCTTTCATTTTCATATAATGAAACACATAACGCTAAGGTTCTTGCTTGGCAACTAAAGGATTTTTGAGGATTAAATTCAATGTCACTAAAGGCATCAAAATGCTCCTCAAAAAAGGCTTCTCGCAATGCTAAATTACGATCAGAAAATAACACATTCAGATAAAGCCAATCATAAAAAAGGCTTTTCGGCTCTAATGGGAAATCTTTTTGATTAAAAGTAAATTTAACCATTTCGCCACTCTCTCTTAACCGAATATCTTTTTTTGCTTCTCGTGGTGTACCTGCTAATAAATCCCGATAAGGTCCACCCTTCACAAAAACTTTGCTGCTTTGGAAAAGATTTTCGACAGGGTAGCCTTTAATATTTTTAAGAAAAAACGCACTTAATTGAATTCCAATCACTTGCTCAGATTTACTTGAAGCCTCTAATATATGGTTAAAACCTTGTTCTTTGGCTTTTTCGTGCAAACTGCGAATAGAACGTTTCCGAACTTCAGCACTCATCCCCATATGCCAATCAAATTCGATATTTTGCTCAATAACACCCAAGCCATCTCTATTTGGAATAAAAATAGGTCTTGTTATTTTTCCTATTGTTTTTTTCTCTTTGTTCATATGTTCTTACAATACAAATATAATAATTAAAATCGCAAGAATGATAAATCCTAAGCAACCATCACCAGATGATCCGCCTCCACTGCTTACAGAAGAAGATTTAATGTTGCTTTTTTTATTTTCTGATTTTATATAATTATTAGGTTTTACAACAGTTTTATTCACTTCAGATTTCAAGGATGTGCTTATCGTACTTGTCTTACTTGATGTTTTATTCTTTTCTATAGGCAATTCACCAGGTAACTCACCAAATTCTTTTATTTTAAACCCTGTATTAGATGCTTTATCTTCTTCAACATCTTTATTTTGTATGATTGGCTCAACACTTTCACCCCATTTTGCTGTTCCTGTAGATTCTAATAATGTTCTTACAGAGTTTGTCTTACCTGATGTTTTATTTTCTTCAACATTTTGGTTTACTGATTCTATAAGACTCTTTAACCGCATTAAATCAAAATCATTAGATAATCTAGCTTCTTCTTTGACTTTGTTCTGAGGTTCTTTAATAAATAATTCATCGAATCCAATATCATATGAACTTTCATCAAGTCTAGATTTAATCTCATCATAAGTTAATGGAATTTCATTTTCAAAGATATGCAAAATATACTCAGGCTCAATACCCTCTAAACTCTGCACTTCAGCCTGATCCGATGTAGTTTCACAAGGCAATAAATAATGAAAACGGAAAATATCTTGAGGTGGTTTTCCTGATTTTTGATAAGAAATAGGATTAGAAAACATATTTTCTAGACCTTTTTCTCCTTTTAGCGTTTCAACATTGATATTTTGATAGCTTGCTGTTGCAGCATTGTGTGGGTAAAAAAGACAATTCTTTTTATACAGAACTTCTGGACTAATCAATAATAAACAAAGATCCAGCCCTTGCTCCTGCTTTTTATTAAACATCCAGCTATTAGGTTTACTAATAGACAAGCAAATCGCATTTCGAAATTGATCAAAACGAGCGGTGTCTGTAACCGTTGTTATCCCAATTAGATAATAAATCTCTCGTTTTTAACCCATTTTGTTTGATATTTTCTAAATTGGCTCTCGGAGTAAAATGACAAAGCCAGCGGATATTGCGGCGTTCAATGACTTGACTGATGAGCAATTGATCAGCATCTAGGACTAAATCCCAATCAACTCCAGAATGGTAATTAATACTTCCCATACGTTTTAACTTTCTTTTTGTTTAGCAATATGTTTTTACTTTAGCTGTCAAGGTAAAGTAAAAGCAGTATACTGCTTTGAAAAATCGGTTAAAAAACGGACACAAAGATGTTCTAATAAGCGGTCAAATTCTCCCAACATTTCGCAAATCATCAGAAAAACCCAACCGCTTGCGTGCGTGGATTTTCAATCCACACACCCTACAAACAAAAACCCCAGCCGTTGGCTGGGGTTTTACGTTTTTTGAAAAACTATCTTCTGCGAGAAAGTTGTGAATTAACGATGTCGTAAACACGAAGTTTCGCAATTTCACGCGAGAGTTTTGCTGAGAGTTCTGCATTGTTGCTTTTGCTGAGCGTTTCTTCAGCTTTGCGTTTTGCGGCTAAGATACGTTGTTGATCTAGCTCTTCACCGCGAATCGCAACGTCTGCCAACACGGTGACGATAGTCGGTTGCACTTCAAGGAATCCACCTGAAACGTAGATAAATTCTTCTTTGCCGTCTTCTAACGTGTATTTCACCATACCTGGTTTGATGGACGTTAGAAGGGGGATATGTCCTGCGTAAACGCCGAGTTCCCCTTCGCTACCTGTTACACGAACGCTGACAACTTGCCCTGTGAAGATTTTTTGCTCTGCACTGACAACATTCAGTTCAAATTGAGCTGCCATATTGTTCTCCTTCTATTCCTAATCGGACTGTTCCTAATCGGGATTAGGGAACAATTACATTTTGCTTGCTCGTTCAACTACTTCGTCGATTGAACCTGCCATATAGAACGCTTGTTCTGGGATATGGTCGAATTCACCTTCTAAGATGCCTTTGAAGCCACGAATGGTGTCTTTTAATGGCACATATTTACCTGGTGAGCCTGTGAACACTTCAGCAACGAAGAACGGTTGTGATAAGAAACGTTCGATTTTACGCGCACGCGCTACCACAAGTTTGTCGTCTTCAGAAAGTTCGTCCATACCTAAGATGGCGATGATGTCTTTTAACTCTTTATAACGTTGTAATGTACCTTGTACACCACGCGCTACGTTATAGTGTTCTTCGCCAACCACTAATGGGTCTAATTGGCGAGAGGTTGAGTCTAATGGGTCAACCGCTGGGTAAATACCAAGTGAAGCGATGTTACGGCTTAATACAACGGTTGAGTCCAAGTGTGCGAAGGTAGTTGCTGGCGATGGGTCAGTTAAGTCATCGGCAGGAACGTAAACCGCTTGCACCGAGGTAATAGAACCTGTTTTGGTTGAGGTGATACGTTCTTGTAACACACCCATTTCTTCTGCCAATGTTGGCTGATAACCTACCGCAGATGGCATACGACCTAAAAGTGCCGATACTTCTGTCCCTGCAAGGGTATAACGGTAGATGTTATCCACGAAGAATAATACGTCACGACCTTCATCACGGAATTTTTCCGCCATTGTTAAACCTGTTAAGGCAACGCGTAAACGGTTACCTGGTGGTTCATTCATTTGACCGTACACTAACGATACTTTATCTAATACGTTAGAGTCTGTCATTTCGTGGTAGAAGTCGTTACCTTCACGGGTACGTTCGCCCACGCCTGCGAATACAGAATAACCTGAGTGTTCGATCGCAATATTACGGATTAACTCCATCATATTTACGGTTTTACCTACACCCGCACCACCGAATAAACCTACTTTACCCCCTTTTGCGAATGGGCAGATTAAGTCGATAACTTTAATCCCTGTTTCGAGTAATTCAGTACTGTTTGATTGTTCTTCGTAGCTTGGTGCTGCACGGTGGATTGCCCAACGTGCTTCTTCACCGATAGGGCCTTTTTCGTCGATTGGTTCACCCAATACGTTCATAATACGACCAAGGGTTTTTGTTCCCACTGGCACTTCAATTGGGTTGCCTGTGTTTTCTACTTTTAAGCCACGTTTTAAACCATCAGATGTCCCTAATGCGATACAACGCACTAAGCCACCACCTAATTGTTGTTGAACTTCAAGCGTTAAACCTGATTCAACTTTTAACGCTTCATATACTTTTGGTACTGCATCTTGTGGGAATTCAACGTCAATCACCGCACCGATGATCTGTACAATTTTTCCTGTTGCCATTACCGTTCCTCTTTTACGTTAAATCGCCGCAGCCCCTGCGACAATTTCATTTAATTCATTTGTAATGCTTGCTTGGCGCGCTTTGTTATACACTAATTGTAATTCATCAATGAGTGTGCCTGCATTATCTGTTGCAGCTTTCATTGCGACCATTCGAGCGGCTTGTTCGGATGCAAGGTTATCGACAATTGCTTGATATACCTGTGTTTCTAAATAACGAACGAGTAGGGTGTCTAACAACACTTTCGGATTAGGTTCATATACATAATCCCAAGAGCCTTTTGCGTCTAATTCGTCGTCATCTAATTGAGGTAGTGGAAGTAGTTGTGCGATAACAGGTTTTTGCGACATTGTATTTTCAAAGCGGTTGTAAGCGATATACACTTCGTCCACTTCGCCGTTGCGGTAGGCTTCAATCATACCATTTACAATACCCACAAGGTTTTCCATTTCAGGACGGTCGCCCAATCCTGTTACGGTGGCTTTAATTTCTAATCCAAGACTTTGATAAAAGCCAACACCTTTTGAGCCTACAATGCCTAGTTCTACACTTACGTCTTTATCTTTCCACGCTTTAAATTCATTTAAAGTAGCTTTAAAGAGGTTGATATTCAGACCGCCACATAAGCCACGGTCTGTTGATACCACTAAATAGCCCACTTTTTTCACTTCACGCGGGGTTAAAAACGGGTGCTGATAACCAATGCTTCCTTTAGCAATATGGCTGATTACTTTACGAATCGTCTCAGAATAAGGACGACTTGCTGCCATACGCTCTTGCGTTTTACGCATTTTAGAGGTTGCCACCATTTCCATCGCTTTGGTAATTTTTTGGGTATTACGCACGCTGGAAATTTTGGTTCTTATCTCTTTAGCACCTGCCATAATCTTTCTCCGCTAACTGTGATTACCACGCACCGTTTTGTTTGAAGGTTTCCACAATCGCTTTTAATTGATCTTTGATTGCATCATTGTAATCGCCAGTTTTTGCGAGATCCTTCATAAACTCTGCGTGATTGCTGTTTGCGTAAGAGAGTAAAGCCGATTCAAATGAACCGATACGTTCTAACTCAACATCATCTAAGTAACCGAATTCAGCAGCGAAAAGCACTAACGCTTGCTCGCTCACTGGCATTGGTGCAAATTGTTTTTGTTTCAACAATTCTGTGACTTTTTGACCGTGTGAAAGCTGTTTGCGTGTTGCATCATCAAGATCAGATGCGAACTGTGCGAACGCCGCTAATTCACGGTATTGTGCCAATGCAGTACGGATACCGCCTGATAATTTTTTGATGACTTTCGTTTGTGCCGCAGAACCTACACGAGAAACCGAGATACCTGGGTTTACCGCTGGGCGGATACCTGAGTTAAATAAGCTCGATTCTAAGAAGATCTGACCATCAGTAATCGAAATTACGTTGGTTGGAACGAACGCAGAAACGTCACCCGCTTGGGTTTCGATAATTGGTAACGCGGTTAAAGAACCTGTTTGACCTTTTACAGCACCGTTAGTGAAACGCTCAACATAGTCTGCATTTACGCGTGCTGCACGCTCAAGTAAACGAGAGTGTAGGTAGAATACGTCCCCTGGGAACGCTTCACGACCTGGTGGACGACGTAATAACAATGAAATTTGACGGTAAGCAACCGCTTGTTTTGATAAATCATCGTACACGATCAACGCATCTTCACCGCGGTCACGGAAGTATTCACCCATTGCACAACCAGAGTATGGTGCAAGGTATTGTAATGCTGCCGATTCTGATGCTGAAGCCACTACTACGATAGTGTTTGCTAATGCACCGTGTTCTTCTAATTTACGCACTACGTTCGCGATAGTTGATGCTTTTTGACCAATTGCCACATAGATACATTTAATGCCTGAATCTTTTTGTGCAATGATTGCGTCAATTGCTAATGCTGTTTTACCTGTTTGACGGTCACCGATGATCAACTCACGCTGACCACGACCGATTGGCACCATTGAGTCCACGGCTTTATAACCTGTTTGTACGGGTTGATCTACCGATTGACGGTCGATTACACCTGGTGCAATCACTTCAACAGGAGAGAAGCCATCGTGTTCCACTTCGCCTTTACCATCAATTGGCTGACCTAAAGTGTTCACCACACGACCTAATAAACCGCGACCTACTGGCACTTCTAAGATACGACCTGTACATTTTACCGTCATACCTTCTGCTAAGTCTGCGTAAGGCCCCATTACTACCGCACCTACTGAATCACGTTCTAAGTTTAATGCGATAGCATAGCGACCACCTGGTAATTCGATCATTTCACCTTGCATTACATCAGCAAGACCGTGAATGCGAATAATACCATCGCTTACTGAAACGATTGTCCCTGTGCTTTGAGCTTCGCTCGCCACATTAAACTGGGCAATTCGTTGTTTAATCAATTCACTAATTTCAGTTGAATTTAGTTGCATTTTTTATTCCTCTTACAAGCTCAACGCTTGGCTTAATCGTTCTAACTGTCCACGGCTACTGCCATCAATCACCACATCATCATATTGGATAATCACACCCGCAATGAGGGATTTATCAATTTGGCTGCTTAAACGGACTTTCTGACCTAAGCGCTTTTCCATCGCATTGGCGATTTTATCGGTTTGTGCTTGACTTAATTCGGTAGCTGAAACGACTAAAACCTCTTTTACCGCTTCGTGTTCTGCACGCAATGCCAAGAATTGGTCATACACGGTTGGTAACACTGGCAAACGTTTGTTTTCAGCCATTACACGAATAAAATTTTGCCCATATTGGTCGAGTTGGTCGCCGCAAATGTTGCAAAAGAAATCTGCAATTTGACCGCTTGCAAGTGCACAGTCGATGTATTCTTCCACCTGCGGATTTTCAGCCACTAATGCTGAAAACTGTAACATTGCTTGCCATTTATCCAACTGACCTTGCTCTAAAGCAAAATCAAAAGCTGCTTTAGCGTAGGGGCGAGCTACTGTACTGAATTCTGACATCTGCCCCACCTTATTATAGTTCTGCAACTAGCTTATCAATAATGTCATTGTTCGCTGCACTATCCACAGAACGACCCACAATTTTTTCTGCACCAGCCACTGCCAATGCTGCCACTTTTTGACGAAGCTCTTCTTGAACGCGTTTACGTTGACTTTCAACTTCTTCGTAACCTTGTTCAATAATACGTTGACGCTCTGCTTCCGCTTCTGCTTGCACAGATTCTAAAATTTCATTACGTCTTTTCGTTGCTAAATCAATAATTTTTTGTGCTTCTTCTTTCGCTTTAAAGATTTCTTGATCTGCTTCAGCTCTTGAATTAGCTTGTTCTTGTTTCGCTTTTTCAGCCGATGCTAAAGCGTTAGCAATGTTTGCTTGACGCTCCTCAATCGCTTTAATAAGCGGTGGCCACACATATTTCATACAGAACGCCACAAAAAGGACGAATGCAATAAGTTGACCAATTAGTGTTGCATTTAAGTTCACAACGCCTCCTATAAAGTTAGTTAAATTACCCGAAGGTAACGCCTATTATTTATAGGGATTAGCCTAATAAACCAATGAATGGGTTTGCGAAGATGAATAATAATGCGATACCAACAGCGATCATTGCGATAGCATCTAAAAGACCAGCAACGATGAACATTTTAGTTTGTAAGCTGCTTGCTAACTCAGGTTGACGAGCAGAAGACTCTAAAAATTTGCCACCTAAAAGTGCGAAGCCAATTGCAGTACCAAGTGCTGCGAAAGCTAATAAAATTGATGCACCAATAATAGTTGCTGTGATTACTGATTCCATAATGTTCTCCATTAAAAGATTGAGGAATTAGCCTAACGGCTAGGGTTTTGTTTAAGTTAAAGAAAAATACAAGCGGTCTAATTTTTGCAAAATTTCACTAAAATTCCACCGCTTATGGGTTCGTTTAATGATCCGCTTTGTTATAAGCGATACTCAAGTAAACAATCGTTAGCATCATAAAGATAAAGGCTTGGAGTGTAATAACCAAAATATGGAAAATTGCCCAAACTAAATGCAATGGAATACCCAATGCTTGCAATGCAAAATTGTCTGCCATATACATTACTGCAATCAAGATGAAGATAAGCTCACCTGCGTACATATTACCGAATAAACGGAACGCTAATGAAATAGGTTTTGCGAGTAATGTTACGGTTTCAAGAATGAAGTTCACAGGAATAAACGCCCAGTGATTGAATGGGTGTAGCGTGTATTCTTTCACTAAGCCGCTAAAGCCTTTTGATTTCACTGTGTAGAAAAGAATTAACGCAAATACGCAAACTGACATACCGAGTGTTGCACTGATATCTGCGGTTGGCACGGCACGAAGATAGTGAACACCGAATAAGCCTGCTAATTGAGGAAGGAAATCGACTGGTACTAAGTCGATGGCATTCATTACGAATACCCAACAGAAAATAGTTAATGCTAATGCCGCCACTTTGTGACGAATATGATGTGAAGCGTGTAGGTTGTCTTTTACCAAGCCATCTACCCATTCGACGATCATCTCGACAAAGCATTGTAATTTGCTTGGCACGCCCGTGGTCGCGTTTTTCGCCACTTTACGGAAGACAAACAGGAAAATCACCACCGATAATACCGAAAAGAAGAGGGTATCTAGGTGCACATTCCAAAATCCAGCCCCCGTTGTGGCAAACGTAAGGTGGTGACCAATATATTCAGCGGTATTTCCAGCCATAATTTATCCTTTTTCAATAAAAACTAGGTTGTATGCCGATTTAGCACTACAGGTAATACAATATTCAACAATAATGCTAAAAAATAACCAGCAAAAAAAACAAGCACGTTTAACTGAGGTAAAAAAATAAAACTAAGGATAATCAACAGAATAGCGATCATCCATTTCATCGCCTCGCCCCAATAAAAAGCGGTCATTTTTTGTTGATTTTTTGCTGATTTAAAGAAAACCCAATAAACAAAGACGCAATGCGGTAAAAAACTTGAAATAGCTCCCGCAAGAAATGAGAAATTCCATTCACGCTGAATCGCAATAATGCCTGCAAAACAGACCAAAATCACGCCAATTTCCCATTTTATCGCATTCAAATAACGCTGTTTTGCTCGGTTGATAACAGCCGACATTGGCGTTCCTTTTTAATAAAAATGTAAATCAAGAAAAATCACTCGAATTATACGCTACCAATGGTTACTTTCAACCAAAATAATACTAAAAAAGGGGAAGAAAACCGCTTTTTGTTAATTTTAAGTTAAAAAATAATTCTTTTGATCTTTTCTGTTTCAAACTGCTAGCAAATTCATTACTTTTTTTATTTTTTGTAAATAAATCAGCTAATTAGAAACATAAAATTAAAGGCATAAAAAAAGCGAGAATCTCTTCTCGCTTTTCTAAAAATTAAATAGCACGTGTGCCTAATTGGAAAATAACTACTTCTGCTTGGCAGCTAAAAGTAAAATTCGCTTCCAGTTTAAAACCACCTTCAACCACGTTGATTTGGCTTTCCACTTGGTAGCCATCATCAGCCCCCACTTCATCTGCTTTTGCTTTCAAGCGAGCTAACGCCTCTTGTGCTTCTTGTTCAGTCACATAAACACGTTCAACCTGAGCAACCACTTCGCTATTATCTAAAATCGAACCGACATCAAAAGTGTTGCAGCCTTTGCATTCAATTGGTTTTTCGTTTTTCATACTATATCCCTTATAAAAAAAGTGATATTACTTTAATACTAATTAAGGTGGAGGTCAAACAAGTATTCAATATAAAAAGTGAGACGGTTCCTGAGCTTGTCGAAGAATAAGTCGAACATCGCCATTTTATATTCAGGAAAAACAAAACTAATGGTTCGACAAGCTCACCAACCGTTTTGTTAATGATCCCGAATTTGGTGCAAGAAACGTTTTGTCCGCTCGTGTTGCGGATTTTCAAACAACGCTTTTGGCGAACCTTGTTCGACAATCTCACCGCCATCCATTACCACCACAATATCTGCCACATCTAGGGCAAATTTAATCTCGTGAGTAACCACCACCATCGTCCAGCCCTCATTGGCAAGCTCTTTCATCGTATTCAACACATCTTGCACGAGTTCTGGGTCAAGTGCCGAAGTCGGCTCATCAAACAACATCAATTCAGGTTGAATAGCCAACGCTCGAGCAATGCCGACACGCTGCTGCTGACCGCCCGAAAGCTGATAAGGATAGAGATCCGCTTTATCCGCCAAGCCCACTTTCGTTAATAACGCCATCGCCTCTTGTTTTGCTTGCTCAGGCTTTTTGCCTTGCACGAAAATCGGGCCTTCCATCACATTCTCAAGAGCCGTTTTATGCGGGAAAAGATTGTAATTTTGGAACACCATTCCCGACTTACGACGCAATGCCAAAATCGCTTTTTTCGATGGTTTTGCTCCAAAATCGACCGCTAGTGGCTGCTCATTATCAAAAGAAATCGTGCCTTGTTCTGGCATTTCCAACGCATTCAAACAACGCAAAAAAGTCGTTTTACCCGAACCCGATGGACCTAAAATCACCACCACTTGCCCTTTTTGAATGTTCAGGTCAATACCACGCAAAATCGTATTGTTGCCAAAGGTTTTATGGATATTTTTAATCTCGATCATCTTATTTCCTTATTTCGCCACAAAACGGTTAAAGCGTTTTTCAAGTCGAGCTTGAATATAGAACAGCACCCAACAGAAGCACCAATAAATCACACCCGCTTCAATATACACAGGCAAGAAATCGTACGACATATTCGCCATTTGTTGAGCCACACGGAACATCTCCGTTACCGTAACCACCGACGCTAATGACGTGTCTTTAAACAAACCAATAAAGGTATTACTCAACGGTGGAACAGCCACTCGCACCGCTTGCGGAGCAATAATACGACGGAAAGTTTGCATATAGGTCATCCCAATCGTAAAGCCTGCTTCCCATTGCCCTTTCGGCACAGAAGAAATCGCGGCACGCACCGTTTCCGACGCATACGCCCCGATATTTAATGAAAAGCCGATAATTGCCGCAGGAATCGGGTCAATATAAACGCCAATTGCGGGCAAACCATAGAACACCACCGAAATTTGCACCAACATCGGTGTACCACGAATAATCGAAATATAAACTTTCACAATCGCCAACGCAATTCGATGCAACACACCATTTACGGGCGTTACACGAATTAACGCCACGCCCACAGCTAAAATCATCCCAATAATAAAAGAAGCAATCGCCAGCGGAATAGAGACCAACACAGCCGCTTCCACCATCGGCCAAAAAGCATCAATAACCAGCTTTACACGGCCTTCATCCATAAATGGGATTTGAAGTAATAACGTTTCTAACACAGAAAATCCTTAAAAAATTGTTTTTCCCGATTGTAAGGAAAATTGGCAGGGTTGCAAGGAGAGATTAACGAATTGTTACAATATAGAAAAACAAGCGGTCGGATTTTGCAAAACTTTTGCATATTCAGACCGCTTGCGTTCAATGAGTTTGCCTTATCTATTTTAAGATTTTGTACCAATTTGCCACAATACCATATCAAGTAATTTCATTTGAGGATAACGTTGATCGCCAATGCGATATTTTTCCCTCACGGCTTCAAACTGTGACTTATTTTCTTCATAAAATGCAGCCAATCTTTTCATTGAATGTAGCGAAAATAGACCTGAGGTAACTTTGGTTTTTCTTGCACCAAGAATAAAGAAACGGTCATAAGCAGGCGTACAACCTAAAGTTCCCAATAAAACTTTAGTAATTAAAATTTTTGAAATAGAATTTTTAATATCTTTATTCACCACACTTTGACGGATTGCTTTATAAAATTGCTCTAATTTCGTATCAATTTCGACCAAACGCTCTTGTACAATTTTATCTGCTAACAGATTGTCACATTCTAGCCCCTGCAAACAATCATATTCAGACTTTAAAATTTCTTTTACAATCGGAATATGCACTTTGTAATCCCGTTGTAATAAAAATGATGAACCGCGATACATTCCCCAACTAGCTAAATAAAAAGCTAATTGCAAACTTAAATAATCCAAATCAGGTTCTTTTTTATCACGTTCTAAACGAGCCGAACGGAATTGTTGATAACAATGCTCCCAAGAAAGATAGCGATGATTTTTTTGTTTAATAGAAGACGCAAATTCTTCAAATGCGTTGATCATTTCCGTAACGGTATTATCCATATTATATTCCCTACATAAAAGAGCATAAAAATGCTCTTTATTTATTAATAAATTAATCCAATAGATTAGTACGAACTTCATGAACTCTAGAAAAGCCACAATGCTCACATAGCCAAATAATTTCTTCTCTTTGTCTCATGCATTTAATATAGCGAGTTTTTTCTCTTCCAGAAGCAGTTTTTTCTGTAACTTCTTTAGTTGATTCAAAAGGTTTACCATATTTGCTTTCTAGATACCACATCGCATTAAGCTCTCCACATTTAGGGCATTTTCGTTCTATAGCTTCCTGACGCTCCTTTTCTTCCTCTCTCAATGCTCTCTGGCGAGCCCTTTCTTCCTCTTCCAATGCTCTCTGGCGAGCCTTTTCTTCTGCCCGTCTTCTACTATAAACAGCCCAACCACCGAATAAAACGACTAAAGTAACTCCAATTAAAATTTGGTAAAGCATATTAAGTTCCATAAACCAATGATAAACATCACTTATACTACGAATAACCCAATGATAAAGATTACCTATATTACGAATAAGCCAAGCAAGGGCATCAAAACACCAAACAATAACATCCCAAATAAAGCCTAAAATAGCTCCAATCACACTAAAAATAAATTTGAAAACGAATATTATCGAATCCATAAAAAGACCTCATAAAACTTTTTTCCTTCAGGATTATTTCCTTAGATATGTCAATATCTAAGGAACACAGTGTACACTGTGCGAATTTTTATGATCGTAAGCTCACAATAAAAAAGCGGTCGAATTTGCAATTTATTTTACAAATTCGACCGCTTGTCTTTTCCATATCACATCACTTTAGCAGTGTAATGCAACTTTTCAATCGCTTGAATAAGTTGTTCATTGCTCACTTCAGGTTTTGCAACCACTTTTACATTGCGTTCTTTCATATTAGCTTTGGTGGAAATCACTCCATCAATAGAGCGGAGTTCTCTATTAACCAAATAAATACAAAGTTGGCAGTTCATTTCGGGCACACTTAACATCACCTCGCGTTGCGATTGGGTTTGCATGGTTTCAGTCGCCATTGATTGGTTTGCAGAAATGGTCGCAAATGTAAGGCTTACAGCCAAAAGTAGAGATTTCATTTATTCCACCTGTTCCAAAATCCAAGGTAAAAATGTTGGATAAAATAAAAAGAAAAGGATGATGGCAAACATCAGCCAATAAAGCACTATTAAGGTACGACGCGAAAAATAGCGGGTGCAGATGATTTTTTTAGAAAAAACCAAGAGCCAGAAACCGTAACTAAATGCCGCAAGCGAAATCACCAACATTGGGATGCGTAAAAAATCAAATTGATTTAATTCGATAAGCCACGTGGAGGAAACGCCAAACAGCAAATAAATCAGCGGGGCAATGCAGCAAAGGCTTGAAGTCACTGCAGCCACGACCGCAGTGACACAAGTTGCAATAAAACGATTATTTGATTTCTTTAGAGATAAATTCATAACCAAACTCTTTGGCATCGAATGAATTTAACGGCTCGCCGCCCACTTCTGCATACGGATAGCCAAAGTTGTTAAGCGGTGTGAGTTCTGGCGTTGGGTAAAGGGCAAAATCACGTGCGTGGTTAAAGCCCACCCAGTTCGCTTCCCAGTTGCCGAAAAGGTAATCTGCTACCGCTTGGGTGTCTTTATCGTCCACCGATTTTTTCTCAGCTAAACGCATTTTCGCTACATCGGCAGAATCTACAGGTACCCAGCCAAAACCTGCAAGGTAGAATTCAGCACGGCAATGTTGTCCGCCATTTACATTTGCCACGCCATCTTTAGCACTACCGAATGCCGTTGCGGAATAAGCGGACATTTTCGGAGCTGCACCTAAGCGGATACCGAAGACTTCACGGGCAGGAATACCAGACGCACGTGCAAGAGCCACAAAAACAGAGTTGATGTCGGTACATTTGCCTTTTAACACGCCTGTGGTCAGGATTTTTTCGACATCACCATCGCCACAGCCTAATACGCTGTTATCGCGTTCCATATTTTTGACGATCCATTGGTGAATTAACTCTGCTTTTTTAAGCGGATTCGTTTCATTTCCCACGATTTTATCGGCAAATTCCTTCACGATACCGTCAATTTTGATATGGTCAGTTGCATTCAAATAAGGTTGAACATCGACGCTATATTCGATTTTTTCAGGCATTTTATATTGGCTCAACGCCCCTGTTTTGCCATATTCGCGATCTTGGGTTTGTACCACCATTTTCACTTTTAACTGGCGTTTTTCTGCTCTTTCATCCCAATTTGCATAGAGGGTTTTCGCCCCATACCGATTGTTTTCAGTAATGTAAGCGTTGTTGTAGTTGCCATCAAATTCAATCGATTTTACCGTTTGATAATCGCTGTTAAACGGCAACGGCCCCCATAAATTGGTTTGCCCAGAAGCTCCTTTCGGCACCACTAAATCGTAAGTGTTGGTAAATTCGTAGGTGTGTAATGTGGTGTTTGGATTAGTAAAAACTTGAGGTTGGTTTGCATAAGCAAAGCCAGAAGCCAAGAGAAAGGCGAGGAGCATTTTCTTCATTTTGATACCCTTAAAATAAACATAACTTGCTATATTTTAGCGTTGAGAGGTGGTTAGGATAGCGATATTCGGCTCGAAATAAAAGCATTTTTAACAAAAAATAAACAAATTTCAGAAACGAACAAGCGGTTAAATTTGCAATTCCTTTTACAAATTTAACCGCTTGAGTTGTGATGACCGAGGTGATTATTTCACGCTAACATCTTGACCGAAGAATTGTTCGCCCAGTTTTTTCAATGTACCATCGTTGCGAAGTTCCACAATCGCATTACTGATTTTGCTTAATGCTTCATCGTTGCCTTTATCCGCAACTAAACCAGCACCCACTTTATCATCCGATTCCCAGAAGATTTTTAAATCTGCTTTTGGATTTTTCTTGATGTAATCTAATACTGCAAGTGAATCGTTGAAAGTGAAGTCGGCACGTTTGGTTTCAATGACTTTCACACTTTGTGCTAAACCATCAACTGGCACGATCACTGCATCATATTTACGAGCAAGTTCACCGTAGTTTGAAGTTAAAGATTGTGCGGCACGTAAACCTTTTACATCTTCAATTTTTTGGATGCGGGTTTCGCCTTTCGGTGCGGCTAATACGGCACCAGACCAGTTGTATGGCTCTGATTTATCAAAAATCGCTTGGCGTTCTGGTGTAGTTAAGGCAACTTGGTTTGCCACGAGATCAAAACGACCCGCTTTTAAACCAGCCAACATTGAATCCCAGTTGGTTTCTTTAAACTCTACTTTTACGCCTAATTTGTCGGCTACCGCACGTGTTACTTCTACATCATAACCCGTTAATTTGCCGCTTTCATCGTGGTAAGTGAATGGTGCGTAAGTCCCTTCAGTTCCAACGGTGATTGTGCCTTTTTGGTTAATACGATCTAATAAGCTATCTTTTGCAGATGCAACAGTTGAAGTGGCTAATGCCAATGTAGTTAATGCGATAACAGATAATTTTTTTAACATAATGAAATCCTTTTATTTAACAAAATAAATTTGTCGCCAATTTACGGGCAAATTCGACCGCTTGCAAATAACTAAAAGGAATATGTGTTAATAAAATGTTGTATAGCACAAAACTTCTACAAATATCACAACCAAGCAGCACAACAATGCTTAAATTTTTTGCCAGATCCACAAACACAAGGTTGCTTTAATGTTGGTAGTGGCACGGTAGGATCAACAAAATACCAACGTTGGTTAATCAATACAAATAAAGAACGTTCGTGATGTGCTTCAATGCCTGACTCTGTTCGAAAAAAGGCTTTAAACTCCACCAAACTATGGATTTTCGACACAAAAGGGCGATGTTCAATAATTTCCAATCCTGCCCAATCGGTCGTTTCGCCCCATTCTTGCATTGCCTCTTGATCTAAAAGCGTCTGCTGAGAAGGCACTGTGGTCTGCACAATATAAGGAATATCAACTAATACATAAGCAGCGTAGCGAGAACGCATTAGTTTTTCTGCGGTATCTGGAAAAGCCTGTTTTAAATGAAAAGGTTGGCAGTAATCGGCATAAGATTTATCTGATTGGCAAGGACAAAGAGAAGATGATTCAGACATAGTACAATTCTTAGTTATTGATAATAGTTAGGATGATAGATTAAATAATCGACATATAAACATTAAAAGCGTGACAAATCCATTGTGGATAACTTTGTGATTAACCCATCAATAAGATGAGATCTTTGCTAACATAACTTTTTTATAAATTTCATCTGTGGATAATAAGGTTAGTTATCCACAATATATTCTTAAGTTAAAATGAAGATCTTAAAGACTCTTGATCTTCTCTAACATTTTGATTTTATTTAAAAATCTGTGGTTATCCGCAATAACGTGAAGTGCTAATAATTATAATAGTAAAGATCTCTTTATATAAAGATCTTTTATAATATTAGCGATCAAAAGATCACAAATCTGATCGTAGACTTGATCGAAAAATGCTTTTCCTGATCACTGGATTTTAAGGTAAAATGATCATCTTTAATACAGAATAAAAACAGGTTAGATATGATTTACGATGAAATTTATGATGTGATCGTGGTAGGTGGTGGTCACGCGGGCACAGAAGCTGCTCTTGCACCCGCTCGAATGGGGCTTAAAACCTTACTTTTAACACATAATGTAGATACTTTAGGGCAAATGTCGTGTAACCCAGCAATTGGTGGTATTGGTAAAGGGCATTTAGTAAAAGAGATCGATGCAATGGGCGGGGCAATTGCTTTAGCAACGGATAAAGCGGGGATCCAATTCCGTACCTTAAATAGCTCGAAAGGTCCTGCGGTGCGTGCAACCCGTGCTCAAGCTGACCGCGTGCTTTACCGCCAAGCCATTCGCACAACATTAGAAAACCAACCAAATTTAGATATTTTTCAACAAGAAGTGGTTGATATTTTAATCGAAAATAACCGTGCTTGTGGTGCTGTAACCAAAATGGGGCTGACCTTTAAATCTCGTAGCGTGATTTTAACCGCTGGAACATTTTTGGCTGGTAAGATCCATATTGGGTTAGATCACTACGAAGGTGGTCGAGCAGGCGATCCGGCCGCAACTACACTAGCCCAACGTTTACGTGATCTCAATTTACGCGTTGATCGCTTAAAAACAGGTACCCCACCGCGTTTAGATGCTCGTACCATTAACTTTGATGTATTAGCAAAACAGCACGGCGATGCAGTTCTACCAGTGATGTCATTTATGGGAAGCGTGGATTTACACCCGCGTCAAATTCCTTGTTACATCACCCATACCAATGAGCAGACGCACGATTTAATCCGTAACAGCCTTGATCGTAGCCCAATGTATACAGGGATTATCGAAGGTGTAGGTCCCCGTTATTGTCCATCGATTGAAGATAAAGTAATGCGTTTTAGCGATCGTAACAGCCACCAAATCTACCTTGAACCAGAAGGTTTAAGCACCATTGAGGTTTATCCAAACGGGATCTCAACCAGCTTGCCATTCGATGTGCAAATGGGGATCGTACATTCAATGAAAGGTTTGGAAAATGTACGGATCATCAAACCAGGTTATGCGATTGAGTATGACTACTTCGACCCTCGTGATCTCAAACCAACCCTTGAAACCAAAGCGGTAGAAGGCTTATTCTTCGCAGGTCAAATCAACGGAACCACAGGCTACGAAGAGGCTGCAGCACAAGGCTTGCTTGCAGGGATTAACGCAGCATTACAAGTGCAAGGCAAAGAGGCTTGGTATCCAACCCGTGATTTAGCTTACACGGGCGTTTTAGTCGATGATCTTTGCACTCTAGGTACCAAAGAGCCGTACCGCGTATTCACCTCACGTGCAGAATATCGCTTGCTATTACGTGAGGACAACGCTGATATTCGCCTAACGCCAATTGCTCACCGATTAGGCTTAATTGATGACGCTCGTTGGGCTCGTTTTAACGAAAAAATGGAAAACATCGAGAAAGAGCAGACCCGCTTAAAACAAACGTGGGCACATGTTCAAATGGCGAATTTAGATGAGCTTAACGCGATGTTAAATAGCCCATTAACACGTGAAGCGAGTGGTGAAGATTTAATCCGCCGCCCTGAAATGAGCTACGAGAAACTGACTCAAATTGCTCCATTTGCCCCAGCGATTGAAGATAAAGAAGCGGCTGAACAGGTGGAAATTTCGATCAAATATCAAGGCTATATTGAGCATCAATACCAAGAGATCGAACGCCACAAACGTCACGAAAATACCGCGATCCCTGCGGAATTTGATTATGACAAAGTGGAAAGCCTTTCTAACGAAGTGCGTGCGAAATTGATGCAACACCGTCCTGTGACTATTGGACAAGCGAGCCGTATTTCAGGCATCACACCTGCAGCGATTTCCATCTTGCTCGTGAACTTGAAAAAACAAGGAATGCTTAAACGCGGTGAGCTGTAAGCGGTTGAAAATCTGCAGAAATTAACCTTTAAAATTGATATAAAAGCTTGGGCATCGCTCAGGCTTTTATTTAACGTGGAATAGCAAAATGAACAAAAAATTAGACCGCTTGTTAAGCCAAGCAAAAATTCAGATTACTGACCATCAAAAGCAACAACTACTTGATTTTGTTAAACTTTTAGATAAATGGAATAAAGCTTATAACCTCACCTCGGTACGCGATCCTGAAGAGATGCTGGTCAAACATATTATGGACAGCCTTGTGGTGAGTCCTTATCTTGATGGTTCGCAGTTTATTGATGTGGGTACAGGACCAGGCTTGCCAGGCATTCCGCTGGCGATCATCAACCCAGACAAACAATTTACCTTGCTTGATAGCTTAGGAAAACGCATTACTTTTATCAAAAATGCGGTACGAGAGCTAAAATTAAGCAACGTTACCCCTGTGCTTAGCCGTGTGGAAGAGTTTCAAGAACAGCAGTTTGATTGCGTTCTCAGCCGTGCTTTTGCTAGCCTCAATGATATGATCAATTGGTGTTATCACTTACCAAACGCAAGCGGTTGTTTTTACGCACTAAAAGGACAATATCAAACCGAAGAAGTGGCTGAAATTACCAAGCCAGTGGAAGTGCTTGAAGTAATTAAACTTGACGTACCAGAACTTGTAGGCGAACGCCATTTGGTGGTGTTGGAAAAACAAAAATAGAGCAAAACAATGTTTACGACATTAGAAAAAATACAACGACAAGAAGCGGTGCAATTTGCGATTAACAATAATGCGATGGAAGGCTTATTTGTTAGTGAACAGGCGAAAGCCTTATTTAACCGTTGGATTGAAGGCGAAATAACGTTAGAAAAAGTTGAGCAAGAAATTTATGCGTTATGGCGGTTGTGATCAATATCTTGATAATAACGGCGTTCTAAAAAATAAATTAGGGGCGAAAAGCGATGAAGAACTCGAAGAGCGTGAGAGAGATATTACAGCGTTAAGAATGGCAATGCTAAAAATTAAACCTATTTTAGGGCATTTTGATTTAAAGCATTTACAAGTTATTCATCGTTTTGTTTTTGAACCCGTATATTCGTGGGCTGGCGAAATTCGTCAAGGCTCATTGACTAAAGGGGAAACCGTTTTTACCTTTCCTGAGCGAATAAAACCTGAATTAAATAAACTCTTTTTGCAACTCAAAGCTGAAAATTATTTACGAGGTCTGAACCAAACGGATATTACCAAGCGATTGGCATTTTATCTTGGGGAATTAAATGTTCATCATCCATTTCGTGAAGGAAATGGGCGTACTCAACGAATATTTATCTCTGATTTAGCTTTTCAAGCGGGATATAAGCTTGATTTCTCGCATATATCACAAGAAGAAATGATTGAGGCTTCGCTTTTGGCATTTACAAAAGCGGATTATCGACAATTAGAAATGCTCATTTCACGTAGTATTGAGCCGTTAAATAACCATGTTTAATTCACTATGTCTAAACACAAACGTCCTACCTTACAAGATATCGCCGACCAACTTGGCATCACAAAAATGACCGTAAGTCGCTATTTGCGAGATCCCAATACGGTTTCAGTGGAAACAGGTAAAAAGATCGCTGTAGCCATTGAACAAGTTGGCTATATTCGTAATCGTGCCCCCGAGTTACTGTCGAATGCGAAAAGCCGCTCGATTGGTGTGTTGCTGCCTTCTTTAACCAATAGCGTATTTGCAGAGGTGTTGCGTGGCATTGAATCCGTTACTGATGAGGCGGGCTATCAAACCATGTTGGCACATTATGGCTATAATCAAGAAAAAGAAGAACAGCGGCTAGAATCACTGCTTTCTTATCATATTGACGGCATTATTTTGTCTGAAACACAGCATAACCCAAGAACCTTGCGTATGCTTGAAATTGCCGATATTCCTGTGATTGAGATTATGGATACCAGCGAAAAAGGCATCGGACAAGCGGTCGGATTTAACAATGTTTTTGCAGCTCAAGAGATGGTTGAGGCAATGATTACACGCGGTCATCATCACATCGTCTATTTTGCGGCAAGAATGGATAGACGCACGCAGCTCAAAAAATTGGGCTATGAACAGGCAATGCGAAAACATCACTTAACGCCACGAATGCTTGCTACAGAACGATCTTCATCATTTAGTTTAGGGGCAGAATTGTTGCATTTGGCGTTAGACACCTATCCAGAAATAGATGGTATTTTTTGCACTAACGACGATTTGGCTATCGGGGCGTTATTTGAATGTCAACGCTTAGGGATTTCCGTGCCACAGCAAATGGCGATTGCGGGCTTTCACGGGTTAGATGTGGGGCAAGCATTTACCCCTCAATTAGCCAGCGTTATCACACCTCGTTTTGAGATGGGTAAGGTTGCCGCTCAGCAATTATTGGCACAGCTTCAACGGCAACCCGTTGCAGATCTCCTTGATTTAGGCTATCAAATTCATCTAGGTGAAACGATTTAGCTCGCTAAAATCGCTTGGCAGCAGGCTTCAACCACCGATTCAAAGCTACCACTAATATCAATAAAAGTTACATCAGGCTCGCTTTCATCAGGAATTTCAAGGGTTGCAAATTGACTTTTTAGCATTTCCGTTTTCATAAAATGCCCTTTACGCTGCTGCATACGCGATAACACTAAATCAAAATCGCCATGCAAAAAGAGAAATCTCACCTTGTTATTATCAGCCCGAATTTGATCGCGATACGCTTTTTTTAAGGCAGAGCAAACAATAATGCCGATCTCATTTTTCTGCTCAATGCTAAATGCGGCATCGTTAATACGCGTGAGCCAAGGTTGGCGATCTACATCATTTAATGGCTGCCCTTGCCCCATTTTGACAATATTGGCTCTTGGGTGTAAATCATCTCCATCAATCAATTTAATTTGTAACCGACGAGCTACTTCTAACCCTACACTTGTTTTGCCTGTACTGGATACGCCCATCAAAATAAAACTTTGTCCTGCTTGCATTTCAGCCCCCTTTTTCTTTTAGCATAACAAATTTTATTAAGAATGTTATCGGTAACTTTAATTTTTGTGATCTACTTCTCATTTTTAAACATTGAGCTGAACTTTACCTTTACTTTCATAGGTTTTACCTTTATGTTATCGGTAACAATTCAAGCTAAAAGGGTTTCTTATGTTAATTCTGATTATGGTCCTTGCGATTATTGCACTACTCATACTTATTATGAAATTCAAAGTGCACGCGTTTGTTGCCTTGTTAATGGTGAGTTTGCTTACTGCACTTGCGGCAGGTATCTCCATTGATAAAATTTTACCAACATTGCTAACAGGCTTTGGGAATACGCTGGCGTCTGTTGCTTTATTGGTTGGTTTAGGGGCGATGATTGGGCGATTGTTAGAAATTACAGGCGGTGCAAAGGTCTTGGCTGATACGCTTATCAATAAATTTGGTGAAGAGAAAGCACCTTTTGCCTTAGGTGTTGCCGCCTTGCTCTTTGGCTTCCCGATTTTCTTTGATGCTGGTTTAGTGGTGATGTTGCCTATCGTCTTTAGCGTGGCAAAACAATTCGGCGGCTCATTATTGCGTTATGCATTCCCTGTCGCAGGGGCATTTGCCGTGATGCACGCCTTCTTACCGCCTCACCCAGGTCCTGTTGCATCAGGGGATTTACTCGGCGTGAATATGGGGCTAATGGTTATTGTTGGCTTGGCTTGTGCAATTCCAACTTGGTACATCGGCACCTATTTATTCAGCAAATTTATCAGTGTGCGTGTTTTTGTTGAATTACCGAAAGCTTTTTTAAATACCGCAGCAATTACAGAAACTTCGGTTCAAACGCCACCATCTTTTGGCAAGGTGTTGTTGGTGCTGTTATTACCGATTGGCTTAATTCTTTTTGATACAGGCTTAAACACGCTAGCTGTTGCGAAAGTCATCGATGGATCTGCCCTTTGGGTTGAAAGCTTGCGTTTAATTGGTAAAACGCCTGTTGCCTTATTGATTACCTTATTAGTTGCCATCGTATTGTTAAAAGGTGAGCGTAGCTATGAACAAATTGAAAATCTCTGTAACAGCGCCCTCGGTCCGATTTGCTCTATTATCTTGGTGACAGGTGCGGGTGGTATGTTTGGTGGCGTATTGCGTGCCAGTGGTATCGGTGATGAAATTTCGAGTTTATTATCTAATACAGGTATGCCAATTATTGTTGCCGCCTTCATTATTGCGGTTGCAATGCGTGTAGCCCAAGGTTCTGCCACTGTGGCGTTAACTACCGCTGCCGCATTAGTTGCACCAACTGTTGCCGCTTCAACAGATTTAAGCCAATTCGATCGTTGTTTTATCGTCATAGCTATTGCATCAGGTGCAACCGTGCTTTCTCACGTCAATGATTCAGGGTTCTGGCTAATGAGCCGCTTCCTTGAAATGGACACAAAAACGACATTAAAAACATGGACAGCGTTAGAAACGTCCATTGGTGTGGTTGGCTTTATTATTGCGTTAATTGGTAGTATTTTGTTTTAATAAACGCTGAGCAAAAAAGCGGGTTTATATCCGCTTTTTTACCTTTAAGCACTTTTCCGTTCAATCACTTTTGTTGGAAATTCAACAATATAATCTTGTGGTGCAAGCATTTTATCATGAATTAACTTGAGCAAAATTTTCCCCGCTGCTTTACCCATCTTTTCGTATGGAATATCTAGAGTGGTAAGTGTTGGTACAGAAACGTTTCCTACATCGAGCCCGCCTAAACTAGCAATAGCACAATCACGCGGAATCACTATTTTTCTTCGTTGAGCTTCGTTTAATGCACCGCAAGCGAGCTCATCGGATAAAAATAATAATGCATCGGGTCTATCCCAATCTTGAATGGCATCTTTTAGTAAATTGGCTCCGAGCGAAAACGATGCTTGCTGTGCACTGTGCAAGACCAAATGCGGGTTTAGATGATGCTGCAACATAATCTTTCGCCAGCTTTCTAAATAAGGTTTAAATAATCCAATATGAGGTGCTGCCGAAATTAAGCCGATCTCTTGATGCCCTTTATTGATTAAATAAAGCAGTATATTTTTCATTGCTAATGCACAATCAATTCCTACATTAATATGAATAGGAGCATCTTGTAACATTCCAACTTCGATGGTTGGAATTTCACTTTTCTTAAGCCACTCTGCGATATTTTCAGGGCATTGTAGATTGACAAGAACGACAATTTGCGGGGCATAGTTGATTAACTGTGGAAGCCAATCTTCATTATGTACACTTAAAATAGAAAGCTGCAATGCACTTTGTTGGATACTTTCTTGAAAGGCTGACAAAATAAGATTATTTTCAGTTGAAGTAATAGAAGTTGTTACTGCAACAATATTTTGTATAGCCGCAGAGGCTAATTGACGTGCCGAAGAGTTAGGTACATAGCCTAATTCTGCAACCACTTGTTCGATTCTTTTCCGTAAACTTTCAGAAACCATTTCAGGGGTGCGAAGGGCACGAGAAACAGTCATTTGCCCTACGCCTACTTTCTTGGCTACATCTGCTAATGTGACTCTTCCTAAGTTTTTTCTATTTTTACCTTTTTCCATATTTAAACGAATCCTATTTATTTTTTATCATTATACAAATTGCCATAAAAAATAAAATGTGATTGCTATCACATTTCTGAGAAATTATATTTGATAGCGGTAACATAAATCTTTATATTGCAATTAAGTTAATTACTCTCTTAAGGAGCTCTTTATGAAAATTATGGCAGTTTGTGGACATGGTATTGGTAGTAGTTTTATGATGGAAATGAACATAAAAAAAGTCTTGCCCAAACTAGGAATTGAAGCAGAAGTTTCACATACAGATTTAGCCTCAGTTTCAGCTGATGATGCGGATATTTTTGTGATGGGGCGTGATATTGCCGAAAGTAGTAACCTGCCTAAAGATCGTGTTGTAGTTGTGACTAATATTGTGAGTGCTTCTGAATTTGAGAAAAAACTCTCTGAGTATTTTAGCCAAAATGCATGAGGTGAGATATGGACTCATTACTTTTCTTTATCTTAGATATATTAAAAGTGCCAGCCGTATTAGTTGGTTTAATTGCTTTAGTGGGTTTAATCGCTCAGAAAAAAAGTTTACCCGATACAGTAAAAGGTACCGTGAAAACAATATTAGGTTTTATTGTTATTAGTGGCGGTGCAACTATTTTATTAGGATCTTTAAATCCATTGGGTAATATTTTTGAACACGCATTTAATGTTCAAGGCATTATTCCAAATAATGAGGCAATTGTTTCTGTTGCAGTTGAAAAATACGGTACTGCAACGGCACTGATTATGGCATTCGGTATGTTAGCCAATATTATTGTCGCTCGCTTTACTCGAATGAAATATATCTTCTTAACAGGGCATCATACCTTCTATATGGCGTGTATGGTGGCGGTTATTCTTGTTGTTGCTGGATTTGAAGGTGCTCATCTTGTTTTTGTCGGCTCATTAACAATGGGGCTTATCATGGCGTTTTTCCCCGCTATTGCACAGCGTTATATGCGTCAAATAACAGGAAGCGATGATGTTGCGTTTGGTCACTTTGGTACAACAGCTTATGTGCTTTCAGGTGCAATTGGTTCATTAGTGGGTAAAGGCTCTAAATCTACCGAAGAGATGAACTTGCCGAAAAACTTAAGTTTCTTGCGTGATAGCTCCATTTCAATCTCACTGACTATGTTGGTTATTTATTTCATTCTGACTATTAGTGCTGGCGGTGAGTTTGTTGAACAAAATTATAGTAATGGACAACATTATCTGGTTTATGCTATGGTTCAATCGATCACATTTGCCGCGGGGGTGTTTGTTATCTTGCAAGGGGTTCGCTTAGTATTATCTGAGATTGTGCCTGCTTTCACAGGGATTTCAGAAAAATTAGTACCTTCTGCAAAACCTGCATTAGATTGCCCAATTGTTTTCCCTTATGCACCTAATGCCGTATTGATTGGTTTCTTGGCAAGTTTTGTGGGTGGTATTGTGGGGTTAATCTTACTAGGTCAATTAAAATGGGTATTGATTTTGCCAGGTGTCGTTCCTCACTTTTTCTGCGGTGCAACAGCTGGGGTATTTGGTAATGCAACGGGGGGGAGACGTGGTGCAATTATCGGAGCCTTTGCTCACGGTGTGTTAATCACCTTCCTTCCAGTATTCTTATTGCCAGTGTTGGGTTCTCTTGGCTTTGCGAATACCACTTTCTCTGATGCAGATTTTGGTGTTGTAGGTATTGCAATTGGTTATATGGCACAATACTTTGATAAAAATGTGATTACCTCAATTATTGTAGGTATCTTTGCAATTCTTGTTGCATATAATTTTATGGCGAAAAAAGAGAAATAAATCTATAGAAAGTATGCATAGAGGTAGCTTTATAGCTACCTCTATTTTTTTGTAGGATGCAATAGATATTTCTAATTTGATTCATAAATAAAACTATTCTATCATTAAGCCGTTTTATTTTTAGGGGCTGTACTAGATAACGAAATAAAATCCCATTTGAGTTAGAATACTT
>CAUUKJ010000026.1:0-32275 GCA_963545995.1 uncultured Haemophilus sp.
CAGATTTTGAAGAAAGGTGCACAGATTTTGAAAAAGGTGCACAGATTTTGAAGAAGTACACAAGCCTACTAAAAGTGCACAGATTTTGAAAAAGGTGCACAGATTTTGAAAAAGTACACAAGCCTACTAAAAGTGTACAGATTTAAAAAAAACGAAAAGGTATCTTTTTTATTTACTTTGTTATCTTTTATGGTATCATTGTTTTATTTTAATGATACTTGAGGGCGGATATGTCAGAATTAATTGTTTATAAATCAAATGGATTAGTGGTTAGTCGTTATGATCTTACAGAGCAGGAAACAAAACTAATTTCTTATGGGATAGCTAAACTTAATCCTACTTTAACTAATCCAACAAAAGAAGATAGAACTGTAATTATTCCCTATAAAGAATATGCGGAATTTATGGGAATGAGCGATAAATTAGCGTGGACTAATCTTAATAATGCAATCTCTAATCTTATGAGCAGAACGATTGAAATTATCAATCCCGACCCAAAAGCCGAAATTACTAAGATCATTTTTCAATGGGTAAACAGAGCTGAATTTAATCAACAAAATCAAGCCGTAGAGCTTACTTTTAGTAAAGAAATTAAACCTTTTTTGTTTAATCTGAATGAGTTTGTTAAATACAAATTAGTGCATATAAAATCGCTTAACAACAAGTATTCTATGCGGTTTTATGAGATTTTATTAAAGCTATTGGGCGAAACAAAAAAAACAAAGGCAGATGTAGAAGTGCCTTTGTCCGAGTTCAAAGATATGTTAGTTTTGGAAGCCAATTACCCAACGTATAAACAATTTAACCAACGCATTTTAAAAATGATTGTAAATGACGTTAATAATAATTCTAACTTAAACGTATCATTTACGACAAAGGGGCGACCTGTTGATACATTGGTTTTTTCTATTGAAAAACAAGAGCAGAAAAAAATTATCGAAGAAATCGCCCCAGTTGAACCAAAAAGGAAAACGCACCAACAGCGATTAGATGAAGAACGGATAACTAAAACAAAATACATTTTAGACGATTACAAGGCAGGGAAAATAACCCTATCAGAAAAGGAGTTTGATTTACTTTGCAATATGTACAAGCATTATTACGATAACGGGAGCTTTAGCCTACAAGGAAAGATTACAAGCAAGGTGATAGAATTTTTTGATAGTGTACTGAATAAGTATTTACCCCGTATGCCGAAACGTCGCTAATTAGCAAAACGCTAGAAATGAAAATTTTTAGCGTTTTTTATTGCTTTATTATTTAAAATGTGTACACTGATTGTGTACCTAAAAATGGTACACAGAAGAATGTAGTCAATGATAAACCACAAATAGCTAACACTATCGGCTACTTTTTTTATTTTCTATATTTAAGGAGAATATAGTTCGCTATGTCAGATAGTTATTCAGTGGTTAAAGCGAAAATATCGCCAAAGTTAAAAGAAGAAGCCGTTGCCGTATTAGACGGTTTAGGTATTTCACAAACTAAAGCGATAGAAAGTTTTTTTAATTATATCGCTACACACAAAGAATATCCTTTTGAGATAGAAAAGATAGTTACTTTAAGGAGTAATAAATAATGCAATTAGGCAAAGAAGTTTTATTAGCTTGTGCGTCTATTATCCAACCCGATACTATGCACGCTTTAGTCTCAACAGAGAGTGCTTATAATCCGTATGCTATTGCTATTGTTAATGGTTCGCCATTAAAAAGCCAACCAAAAACAAAAGAGGAAGCAGAAAAAATAATTGATGATCTTGAAGCTAAATCAATGAATTATTCTGTTGGTTTAGGTCAAGTTAATAAGGTTAATTTTGAAAAATACGGTGTATCAGGAAAAGAGCTTTTAGAGCCTTGTAAAAATTTGCAAATAAGTTCGCAGATTTTGCAAAAATGCTATAACGCTTCCCCTAATAAATCTGTTGCAGAAGCATTAAGTTGTTATTATGCAGGTAACTTTTCTTTCGGTTTCGTAAAAGAGAAAGTGGGTAAAGATTATACCGCTTATGTTGAACGGATTATCAACAATTTTAAAAAGGAAAATGAAATTGTTGTGCCAAGTCTTGAAAGCGAAATCCCTCAAGCATTAGCAAAAGTTAGAGAACCAATAAACGCCAAAAAAGCGGTAACGTTAAAAGCGGAAAAATTGGTTTATTCGGGCAAAATGATTAAAAATATTTCAATCAATTCAACCAAGATTGAGGACACTCAATCAAATTCATCAACAACCTTTAAATTTTAATGGAGCATTAAAATGTTTAATAAAATTAAACAAACCGCAAAAAGTATTACTAATTCAGTAAGATCTTTTACCTCAATCAAAGGTGTTAAAGAAGCGACATTACTTGCTTCTGCAACCATTATGACTAGCCCTGCTTATGCAGGCTTTGAGAAAGCAACATCTTTACTCACTAATATTCAAACGTGGTTACGTGGAATTAGTGTAGTAGTTGTTACTATCGCTATTGTGGTTGCAGGCTACAAAATTATCTTTCAGGGACAAACATTCCGTGAAGTCGCCCCAATTCTTGTAGGTGGTATTATCATTGGTGCAGCAGCGGAAATTGCAAAACTTTTCGCAGCGTAACAATGATAACAAGCATAGGTATTTAAATAATATCTATGCTTATCTTGTATTTATTATTTTCTAATGCAGGATAGGGATTTTCCTTTTATTGTAATACAATTAAAGCAAAATCCCCCCTGTACTTGCAGTAGGCTCACTTATGATATCAAAAGATCCGTTGTTTAAAGCCCTAACACGCCCTGCAATGTTTTTAGGTGTGCCGTTAGTGCCTTTCTTTATGGCGTTTGCGGTATGTATTCTTTTCGCAATATATACTGAAGTCCGCTATTTTATTTTCTTCTTTCCGCTTTTTGGAGTTTTGCGTTTAATTACAAAAATTGACGAAAAAATTTTTCAACTTTACGGCATTAAACGTTATTTAATCGGTTTAAGAATAAGAGCGAGTGGATTTAAAAAATTGTTCTACGGTACTTATTATACCAGTCAAGATTTTTCAAAAGAGCGAGTAAAAAAAACGAGTGTTAGCGATAAAGGAGATTACACCGTGTTAGACCTTGAAAAAGCCATACCCCTTAAAAAAATTATTCCTTATTCTTCCTTAATTTCAGAAGATGTTGTGTTGTCTAAAGACGGTATCTATTCCGCAACGTGGGAAATTGAGGGAATTTCTTACGAAACCCGTAATGATGAAGATATAGATCGTTATAAAAATTCATTAAATACTTTAATTCGTTCATTGGCGACTGAAAATATTTCCATTTATACGCATAATGCCCGTTTATTTTCTACTTTAAAAAGTAACCATACCTTTAAAGACGGCTTTGCAAAAGATGTCAATGATACTTATGTTCAATCTTTCAAAAATATTGATTTTATGGAAAACAGCCTTTTCTTTACGATTTGTTATAATCCAAAAAAAGGCTTAGATACAATCAATAAAAAAGCTCAATCTAAAGATGAACGTTTAGAAGATATTGAGCTTAATTTACAGCATTTTAATGAAATTGCGAACCGTGTAGGCAATGCCCTTGATAAATTCGGTGCAAGCCGTTTAACGACGTATGAAAAAGATGATGTGATGTATTCTCAACAATTAGAGTTTTATAACTTTATCTTAACGGGAAATTATCAGCCAGTGCGAGTGTTAAATTATCCAATTTATAGCTATTTGGGTAATGTTGATATGGTAATGGCAAAAGATACCGCAGAAATTAACGTAAATGGTAAATTGAGTTATGTGCGTGGTATTGAGATTAAAGACTGGGTGCAAGATACGCACGCAGGATTTTTAGATAGCCTAATTGGTTTAAATTGCCGTTATATTCTTACTCAATCTTTTTCGATTGTGCCAAAAACAGAAGCATTAACGTTGATTGGCCGACAATTAAAACAATTACGCTCAACAGAAGATGACGGTATAAGCCAACAAGACGCTTTGTTATTAGCGAAAGATGAATTAGTTAGCGGTAATGTATGTTTTGGCGATCATCATTTTACCTTAATGTTATATGCCGACAGCTTAAAAGAAGTGCAAAAAATTTCAACAGAAGCCTTTGACAAGTTAAGTGATTTAGGCTTTATCGTTAGCCTTTCCAATATCGCTTTAGATGAAGCGTACTTATCCCAGTTACCGTGTAATTTTAAATTTAGACCCCGTGTCAGTATGATTAGCAGTAAAAACTTTGTGGGATTAAATAGCTTGCATAATAACCCCGTAGGCAAAGCAACCAATAATTGTTGGGGAAATGCGATCACGCTACTTAAAACAAACACAAATACCCCGTTCTATTTTAACTTTCATCAAACCCGTTTAGGGCGTAATGATTTTGGCGATATGCACTTAGGGCATACGGCTATTTTAGGTAAATCGGGTACAGGTAAAACCGTGTTAGCGACGTTTCTTTTGTCTCAATGTACAGCATTTTCAAACCCTGATACATTCCCTAAAAATAGCTTGAACAAGAAATTTACCGCAATTTATTTAGATAAAGACTATGGAGCGGAAATTGCCGTGCGTGCAATGGGCGGTAAATATAATCGCCTTAAAAACGGACAGCCAACAGGCTTTAACCCGTTTATGTTGGAAAAGAACGAGCCGAATATCACGTTTTTAAATAACTTTATTGCTCTTTTAGCAACGTCGGACGGCTCAACATTGAGCACCAAAGACAAAGAAGATATTAACTTTGCCGTGCGTGCCGTAATGGACTTAGACAAGGAATACCGAGCCAATGGGATTAGCCGTTTATTGGAAAATATCCAAAAAGACGTAGATAATGAAAATTCATTAGAACGTCGTTTACGCATTTGGAAAAAAGGCGGGATTTATGGTTGGGTATTTGATAATGAAACGGATAGCCTTTCATTTAATGAATACGATATTTACGGCTTCGACGGTACAGAAGTTTTAGATAATCCTGCGGTAATCAATCCGCTTGCGTTTTATCTCTTATTCCGAGTACAGCAAATTTTAGACGGGCGACGGGTAGTCGTATTCCTAGACGAGTTCTGGAAATGGTTGCAATCCGATAGCTTTAGCGAGTTTGCTTATGACGGCTTAAAAACAATGCGTAAGAAAAATGGCTTTATTGTGCCAATCACGCAATCGCCTGATGAAATCATTAAAAGTAAAATTGCCCGTGCGATTATCGAGCAAGTTGAAACCTTTATTTTCTTGCCGAACAGTAAGGCAGACTATCACGAATATACCCACGAATTTAAAGTATCTGAAAAGGAATATAGCATTATTAAAAACCTTGAAGATGATAGCCGTATGTTCCTTGTGAAAAAAGGTTCGGAAAATGATAGTCGGGGTAATACCGTTGTCGCTAAACTGGATTTATCCGCTTTAGATCGGGGAAGTATGAAAGTGTTATCGGGAAGTGCTGATAATGTTGCTATACTTGATAAAATCGTGTCAGAGGTGGGCGAAAATCCTCAAGATTGGTTGCCTATCTTCAAAGCTGAAATGATGAATAATTAATATTTTATTATTTTATTATAATAATAAAATATTATTGTAATAATTTATTAATTTGTTATAATAATCTCACTCAAGGAGTACAAAAATGAAATTTGTAAAATCAACAACCTTAGCAGTTGCATTGGCTTTAGGCAGTATTACAGCTCACGCAGGCGGAATACCTGTTATTGACGGTGCACAAATTGGAAACCAAATTAAAACGTGGGGTATTGAGGCTCAACGTTGGACGAAACAATTAAACCAATATAAACAAGACTTTGAAAATCAAAAAAACCAATTATTACAACAAACGGGCATTTTACAAGGTATGACGGGCGTTCGTGATATGGCAGGTTTTATGAATGAAGTTAAAAGCACCCTTAAAGACGTAAAAGATCTAGATAAATGGCTAGGTAATACCGATAGCATTTTAAAACACGGAAAAGATATTTTATCGAATAATTTAAGAAAAGCATTTGATGAATACGGAGCAACGAACCTTTGTAAAAATGCTAATTTAACTATTCAGAAAAAATGTGAGGGTGAAATTATTGTTGAGGTATTGAAGAAAGAGAAAATCGATCAAAATGCAAAAAAATTAGAAAAACGCATATCTACGATTGACGGTATCGCAAAAAAAATGAAATCCGCAAAAGATATGAAAGAAGCTCAAGACTTAGGTAATGCAATGCAAACACAAATGGCGTTATTACAAACTGATAAGATTGCTATGGATTTAGCTTTAAGTACGGAGCAGTACAACCGCACGCAAGCTGAAAAGCAAAAGCAAGATGAAGTTAAGAAAAATGATATGACAATTACACAACCTTTTAAATAGGGCGGATTTATGAAAAAAATAGCATTATTTATTATGTGTTTTTCATTAGTTGCTTGTGGTGAAAAAGTTGCTCAAAAAAAAGAAGATAATGTGGTTAAACAACCATTTTCTTTAAGTGAAAAACCACAAACGGAAACTACTAAAAGTGAAATTAAACAACCATTTTCTTTGAGTAGCGAACCGCAAACTAAATCTAAATAAATTATAAGGGCGATAATTATGAGCAATGGTATTTTTACGCTAATAAATAACTTTATAGACGGACAAATGCACAAAGCAGTTGAGATTTTACAGACTAATATAGCTAATAGTGTGTCTAATCTAATTTTAATTTCAGTAACTACTTATTTAATGTTTTATGGTTATATGGTGCTAGCTGATAAAATTCAAGCACCATTAAAAAGTGTTATATGGAAGTGTGCAGGACTTGCACTCATTATCGCCTTTATTAAAAATTCAGGTGGAATTTTAACCTTAGCAGGTGGGGCAGTTGAAGAATTATCTACAATCGGGAGTGGTGGTTCAGTAGGTTTGCAATTCTTAGATGACCAATATTTAAGAATGTATGAATTAGCTTATAACTTATGGGATAAAGGTAATGTATTTACAGGTGCGGTTGGTTTTCTCGGAGTTATGCTTGCGTGGGGATTTTTTACTGTTCCTGTATTTTCTATTTTTATCGTTTCAAAATTCACAATGTTTTTATTGCTAGGTTTTGCCCCGCTTTTCTTATTCTTTTTAATGTGGGGTTGGCTTAAACAATCATTTAGTAATTATTTATCAGCATTGTTAGGTAACGCATTTATTATATTGGTAATTAGATCGATTCAAAAGTTAGGTGTAGATTTTTTTGACCAATTTAAATATAACGGAGAGTCCGCACCTGCTTTAACTGGTTTATTGCTATTAGCTACTGCAATAATTCTTGCGTATTTATATATCTATATAATTCGTATTGTAAGAAATTTAATGACTGTTACAGTAGATCAAATACCAACACTAGGGGCTTTTGGTGGTTTAGGAGCTAAACAGCTAGATCAGAAACAACAAGCCCAAAAAGAAGCACAAGCACAAGCTCAAAGAGATCAAGTACAACAACAAATTTTACAACAATTACAACTTTTAAATAAAACTAATCCTAAATAGGAGTAACCCACAATGAAAAAACTAACACTTATTATATTTAGTGCATTGATATTATCTGCTTGTACAAGCAATTTACCGCCAGAGCCTAAATCGTGGAAAAACGATTTAAGCGGAGTACAAGAAGAACAAATAAACACTAATCCTAGCTTTGTAACCGAAGTAACAGGCGATAAAAATGTATGGAGTAAATAAGCAATGTTTGAGCGTGAAAAGTCGAATTTAAGCCAAAAAAACAAAGAACAAATAAAAGGGGCTTTATCTTATGAGCAAGATAAAGAACGTATGTATAAACGCTCTAATAAAATAGCGTGGAGTATTGCTATTTGTTCTTTTGCTTTGTTGCCTATCACAGTCGGATTAGGTGGGTATTTTGGTTCTCAAATTATTGAGAAAATTAGCGAGCCTAAATTATTAAGCCTAGATAAATCAACGGGGATAATGGACTATGTAACCGTAGTTAATAAAGATACGATAACCGAATTAGACGGGCGAGAAAATTTAGATAAGTTTTTTGTAAATAACTATATTCAATTAAGAGAAAGTTATACATCACAAACTATTCAAAAAACCTATAATTTGACCCAACTTTTTTCAAGTGAAGATGTTGCTGATGACTTCCGCAAGGAATACGACAGAAAAGACAGTTTAGATCAAGTGTTAAAAACTGGTACAGCCAAAGTAACCGTGATTTCAATTACGCTTGAAAATATCGGTAACGAGAATTTAGCGACTGCCCGTGTGAAAGTGGATTACAACGATACACAAAAAACGTATTCAAAAAACTTTGTGATCCGTCTAGCTTATGAATATAAGCCAAATGTAGGCTTAGATTTATCTGAAAGAATGGAAAATCCAGTAGGATTTTTTGTAACCAGTTATCAAAAAGTACAAGAAAGTTTATAAGGAACTATTTTATGAAAAAATCACTACTAGCCTTATTTATTATGGGTATAACGTTCAATGTTGTTGCCGTTGATATTCCAAGAACATCTAGATTTGATGACCGTATGCAATATATTAATTATAACGGAAGTGATGTTACTGAAATTCGGGCTAAAGACGGTTTTGTTACCGCTATTTCCTTTGCTGATGATGAAACGATTGAGGATATTGCAATAGGTTTTTCAGGCGGTTGGGAAGTAAAAGATAATCGTAATAATGTTTATATCCGCCCAAAAGCCTTACAGCAAGGTGAGAATGGTTTTTTTGAACCAAAAGCAGGCGAGTGGGATACAAACCTTTTAATCGTTACAAATAAGCGGAATTATGCGTTTGATTTAAAATTAGTAAACGATAATAAAGATCGCTCTGCGTATTTTATGAAATTTGCTTATCCGACCGAAGAACAATTAAAGCGTAATGCCGAAGCAAAAGCAAAAGCAGAAAAAAATCGTGAAATAGCAAAACAAAAAGCAGAACAAGCCGAAACCGAAGCCGTAAATCAATCACTAAATAAATTTACCGTGCCGAGAAATTGGGATTACACAATGCGAGTGGGTAAAGATAGCCGAGAAATCGCCCCTAAATTCGCTTATGACGACGGAGTGAGAACCTATATAGGTTTTGATACAACAAATTCAATTCCTAGTGTTTTTTACTATCAAGGCGAACAAGAAATGATGTCAAATACAAGCGTTAAAAAACAGGGTAATTATACGGTAATTGTTGTACATAAAACCGCAAGCCGTTTTATTTTGCGTAGTGGTGAACAGGTTGTAGGAGTTATTAATTATGGCTTTGGTAAAAATCCAACAAGCCAAGTATCTACAACCACAAATCAAGTGATCCGTGAAGTTAAATAAGGTGCAAAATATGACAAACCAAAATCAAAATCCAGTTGATGAAAACTCAACAATGAATAACCAAACAGGGAGCGGATTAAACGCACCAAGTAAAACCGCTAATAAAAAATTAGGACTAAGCATTATGCTTTTAGGATTATTAGGCGTAGGCGTAATTGGTGCACCGCAGGTAATAAGTTTATTTAGTAACGACGAGCAAAAAGAAGAACAGCCCGTCGAGCAAAAATCGAAATTAGCAAAAGAGTATCAAGCCCCAGTTGAGAGTAAGGAAGAAAATGTAAAAAAATTTTCTTTTGACGAGCAGACCGACGAAAAACCAATAGAAAAAATTGGTGAGGTTAAAGAAGAAGCCCCAAATAAAATGGTTAAATCTCTTACAGGCGAGATGATGAATAAATTAGGTACATTATCCAGTGGCCCAAGCGAAAAAATCGAAACAAAAGATAGTGAAGATCAAGATAATGTTAATCAAGCGATTGCAAGTGCTAATTCTTATTTAGCACAAAATCAAAGCGGTGATGAAAGCGGTGATCTAAAAGAGAAAATATCGACTACTCAAGGTGATATTTTCGGAAATTCCCCGACGTTTGAAGCCAGTTCTGCAAGAAAGGGTATTTTTAATCCTAATTTATTGTTAGAACAGGGTACATATATTCCTTGTGCCTTGCGTGGCCGTGTAATTTCTAATGTATCAGGGCAGTTGTCTTGCACAATCACGGAGAACGTTTATTCATCTAATGGTAATGTGCTTTTAATTGATAAAGGTTCAAGGGTAAACGGTTATTATCAAGGCGGAAGTGTTAATCACGGCTCTAACCAGTTATTTGTAGTTTGGCAAGAAGTGCGAACACCCGATAATTTAGTTATTCCATTAAATAGCGGTTCGACTGATGAATTAGGTGCAAACGGCTTAAATGGTTGGGTAGATAATCATTTTTGGGAAAGATTTAGTAATGCTATTTTCCTATCTATGATTTTAGACGGCAATAACATTTTATTAAGCAAAATGACTAATACCGCACAAAAAAATTCAGAAAATACCCGTGAAGCAGGCAAAGAGATTGCGACAACGGTACTTGAACAAATGGGCGATATTAAACCAACGCTTTATAAAAATCAGGGCGATAAAATCGGTATTTTTGTTGCGAGAGACGTAGATTTCTCAAGTGTTTATAAATTAAGACGTAGCAATCATTAATACATTTATAAAACGAAAAGGACGTATATTTTATACGTTCTTTTCAAATGAGATATAAAAAATATGGAAAACGTATCATTAAAACAATACACAAAAGCACTTTTTGGCGACTTGTTCGATAACAAGGCGATTACAGAAATTGTGATTAATCGAGAAAATGAAATTTTTTATGAAGATAGTAACGGTTTTCATATCGGTACAGCAGAAGAATGTGCAAGAGTAACGAAAAATAATTTAGAAAAATTTGCTAATGCCGTTGCAACGTCTTGTGGCCAAAAACTCAATGAGGGAAACACAATTTTAGGTACAACATTGCCAAGTGATGAGCGTATTCAAATTGTAATCCCCCCGTCGGTTGATAAAAATCAATTTTCAATAACCATTCGTAAACCAATGAGCAAATCTCTTACGCTTGAGCAATATCAAGAAAGCGGTTTTTTTGATGATATTGTAATTGGTGAGCATTATCGCCCTACGGATTATCAATTAGCAGAATGTTTATCGAAAAAAGATTATTTGGGCTTTTTCCGTATTGCCGTAGAAAGCGGTTTATATAATTTGGCGATTGCAGGTGCGACAGGTTCAGGAAAAACAACCTTTATGAAAGCGTGCGTAAATGAAATCCCCGAACACGAACGCTTAATCACAATCGAAGATGTACGAGAGCTTTTTAGTGATAAGCACGACAATATCGTAAATTTACTTTACCCAAGCGAAGCGAAAACCACTGAAAAAAGCGTAACGCCTGCACGTTTATTAAAATCGTGCTTGCGTATGAAACCCGACCGCATTTTATTAGCCGAATTGCGAGCAGGTGAAGCCTTTGATTATATCAACGCAATTTCTAGCGGACACGGTGGCAGTATTACGTCGTTACACGCAGGCACAAAAGACGAAGTGATTAGACGGCTAACCCTAATGACTTTACAAAATGAAACAGGTTCACGCTTACCGTATGATACCGCTAAATCCATTATCGAAGATACGATAGATATTATCGTGCATATCGGCAAAATCAACGGACAAAGACGAATTACAAGCCTTTATTGGAAAGATTACGAAAAAGTCCAAAAACATTTAGCAAAAGGCGATATGTAAGGAAAAAATTATGGCAATCTCTATTACGATTGATGATAGTAATCTAATTGTTTTTGCTGATAAAGATAGTAGCTTTTTCTCTTTATTTTCGTTTGAATTAAATAAGCATACGTTAGAACGTTACACATCACTTTTAAAAAAATCCAAACAAGCAACGATCAGAAAACGCAAACAAGATATTTTTATCTCAAAAAATAAAGATATTGGAAGTTTATGCTTTATCGTATTTAAAACAGAAGAATATAAAGATTTTGGTACAACGTGCGAAAAGCATAAAGCATTAGTTGATAAAATCATTTTAGATGTTGAATTAAACGGCTTTCATTTTTCACAATTAGATAAAGAGATAACACGCCATTTTTTGACAAAGGCAGGAGTTGAAATTGAGTAATTTAACGAAAGAACAAAAAACCGCAATTAAGGTATTTATTCCTATTGTTGTATTTGGGATTTATGCTTTATCGGTTTGTGTATTAATCGCAATGTTGAGCGATTTAGGTAATGGCAACGTTTTTACTAAACTCAATAATGCTATACAGTTTATTCAATCCCGTTATTCTTTAACCCTACCTTTTAAAGCAATCGGGCAAGGCTTTATTTTAGAGCCTATTTTAGCTTTCCTGATGACAACTATTTTTCTTGTTTTCGTCGGTTTTGCTTTGCATATCGGAGCAAAACAAGCCAAAAAGCAACGTGAGATTTTTGGTAAAGCAGAATGGAGCGGTGAAGCGGAAATAAGAAAAAACGGCTTGCGTGATACTAAAGGAATTATTGTAGGAAAAGACAATAAGGGCAAGTTCTTAATATTTGGCGGACAACAATTTGCAAGTGTTGGTGCACCGACCCGAAGCGGTAAAGGGGTAGGGATTGTAATACCTAACCTTTTGACGTGGGAAAATTCTTTAATTGTGTTGGACGTAAAGCAGGAATGTTTTTCGATTACGTCTAAATATCGAGAACAAGGATTAGGGCAAAAAGTTTTTTTATTTGATCCATTTAGTTTTAATACGCACCGTTATAATCCATTGGAATATTTAGATTTCAATGCACCCGATATTGAATTACAAATACAAGGTTTGGCCAATTCACTTTATCCCGCAGGCAAAGGCGGTAAAGATTTCTTTATATTGCAGGCCCAAGCCGTTTTTGTATCTTGTGTTTATTTAATGGGTAAATTAAATCAAATAGATTTATTAGGCAGTAGTTTTACTTTAACCAGTCTTGCAGGAGCGTTACAAGGCATTAAGGTTCAAATGTGGGATAGTGAAAAAGAGCGTTTTGTTGTGAATACTTACCCCTTACAAGAAACGGTTGAAACGGCAAAAAGAATGGGATTATTAAGCGATACCATTTACGCAAAATTCCTATCATTTTTCGATCAAATGGAAGCAAAAGACCAATTTACTGGTGTTAAAGCGAGTTTTGAAACCCCGTTAAAAGTATTCCAAGATCCATTATTTGAAATGGCAACCAGTACGAACGATTTTGACTTTAGGGATTTACGCAAAGAAAAAATGACAATTTATATTGGGATTACGCCCGAAAATATCAGTACCGCACGCCCAATATTAAATTTAATGTTTAGCCAGTTGATTTATGAGAATATCCGACAAGGTTTACCTGATACTAACCCCGATTTAAAACACGGGATTTTAATGTTAATGGACGAGTTTACGTCGATTGGCTTTATGGAGCAATACCAAGTAGCGATAGCCTATATGGCAGGTTACAACATCAGAAGTTTGATTATTTACCAAAATCAAACCCAATTAGCCGAAAATCCGCCATTAGGTTATGGCGATAAAGGTAGTCAAACGCTTTTAGAAAACCATTCGTGCAACATTATTTATCGCCCGAAAAACCCAAAAACCGCAGAAGAAATCAGTAAACGGATCGGAAACATTACAATTATTAATAAAAATAAATCACATAATAAAGGCGGAACAAGTACAAGTGATAATACGACACAAAGGGCATTAGTATTACCGCAGGAAATAATGGATTTAAAAGATGATGAAGAAATTATCTTTTGTAATTCAGCCAAGATAAAATGCAAAAAAGCCTTTTTCTATAATGACCCGTTTTTTATTGACCGCTTGAAGTTGGTATCGCCAAGTTTAAAAGATTTAGGCGATAAAATTCCAACAAAAGAACAATTAGACAATGCTTATCAACGTAAAGAATGTCAAATTGAATTACCTAACCAATATGAAGCCTATCAAGCTCAACAGCGAGAAAAGGCTCAAATGGAAGCCGAAAACGTGGAAATACACGATTTATTATAGGAGTAACCCACAATGAAAAAACTAACACTTATTTTTGCTTTAACGACTGTTTTAGGTGCGTGCAGTTCGCCCCCTGATCCTGTTCCTTTTCCAAAAACAAAAGAGGTAGGGATAACTGAATTTACGCAAGCTAAATCACCAAATACTGTACCGCTTAACCGTTTTAATAATTATGCGTGGACTTATGATATTATCGCCCAAGATCGCTATTTACAGCCCGAAGATAATACTCAATTTTGGTATTTAGCACATCACGCAAGCCATATCACATTAAGCGGAGAAATGGGAAATGTAGCCCGTTTAAAACAACGTTTAATCAGCAACGGTGCAACCGCTCAAATAGATATAGTAAACAGTTGTATTGGTTCTTATTGCCCTAGTACAGTATCAATCCATTTTGCAAAAATTTTACCAAAAAAAACTAAATAAGGAGACGAGGAATGAAAAAATCTAAATTAGTGATTGCATTATTTACATCACTTTTAGCAGGTTCAGCCGTTGCAGGTTTGCCAAACTATAATCAAGGGAATGATTTATTACAAGGCGATCAGCGTTTAGCGTGCGAAGCGATTTTGTGCTTATCACAAGGTTTTACAAGTGGGGAGTGCCGTAATTCAATTAAACGCTATTACAGTATTAAAGCCCGTAAAGCGTGGAAAACGGCAAAATTAAGACGTAATTTTCTCAACCTTTGCCCGAAAGATAATGGTAGTGTAGATAAAAATAAATTATCTGAATTAGGGTTAGATTTTAGTAAAGATTAGGGGGATTTATGCGTAAATCCATATTAGGCTTATTTGCTATCGGTTTTATTGCTCAAAATACCAATGCTTATACATTAGGGAATGAATTAACGGGCGATACTAAACTAGCTTGTGAAGCCGTTTTGTGTTTATCAACAACTTCAAGACCAAGTGAGTGTAAAAGTGCGATTAAACGCTATTTTAGTATTAAAATGCGTAAACCACATAAAACCATTCAAGCACGGTTAAATTTTTTAAAATTGTGCCCGACTAATGTCGGTGTAGATAAAGAAACACTGGCTAAAATTGGTATTGATGAATACGAACAAGCTAACGGCTTAAATGGACTGGTAACGACGATTTCAACATTGCCTTATGACTGTACGCCTGAAAGTCTAAATAAGCAAGTAGAAAGACGTAGAGTGTGTCAAGATAAAGAGTGCGAAACACTTTATCGAATTAAACCAACGTTACCGAAAGCGTGCCAAAATTTAGCACAGCACCAATGGACTATTATTCAGTTACCTGAATATAGAGGTGATCGCAGTTGGAACAACGAATATCCAACTTATAAGGTATGGTTTAATAAAGACCAATAGAAAATATAAAAAAAAGCGGTTACTCCGCTTTTTTTATACCCCGAAACAGTCAAAACTATGATTTTTTATTTTGAATATAGTCAATATATAATATTGCTATGTTTTGATTAAATCGTTATAATGTTAGTCAAAAGTGTTAAGTTTTGAACAAAGGAGAATTTATGCCAACAAAACACATTGATAAATTGTTATGGGAAAGAATCGAGCAAAAAACAGTTGATATTGTTATCTTGCAAAGAAAAATGGTGAAAGATACGGATGTTTTGCAATGTTTAATTGAATCAGCACTTGATAATATTAGTGATGAAGAGCTTTCAGAGTTGATTAAAAAAAATAGAAAATCTTAAGTTTTGAGTTTTGAACATACATAGGAGAAAAAAATGGATACGTGGACGATAGGTCTAATATTGTGGATTATTTTTATAATAATTCCAGCTCACAATCAAACTACCTCATATATTAAGATCGTAGGTATTTTAATTTCTGCTTTAATAATGGCTTCAACTTTTGACTGGATAAGGACTTATGAGGCTCTTGATGAATTGATGAAATCATTTTACGAATGGTTATTAGTAAAGTCGGGCGGTGATGAAAAAACAGCACGTGCATATCTTTATACGTTTTTAGTAATTTTATCACAACCATTTATTTTAGGTGGTTACGCTTTATATAAGAAATTTAGAGATTATTAGTATTAAGTTTTGATAAGTGAGGATATAAATGTTTTATGTAATAACATTTTTAATCTTATGGTGCGGTTTTGGACTCTATTTACTAGATACCGAAAAGAACCCTAAGAGAATGAATTTAGATGATTTAAAAGATAAATTAAGAAAACTTTTAGTTTTGAACAAAGGATATAAATAATGGATCAAAGTTTTGAAATGGCAAAAAGTGCCATTATGGAAATTTTATTTATTTATATCATTCTTGCTTTTTCTATTGTATTTTGTTTTGTTTTGTTTCGTTTTTTTAGAAAAAAAATAAAAAACAAGAAAAATATAGGAAGATATGAAAAAACCTCAAAAAGAATGAATTAAAAAAAAGATAAATTAAGAAAGTTTTAACTATTATGAGGTAAATATATGGATTGTTCTGTATATTCTGTATTGGTATCTATTCTACTTTTTATTGGTTTTGGATTGTTTATTTATTCTACAATCAGACCTATTTTTAACAAGGGTAAAATATCATTTATGCTTGTTTGTTTATCAGCTTTAATTATATTGATAGCCTTTAGTATCAAGTTAATTTTTCGTGTTTAGCGAACAAAAGATTTTGAACATAAAACTATGAATACATCAGAAAAATTAATTCAAAAACTAAAAAAACAATTTCCCGAACAATGTGGGCAAATAAAAATGCTATATCGTTGTTATGGGCTTAATGACGGAGTTGCTTTTAAATGGAGTTCGTGGGGCGTTGGGTCAACATTGGTTTTTAGTTATGACACTATGACAGATTGCTTAAAGAATGAAATAGGTATCAGTCGAGCTATATTCAATGGCGAATATAGAGGTTGGTTAATTGGTGTAAACAAGGGCAATGGATAATTTAAGGTGTTGTAATGGCATTAATAGGGTTCGCCCGAGTAAGTACAATCGGGCAAAGTTATGAGGAGCAAGTCAAGCAACTTGAAAAGGCAGGTTGCTTTAAAATATTTGTGGGTAAAAATTCGGGGGAAAAATCAAAAAATCGAGCAAGGCTTGATGAATTATTAGCTTTCGTTCGTGAGGGCGATACAATCGTTATAACTAAATTAGATAGGTTGGGGCGAAGTGCAAGCCAACTTTTAAACTTATATGAAGATTTAGAAAGTCGAGGTGTTAGTCTTAAAAGCCTTGACGGAATGATTGATACCGAAAAACGCAATGATCCCTTTGATAAAATAAAATGCGTTTTTATGGCACAACTAGCCGAAATGGAACGCAATTTAATTAGAGAGCGAACAATGGAGGGGCGATTGGCTAAAGGTGAAGCAGGAAAAGGGGGCAGACCAAAATCACTTGATCAAAATGCGAGAAAGGCTTTTGAAAAGGATATAAAAAAAGGTTTATCACTGGAAGATTTATCAAAAAAATATTCAATTTCTAAATCAACCGCTTATCGAGAAAGAAAAAAAATAAAAGCTCTTTTATAAGAGCTTTTTTTCTATAAATTTAATAACACAATTTATTAAAATAATATTTTATTAAATTAATAATTTATGATAATATTAGTTAAGGAAGTCAATTATAAGGAGACTTAATATGAAAATTATCGAGCTAGAAGATCACGGGCAAGATTTAATCCGTCTTTATGTTAATGATGATAATACGCTAATAGACGACCCACGCAATAGCGTGTTTATCGGTGCAACGCTTTTAAAAGCGGAAGTAGGCGAACCGCCTAAATTGCAAATGGTACGTTTTGATGAAAAAGAAAGACAACTTGTCTTATCGGAGCTATCTTTAAAATACAAGGTTATAAAAGTTAAAAATATACATTAGGATCAAATAATGAACAAAGAACAATCTAATTTCATTTTAAAAGAGTTGCCTTTTATACAAGACGATCTAGATTATTTTTATAACTATCATTCAAATAAAATTGAAAATAACGCATTAAATTATGGGGAGACAATAACCGTATTAAAAGACGGCTTTGGTGTTCAGAAGCCACTAAAAGATATTAGAGATATGGAAAATCATCATAAAGCGTTGCTATATGTAAAAGAATTGGCAAAGAACAACACACCATTATCTTTAATGGTTATTCGTGAAATTCAATCTTTAATTGAACCTGAAAAAACAGGGTTTAGAAGAAATTTAGCTGAAATACAAAATACAAACGTTAAAACGGCAGAACCTTACGAAATATCAATGAGAATGCAAAATCTAGTTGATATCTATAATTCTTCTAATGAAGATTTATTCACAAAAATTGCAAAATTCCATATTGATTTTGAGACAATTCACCCTTTCGCAGACGGAAACGGTAGAACAGGAAGATTATTACTAAATTTAGAGCTGATGAAAAAAGGCTATCCCTTAACTGCAATTAAATTTGAAGATAGACCACAATATTATAATGCGTTTCATAATGGCGTTAAAGAAATGCGTTCTCTTATAGAAAAAAGTGTAAATGATACTTTTTTACTTATTCAAAAAAAGCAATCTGAGCGTTTTTCAAATGAATTTAATAAAATCAAAGAAAGTGAAAAATGCTCACATCAAATTTCTATAAATAATGGAATTAAATTATAGGATAAATTATGAAACTAATCATAGCCGAAAAACCTCAATTAGCCCAAGTAATCGCAGAAGCCATAGGTATTATTAGTCGAAAAACTGGTTATTTTGAGTGTAAAAATAATTACGTTGTAACAAATGCAATCGGGCATATTTTAATGCAAAAAATGCCCGAAGAAATCAACGAGCAATATAAAGAATGGCGTTTAGAAGATTTGCCGTTGCAAGTACGCCCAATCCCTTTAAAAGTGAAACCGCAGACGGCAGAACAATTTAAAGTCGTGCAAGGCTTGTTAGGTCAAGCCGACACCGTGATTAACGCAGGCGACCCCGACGACGAAGGGCAGTTATTGGTTGATGAAATCATTGAATTTTGTCAATTCAAAGGCGTGCAACAACGCCTTTTAGTCAATGATTTAAAGGTGGAAAGTGCGAAAAAAGCTCTTGCCAATATCGAGCCTAATAGTAAATATCTAGGTATGCGAAATAAAGCATTAGCACGCTCACAGGCGGATTATATTTTTGGACTAAATCTCACCCGAGCTTATACCATTTTCGCCCGTAAAAAAGGTATTAAAAACGCTTTAATGGTAGGGAGAGTACAAACACCAACCCTAGCTTTAATTGTGCGACGTTTTCTACAAAATCGAGATCACAAAGAGAGCTATTATTATAATATAGGCGGTAATTTTACCTTTAACCAAACTTCTTTTAACGCAAAATTAGTCTTAACGGAAAATATCCCGACCGACCCGAATAACGAGAAAGAAAAGCGTATTATTGATGAAGCCGTTGCAAACGGGATTAAAACCGCTTGCGAAGCTAAAAATGTTACACTTTCAGCCGTTACAATCGAAGATAAAACCACGTCAGCCCCGTTGCCGTTTTCACTACTGGATTTACAGGTGCGATTAAATAATAAATATGGTTTTTCTTCTGATAAAGTATTGAAAATCACGCAAGATTTACGAGAAAAACACAAAGCGATCACCTATAACCGTTCTGATTGCCGATACTTAACCGACGACCAATTCAACGAAGCCCCACAGACTTTAGATTTTTTAACAGATCTATTCCCTGAATTGCCAAAAGAACAAGTAGATAAAACCAAAAAAGGACGAGCATTTAACGCTAACAAGGTTACAGCTCACACAGCAATTATTCCCGTAACAGGAAAGTATCAGTTAAACGATTTTACGCAAGACGAATTAAAGGTATTTACCGAAATCGCAACACAGTATTTTATTCAATTTTTACCCGAAAAAAGCTATCAGCAAGTTACTGCTATCGTGGCTTGCAACGGTTATCAATTCAAAACAACCGCAACCAAAACACTTAATCACGGTTGGAGTAAATTAGTTGCCGACGACGACGTGGAAGAAGAAAATCAAAGTGATTTTGAGCAATTAGCAAGCCTAACCGAGCAAGCACAAGGGCAATGCAACCGCATTGAAATTAAGAAAGAAAAAACAAAACCTTTACCAATTTACACCGAAGCAACCTTACTGAAAGACTTGCAAAATATTAGTAAATACGTCAAAGACCCCGACATTAAAAAACTCTTAATTGATAAAGACAAAGGGAAAGACGGAGAAAATGGGGGGATTGGCACACCTGCGACCCGTTCGGCCATTATTAAAAAATTGGTTGATACAGGCTACATTGAGTATCAAGGGAAAAAGATTTTACCAACTGATTTAGCGATTGATTTTATCGGAAGTTTACCTGATATTATCACTTACCCTGATATGACCGCTTTATGGTTCGAGCAACAACGGGAAATCGAGCAAGGAAATTTAAGTGTTAATTCATTTCTAGATAGAATTGAAAAATTTGTAATGGAACAAATAAAACAAGCAGAAAATCTTAAAGTAGAGCTGAAAGGCGAGCCGTGCGAGTGCGGTAAAGGCGTGTTAATTTTGCGTAAAACAGATAAGGGTACATTCTTTTCTTGTTCTAGCTACCCTGAATGTAAAGTGATAAAGCCTGCATTAAATAATGGCCCTATGCCAAATTGCCCGTGTTGTAATGGCAATTTAAAAGGCAATAGTGCCGTAATCGAGTGCGAAAAGTGCGGTTTAAAAATATGGCGTAAACTAATGAATAAAACGCTCACAGATAGCCAATTATTAGCTTTAATCACCAAAGGTAAAACGCCTTTAATTAAAGGCTTTACGGGCAAGAGTGGAAAGGAATTTGAAGCATACGCCAAACTAAATAAGGCAGAAAAAAAAGTAGAGTTAGATTTTCCTGTCAAGGAAATGAAAGTTGTAAAAGTAAAACGTGAAGATTTGAAGTTTAAATAAACGTCTAGGGAGCAACAATATGAGTGATAGATTAGAAAAAACTTATAAAATTGTTTACAAAGAAAACAATAAAGACTTACATTTTACTGTAAAAAATTACGCCTTAAAAATACATAGTTCGTTATGGTATGCAAAACGTTATGCAAAAAAACATTTACCAGAACCATATCAAAATAAAGAAAGTGCAATCATTGAGATTTATTGTGATGATTTTAGTAAAGATGAACCAATAGCCGAGCTAAGAAACACTAAAGCTAAAGTAATATGGAACGCACACCCTTTACTAAAAGATATGGATTTTTGGGATTATACAGGTGATACAGGTTATTAAATGACACAAACTATAAGACTTACCATAGAAGAACAAAGCAAGCTAAAAAATCTAGCATTTGAGTTAAATAAATCTTTAATTAAAAAGGATTTAAAGAATGTGAGATTTTATAAAGAAGCGGATATAGTTCATTTTCTTCTACAAGAATGTGCCAATAGAATTGGTATTGATGAAAATGGATCAATATGCTTACTATAAGTTTTACCTAAACCACAACCACAAGGAGAAAAACAATGTTAAACAAAGTTGAATTAATCGGTTATTTAGGACAAGAGCCTGAACTACGTGTAACCAAAGACGGCAAAGACATTTACACACTAAGCGTCGCCACTAGCTTTAGCCGTAAACAACAAGACGGGAGCTATAAGGACTTTACCGAATGGCATAAAATTACGGTATTTCACCAAACTAACTTTATGCAATATTTGCACAAAGGCGATTTAGTGTATCTACAAGGGCATTTACACTATACGCAAGACGAACAAAACGGAGTAAAACGCTATTTCACGCAAATTATTTGTGATGAAATTAAAAAACTTAATCGCTCAACGCAAGGGCAAGATGATGAAAAACTACCTCAATCATCAGAACCCCCTCAAGACGGGCACGAATACGACGACCCAAACATTCCTTTTTAACGAATACACTGTATAAAAAAAATCCCACTTGGCGTGGGATTTTTTTATTATTCTTTCGGTAAATAGGCTTCTAAGGCCTGCTGTATCACCGCACTGATTGAGTGAACTTCGTTTTCAAAACGATATTTTTTTACCCGTTCAATCATTTCTGTTGATAAGGAGATACTAAAACTTTTAGTCTTTCCTGTATCTTTTTTAGGTTGCTTTACCGTATCTACTGATACAGGTTCACCGCCTTTATTTTCAGAAATCATTTTAATTTCGTCAGCTCTTTTGATCGCCATATTTTTTATCCTTTTATCTTAATGTAATTGAAAACAAGGCTAATATAGCACATACAAAACTAATAATCTATTAATTTATTAAATTAATATAAAAATATTTTAATAAATCTATTGCGTTTTCATAAAAGGGTATTATAATGAATCATAAATTATTAGATTAACAATTTAATAATTTAATAACAAAGGCTATAAAAAAGCCCTTTCTTCGATTTGCAAGCGAAAAAGAAAGGGCCTACATCGTAACCCACAACCCTGCTAACACAAGGAAATTACAATGCCTGAACATCTTATCAGATCTTTCTTCACAGCGAAAGAGTTTTGCGACACGCATTTTGATAGCAAAAGAAAAGCACATCTACCTGCTTTAAAAGGAAAAGACTTTAAAAATGTCTTACAGTACATAAAACTACTAAGCCCAAAACAAGAATAGGAATAATGATGAAAGTTATCACAATATATAGCCTAAAAGGCGGAAGCGGTAAAACAACAATTTCGTTATTAATCGCTCAATATCTCTTATCAAAAGGGCATAGTGTAACGTTATTAGATAGCGATACTAATCAAAAATCTATGACAGACTGGGTAAACAATAACCCGATAAAAACACCTTGCTATTTGATTGAAAAAGAGCTTACATCAAGCGATTTAACAACATTTATAGATACAGATTATGTAATCATTGACGGCTCACCACGCACCAATGATTACATTAAAAATATTTTACTTTTATCCGATTACGTCTTAATCCCAGTGCAACCAACACAAATAGCTATTGCAAGCCTGTTACAAGATAATCACTTATCTATGCTTGCCGACGTAGAAAAACAAAAACCAAGTATTAAAATTAATACTGTAATCAATGGACGCACCCAACACAACATTAAAGACGTACAAGACGTTAAAGAGGTTTTGGAAAGCGTAGGATTGAACACCCTTGCGACACTAGGGCAACGCAAAGCCTTTGTGATTGATTATGATAAGCCGTTTATGCAATGCAAAAACAGTAAAGCCTTGAATGAACTAGGTTATTTAGTCGATAAAATGTTGGAGAAATAAAATGGAAAACTCACGAAAAACATTATTCATTTTTTCAGAAATGAATAATTTAAAAAAAATCTATTTAGTAAAAAATGAAATTAGCCACTTTTATGTATTTTCAGGTAGAAGTGAAAATAAAAGTGATTTAAAAATAGTGATGAAGAATAATCAAGAGTTTAACTTCACTAATCTTGATGATAAATTTATCAGTGAATTTATTGATAGTTTCTAGCTAACGCCCTGCGGTTGTTGAACCGTAAAAGACCCAAAACAGACTACGCTAATTTTGTGCCTTTTACGGTTTCCATTTAGGAGATTGAGAGATGAAAAGATACTTAATGATTACATTGCATTTTTTTGTGCTTTTACTAAAAATAACTTATATTTTAGGTAAATTCATTATTTCTTGCTTTATAGATTATTTCAAAAGGCCTATGGGATTAGGCTAGTTTATATTTTAAACCCACTTCTTTTTTCTTGTTCTAGAGGTTGCGTAACTTGTTGCGTAGCTGTTTCAACTTTTACAAACTCTTTTAAATCCGCTTGATTACGTATAACCGTATCACCGATTTTTATTTCATTTTCCTTAATCATTCTTTCTAAAGCCTTGCCCCAATAATCTTTATTTAATCCCTTATGATTTTGAACAATCATATAAAAAGACGGTTTCCCCGTATCATCAAATTTATACGGAGCATTACCAAAATCCACGACTTTAAATTGTTCCATTGATAGGCCTTGAGATTGTTCAAGTACATCAATCTTCCACATTGATTTTTGAAATTTACCTTGTTCTGTTTTCTGTTCCATATCTAGCGACCGCACTTTTTTAAGCGTGATTTTATCGCCAATTCTCACATTCTTTTGTTTTAATTCGGCTTGTAATCCCCAAGACCAATGGAATTTTTTTTCCCCGTTTTTTGTTTCTACGCAAAGATAAAAAGACGGCTTACCGTTATCTTTAAACTCATAAGGTGCTTTATCAAAATCAAGTACCTTATATTCATTTGCCCCTTTACGTTTATCTTCACGTTTAGGCTTATCTTGCTCAAAATTACTTCCAAATTTACGTTGCTTTTGTTTATCCGTTTCAGATAAAAATACTGCGTCTAAACCGTATTTTTGTTGAGTTTCGGCAAAGGTTTTTTTTAAGTGGTTTAACTTTTCTTTGCGTATTTCAAATTTCTTTTTATACTTATCTTGCCGTAAAAGAACAGTATGGACGTGAGTATTATTTGTATCTTGATGACAAGCATAATAAAACTTTGTATCAGGAAATTCAGCTTGCATTGTTTCACGGACGATTTTTTGCAATAAATCAGGATCGGTTTCTTCTTTTCTACTAAAAACTATTTGATAGGTTTTTCTGCTACCCTCTTTCATTTTGATTGAGTTCATTTCGTTTTCAGTATCTTTAACCGCACTTTTCAATATAACTTGTTCACCAAGTTCATTAAATAAAGGTATTTCATCATTACGAGTTATATATTCAAAATGAGATTTCATAGCATTGCTATCTTTTGCACCGCCAGTTATTTTGGTTAAAACGTGCTTACTATTAGTTGGATTTTTATAGGGATTTTGGACTGATTGAATTTTGGAATAAACCGCATTATTTTTTAAAGAATGGTTTATTTTTCGCTCTTTATTATTAGAGGGTTTTATTCCTTTACCCTTACGAGCAATTAACCAAAGTTCGTCCTTATCATAATGTAGTTGTACCATTGTTTTTTATTTCATTAAAGTGCGTTGATTAACAGTGTTAAGAATGTTGTTAAATTCATTGCGTAATTTTGTAACGTTATTATTAAGTTGTTTAAATAGTTCATCATTAACGGGTGTTTTCTGATCGATTGCCAATTTAAATAGGTTGCCTAATCTATCAATATCCACTTTAACCGCCCATAACTTACCAAGTTCCACATCATTAAAAACGGGATTTTCAAGCGTGGCTGAAAGGCGATAATTCAATTCTTGCGATAGGGTAGAATTTTTAGCTTGAATGATTTTAATTAATTTTCTATATGCTGATTGATCTACATACATTTGCAAATCAATAACTTCTAATTTTTTTGATTTTTCAATTTTTTTTGTTAGCTTAGGTTGTTCATCTGCTAACGCATAGCACGCCAATTCTACAAATTGGCTAAAGGTAATTCCTTGACTTTCGGCAAGAGCTGTTACCTTTTGACTAAATTCTTTATCTATCCGAAATGTTTTAACAATTTTCATAAGTGAGCCTACTGCAAGTACAGGGGGGATTTTGCTTTAATTGTATTACAATAAAAGGAAAATCCCTATCCTGCATTAGAAAAATTACAAGATATTGCAAACACCCTAGAAATGTACGATAATTCCGCTACCTAGTCAATGTTTCAACCAAACAAATAAGGAGTATCTATATGCCTAGAGTAAAACAAAATGATGAACAACGTTTAGAAGCACTAAAATTAAAGCTAGATAAAGCGAGATCTTTAAAAGAAAAATACCATAAGCAAGAGACCGCATTAAAAGCGGAAATTGCTACAATCGAAGCGAAAGAAAGATTAAGAGTGATAAATAATCTTGCAAGCGACCCTGAAAGATTAAAATCGCTTTTTGAGTTAGGAGCTATCACCGAAGCGGAATACAACGCACTAAAATAAGGAAATCACTATGCAACAAATCGCAGAAAAAGACGTAAACGAAAAACTAGCACAGTTTAAAGAGATTGCGACAATAGCTGATAAGTTGGATAGTTCTGAAACCTATAAAACCGCCTTTGATGAAGAATTAAAGGCGGAAGCTATTAAGCTATTAAACAAAGGTTTTAATATTCAACTTGAAGATTATCAAGAACAAACCAAAGCACTTATTAAAGACTATTCAAAAAATATAGCTCAAGGCGAGCACGCCCCTATCGAAAACCCTACCGAAGAAGCAAAGCAAGATTTATCAAAATTTTTAAAGGCCCAATCAACCGATTTTGACTTATCCGAAAAAATGGCAAGAAATGATGACTACGCAAAAGCCGTAAAAAATCATATTCCAGAAAATCAACAAGCCGACTTTTTTAGCACGCTAAAACAAAGCGTAAAAGCGATTATTGACACCGAAGCCGAAAGAAAACAATTCAACGAACAACACGGTAAACTTTTTCCTACTTTCCAAATTGACCCAATCGCACGACAAGATTTAGAAGAATATAACCAAACAAACGATTTATATAAAGCATTTGAAATAGTAGAAAAAATGAAAGCACCTGATTATGAAAAATCAATGAGAGAGCTTTTTAAAGAAAAAGCAGAACAAATTGGAGTGCCTACAGATAATTTTGCTGAAAATAAAATTACCCAACTCAAAGCACAGATAAATGAATTAAGCGAAGAACAGAAAGCCGAGTTTAACGAACGTTTTCAACAAGCCTTTCCAAACGGTTTTAAAACAACAAAAGAACAAGAACAGGAAAGGATAAAAGCAGAACAAGCGAAGATAGAAGAAATCGAAGCGGAAACCGTAAATCGTCAAGAAGAATTTAACGGGCAATTACACGATTATTTAAAAACGGAATATGGCAATGAAGAAGCCCGTATTAAACAAACACAGTATTTACAAGAAATGATAATCCGTGAACCACAGAATTTTGAACGCCTTTCTCAAAATTTCTTTACCGAGCGAGATTTAAGAAATGATTTACCTAACGAGAGTATTTTAAAGTTAGACGGATTAAAGCTACTTACAGAAAATAAACGAGCAACAACCGCAGGAGCAGTAAAGCTAACCGAAAATTTAAAACAAAGAGTATTTAATTCAACCAAACAATTAGCTTTAACCGCAAAAGCAGGAAAAGAATCGATTAAATCAAAAGAGCATTTAAAAATAATATACGGCAATCAGTTTAAAAGGGAGTACGTCGAAGCTGAAAAAAAGTTACAGATGACAAGAAATCTCAATCAACGGCAAAAGGTTGATAATATAAAAATGGGCCACAATTAAAAATCAAGGTATGAAAATATAATTTTCATATTATTAGATAAACAAATAAACAAAAGGAGTTTATTTATGGAAAACCAAGCTATTGGAAATCAAACCCCGACAAAAGAAAATCTTAATAGTGTTGCACAAAAAGAAATAGATGAAATCAAAAAGAGATTTACCAAAAATGAACCTATTTACGAAGAAAGAACCAAAAAACTTTTTGGATTTATTCCTATTGGAAAAGAAAAAGTCTCTACTGGTAGCAATGCAGAAGTTTTTACAAATAAAACCGCAGAAAACTATGTAAACGCCTTATCAAGATTTATTAACACCCCCAAAAAAACAGAAGATGATTTACTAAAAATTGCTGAACAATATAAAGATATTTCTACACCTAATTTAGATGTAAAAAAATTTATCAAGGATAAGAACGAAATCAACGTAGATTATTCAATAAACAAAATCCAACAACAAGCCAAAGCCAACAATCAACAAGTCGAACAACAAGAGGGAGAAAAACAAGGCGGAGATGATGGCAGAGAGCATTTAACAAGGGAGCATACACTACCGAACACTCTTAAAGATATTAAGCGAGCTGAAAAAACAACGCCCCAAAATCAATCAACCCAAAACGAAGCCCCATTTCAAAGTTTTGATAAAGCAATATACCCAAATGAATTACAAAAAAACAACTTATCCGTAGAGGACAGAATAGCTAAAATGGATAAAAAGCTAGAAGCTAATTTATTCAAAATGAATATGGAAGAAGTTAGCAAAGAGATTGACAATAATATTAAAGAACACCAAAACATAAATAACGGTAACGGCCTTAGAATAAAATAATAAAATAATAAATTAACATAATAGTAAATTATTAATTTAATAAAATATTATTTTCACAAATAATGATAGGTAAACAAATATGAAAGACCAAAAAACGAATGTGCAATTAACAAAAACCGAAAGTGAAGCCTTAACCGCAGAACTCAATGCTAAACGTGATCCCTTTAGTTTTGACCCGATTTATCAAGCAATTTCAGAAGAAGATTTAGCATTATTGGAGCAAAACCCTACTTTTATCGAAGAAGAACACGATTTTGAGCGTGAATAATATCTAAAACATCTTTAAGGAGCAGGAGCATTAAAATGAGCGAGCAAGAAAAAAAATCTATCTCTTTTGAAGATCTTTACGGTATGCAAAGTGAAGCATTTTATGACTTGATTATGCAAAGCGATCAAAGTTGGCGTAAATCGTGGGCGAGCGATGGTTTTGAACAACAAAACGCAACAACAGAAAAACCATACAATAATCTTAACCAAACTTTATTATTTAAAAGAGCGGTTACAGAGAGTTTAGCCGATCCCCGTTGGATAACATTTACACAAGCAAAAGAAGCAAACTATAAGATAAAAAAAGGCGTGAAAGGTAGTCAAATATTTAGGCTTGTTCGTGGATATGATCGGCTAGTAAAAGATGAAAACGGCAATCTTATACAAGATGAAAACGGTAAAAATAAAATGGAACATATAACCTATGACCGCCCAAGAATTAAAATTTTCACTGTTTTTAACGCCCGAGATGTTGAGGGAATTGAGCCTTTTAAAAAATCTGAAATCCCCGAACAACATAGACTTTTAATGCAACAAGAAAACTATAAAAATGCGGAGATAATGGTAAAAGCATTTTGTGAAAAAAACGATATTTCGTTACAGGAAATGGCTAGTGAGAGTGCCTTCCACGCTCATAATAACGGTGCAACCATAAAAAAAGTCGTTGTACCGCTAAAATCTCAATTTGATAATTTAGATAATTATTTTAGCGTACTTTTTCACGAAGTCGCACACAGCACAAAACATTTAGGTATAAGAGTAAACAAAACCACAGATACGGAAACTGGTAACAATTTCGGATCAACAAATTACGCCAAAGAAGAATTGACCGCAGAACTCACCGCACTTTTACTTTGCAAGCAATTTAAAATCAACAGTACCGAGACAGCTCAAAGAGAAGATAACAGTATTGCGTATCTAGGAGCGTGGATTGAGAGCGGTATTTTAACCAAAGAGGATTTTAAAATTGCCACAATCGAGGCCAATCGGGCCAGTAAAGCTATTTTTGAACACGCCCCTGAAATAAAACTAACGCTTGATGATATAAAACAAGAGCAAAAGAAACAATCAGAACCAATCTCAAAAACTGAAAATTTAACCGATACAACAGGGCATAATCAAAGAAAAATAAAAACCGTAGCCGTTGATAACGTAGATAGCTTTACAAAAGCAATTAATACCCTTTATCAAAAAGGAAATGCAGGTATCTCAACACTAAATGACTTAGCAAAGGGCAAAGAAAGAAATATATTACCTTTAACGGAAGAAGAAATTGAAAACGGCATTAAAAACGGCTATTTGAAAATCACTCACCAAAGCCGAGTACCGACTTATGCAATAACAGGAACAGGGGGAACTATTATCAATAACGCAAGAGAAAGAGCATTAGCAATCGAAGCGGAAAAAACAGGAAAAAAAGTATCGAAAAAAGAAATTAACGAAATGTACGATAGCATTTATTCAACGCATAGAGTGCATTTTTCAGGAAGCACAAACACTGAATTTAGAGATAGCCAATTCCCAAATTATATTATCCCTAAAATAGAAGAAGCTCAAAAACTGCTAGAACGCCCTTTAAATGAACATTCTTTACCGTATAAAGAAATGTTAGAAAATGCGATAAAAAATAGCGAATTAATGCTAAACAAATGGGATAAATTACAAGAAAATCGCTTAACCACTTCACAGGGAGAAGATATTACTAATATTAAGCTATTGTGGAGCGAAGCAAACACCGACCAAAATATTAATTTTGGAACAGACTTAAATAAATTGCAAAATTGGTTTACTAAAACCTATAAAGATACAACAGACCAATTTAACCCACTCAATCCTAATCAAAATGGTTATGATAAAAACGATTTTGAAATAACATATCGAGAACAAGGGCAATCAGAAAACAAAACTGTTAGCTTTAGAATTGATGTTGGTAAAGGGAGAGCCGACTTTAACCCACTAACAGAAAATGTAAAACAATATATTGAAAAAATATTAGATAGAGAATTTATTGCTCAATCGCCAAAATTGAGTAGCGAGATAAAGAAAGAAAGGGAAGAAATCAACAAATTATCTCAATCTCAACAAGGCATAAAAATGTAATAAGAAAAGGCGGAGCAATCCGCTTTTTTTATTTGCATTACTTTTCTAATAAATTATTATTTTAATAAATTATTATTGTAATATTTTGTTATTAAAGTATAATAGCTTATATTGGTGAACATAAGGAGCAAAAATGTACTATTCTGTAATTTATACTTATACTGGTTGTGAATTTCCCTCAAAAGAAGAAGCCGATAGCCTATTATTAACGGTATCTTTAGAACAACCAAAAGCGGATTATTTTTTCTTCAAACCCTATGAAAATCCAAAAGATTTAATTAATGCAATACAAGCATACATAGAGCGTCTTGAAAGAGATAATATTGAAGATTTTTTCATTCCAAAATTAAAAGGAATGATTAAAGAATTAAGTGTCAAAGAACACGTTATCTTTTACGAATATCAAAAAATAACTAATGATTTTTCGGGTGAGGTTTTTGTAATAAACGAACCATTAAAAAAAGCATTAATTCAGTACGGTTTAATTTATCCTTTAGCTCAAAATCAAGATCATCAAAATCAAGATCGCTATTTTTTAGATAGAAATATTACTTTTACCGAGATTGAAAAACACATAGATTAAAATTAAAAGGCGGAGCAATCCGCTTTTTTTATTTCCATTATCTTTCTAATAAATTGTTATTTTAATAATTTATTATTGTAATAATTTATTAATTGTGTATAATATACATAATTAAACCCTTATAAGGAGAAAGACAATGTATAAAGAAGAATTTAGAACAATTAGCGGAACATACCCAGACGGGAGACATCACGCAATCCACGTTACTATTGACGGCATAACAAAATGTGCAGAATTAGATATGAGCCAACCAGTAACATTAAAGCGACTTCACGAAGTCAAATCAAAATTAAAGGCACTCACAGGTATAGATTTTAATTATCTACGAATAGAACACAAAGTTTGGGAATATGATTGTGATCCTGATGATAAAGAGATAATTAGTCTAATCAATTATGGTGATATTACTGGCACTAAAACAGTTGATAAAACCTATCAATTTTGGGCAAATGAAAATCGTTTATTGATATGGGATCACGATACGCCAATCTATGAAAACAATAACGGTGCAATCTGTAAAGACGTAACAGCATTAGCAGATAGTCTATGTTAATACTATCTAATTCAAAAAAAAGAGCCAGTTAAAACTAGCTCTTTTTTATTAAATTTATTAAACATTCACTTATTGCAGGATAAGTATTTTTTAAAAATTTATTTAAACACACAACCAAAATTAATTGGTTGAAATAATCAAATTAATTTGATCGGTTAAATACTACTCTTACTAGCTTACCTTTGTCAATAACGCTTTTTTAGCCTTGCTACCGTATGGATAAATTGTGCAAAAGTCTTTTAGACTTTTACACCGAATTTACCCACACTAAAAAGCTATTTCTAAATTTACCCACAATCGCACCGCCGTCTTGCGACGGCTTTTGCACCGCTTCACTACGCTTTTTGGGGGCTTCGTTCCGCTATGCGTGCTCTTGTGGATAAATTTATCAATATTTAAAATACCGCTTTAAATCGGCTAATTTCGCATTATTTTGTAAAAACATAGTAAACCATTACTTTTGACAAAAAATCAATTTAAGAGCGTTTTAGGCGTGTTTTATGAGATATTTTACCTTAAACAAAAACAATAAAAACAAAAAATTTATTATATAGCGACCGAAAACTTGTGGGCGATAGGCTTAAAGTGTGGGTAAACCTGTTGAAGCGTAGCGGTAACTTGTGAAAGCCGTAGGCGGTAACTTGTGGTAAACCGCTTGCGGTTTTCCAAGCCGTAGGCGATCAAGTTATTCATCAAGTTATCAATGGGTTTATCCATACGGTTTGCGTAGCAAATTAAGCCGTTAAATCGTCCATAAGTTTGACCGAGCAAAAAGCCGATTTTAAGTAGTCCGAAAGGAGAGTTATCCACAGATTTTGCTTATTCCTTTTATTTATATCTTGTTTAATTATTTAGTGAAAAAATAATATATTAAAATCAATGTGTTATACCGCAAAAGGTGCACAGATTTTGAAGAAAGGTGCACAGATTTTGAAAAAGGTGCACAGA
>CAUUKJ010000027.1:0-32206 GCA_963545995.1 uncultured Haemophilus sp.
TTTTAAAACAATTAGTTAAGGGGAATTTAGTCTAGTTATCTAGTACAGCCCCAAAGATTATATTCCACACCTAATATGACAAAGAAATTATTATGAACACATCATTCGAGATGAGAATTCATATCAAATAATTTGGGATTATGTGGCTAATAATCCGTTATTATGGGAGAAGGATTGTTTTTATATACCATTAAATGATGGTCCCACATTAATGGATTAAAACAATATTTTGATGGGTTTGATTTTCACAAATAATGGGATTTTTGTTGTTTGAACATCAATGTTGAGTGATGTTTTTGGGGGCGTATGCAATACGCCCCTACGGTTATCGAATTTCTTTTCACTTAAGCGGTTGAATTTTGCCAATCTTTTGCGAATTTCGACCGCTTGTTTCCTACCAAAAGCCTGCAAAATCCGCTATAATTCGAGCGTTTTTTCCAAAAATTTAACCCAAAAGGTAACAAAATGTCTGAAGTAGAAAATACAGAATTAGATCTGAATGGCGAGATGATTGCTCGTCGTGAAAAATTATCGCAGTTGCGTGAACGTGGTAATCCATTCCCGAATACCTTCCGTCGTGAAGATAAAGCGGCAGATTTACATCAAAAATATAACGATGTTGATGGCGAAGAATTAAAAGAAAAAGCCATTCCAGCGGTTGTGGCTGGGCGTGTAATGTTACGCCGTGTGATGGGTAAAGCAACGTTCATCACCATTCAAGATGTCAGCGGTCAAATTCAGCTTTATGTGGCACGCGATAACTTACCTGAAGGTGAATATCAAAATCTGATCAGCTTATTAGATTTAGGCGACATCGTTGGTGCAAAAGGTACATTATTCAAAACCAAAACAGGCGAATTAACCGTTCGTGCGAGCGACTTCCAGCTTTTAACTAAAGCACTTCGCCCGTTGCCAAACAAACACACAGGTTTAACCGACCAAGAAACTCGTTACCGTCAACGTTATTTAGATTTAATTGCGAACGAAGAATCTCGCCGTGCGTTTGTTATTCGTTCAAAAGTGGTGTCTGGCATTCGTCAATTCTTCTTAGATAAAGACTTTATCGAAGTAGAAACCCCGATGTTACAAGTGATCCCAGGCGGTGCGGCGGCGAAACCATTTATTACTCACCACAACGCATTAGACGTAGATATGTATTTGCGTATTGCCCCTGAACTTTACTTAAAACGCCTTGTGGTAGGCGGTTTTGAGCGAGTATTTGAATTAAACCGTAACTTCCGTAATGAAGGTGTTTCTGTTCGTCATAATCCAGAATTTACGATGATTGAATACTACCAAGCTTATGCGGATTACCACGATTTAATGGACAACACTGAAGAGTTATTACGTAAATTAGCGATTGATATTCTTGGCACAACCACCGTACCTTACGGTGAATATACCTTCGATTTCGGCAAACCGTTTGAGCGTATCACAATGCACGATGCGATTGTAAAATATGGCAACGGCATCAAACGTGAAGATTTAGACAACTTTGAAAAATCAGTGGAAATTGCCAAAGGTTTAGGCATTGAAATCCAAAAATCTTGGGGCTTAGGCTCTGTGGTGAATGCGATTTTTGAAGAAGTGGCAGAACACCAATTAATTCAACCGACTTTCTTAATGGCACACCCTGCGGAAATTTCACCGCTTGCACGTCGTAACGATGAAAACCCAGAAGTCACCGACCGCTTTGAGTTATTCATTGGCGGACGTGAAATTGGTAATGGTTTCTCAGAATTAAACGATGCGGAAGACCAAGCTGAACGTTTCCACGCACAAGTGGCAGCGAAAGAAGCGGGTGATGATGAAGCGATGTTCTTTGATGACGACTTCGTGGTCGCACTCGAACACGGTTTACCGCCAACAGCGGGCGAAGGTTTAGGTATTGACCGTTTAGCAATGATTTTCGCAAACGCACCATCTATTCGTGATGTGATTTTATTCCCTGCAATGCGTCAGAAATAATTGAGTTTAAATGTGGTTAAAAGCGGTTGTTTTTAACCACATTTTTTATAGATTATTTAAAACGTTTTCTCAAACACCACATTCACATTGCTTTGAGTGTAAGAATACATCTCAGGAATATTACTACTTTGCTTACGCCAGCTAAATTGCAATTTCGGGGTAATGCCCATTAAGTGCCAATCACGCTTCCATAGGCTCACATTCACACCATAAATTTTATCTTCACGGTTTTTGCCGAATGAAAACAAGTTAATATTCCCCAGTTTAGCAATATCTTTGTAATCTCGTTTCATTAAAGAAAGGCTTACACGAGATGAAACACCCCAGCTCCATTCTTGCCCCCAGCCGAGACGGATATTTTTACTGTCTGAACTATATTGGCGAATCTGCGTGCGTTCGCTGATGAAATCGCTACCCACATAGAAAAATTGTTTTGGTGTTCTTGCCCATACAAGTGTTGCCGAAAGCAATTTATTATTGCCGTTTTGTGTTGTGCTATCAAAATAACGTTGTTGAGCAAATTCGCCTGCGGTAGAAATCTGCCAGTTTGGATTTAACCAGCGTGAAAACTCCACTCTCGCCCCGTTTGACCAACGATAGCTTTCGCCACCATACCAACGTTTTTCATAGAAAGGTTTAATGCGGAAATTTTGTTTTGCGGTTTTGTGAGCGTAGCCAATGTAGGTGCGGTTAGAAAGATCATCGTAATCGTGATGATCCCAATAACTTTTGCCAAAAAACTCATTGCCGACGGCTAAGTAATTTGAGCCACAAAGGTTGAAATCGCGAGAAACGTCCAACGAATAGGCAAAGCCGTGCGCGGTTTGTGGCAACATTTCGTTTGAACGGGTAAGCACACCACCGTTTTCAAGCACCACTTGTCGCCCGTTCCCCGTGTTGTTCACGTTGGTGTCACGCACGTAGTTAAAGGAAAAATCCACGTTCCAGCTGTCGCGTTCTTCAAGGGCTTCCAAATAGGCATTGATTAACGCATTTGCTTGCACGGGTAAATCGCCTGCGGTTTGGGCTTTTTGGAATTGGTCTTTTGCCGCACCATCTTGGCGTTGGTTAAATAAGGCAATCGCCAGCTCAATTCGCACTGGGTTGAGGTTAGCATCTTTTGCCAAAATCTCGCGGTATTTATCAATCGCTTCTGAATAATTTTCGGTCAGGGCTGCAATTTTCCCTTCGGCAAAAAGTACCATAATCGGATCACGTTCGGGGAAGTTACGTCTGTTCGTAACGAAAAATAAATAGAAAGGCACATAATAATATAAGATATCTTTTTCAAACATAATAACAAATCTAAAATATCAGAATCATTTTGGCGTGCATTTATGTAGATATTAATAACATCTTGGAGTGAAAACATGCTAAGTAACAAACAAAAAAACATGACAAATACAATGAATCGTTTACCTATTTTTGAGTTAATTTCTAAGATTTTCTTAATTCCTTTTAACCATGTAGATAATTGACTTATAATAATGATTATTAAAATTCCAGAAGAAATTAAAAAAGGAATCCAGACCCATTTTAAATCTATAAATGGGCTTGCATTTTCTAGTTCATTGTAAACATCAGTCATTAAAGATAACATAAGGCTCTCCAAACAAAACCCCACCACTTATGCGATGGGGTTTAATATTAAGTTAAAAATTATTTATCAGCAGTACCGCCAAATACAGCTTTGTATTCAGTGATTTTTGTACCGTCATATTCACTATAAGTTGCTAAATTTAAACGAGTACTACCAATCATTTCTTTAGCATCATTACTAGAATATTCCACATTATAGTCACCAGATTTACCATTAAATATAGCTTTTCCATCAGAACCTACATGAAATGCACCTTGCGAAATACTCGCATTTGTTAATAAGATAGAGCCATTTAATGCCTTACTTGTAATTTCTCCACGGTTTCTCATTGTTTTAGCAGAATTTCCATCTACATAAACGGACATTTTGACTTTACCATCAAGAGCAGGTTGAGACCATTTATCTTCAAAATTTTTAGTTTTTCTATTTACAGTAGCATATACATTACCTTCGTAAACAGCATTACCTCGTTCTTGCATTTTGTGGTAAACATTGCGTAAAATTTCAGCTCTATATGAACCTTCTTTATCAGCATTAATATAGGCAAAGTAGCTATGAATATCTTTATTTTCCGAGTCTTTTAGTGAAATAAAGCCATAGCTTGAATAAGGTTTATTTTCGAAAATAACTTTTACACCGTCACTTTGCTGTTTACCATCGGCAAAAATCTCATTTCCATTGGCAACAGCTTCAATGGTGCCAGATTTTCCATTTGACAGTGCATTTAAGTCAATTCTACCTGAGCTTTCGCTCATACTTAGTTCCTCTCCCTGACGAGGATCAAATAAAGTTTGAATAAATACATTTTCTGCATTAGTTTTTCCAATTAGACCCAGTTCCACATAACGCTATGTGCCACCTAATACTTCAGGTTTGTTTGATGGTGTTTTTGGATCTTGTGGTTTATTTTGATTTTCTTTTTCCTTCGCCGCTTTTTCTTTAGCTTCACGATCTGCTTTATCTTTTGCTTCTTTTTCTTTAGCTGCTTTTTCCTTCGCTTCACGATCGGCTTTCTCTTTAGCCTCACGGTCAGCTTTGTCTTTTGATTCTTTTTCTTTAGCTGCTTTTTCCTTCGCTTCACGATCGGCTTTCTCTTTAGCTTCACGATCTGCTTTGTCTTTTGCTTCTTTTTCTTTAGCAGCTTTTTCCTTCGCTTCGCGATCAGCTTTCTCTTTTGCCACCTGATCATTCTTCGCTTTATCTTGGTTATTGATAGATTGCGATTGATTTGAAGATGCTGGATTATCATCGTGCTTGCTACCACAAGCACTCACACCTAATGCCACTAAAATTGCCACTGCCGTTGTTTTTAAAGTCGGTTTCATATTAAAGTTCCTTTTCACTAAATAGAAAATAGATAAGCGTTTTATTGAATTTTGTTTATTAAAACGCCCTTTCTTTACACTGAAAAGAATAAGAAACAGGCAATTTTGCAAAAGCAAAAACATTCAATAAAATCTATCCTATCATAAAAAAAAAATGCAAGCTGAAAACTGCTTAATTGATGGCTTTTTGAGCAAAGAGTTCTAAGGGTAACGTTTGCTTTGAGAATTTAAGCGAAATAGAAATTGAGAGCGTATTTAAAGTAAAATTTATTTTTTGTTGTAAAAAAATAAAGGAAATATTTTATTTGAGGAATAAAGCAGTTGAGTTTATTAAAAAATTGAAAAACTTGACTTAACAAAACACAAGAGCTGATTATCTATAATGCGTAAAATAATTTTCATTAATCGCTAAGATGTATCAACATTTGACTTGCTTTCAAGTAAAATACGCCCTTTTAATTTTGCCTTTAGATTTTAGAGATTTTTATGATTAGTGTGTTTGATATGTTTAAAGTGGGGATCGGACCTTCGAGCTCCCATACGGTGGGACCAATGAAAGCAGCGAAGCAGTTTGTCGATGAGCTGATTTCTCGCAAATTATTAACCAAAACGAACCACTTGCAAGCACATATTTATGGATCGTTATCGCTTACAGGGCGTGGGCATAATACCGATATTGCGGTGGTGATGGGGTTAATGGGCTATTTGCCTGACAATGTGGATATTGAAAGCATTGAGCCGACCATTGCAGAAATTAAACAAAATCATCGCTTAACACTTGCCGAAGCAGACGCGGAAAATGCAAAAGAGATCGCCTTTGATTTCTACCAAGATATGCCGTTTCATTACGATTTTTTGCCTCGTCACGAAAATGGGATGATCCTTAAAGCCTTTGAAAATGAAGAGCTATTGTTTGAAAAAACCTTCTATTCGATTGGTGGCGGTTTTATTGTGGATGATGAGCATTTTGGTGAAGCGAATCAAGAGAAGATCTCGGTACCTTTTCCTTATCAACACGCGGAAGATCTGCTGAAACATTGCCGCGAGCAAGGTTTACCCCTTTCAAGCCTGATGTGGAAAAATGAGCTGGCATTGCATTCCAAAGAGGAGATTTCGAGCTACCTTGCTCATATTTGGCAGACGATGGAAGCTTGTATTCAGCGTGGTTTATATACGGAAGGTTTGTTGCCCGGTTCGCTTAAAGTGGTTCGTCGTGCTGCGGCATTGCGTCGAACCTTGGAAGCCAATAGCAAGTTTAACCAAGATCCAATGCAAATTATCGATTGGGTCAATATGTTTGCTTTGGCGGTAAATGAAGAAAATGCAGCAGGTGGACGTGTGGTCACTGCTCCAACTAATGGAGCGTGCGGCATTGTGCCTGCGGTATTGGCGTATTATCAGCAATTTATCGCCCCACTAAATCCTGAAACTATTGAACGCTATTTGTTAGCAACCAGTGCGGTTGGCTCGCTTTATAAAATGAATGCGTCGATTTCAGGTGCCGAAGTGGGATGTCAAGGAGAGGTAGGGGTTGCTTGCTCAATGGCAGCGGCAGGATTAACGGAAATTATGGGCGGCACGCCAGATCAAGTGTGTATTGCCGCTGAAATTGCGATGGAACATAACTTGGGCTTAACCTGCGACCCTGTAGGCGGGCAAGTGCAAGTGCCGTGCATTGAACGTAATGCAATTGCTGCGGTAAAAGCGATCAATGCGAGCCGAATGGCTCTACGTTTAACCACGCAACCGCGTGTTACGCTTGATAAAGTGATCGAAACGATGTACGAAACAGGTAAAGATATGAACGCCAAATACCGCGAAACTTCAACAGGCGGTTTGGCAATTAAGATTTTGCCGTGTGATTAGTTAAATATAGGCATATAGGAAAAATCCCGAAGGTAACACTTCGGGATTTTTTTATCTGCTTACTTATTTATTAAATATTTGCCCTTTTCAAGCTCTGGCACATCGCCCAGCAGTACCGCATAGCGAATGGTATTTGGGCTAGATTCTAAGGCGATTTTTAATGCCATTGTAAGCGGAACAGAAAGCAGCATTCCGACTGTACCGAGTAACCAGCCCCAGAACATTAAAGAGAGGGTCACGACAAGGGTAGAAAGTCCGAGTGTTTTTCCCATCATTCGTGGTTCTAAAACGTTACCAATGAGCATATTGGTTGCCATTACTCCAATCGTTACCGCAAGACCATCTGAAAAACCGTTGAGCAACAAGGCTTGTAGCACGATTGGAATTGCCGCTAAGATAGAACCGATGTTCGGGATATAATTTAGCAAGAAAGTAAGTAGTGCCCAAAGTACCGCATATTGCACATTGAAAATATCAAGGATAATAAAAATCGAAATGCCCGTGAGTAAACTTATCAAGGTTTTCACGCCTAAATAGCGGATAATGCTTTCTAGCACGCGGCTGATATGCTCGACTTCTTGATTAAAACTGGTTTTCCCATCGTTAAACGCGAGGGCGATTTTGTATTTAATCGTTGGTGATTCAAGTAGCATAAAAATCACGACTAACAGCAACATAAACACGTTTGATACAACATTCGAAAAGCTGAGCAAAATGCGGCTGACTAATTGCATTACCATACTTGGGTCAAAGCTGTCTAACGCGGATACATTTGGAAGATTTAGCGGAATATTCCAGTTTTCGGTAAAGGCTTTGATTGTTTCAATTCGCAGCTGCAAAATCTCTTTATATTGCGGAATAGAGGCGGTGAATTCTTTGATGGTGCTGTTAATCATTCCCGCCAAAAAGAGGAAAAGGGTGACGATTAAAATCAGCATCAAGGCAATCGCAATACCAAGTGGAATTTTACGATTGGTCATAAAACGAATGGCGGGCGAGCAAATAATCGAGATAAAAAGCGAAAGTAGAAAAGGAATGACGATTTCGCCAGCGAGCTTTACGCCTGCGAGAATGATCACTAATGCCGCCGCAGCGACTAAAAATCGAGTTAAAGTAAAAGTTTGCATAAAGTGAAAAAATCCTAGCGGTTGAATTTCAGCAAAAATTTGCAAAGTCTTTGCTAAAATCAACCGCTTGTTACGGGTTAAATTGCGGTTTAAGCTTCCGCTTTGTTAATTAAAAATTGGGTTAAAAGCGGAACGGGGCGACCTGTTGCACCTTTTGCGGCACCTGATTTCCAAGCTGTGCCTGCGATATCTAAATGTGCCCACGCATATTTTTTGGTGAAGTTAGACAAGAACTGCCCAGCGGTAATCGCACCGCCTAATCGTCCGCCAATATTGGCAAGATCCGCAAAGTTGGATTTAAGCTGTTCTTGATACTCTTCGCCGAGCGGTAAACGCCACGCTTTGTCGTCTGACTCTTCCGCTGCGTTGAGTAAATCGTGAGCCAGTGCGTTGTGGGTAGACATTAAGCCACTATTGTGTGCTCCAAGAGCGATCATACAAGCCCCAGTGAGCGTGGCAATATCGACAACACATTCAGGCTCAAAGCGTTCCACGTAAGTGAGTGTATCGCAAAGCACAAGGCGACCTTCTGCATCGGTATTTAACACTTCCACCGTTAAGCCATTCATTGTCGTGAGAATATCCCCTGGGCGGTAAGCATTACCATCGGGCATATTTTCACAACCAGCCAACACGCCAATGACATTCAGTGGCAAGCCCATTTCCGCAACAGCTTTCATTGTGCCGTAAACGGATGCAGCACCGCCCATATCATATTTCATCTCGTCCATCGCTTCCGATGGTTTAATAGAAATACCGCCAGAGTCGAAAGTTAAGCCTTTGCCGACTAACACAATCGGTTTGGCATCAGGATTCGGAGCATTTTTGTATTCAATGATCGATAAATAAGCAGGATTTTCTGAACCACGAGAAACGGCTAAATAGGCGTTCATTCCAAGCTCTGCCATCTGTTTTTCATCAACTACGGTTGTGGTAATTTGGCTGTAATCTTTCGCTAATTGGGTGGCTAATTGAGCTAAATAAGCTGGATTGCACACATTTGGCGGACAGTTCGCGACATTTTTAGCATAAATCACGCCTTGAGCAATGGCGTTGCCGTGGGCAAGTGCTCGTTCTGCTTCAGCTAATTCTTTGCGATTTGCGACGTTGAAAATAATGCGACGAAGTTCGTGTTTGACTTCAGGTTTTACGCTTTTGAATTCGTTGTAGCTGTAGAGCAATTCTTGTACAGCTTCAATGGCAAAACGCACGTTCCAGTAGGTTGAGCGGCCTTTTACGTGGAGTTCGGTTAAGAATGAAACCGCTTCTGTTGCTCCCGTTTCGTTTAATACTTGTACAGCTTTTTGGGTAATCTGTTTGTATTGGCGTTCGGTCAACTCACGCTCTTTGCTTAATCCAACGAGCAAAACACGGTCGGCAGGCACATTTGGCACGTAATGTAATAAAAGTGTTTGCCCTACTTTTCCTTTTAAATCGCCTTTGCGTAAAATATTGCTTAAATAACCTTCACTTAATTGGTCTAATTGCTCTGCGGCACTACTTAAACGATGACTTTCATATACGCCGACAATCAAGCAGCCAGTGCGTTGTTTTTCGATACTGCCATTTTTTACATTAAATTCCATAAATGCTCCCGTGATTTTTTTGAGATAAAGAGGTATCATATCGCCTTTACAAGCGGTGGCGTTTTGCCAAAAATTTGCAAAACCTTATGAAAAAAGTACCGCTTGAACCTTGCGAAAAAATACAGGTCATAAACTACCGATTTGCAAAGAAATTGCAAGCATAATTTATAGAGAACCCCCATTGTGATTTTAAGCCGATATTTAACGAAAGAGATTTTTAAAAGCCAAGTAGCGATTTTATTTATTTTGCTGCTTATTTTCTTCTGTCAGCAATTAGTACAAGTATTGAATTCTGCGGTAAGCGGACGCGTGCCAGCGGATTTGGTCGTCAATTTATTAGGGCTTGGTATGCCTGCAATGGCTCAGTTTATGTTGCCGTTATCTTTATTTGTGGCGTTATTACTCACGCTTGGGCGTTTTTATGCGGAAAGTGAAATTACCGTGATGAAAGCTTGTGGTATCGGGCAAGGTTTAATCACAAAAGTCGCGTTATTTCTCTCCATTTTTACCACCGCATTGGCAACTTATAACGTTTTCTGGCTGACTCCGTGGGCGATTAACACTCAAAGCGAATTATTGGCGGAAGCCAAAGCTAACCCGCGTTTTTCTGCGTTATCGGCTGGGCAATTTATGACCGCAGGCGGTTATGTGCTATTTATTGAAAACATCAACGACAAAGAAAATCAGCTGAACGATATTTTTGTGTTCCAACCAGATCAGCAAAAGAAAAATCGACCATCGGTGGTTGTGGCGAATTCTGGGACATTGACAGGCTTACCGAATGGCGATCAGCTGTTAAATTTGAAAGATAGTACTCGTTATGAAGGAACGGCAAATGTGGCAGATTTCCGCATTTCGCATTTTGAAAATTACACCGCTTATTTGGGGTATCAAGATGTCAATTCTGGCGAAAAATTAGTGCAACGAGCGGATTTCCATAAACTCGTGGCAGATAAATCGCCTGAAGCCAGAGCGGAATTGCAATGGCGTTTTGCTTTAATCTTTGCTTCTCCATTGATGGCGTTGTTGGTTGTGCCGCTTAGCCAAGTAAATCCGCGTCAAGGACGTTATGCTAAAGTGTTACCTGCCACATTACTCTATTTAATCTACTTTTTGTTACAAAGTACGCTGAAATCTTCAGGAGCTTCGGGCAAAGTTGATCCTGATATTTTTATGCCTGCGGTATCAATTTTCTTCCTGATTTTAGGTATCGTTTTAAACAGCTGGGACAGTCGCTGGATGTTGAAATTGCGTTATAACTTTGGCTCGAAAAAGGCGGTGGCATAATGAATTTTTTAGGTATGAATGTATTAGAGCGTTACATTGGTAAAACGATTTTAGTCGCCATTTTCTTTGTGTTGCTTGGGCTTCTTGGCTTGGGCGGCATTATTAAATTTATGGAAGAATTCCGTGCGGTGGGGAAAGGCAATTATGATGCGTTGGCTGCGGCTTACTACACCTTTTTAACGATTCCGCGTGATATTGAAAACTTCTTTCCGATTGCAACCCTTTTAGGTGGCCTGTTGGGCTTGGGAAGCCTTGCGAGTAGCAGTGAATTAACGGTAATGCAGGCATCTGGTTTTTCGCGTTTTCGTATTGGTTTGGCGGTAATGAAAACGGCAATTCCGCTTGTTTTACTGACGATGGTTATCGGTGAGTGGGGCGTACCACAAACGGAACAATATGCTCGAAATATGCGTGCAATTGCTCAAAGTGGCGGCTCGATGCTCTCTACAAGCGGTGGATTTTGGGCGAAAGATGGCGATAATTTTGTTTACATCCGTAAAATCAGCAATGAACAACAATTAAACAATATCTCGATTTATCATTTTAATCAGAAGAATTTGGAATCCATTACCGAAGCGAATCAGGCAGTTTATGAGCAAGATCACTGGGTCTTAAAAAACGTAGAAAAATCAACCATTCAAGATGATAAAATTGTGCAATCGAAAGAGACCGATCAACCTTGGCAAACGAGCATTACTCCAAGTAAATTAGGCATCGTTTCATTAAAGCCTGAATCGCTTTCAATTACGGGCTTGGCGGATTATGTCGGCTTTTTAAAAGGTACAGGGCAAGATCCAAAACGCTTTGAAATCACGTTCTGGCGTAAAGTTTACCAACCTGTTTCGATGGCTATGATGATGCTTTTGGCAATTTCTTTCATTTTTGGACCGCTTAGAAGCAGTACCACAGGGGCAAAAACCATTATCGGTGTATTAGCTGGATTTGGTTTCTATGTAACAAATATTGTTTTCGGGAATATGAGTTTGGTAGCAACTTGGTTGCCTGTTTGGATAGGGGCATTGATTCCAAGCTTGCTTTGCCTTGCGGTGGTTTGGTGGCTACTTGCGAAAAAACGTGATTAATTAACGAGAGTACATCGTATGGAAAGATCATTTCAAGTAATTGGCATTGTGGGAAATCCTCGCCACGATAGTGCTTTAGAAACCCATTTGGCGGTCTATAACTGGTTGAAAGATCGCCATTATGATGTGTTGGTCGAAGAAAAAATAGCTGAACAACTTCATCTTGCCGAGCGATATAGCCTAAAAGAGATTGGTTCAAAAGCTCATCTTGTGATTGTGATTGGCGGCGATGGCAATATGCTTGGAATGGCTCGAGCTTTAGCAAAATATAAAGTGCCATTGATTGGTATCAATCGTGGTAATCTTGGCTTTTTAACCGACATCGCCCCACAAACAGCATTTGAACAGCTTTATAGTTGCTTGGAAAAAGGCGAGTTTTTAATTGAAGAGCGTTTCTTGCTTGAGGCTCATATTGAACGAAATGGCAAAATTATTGCATCAAGTAATGCCTTAAATGAAGTGGTAGCTCATCCAAGCCAAGTGGCTCGCATTATTGAATTTGAAGTTTATATTGATGGCAAATTTGCTTTTTCTCAACGTTCGGATGGCTTAATTATTGCCACACCAACAGGATCGACCGCTTATTCTCTTTCTGCGGGTGGTCCGATTTTAACCCCTAATATGAATGCGATTGCTTTAGTGCCAATGCACCCGCATACCCTCTCTTCTCGCCCACTTGTTGTGGATGGCGATAGCCATATTTCTTTGCGTTTTTCACAACATAATCAACCGCATTTGGAAGTCAGCTGTGATGGACAAGCTGTGTTGCCGTTTACTCACGAAGATCGTGTGATTGTTCGAAAAAGTAAAGATAAATTACATTTATTACATTTAAGTAATTACAATTACTTTACGGTATTAGGATCAAAACTCGGGTGGTCGAGTAAATTATTTTAATACAATAGCTAAATCATATGATTATTCTTCATAATTATTATGAAGATTTAACACGCAAATTTTCAGAAAAAGGCTACCTTTCTCAGCTAAAAATGGGTAAAATGCGTTGTCTTTTTAAAATGAAAACGTTTGCGTAAAAGAAAATCTTTATTTTATTTAGCGATTTCTCGTTTTTGCACTTTATGATTTAGCACTTTAAATTTAGCATTTTAAATATAGGAGCCTTGAATGTTTACAGCGAATATGAACATCAAAGATTACGATCCGATTTTATGGAAAGCAATCCAAGACGAAAACCGTCGTCAAGAAGAACACATTGAATTAATTGCGTCAGAAAACTACGCAAGCCCACGTGTAATGGAAGCTCAAGGCTCTCAATTTACCAATAAATATGCGGAAGGTTACCCAGGTAAACGTTATTATGGTGGCTGTGAATATGCGGACATCGTGGAACAATTAGCGATTGATCGTGCGAAAGAGTTATTCGGAGCAGATTATGCAAACGTACAACCACACTCAGGCTCACAAGCAAATGCCGCAGTTTATGGTGCTTTAATCAATGCAGGTGATACCATTTTAGGGATGGACTTGGCACACGGTGGCCACTTAACCCACGGTGCAAAAGTGAGCTTCTCAGGCAAAATTTATAACTCTGTGCTTTACGGTATCACAGCTGATGGCTTAATCGATTACGAAGATGTTCGCCAAAAAGCATTAGAATGCAAACCAAAAATGATCGTGGCAGGTTTCTCTGCTTACTCTCAAGTGGTAGATTGGGCAAAAATGCGTGAAATCGCAGATGAAGTTGGGGCATACTTATTCGTAGATATGGCACACGTTGCAGGTTTAATCGCGGCAGGTTTATATCCAAATCCACTTCCGCACGCCCACGTTGTGACAACCACAACCCACAAAACATTAGGCGGTCCACGCGGTGGTTTAATCCTTTCATCTTGTGGCGATGAAGAGATCTACAAAAAATTACAATCTTCTGTTTTCCCTGCAAACCAAGGTGGCCCATTAGTTCACATCATTGCAGCGAAAGCAGTATGTTTCAAAGAAGCACTTGAACCAGAATACAAAGAATACCAAGCAAACGTGATTAAAAACGCAAAAGCGATGGTAGAAGTGTTCAAACAACGTGGTTACGATGTGGTGTCAAACGGTACAGAAAACCATTTATTCCTTGTGAGCTTTATCAAACAAGGTTTAACAGGTAAAGCGGCAGATGCAGCCTTAGGTAAAGCTAACATTACCGTAAACAAAAATGCGGTGCCAAACGATCCACAAAAACCATTTGTGACTTCAGGTATTCGTGTTGGTACGCCATCAGTTACTCGTCGTGGTTTCAATGAAAATGACGTTCGTGAATTAGCAGGCTGGATGTGTGATGTGTTAGACGCACTTGGCAAAGAAAACGAAGAACAAGTAATCGCAGAAACCAAAGAGAAAGTGTTAGCAATTTGCAAACGCCTTCCTGTTTATGCGAAATAGTGTAAAGTAAGATGAAAAGCCCCGATTTCGGGGCTTTATTTTTTTATAAATAATTGCTCTGAGTTGCAATGATTTCGGCTAAAGCTAAATCTTGTTTTGCATCAATATCAAGCGAGCGATAACTTGGCATTAAATAGAATTTAGCAGGTTGAATAAAAAAGTATTTTTCTTGTAATAGTGCTGCCGTATCATTGATATAAATTGCACCATTAGCTCGATACATCAACGGCAAACTTTGACGTGGTGCTTCAAAATCAGAGATTTCATTTACAGCCAGAATTTCTCCATTATTTCCTAAACTAAAAGATTTATAAGGATGGTGTTCACATTCACAAGCTGAAATAACCGATTTTACCTGCCCATTTTTGAACATATCCATTGCGTTTTTGATATCTAAATGGCTACGAAGTGGGCTTGTCGGTTGTAAGAGAGTACAAGTGCCTTCACTAATATTAAGTGTTTCCAAAGTATGTAAAATGGTATCAATCGTACGAGAGTTATCTAAGGCAAGTTCAGCAGGGCGCTTTATAGCTTCAGCACCATATTTTCTCGCTTCTTCTAAAATCTCCTCCCCATCTGAAGAGACGACAATTCGATCAAATACATTGGCTTGTTGAGCTGCAATAATGGTTCGAGCAACCAATGAATAGCCTCCGACAGATTGTAGATTTTTTTGTAAGATACCTTTTGAACCTGCTCTTGCAGGGATAATTGCAATATTTGTCATAAAATTAACCGCTTGTTTTTAATAAATCGGATCTTAGCACATCATATTGGTTATTGTGGTTTCTCTTTTAAAAGTTATGTAAAAAAACGTAGAGAAAAATTATGTTATAATCTGCAAAATCTGATTTTTGATTCTCTCGGAAATCTTTAATACAACATTAACTTGAATAGAACTATGAAATTTATCATCAAACTCTTCCCTGAAATTATGATTAAAAGCGATTCCGTGCGTAAACGCTTTATCAAAATTCTAACCTCAAACATTCGCAATGTGTTATTGCGTGAAACTGAAAATGTAGCCGTTATTCGTAATTGGGACTTCATTGAAGTGCGTGCCAAAGTGGCGGAAGAAGCCCCGATGGTGTTGGATTTGCTTAAACGCACTCCAGGGATTCACCATATTTTAGAAGTGGAAGAATATCCTTTTGAAACAATGCACGATATTTTTGAACAAACGCTTGCTCAAGTGCGTGAAGAACTAGAAGGCAAAACCTTCTGCGTACGCGTTCGCCGTAAAGGTAAACACGAATTCCGTTCTCTTGATGTGGAGCGTTATGTGGGCGGTGGCTTGAATCAGCATATTGAAACCGCTAGTGTGAAATTGACTAAGCCAGATGTCACGGTTCGTATTGATATTGATAATGACAAAATGCTGCTTGTTAAAGCGCGCCACGAAGGCTTAGGCGGTTATCCAATCGGCACACAAGAAGATGTATTATCGTTGATTTCAGGTGGCTTTGATTCAGGCGTTTCAAGCTATATGCTCATTCGTCGCGGTTCACGCGTGCATTATTGCTTCTTCAATTTAGGTGGTGCCGCACACGAAATTGGCGTGAAACAGATGGCGTATCACATTTGGAGCCGTTATAGCACCTCTCACAAAGTGCGTTTTGTGGCGATTAATTTTGAAAACGTGGTTGGCGAAATTTTAGAAAAAGTCGATAACGGTCAAATGGGCGTCGTGCTAAAACGAATGATGGTGCGTGCCGCAAGCAAAATTGCAGAACGTTTTGATATTCAAGCGATTGTTACAGGCGAAGCATTGGGGCAGGTTTCAAGCCAAACGTTAACGAACTTACGTTTGATTAATAAGGCTTCAGATACCTTGGTGTTGCGTCCGCTCATCACCCACGATAAAGAACAAATTATCGCAATGGCGAAAGAGATCGGCACGGACGACATCGCTAAATCAATGCCAGAATTCTGTGGCGTAATTTCCAAAAATCCAACAGTGAAAGCGATTGAAAGCAAAATCGTTGAAGAAGAAGGGCATTTCAATTTTGAAGTGTTAGAACAAGCGGTACAAAATGCCCAATTCCTTGATATTCGTGAAATTGCACAACAAACTGAAAAAGAAGTGGTTTCTGTTGAAATGACGACTGAATTAGGCGAAAACGATGTGATTTTAGATATTCGCAGCCCAGAAGAAACCGATGAAGCTCCGTTGAAACTGGAAAATGTGGAAGTGAAAGAATTACCGTTCTATAAACTTTCAAGCCAATTTGCGACATTAGATCAAGCTAAAAACTACTTACTTTATTGCCAACGTGGGGTAATGAGTAAATTACAAGCGTTATATCTAAAAGAAAATGGCTTTAATAACGTGAAAGTTTTTCGTTTAAAATAAATTGAAGTGAGTTGTATTGGGGAATTATTTGCGTAATAATTCCCCATATTTTTAATAGTTGAGTAAAACTCTAGGGATTAGAGAATGTTAAACGAAAAGCCTGTTATTTCTAATCAACACGGGGCATTAGCAATGGCATTTTTGCCTTATTTTTATGCCGTTTTCAAAGCCCCATACTGGCATTACACTTTACTTTTCTTTGGCATTGCGTGGCTTTTCCTTTACCTTTTCTCTTACCCTTTCTTTATGCTTTTTAGCAAGAAACCGACCGACAAAAACAAACGCTGGGCAATGATCTATTTTGCGTTAAGTCTTTGTTTTTCCTCGCCTGTTTTAATTTATCAACCTCAAATTTTGCTTTTTGCGTTACCATTAATACCGCTTGGATTAGTCCAATTTTATTATGCTAAACAACGTAATGAACGCCATTTGTTCAATGATACTGCAGGGATTTTAACTTTTGGTGTGGTAGGAATGGCAACCTATTATTTGAGCACGCAAGCGGTCGATTTTGCTTTTCTTATTCACCCAACACTGTTTTTTATTGCGACGACTTTTTATGTCAAAAGCCTTGCTCGTGAACGAAAAAATCCGCTTTATGCCGAACTGAGCATCGGCATTCATTTAGGGCTTAGTTTGATTTACCTATTTGCAAATGAAAACGCAATTTTCACCGCTTATTTATTTGCATTGGCACGAGCAATCATCGTGCCAACGTTAGGCTGGAATGTGAAAAAAGTGGGGATGTTTGAGTTTTTGACGATTGTGATTTTTTTAGTTGCATTAGTTTGGTAAAGAAAATGGCTAAGTAAATATACTTAGCCGTTTGTGTTAGTCGATTAATGTTTTTCTTTTAATGTATTCAATGCACTCAACCCTTTAGTACAGCTTTTTTGTTGCAAGGTCGTTTCCATCGCAAGGAGCTGTTTTTTGCTTTCTGAGAGTTGATTCTTCAAGCGTTTTACTTGGGTATGTGTGCCAGGTTGTTTTTCTGCATCTTTAATGAGCGTATCTGCAACACTAAACATATTTTGGCATTCTTGAGGAAGTTTAATACTTTCAGGTTTCTCGATCGCCAATGTTGATGTTTTTACTTCTGCTTGAGCTGAAGTTGTGAAAATAACAGTAGAGCAAAGCGAAAAACAAAGAAGGAAATATTTTTTTAGCATCTTTTTACCTTTTTCTGTTATAGCTAAAATCTTTTAAAATAGATATGGTAATCTAAAATCTTTAAGAGATTATCACGCTTAGGCGAAAATGTCAGCAAGATTTCACTGGTAAAAAGCAGATTTTTTTTGATCTTTCTCAAACAAAAAATGCAAATTCACCACTTGATAGATAACTTTTCTCGCTCTTTTTCTTTCAGTCATTAAAAAATATAGTTAAAAGTTTAATGATTTCATCAAAAGGTTAATCCTTTGTTAATTACTGCTGTTTTTTATTTTATGAATAACAGGTAGAATAGACTCCTGAAACTCTGATTACCTTGTAGGGTAGATCTTTGCTTTGGGTCAAAGTTTTGTGGGGCATTATTCGGTGTCGAATAATTAATCGTATTTCATATTATCAAGATGAAGAGGTTTGAGATGTTAGACTTTGTTGAACTCTCGCGTTTGCAGTTTGCTTTAACTGCTCTCTATCACTTCTTATTTGTACCGCTTACATTAGGTCTTTCTTTTGTGCTTGTAGTGATGGAAACACTTTATGTAACGACAGGAAAAGAAGTTTATAAAGATATGACAAAATTCTGGGGTAAGTTATTCGGTATTAACTTTGCTCTTGGGGTAACCACTGGTATTACAATGGAATTCCAGTTCGGTACTAACTGGTCATATTACTCTCACTATGTGGGCGATATCTTCGGTGCACCTTTAGCATTAGAAGGTTTAATGGCGTTCTTCTTAGAATCAACTTTCGTGGGTTTATTCTTCTTCGGTTGGGATCGTTTTTCTAAGAAAAAACACTTATTAGCAACATACTGTGTGGCATTTGGTTCTAACTTCTCAGCAATGTGGATCTTAGTGGCAAACGGTTGGATGCAAAACCCTGTAGGTTCAGAATTTAACTTTGAAACAATGCGTATGGAAATGACCAGCTTTGCTGATCTTGTTTTAAACCCAGTGACTCAAAGTAAATTCTTACACACCGTAACTGCTGGTTATACTTGTGGTGCGATTTTCGTATTAAGCATCAGTGCTTACTACATCTTAAAAGGTCGTGACCTTGGCTTTGCAAAACGTTCATTCTCAGTAGGTGCAAGTTTCGGTTTATTCGCAATTCTTGCTGTATTACTAATGGGTGATGAATCAGGTTATGAAATCGGTAAAGCTCAACCTGTAAAACTTGCTGCAATGGAAGCAGAATGGGAAACTCACCCTGCTCCAGCATCATTTAATGCAATTGCGATTCCAAACTCTGAAGCTCGTCAAAATGATTTTGCAATTCAAATCCCATATCTTGGTGGTTTAGTTGCAACACGTTCTTTAGATACTGAAATCAAAGGTTTAAACGATATTCGTAAAGAAAACGTTGAGCGTGTACGTAACGGTGCGACAGCGGTTGTTTTATTAGAAAAACTTCGTTCTGGTAACTATACAGAAGAAGAAAAAGCAGCGTTCCAAGCGGTTCAAAAAGACCTTGGTTTTGGCTTATTATTAAAACAATATGTAGGCGATAACGTTGCTGCAGCAACAGAAGAACAAATCATTAAAGCAGCAGATGCAACCATTCCTAAAGTAGGTCCTAACTTCTGGGCATTCCGTGTGATGGTCGGTTCTGGTATGTTAATGGCGTTAATCATTGGTTTAGCGTTCTTCTTTAACTTCCGCGGTAGTGTGGGCAAAAACAAATTGTTCCTTAAAGCCGTATTATGGTCTATGCCATTACCTTGGATTGCGATTGAATCAGGCTGGTTCTTAGCGGAATATGCTCGTCAACCTTGGGCGGTATTTGAAGTGTTACCAACAGGTATTGCAGCTTCAAATCTAACCGTTGCTGAACTTTGGACTGCAATCGGTTTATTATGTGGTTTATATACAATCTTCTTAGTAGTTGAAATGTATTTAATGTTCAAATATGGTCGTTTAGGCCCAAGTGCATTAAAAACAGGTAAATACTACTTTGAGCAATCTGCGAAATAAGGAGTAGGCAATGTTAGATTATGAAGTTCTCCGCTTTATTTGGTGGATCTTAATTGCTGTATTGTTAATCGGTTTTGCTATTACCGATGGCTTCGATATGGGCGTATTAACGCTTTTACCTGTTGTGGGTAAAAGCAACACAGAACGCCGTGTGATGATCAACTCAATTGCTCCACACTGGGATGGTAACCAAGTTTGGTTGTTAACAGGTGGTGGTGCGATCTTCGCTGCGTGGCCAACAGTGTATGCAACCTCATTCTCAAGTTTCTTCTTGGCGATTATTTTAGTGCTTGCAGCATTATTATTCCGCCCAGTAGGCTTTGAATATCGTGCAAAAATTGACTCACCAAAATGGCGTAACGCTTGGGACTGGGCATTGTTCATCGGTGGTTTCGTTCCTTCACTTATCTTTGGTGTGGCATTCGGTAACTTATTGCAAGGTATTCCATTTGAGTTTAACAACATCAACCAAGTTACTTACACAGGTACATTCTTAGGCTTATTAAATCCATTTGCATTATTATGCGGTGTGGTAAGCTTATTTATGTTAACCACTCAAGGTGCAACTTGGTTACAAATGAAAACCACGGCGGATTTACGCAACCGCGTGCGTGGCGTATCACAATTAGCGGCAACCGTAACATTAGTGGCGTTTGTATTAGCAGGTGTTTGGTTATACTTTAAAGAAAGTTTCGTAATTACGAGCCAAATGGATCATCACGCTGTTTCAGCATTAACCAACAAAACCGTAGCTTTAGAAACTTCAGCTTGGTTTAAAAACTATGCTGAAATGCCAGTGCTTTGGATTGTGCCAGCAATTGCGGTAATCGGTGCGTTATTAACTATCGTTGCATCGAAAGCTAACCGTTCAGGTACCGCATTCTTCGCATCATCTTTAATGCAAATTGGTGTGATCTTAACTGCAGCTGTTTCTATGTTCCCATTCATTATGCCTTCAATTTCTCATCCAGAAATGAGCTTAACGGTTTGGGATTCAACAGCAAGCCTTAACACCTTAACTGTGATGTTCTATGCTGCGTGTTTCTTCGTGCCAATCGTGTTACTTTACACAATTTGGTCATACATCAAAATGTTTGGTCGTCTTGATGCGAAATTCATTGAAGATAACCACGCAACAGCATACTAAGGAGCGATTATGTTTTATTTAACTTGGTTTTTTGGTATGTTTCTCGCGATTTACTTTGCGGTATTTATTACAACAAAGATTGAGAAAACAGGTAAATTTGACGAATAATCTATGATTAATTTGTTATACAATATGACTTCAAAGGGCTTGCTAAAAGCCCTTTCTTTTCTTCTTGCAAGCGGTCTATTTGCAATGATTTTGTTGAAATCGACCGCTTTCGGTATCTATTTTGGCGGAAAAATTCCTTATTTTGCATTAGCTGCTTTTTATGGAATGGGCATTTTATGGATTCACGGCATTGGTTTTGAAATTCGTAGCCAATTTTGGCGGTTCGTTTTCTTACCTCTGATAGGTTATTCCATTGTTATTCCGTCTATTTGCGTACTGTTTTTTAACTAAAATCAAAAAAGAAGTCAGCTTTTATTTTTAAATAAAAATAAATTGCAAAAGCTATTGCACTACGATTTCTAACTGAATAAAATAGTCAACCGTTATCGTATAAAAATTGGACGCTTTACGCATAAATTAGCGTATCCATAAAAAGGCATATAAATAGGATAAAATATGCACTTTCCTATTCGAGTTTACTATGAAGATACAGATGCGGGCGGTGTGGTTTATCACGCAAGCTATGTCTGTTTTTTTGAACGAGCTAGAACAGAATTTTTACGAAATAAAGGCTTTTCTCAGCAATTATTGCTATCGGAAAATATTGCTTTTGTTGTGAAAAAATTAGAAATAGACTACAAAACGCCTGCTCGCTTAGATGATTTACTTTCTGTTGAAACCCAAATTAAAGAAGTAAAGAAAGCGACAATTATTTTTGAGCAAAAATTATGGTGTGATGATGTTTGTTTAAGCCAAGCGATTGCCAGCGTGGCAAGTGTCGATTTAACAAAAATGAAGCCAATTGCAATACCTCAGGCAATCCGAGAGGCAATCAATGGCGAACTCAATAATCAATAATTACATTTGGAGTTTTCAATGCAAGAAACTAGCTTTGACTTAATTTCGTTATTTGCACAAGCAAGTATCGTCGTTAAGATCGTTATGCTTATTCTTATCACTTTCTCGGTATTATCTTGGGCAGTGATTATTCAACGTAGTCGCTATTTAACCAATGCAGCAAAAGGCTCATTGGCTTTTGAAAATAAATTCTGGTCAGGCGAAGATTTAAACCGTTTACACGAAGGATTAGAAAATCGTCGTGATAAATTAAGTGGCTCAGAACAAATCTTCTACGTAGGTTTCAAAGAGTTTACTCGCTTACAACAAGTAAGCCCAGATGCACCAGCGGCAAATATTCAAGGTACAACACGAGCGATGAACCTTGCGTTAAATCGTGAAGTAGAAACCCTTGAGAGCTATATCCCATTTTTAGGTACTGTGGGATCAATTAGTCCATATATCGGCTTATTTGGTACTGTTTGGGGGATTATGCACTCATTTATGGGGCTAAGTGCGGTTAAACAAGCAAGTCTTCAATCTGTAGCACCTGGTATTGCTGAAGCATTGATTGCAACTGCAATTGGTTTATTTGCAGCGATTCCTGCAGTAATGGCGTATAACCGTTTAAGCTTAAGAGCAAATAAATTAGAGCAAAATTACGCAAACTTTATTGATGAGTTTACGACAATTTTACACCGCCAAGCATTTGCTAAAAAATAAGCGGTCGTTTTTATTCACTATTTTGTAAAATAATGTTGAGATTTGGCCGCTTGCGTCAAATCTCTTTAAAAAAGAAGAGGAAAATATGTCTTATCGTCGTAAACGTAAGGACATTAAATCTGAAATTAACATTGTGCCATTTTTGGACGTGTTGTTGGTGCTTTTACTGATCTTTATGGCAACAGCACCTGTTATCAGCCAAAGTGTTGAAGTTAATTTACCAGAAGATAAACATAGTCAATCAGTAACAAATGAAGATAAAACCCCCGTTATTTTACAAGTTGCGGGCGTTGGCTTATATAAATTAAAAGTTGGCGGGAATTTTGTTACAGGAAGCAACGGAGAAGAATTGAGCGATCAAGAAGTGATTTCGTTTGCTGGTGAAGAATTCAAAAAAGATGAAAATACGCTCTTTTTAGTTGCAGGTGATGCAACAGTGCCTTACGAAGAAATTATCAAAGGCATTGTATTACTAAAAGAAGCTGGTATTGAAAAAGCAGGCTTAATGACCCAAGGTCAATAATCATCAAGGATAACGTGTGAGATCGCAAAACGATAGACTTGAATTTGCAATAATCCTCTCATTACTATTACACGCCCTCTTAATTGGGTTGCTTTTACTCGGTTCTTTCTTTACTAACATTACCTTGCCTGAAGCGGCTGGTGGTAATGGTGGTAGTGGCGAAGAGTTTGAAGCTGTAATGGTTGATACTGGGCAGGTGGCTGCAGAATATGGTCGATTACAGTCAGATAGAAAAGGTAATACTCAACCTAAACCTGTGGAAGAGACAAAACCTGTTGAAGATGTAAAAGAAGAGGTTGCTGAAGAAGTTGAGAAGGCTCAAGAGGCTAAAGAACTTGCTGAACAACAAGCACGAGAAAAGGCGTTAGAAGAGCAACGTAAAGCTCAATTATTGGCTCAACAAAAAGAAGAGCAGCGTAAAGAGCAAATTAAACAAGAACAGCAACGTAAAATTGAGCAGCAACGCCAAGAACAGTTAAAACAAGAACAGCTTGAAAAGCAAAAAGAAGAAGAGGCAACTCGTAAAAAAGCAGCGGAAGCCGCTCGATTAAAAGCAGAGGCAGAAGCTAAACGTTTAGAAGCAGCAGCAAAACAAGCGGAAGAAGAACGTAAAGCGAAAGAAGCCTTACAAAAAGCTGAACAGCAGAAAAAATTAGAAGAGCAGAAAAAACTTGAGCAACAAAAAGCTCAAGAAGCTAAAGAAAAGGCTGAAAAAGAAGCGAAACTAAAAGCAGAAAAAGAAGCCAAAGAAAAAGCAGAGGCAAAAGCGAAAGCAGAAAAAGAGGCTAAAGAAAAAGCTGAGAAAGAAGCGAAAGCCAAAGCAGAAAAAGAAGCTAAAGAAAAAGCTGCAGCAGAAGCGAAAGCAAAAGCTGCAGCAGAAGCGAAAGCAAAAGCGGCTGCAGAGGCTAAAGCAGATGCGGAAGCAAAAGCTGCAGCTGCAAGAGCGAAAAACAATAAAGCCTTAGATGATTTCTTATCTGGTGGCGATATTGGTGGTGGTTCTGCAACAAAAGGTGGAAATAAAAATTCTGCAGGCTTGGCTGGAAATGGTAACGGTAAAGCGGTTGGTGATGGACAAGGTACAGCGGATCGTGGTTATGAGCGTTTAATTAAGCAAAAATTATCACGAGCATATCAAGTTGATCCAAGCTTTAGCGGTCGTGAGTGCCAAGTAAAAATTAACATTGAGCGTGATGGGCGAATTTCTAGTCATCAAGTAATTTCTGGTCCACCAGATATTTGCCGAGCGGCAGTTGCAGCTATCACTCGTGCTCAAAGTGTGCCAAGAGCAAAAGATGATCCGACTTATAACACTTATAAATCACCGATCATCAAATTTGGATTAAAAGTTTTATAATAACCTAGAGGTTAAAAAATGAAGTTTAAATCGCATTTAGCGAGTATAATGGGCGTGTTTGCATTCTTGTGTGGGAATGTGGCGATGGCGGAATCAGATGTTGTGATTTCGGTTGATGAAGGTGTGAGTATGGCTCAACCTATTGCTGTCGTGCCATTTAAAGGAAGTGCAAATGAAGATGTTGCTCAAATTGTAGCGGATGATTTACGTAATAGCGGTAAATTCTCACCAATTGAGCGTTCTCGATTACCTGCTCAACCAGGTTCAGCAGCTGAAGTTAATTCACAACAATGGACTGACCTTGGTGTTGATATGGTAGTGGTCGGACAAGTTACCCCTGCAGGTGGCGGTTATAATGTGGCTTATCAATTAGTGGACACATTAAGCTCTCCTGCAGCAGTGTTGGCAGAAGGTGCGTTTAATGTGCCTGCGGCTCAAATGCGTCAAGGTGCTCATACTGTTAGTGACTTAATTTTTGAAAAAATCACCCAAATTCGAGGTGCATTTAGAACAAAAATTGCATATGTAGTACAACGTGGTGTATCATCATACGAGTTACGTGTTGCTGACTATGATGGTTTCAATGCTTTTACTGTTGTAAGAAGTAAAGAACCTTTAATGTCGCCAGAATGGTCTCCTGAGGGTAGCAAATTAGCTTATGTGACTTTTGAAAATAAAAAAGCACAAGTGGTTGTTCACGATCTTCGTTCAGGTGCACGTCGTGTAGTAGGTGCATTAAAAGGCCATAATGGTGCACCAGCATTCTCACCAGATGGTTCAAAAATTGCTTTTGCATCTAACCAAGATGGCGAATTAAATATTTATGTTGTTGGTGCAAATGGCGGTACGCCAAGTAAATTAACTGCAAATGCAGGTAATAATACTGAGCCAAGTTGGTCTCCAGATGGTAGTGCAATTTACTTCACATCAGACCGCTCAGGTTCACCACAAGTTTATCGAATGAGTGCATCAGGTGGTGGTGTTAGCAATGTAGGTGGCGGAGTTTCTTACAATGCGAAATCATCAGCAGATGGCAAAAATTTAATCATGATTGCTGGAGATAAAGTGGTAAAACGTGATCTCACTTCGGGTGGCACGGAAGTCTTAAGTTCAACGTTTTTAGATGAAAGCCCAAGTATTTCACCAAACGGCATTATGGTTATTTATAGCTCTACCAAAGGTACGAGTAAAGTGCTACAATTGGTGTCCGCAGACGGTCGGTTTAAAGCTAATCTGCCTGGTACAGGAGGGCAATATAAGTTCCCTGCTTGGTCACCGTATTTAACTAAACAATAATCTTCTCTTAGGAGTATAAAATGAAAAAACTAGCTAAAGTTTTAATGGTAGCGGCTCCAGCTTTCGTATTAGCTGCATGTAGCTCATCTTCAGACAACGCAGCAGCAAACGCTAATGCAAATACAGATGCGCAAGCTCAATTCGGCGGTATGTCTGCTCAAGATTTACAAACTCGTTACAACACTGTGTATTTCGCATTCGATAAATACAACATCGAAGGTGAATACCGTACATTGTTAGACGCACACGCAGAATTATTAAAAGCAACTAAAGCGAACGTAACTGTTGCTGGTCACACTGATGAACGTGGTACACCAGAATACAACATCGCATTAGGTCAACGTCGTGCGAACGCAGTACAAAACTACTTAGCACAACAAGGTGCTACAAATGTTGCAACTGTATCTTACGGTGAAGAAAAACCAGCAGTTTTAGGTCACACTGAAGCTGACTACGCGAAAAACCGTCGTGCAGTATTAGAATACTAATTTTTACTTAAGTATTAAAATTAGTTAATTAAATAAAGCCCTGTTTATCAGGGCTTTATTGTATCTATAAAATCAACGCAACTTTATGTCTAACAAAAAAATTGGATTACTTTCTTTTACTGCACTTGTTTTAAGCTCAATGATCGGCTCTGGCATTTTCAGCCTACCGCAAAATATGGCGGAAGTGGCGGGTGGTGAGGCACTTATCATTGGCTGGTTAATTACAGGTGTCGGCATTATTTTTCTCGGTCTCTCATTCTTCTTTATTTCTCGCTTAAGACCTGATTTAGATGGCGGCATTTATACTTATGCGCGTGAAGGTTTTGGCGAATTGGCTGGCTTTCTCTCTGCTTGGGGCTATTGGCTCTGTGCAACAGTGGGGATCGTGGGTTACCTTGTCGTGGCTTTTGAAGGCTTAGGCAGTTTTACCGACAGCGAAAACTTTGTGCTTTTCGGGCAAGGCAACACCATTGCTTCTATTATCGGGGCATCGATTATCGTTTGGTTAGTACACTCTCTGGTTGCAAGCGGTGTAAAAGAGGCTGCATTTGTCAATTTAATTGCGACTTTTGTGAAAGTGTTTCCACTTGTGCTTTTCATTGGTTTGGCAATTTGGTATTTCAAAGCCGACATTTTCAGCCAAGATATGCAAGGCACAACATTAAACAATAGCGTGACCGAGCAAGTGAAAAACACAATGCTGATTACCTTGTGGGTTTTCACAGGCGTGGAAGGGGCTTCAGTGCTTTCTGCTCACGCGAAAAAGAAAAGTGATGTAGGGCTTGCAACGGTATTCGGCATTCTCATTGCCCTTGCTTTATATGTGCTTATTACCGTCCTTTCTCTGGGTATTTTGCCGCGTGAAACTATCGCAGGAATGTCAAACCCATCAATGGCGGGATTACTTGAAGTGATGATGGGATCAAGCGGTAAAATTTTAATTACCTTTTGCTTAATTGTTTCGGTTTTAGCTTCTTATGTGAGCTGGACGATGTATTCTGCTGAAGTGCCTTATCGTGGATCGCAAAATGGAGCTTTCCCTAAAATTCTAAATAAGCTGAACGCAAATGATGTGCCAATCAACTCCCTTTGGTTTACAGGTGCTGTGGTGCAATTCTGTTTATTCTTAGTGCTTTTAACAGGTAAAAGCTATAATGCGTTATTGCTCATTTCTACCTCAATGATCCTTGTGCCTTATTTCTTAATCGGTGCGTATTTATTCAAATTGGCGATCCAACAAAAATCAGCTTGGTATATAAAACTCACAGGCTTTATTGCCTCGCTTTATGGTTTATGGATCATCTATGCGGCAGGCTTAGATTATTTGCTACTCTCAGTGCTACTTTACGTACCTGGTATTGGGCTGTTCCTTTACTCACGTTACAAACATCAAAACGGGCAACTGAACTTGCATTTATATGAAAAAATTCTGATTGCTCTTTTTGCGATTTTGTTTATTTTCGCCCTCTACAACAGTTTTACCCAAGTAGAATGGTAATTCGTGTTAATTTTGATCCTCTCGTGCGGTTTGCATTAGAGGATTTTTTATTTTTATGCTAAATTATGCAACTTTTTTGAATAATTAACGAAATTACAAAATAGAGGCTTTATGTCAAAAGGCAAAATCGGGTTGTTATCGCTCTCCGCTCTGGTGCTTAGTTCGATGATAGGATCGGGCATTTTCAGCTTACCGCAAAATATGGCAGCGGTGGCAAGTGCAGAAGCCTTGCTCATCGGCTGGGGGATTACGGGCTTTGGCATCCTTTTTTTAGGCTTGTCTTTCTTTTTTCTTTCCCGATTACGCCCCGATTTAGATGGCGGTATTTATACCTACGCCCGCGAAGGCTTTGGCGATTTCATCGGCGGACTTGCCGCATGGGGCTATTGGCTTTGTACTTCTATTGGCAGCGTGAGTTATCTGGTGGTTGCCTTCAGCGGTTTCGGCTTATTTTTTGATAGAGAACAAGTGGTCATTTTTGGCGATGGAACAACGCTTTTCTCTATTTTCGCTGCTTCTCTCGTGGTTTGGCTAATTCACATTTTGATTGCAAAGGGTGTGAAAGAAGCCGCTTACGTCAATCTAATTGCCACCATTGTAAAGGTTCTACCGCTCATCATTTTTATTGCATTAGCGATAGCCTTTTTCTCGCCAACGCAATTTATGCAAGATTTCCACAGCGAAAGCCTGCAAACTCCATTGCTCGATCAAATCAAAAATACGATGTTGATTACCCTTTGGGTTTTTGTTGGTGTAGAAGGGGCAACGGTACTTTCTGCCCACGCCAAGAAGAAAAATGATGTTGGTATTGCGACTATTTTAGGCATTGTGATTGCCCTTATTCTTTATGTTGCGATTACCGCCCTTTCTCTTGGTATTCTGCCACGAGAAGTGATTGCCGCAATGCCTAACCCTTCAATGACGGGCATTATGGAGCAGATGATCGGCACAAGCGGTAAAATTTTGATTACCTTTTGCTTAATCGTTTCTGTGCTTGCCTCTTATATGAGTTGGACAATGTTCTCGGCAGAAGTAATGTATCAAGCTTCACGCACGGAGGTTTTCCCCCGTTTCTTGAATAAAATGAATGAGAACGACACACCGATTAGCTCGCTTTGGTTTACGAACATAGTCATCCAAATTATCTTGGTACTCGTTTTTTTCACGAGCAAAGGGTATGATGTACTTATTCAGCTGGCAACCACGATGATTCTCGTCCCTTATTTCCTTGTGGGCGGCTATTTATTACGTTTAGCCTTTAAAATCAATGCCGCTTGGTATGTGAAACTCACGGGACTAATCGCTACCCTCTATGGTTTCTGGCTGGTTTATGCGGCAGGGATGGATTATTTGCTTTTCTCGGTGATTTTATACACACCAGGAGCAGTACTCTTTTTCTATACACGTTACCAAAAAGCGGGAAAATTGGATTTTTCTCGCAATGAAACGGTCGCTCTTGGCTGTACTTTTATTCTCTCTATCGGCTCAATTTACGCCTTTTTATAATCTTTATGAAGAAGATAAAAACTTTTTGTTGGCAATGTATCTTGGCGGTATTTCGTTTTATCGCCACTTTATCGCAAGATACGCGAAATTATTTCAAAAGCGGCTCTTTTGCGATTGCGGTTTACCCCTATTTAATGCACCCTTGCTTTCGCAAAGCGGCAACGCTGATTACTGTGCTATTAGGCGTTTTAGCAGCATATGGTGGCGTGTTTTACCTGTTTGGCGAACACGTAGCGATTTTATTTAGCGAGCGTTCCATTACCACTTACGTGCATCATTCCACGCTTGAACTCTTTTTCCCTCTCGGCAGTGTGATTGACGGCAAAGAAAATACGCTCTCAAATTTTCCGCAAATTTTACGAGCCGCATTTAGCTACCAAGCTTATCTTATCGTGCCGTTTTACCTGATTGCGATCTACCCAATTTCTCGCAAACGCCTATGGTTATTGGAATTTTTACTTGCTCTCTGTTTTGCCGTGGGTTGTGCTTTGGTTGCTGAGATTACAAGCGGTCGATATACCGAAGGTGGTTTGCAAAATTTCGGGCTAAGTCTCACGATTATTGTAGGGAACTTAATGCTCTTAATGATCGGCTTTGACTTAACCAAAAGCCTTACGCCACGCCTGAAAAAAGCTACTTTATGGCTTGGTATAATCGGCTTGATTTGCGTAAGCGTAACGTTAGGCTATCCAAGTTTATTCTCTCCGATGCTTGAGCGAATCAGCCTTTACACCATAATGATTTGGGAAGTGATCGCAGGCTTTGCGGTTATCCAACATATTTTGCACACAAATGAGCCACTTGAAGACGAGGACGAAGAAGATGAAATTTATTGAACGCTATTCACAACTGATCGCCATTCCCACCATCTCAAGCCTTGAGGAAGCGGAAGATCAATCAAACAAAACTTTGATCGAACTATTGGCAAACTGGCTCAAAGATTTAGGCTTTAAAACCGAGATTTTAGCGGTTGAAAATAGCCGCAATAAATACAATTTGCTTGCCACTTACGGCGAAGGCGAGGGCGGTTTATTGCTGGCAGGACATACCGATACCGTGCCTTTTGATGACGGCAAATGGACCTTTAACCCGTTCAATCTCACTGAAAAAGAGGGGAAATTTTACGGCTTAGGTACAGCGGATATGAAAGGCTTTTTCGCTTTTGTGGTGGACGTGGTAAGCCAGCTTGATTTAAGCAAGGTACAGAAACCAATCCGCATTCTTGCCACTGCAGATGAAGAAACTACAATGGTGGGGGCGAGAACTTTTGCACAGCACAGCCATATTCGCCCAGATTGTGCCATTATTGGCGAACCAACTTCGCTTAAACCTATTCGAGCTCATAAAGGGCATATGGGCGAAGCCATTCGCATTACAGGTAAAAGTGGACATTCTAGCGATCCTGAGCGTGGTATTAACGCCATTGAGCTGATGCACGAAGCTACAACGCATCTCATCAAAATGCGAAATGAGCTAAAAACCAAATTCCATAACGACTTTTTCAAAGTGCCTTATCCCACAATGAATTTCGGCAATATTCACGGTGGCGATGCGATTAACCGCATTTGTGCTTGCTGTGAATTGCAATTGGATATGCGTCCGCTACCCAATCTTGCTGTAGAAGATTTGCATCATTTAATGCTCGAACATCTTGCTCCAATGCTTGAAAAATATGGCGACTTAATCGAAATCCTCCAACTACACGGGGGGATTCCAGGTTATGAGTGCGAGCATTCCGCTCAAATCGTACAAGTTGTTGAAAAATTACTTGGCGAAAAATGTGAATCTGCCAACTATTGCACCGAAGCTCCTTATATCCAACAGCTCTGCCCAACCTTGGTGCTTGGACCTGGTTCCATTGAACAAGCCCACCAACCCGATGAGTTTTTAGAAGCGAAATTTATTGAACCGACAAGAGAATTGTTGACCAAATTGATTCAGCATTTTTGTTTTTGATTTAATGGTTAACTCTACCACAAGGGGCGAGGGTTATTCTTTGGAACTTAGGTTTTTGGTAAATTAGAGAAAAATCACTCTCTCCCCTCGAGGGAGAGAGACAGCCGAAATTGCGTCAGGCAATTTTGGCAGAGAGAGGGGGCTGCGATGTTGATTTTGCAAATGAGCGGTCAATTCTGACCGCTTACCCCTCTCCCGAATTTTGCTTCTGAACGAAGCAAAATTGTCCCTCTCCCTCAAGGGGCGAGGGTTGGGGGATGGTGAGATGTTATTATTCACTGAAAAAGCGGTCAATTTTTTAGAGATTTTTGCAGATATGATTCGTAGGGGCGTGTTGCACACGCCCTGATGTACCGAAGATGTAAAAGGGCGTATGCAATACGCCCCTACGGAGGCATCACAGGAAAAACGTTTGGAGATAAGATGACTTTACCCAAATTAAAAATAGATGATTTTTGTAAAACAGGTAGTGGCGGAACACCGTCAAGAAAAAATGCGGATTACTACAAAGGTCAAATTCCTTGGGTGAAATCTGGCGATTTACGAGAAAATATTATTTACGATACAGAAGAATATATTTCTGAAGAAGCGGTTTTAAATAGCAGTGCGAAAATGGTTTCTAAGGGAGCTATTTTATTGGCAATGTATGGGGCAACGGTTGGTAGAATGGCTCGTTTAGGTGTTGATGCCACAACCAATCAAGCAGTTTGCCATATTATTCCTGACCCTAAAAAAGCCGATATAGAATATTTGTATTACGCACTTTTAAATCAGGTTCCTCAATTTTTAGCTCAAGCAGTGGGTGGTGCTCAACCGAATATTAATCAAGGGATTATAAAAAACACAGAAATTTATTTACCCGACCTTTCCACCCAAACCCAAATTGCAAAAATCCTCGATAAATCGACCGCTCTTATTGCAAAACGCAAGGCACAGATTGTGGAGTTGGATGTGTTGGTGCAGTCGGTGTTTTGGGATATGTTTGGGGATCCGATTAAAAATCCGAAGGGATGGGAAACAAAAAGTTTAAGTGAGATTTGTG
>CAUUKJ010000028.1:0-29872 GCA_963545995.1 uncultured Haemophilus sp.
ATTTTGCTTCTGAACGAAGCAAAATTATCCCTCTCCCTCAAGGGGCGAGGGTTATTCTTTAGAACTTAGTTTTTTGGTAAATCAAAGAAAAATCACTCTCGCCCCTCGAGGGCGAGAGACAGCCGAAATTGCGTCAGGCAATTTTGGCAGAGAGAGGGGGCTGCGATGTTGATTTTGCAAATGAGCGGTCAATTCTGACCGCTTACCCCTCTCCCGAATTTTGCTTCTGAACGAAGCAAAATTATCCCTCTCCCTTAAGGGGAGAGGGTTGTTCTTTGGAACTTAGGTTTTTGGTAAATCAAAGAAAACCACTCTCGCCCCTCGAGGGCGAGAGACAGCCGAAATTGCGTCAGGCAATTTTGGCAGAGAGAGGGGGCTGCGATGCTGAATTTGCAAAAGAGCGGTTAAAAATAACCGCTTCCCCCTCTCCCGAATTTTGCTTCTGAACGAAGCAAAATTATCCCTCTCCCTCAAGGGACGAGGGTTATTCTTTGGAACTTAGTTTTTTGGTAAATCAAAGAAAACCCACACTCTCCCCTTGTAGCTATATCATAGCGGGAGAGGGTAAACATTAAAGTAAAAAATAACAATGAAAAAACTCCACTTCCTCCTCACTTTGCTTTTTGCCACACAAATCTCGCCGCTTGCATTCGCTAAAACAGAACGAACAATCGAGTGCAAGGTGGTAGGTATTAGCGATGGCGATACACTGACTTGCTTACAAGATCGAACGCAGCTCAAGGTGCGTTTGCTCTATATTGATGCACCCGAATCCTCACAACCTTTTGGCAATAAGGCAAAACAAGCCTTATCGAATTTGGCATTTAAAAAGCAAGTGACACTACAAAGCACGGGCTATGATAAATACGGACGTGTGCTAGCGGTAGTTTACGATCATAATACCAACGTCAATTTAAGGCTTGTAGAACAAGGAATGGCGTGGGCATATCGCCAAACGCAGCCCATTTATGAGCAAGCTCAAGAGCAGGCTCGTCGCAGTAAAATCGGCTTGTGGAACGATCCTCGCCCTGTTGAGCCAACCGAATGGCGGAAATTAAAAGGCATTGGGTATCAGCGTCAAAGTAACGGCGATGTGGCTCAAACCCGTTCGTCTGAATTTTCAGGCACAATAGGCGGGATTGATTGCTCACAAAAATTGACGTGCAAAGATTTTACCAATTACCCCGATGCTGAGCGTTATTATCGCCAATGCAACGCCAAACGAATGGATGGTGATGGCGACAATATTCCGTGCAATAGCTTATATAACAAAATGAGAAAATCCCGATGAACGAACAATTTCGCCCGCATTTTCCTTTTTTCACACAAGAGCCTGACTGGGCTTATTTAGACAGTGCCGCAACCACGCTCAAGCCACAGATATTGATTGACGCAACGCAACATTTCTATGCTTCTGCTGGTTCAGTGCATCGCAGCCAATACGATTTGCCGCAAACGGAGCAATACGAGCAGGCTCGCAAGTTGGTTGCTGAGCGTTTTAATGCGAAACCTGAAGAAGTGATTTGGACGAGTGGCACGACGCACGCCTTGAATTTGGTGGCTTATGGTGTGGAAGGGCAAATTCAAGCAGGCGATGAAATTGTGGTGTCTATTGCAGAACATCACGCTAACTTTATTCCTTGGCAGCAACTTGCGGAACGAAAGGCCGCAAAATTGATCGTGTTGCCGTTGGATGAAGATTATCAAATTGATTTGGTGGCTTTAAAACAAGCGTTATCACCGAAAACAAAAATTGTTGCGTTTAATTTAGTGTCAAATGTGACAGGTGTTCGCCAGCCCGCAGAACAAATTGTGTCGATTATTCGCGAATACTCAACGGCTCAAATTGTATTGGATATGGCTCAAGCGGTCTGCTCCGAACAGGTGGATGTGCAGAAAATTGGGGCGGATTTCTATGCTTTTTCTGCCCATAAAATGTATGGTCCCAACGGCGTTGGCGTTTTAATTGGTAAATATGACCGCTTGCAAGTGTTAAGATCGCTCTTTTATGGTGGGAAAATGTTGGCAAATGTCACAGAAACCTCGCTCACGCTTGCTGAATTACCTTATCGCTTAGAAGCAGGCACGCCAAATATTGCAGGCATTATCGGTTTTGGCGAGGTGTTGCAATGGTTGAAAACGTGGGATTTCGCAACGTTAAATCAATCGCTTTATGCGTTGGCGGAAAAAACTCGCAAGCGGTTAAAAAATTACCCTAATTTGCAGATTTTAGGCAGTCAAAATAGCCCGACGATTAGTTTTGTCATTGAAGGCGTGCATCACGCGGATTTGGCGGCATTCCTCACGGAGAGCAAGGTAGCGATTCGCAGTGGTGAGCATTGTGCAAAGCCCTATTTACGCTATTTGGAAAAGTCTGGTACGTTGCGAATTTCGTTGGCTCATTACAATAATGATGCGGATGTTGAGCAGTTTTTTGCAGCACTGGATAATGCACTCGCAATTTTACTGGATTAGATCAAAAAAACGCGATTTTATGGTAGAATTCGCCCGCAAAAAGGCGTAATCTTCCGCCCAATTGAATTTTTTAATTTTAAAATAAGGTGTCAAAATGGCTAAAGAAATCAAACGTATTGCCGTATTAACAAGCGGTGGCGATGCACCAGGTATGAATGCCGCTATCCGCGGTGTGGTGCGTGCAGCATTAAGCTATGGACTAGAAATCTATGGCGTTCGCGATGGTTATTACGGTTTATATCACGATAAATTAGTGAAATTAGAGCGTCATTCTGTATCAGACGTAATCAACCGTGGCGGTACATTCTTAGGTTCTGCTCGTTTCCCTGAATTTAAAGATCCAGCCGTGCGTGCAAAATGCGTGGAAGTATTGAAAAAATATGAGATCGACGGTTTAGTGGTAATCGGTGGTGACGGTTCTTATATGGGGGCAAAACTCTTAACCGAAGAATTTGGCATTAACTGCATCGGCTTACCAGGTACCATTGATAACGACGTAGCTGGTACCGATTACACCATCGGCTACCAAACAGCCCTTGAAACTGCATTAGAAGCAATCGACCGCTTACGCGATACCTCAAGCTCACACCAACGTATTTCTATCGTGGAAATTATGGGTCGCCACTGCGGTGATTTAACCATTAGTGCAGCATTAGCTGGCGGTTGTGAATATATCGTCGTGCCAGAAAAAGGCTTAGATAAAGAATCGCTAATGCGTAACATTGAAAATGGCTTACAAAAAGGCAAACGTCACGCTATTATCGCGATTACTGAATTGATGACAGACGTTCATCAATTAGCTCGTGAAATTGAAGCTCGCTTTGGTCACGAAACCCGTGCAACCGTATTAGGTCACACCCAACGCGGTGGCGTACCTTGTGCCTTCGACCGTATTTTAGGTTCGCGTATGGGCGTTTATGCGGTGGAATTGTTGCTTCAAGGTTTTGGCGGACGTTGCGTGGGTATTCAAAATGAGAAATTGGTTCACCACGACATCATTGATGCAATCAACAATATGCGTCGTCCATTCAAAGAAGAATTGTTTGAAACCTCAAGAAAATTATTCTAATTTTTGAGTTATTTTGAAAAGGTTGGCAAGGTGAAAATCAAGCCAACCTTTTTGTTTTGTAAAATTTTTCAAAAAATGACCGCTTGAGATATAATTTATAAATCATTTTTATTGTTGATGTAGGGTGTGTGAATTTTTAAATTCACGCACGTTTACCATAATTGATTTGGTGCGTGGACCTTGTTCACACACCTTACAAAGGAAAAATAATGTTTGAATTAAACCCAATCAAAACCCAATTAGCCGATCTTGCTGAACGCACTAACGTGCTTCGGGGGTATCTTTGACTTTGATGCCAAAGTCGAACGCCTTGAAGAAGTCAATGCCGAATTAGAACAGCCCGAAATTTGGAACACGCCAGAAAAAGCCCAAGCCTTAGGCAAAGAACGCTCCGCTCTTGAAATGGTGGTCAATACTATCAACGCACTGGATCAAGGCATTGAAGATGTAGAAGGCTTAATCGAACTTGCGGTCGAAGCCGAAGATGAAGAAACCTTTAACGAAGCCCAAGCTGAAGCGGGCGAATTAGAAGCAAAACTTGCAAAACTAGAATTCCAACGTATGTTTAGTGGTCAGCACGATGCGGCAGATTGCTATGTGGATTTACAAGCAGGTTCAGGTGGTACGGAAGCCCAAGATTGGACGGAAATGTTACTGCGTATGTACTTACGCTGGGCGGAAAGCAAAGGCTTCAAAGCGGAATTGATTGAGGTGTCAGACGGTGATGTGGCTGGCTTGAAATCTGCTACCATTCGCATTTCAGGCGAATACGCCTTTGGTTGGTTACGTACCGAAACAGGGATTCACCGCTTGGTGCGTAAAAGTCCGTTTGACTCCAACAATCGCCGTCATACCTCATTTGCGGCAGCGTTCGTTTATCCTGAAATTGATGACGATATTGATATTGAAATCAACCCTGCGGATTTACGCATTGATGTTTACCGTGCGTCAGGGGCGGGCGGTCAGCACGTTAATAAAACCGAATCAGCGGTGCGAATTACCCATATGCCATCGGGTATTGTGGTGCAATGTCAGAACGGACGTTCTCAACATCAAAACAAAGATCAGGCAATGAAACAGCTCAAAGCGAAATTATTTGAGATGGAAATGATGAAGAAAAATGCCGAAAAACAAGCGATGGAAGAGAGCAAATCTGACATCGGCTGGGGCAGTCAAATCCGTTCCTATGTGTTAGATGATAGCCGTATCAAAGACTTGCGCACAGGCGTGGAAAATCGCAATACCCAAGCGGTACTTGATGGTGATTTAGACAAATTTATTGAAGCCAGCTTAAAGGCTGGATTGTAAGTCAGATAATTACTACTTAATTTCTCCGTAAATAACGACTGCCAAATCTCCCCTACCCCTCTTTGCTAAAGAGGGGGAATTCTTTAGTAGGTGTGAGAATTTGTCTCATCTGCTTTAGCAAGGTAGAGAAGTAGAACATTAAAATTTAAAATACAAATGATCCAATCCCCTCTTTAGCAAAGAGGGGGAGGGGAGATTTGGCAGAAGCGAAAACGAAGAAATTAATTTATAAATTCACAAAAAACTAATAAGGTCCTTATGCTCCCTCGTTTCGTTCATCTTAAAGTTCACAGCGATTTCTCAATGATTAACGGCTTGGCGAAAGTGAAAGCTCTCGTTAAAACCGCTGTGGCAGATAATATGGTTGCAATGGCTCTCACCGATTTCACCAACTTTTGTGGTTTAGTGAAATTTTACGGTGAGGCACTCGGTTCGGGTTTAAAACCGATTATCGGGGCGGATATTCACGTCCGTAGCACACCAGAAAGTGAAGAGCTAGACGAGCTTACCTTGCTTGCCAAAAATAACATCGGCTATCACAACATCACGATGTTGCTTTCCAAAGCTTATCAGCAAGGTTACATCGATTTGCCTGTGGTAGAAAAAGAGTGGCTGACTGAGTATAACGAGGGCGTCATTGTCATCTCTGGCGGACGCTCGGGCGATGTAGGCAAAGCCTTATTAAAAGAAAATGTAAAAGAAGCGGAAAATTTGACCGCTTTCTATCAACAATATTTCCCCGATCATTTCTATTTTTCTGTTTGCCGAACAGGACGAACGGATGAAGAACGCTATATCAAAGCCATCGTGCCTTTTGCCGCTCAACATCAATTGCCAATTGTGGCGGTCAATGATGTGGTGTTTTTAAAGCCTGATGATTTTGAGGCTCACGAAATCCGCGTGGCGATCCACGACAGTTATACGCTAGATGATCCAAAACGTCCGAAAAAATATTCGTCACAGCAATATTTCCGAACCGAAGAGGAAATGTGCCGCTTGTTCGCTGATATTCCAAGTGCGTTAGCGAATACGGTGGAAATTGCAAAACGTTGTTCGGTGACAGTACGTTTGGGCGAGTATTTCCTACCGAATTTCCCAACGGGCGATCTTTCCACCGAAGATTATTTGGTGCAAAAATCGCGTGAAGGCTTGGAAGAACGCCTTGCGTTTTTATTCCCAGACGAGGAAGAACGCAAAAACAAGCGGTCGGTTTATGACGAACGTTTGCAAGTTGAGCTAGATGTGATTAACCAAATGGGCTTCCCAGGCTACTTCTTGATTGTGATGGAGTTTATCCAATGGTCGAAAGAAAATGGGATTCCTGTAGGTCCTGGGCGTGGCTCTGGAGCGGGTTCACTTGTGGCGTATGCATTGAAAATTACCGATCTAGATCCACTTGAATTTGATTTGCTCTTTGAGCGTTTTTTAAACCCTGAACGTGTTTCGATGCCAGACTTCGACGTGGATTTTTGTATGGATGGTCGTGATCGCGTGATTGACCATGTGGCGGACACTTACGGTCGCCAAGCGGTATCGCAGATCATCACGTTCGGTACAATGGCGGCAAAAGCGGTAATTCGCGATGTGGGGCGTGTGCTTGGGCATCCGTATAGCTTTGTGGATCGTATTTCAAAATTAATTCCGCTAGACCCAGGAATGACGCTTGAAAAAGCCTTTGCTGCCGAGCCAAAACTACCCGAGCTTTACGATAGCGATGAAGAAGTAAAAGCGTTGATCGATATGGCACGCAAGCTTGAAGGTGTTACTCGAAATGCGGGTAAACACGCAGGTGGCGTAGTAATTGCACCGACTGCAATTACCGATTTCTCTCCTCTATATTGTGACTCGGAAGGGATGCATCCTGTAACCCACTTCGACAAAAACGATGTGGAATATGCGGGCTTGGTCAAATTCGACTTCTTGGGATTGCGTACGCTGACTATCATTAAGTGGGCGTTAGAAATGATTAACGCACGAATGCTAGCAGAAGGTAAAGAGCCTGTACGGATTGAAAGTATTCCACTGGATGATAAAAAATCGTTTGATTTATTGTTGCAATCGAAAACCACGGCAGTATTCCAGTTAGAGTCTCGCGGGATGAAAGATCTGATTTCTCGTCTTAAGCCCGACTGCTTTGAAGATATTATCGCGTTGGTGGCATTGTTCCGCCCAGGTCCGTTGGAGTCGGGGATGGTGCAGAACTTTATTGACCGTAAACATGGCAAAGAAGAAGTCTCTTACCCTGATGCACAATATCAGCACGAATGCTTGAAACCGATTTTAGAGCCGACCTATGGCGTTATCGTTTACCAAGAACAGGTAATGCAGATTGCTCAAGAACTGGCGGGCTATACCCTTGGTGGGGCGGATTTATTGCGTCGTGCAATGGGTAAGAAAAAGCCAGAAGAGATGGCGGCACAGCGTGAAATTTTCGAGAAAGGGGCGATTAACAAAGGTATTGATGGCGGGCTTGCGATGAAAATTTTCGACCTCGTGGAAAAATTTGCAGGTTATGGCTTCAACAAATCGCACTCTGCTGCTTATGCGTTGGTGTCTTATCAGACCTTGTGGCTGAAAGCCCACTTTCCTGCGGAATTTATGGCAGCGGTAATGTCTTCTGAGATGGATAATACCGATAAAATCGTGGGGCTTTACGACGAGTGTATGAATATGGGCTTAACCGTTGTGCCACCTGATATTAACAGCGGCAAGCACCGTTTTTCTGTAAATGAAAAAGGCGAAATCGTCTATGGTTTAGGGGCAATCAAAGGCGTGGGAGAAGGCCCGATTGACGAAATTCTTTCTGCTCGCCAAAAAGAGGGAATTTTTAAAGATCTCTTTGATTTAACCGCAAGATTAGATCTGAAAAAAATCAACCGTCGTACTTTTGATGCGTTGATTATGTCGGGCTGTATGGACAAACTCGGACCACATCGAGCCGCCTTGATGAAGAACCTTGACGATGCACTCAAGGCTTCCGATCAACATTCGAAAATGGAAGCTTTAGGGCAGAGCGATATGTTCGGTGTGCTGACCGAAACACCAGAAGAGGTACAAAGTGCCTATGCCAACACGCCCAAATGGAGTGAGCAAACTATTTTAGATGGCGAGCGAGCTACTTTAGGTTTGTATTTGAGCGGACACCCGATTGGTCGATTCTTAAAAGAGTTATCTCATTACGCCCCTGTTCGTTTAAACGAATTGCAACCCACTTTCCGCGGGCAAACGGTAACGGCAGCAGGCATTGTGGTGGGCTATCGTGTTGCCGTAACTAAACGCAGCAGCCGCATTGGAATTGCCACGATTGAAGATCGTTCAGGCAAATTAGATATTACGCTTTTCTCTGAAGCTTTAGAAACCTATGGTGATCTGATTGAGAAAGATAGTATTATTATCGCAACAGGTCCGGTGCAATTCGATGATTTTAGCGGTGGATTAAAAATGTCTGCTCGTGAAATTATGACGCTTGATGATGCTCGCACACGCAATGCAAAAAGCCTTGCTTTAGCCATTAACCAAGAGCAGCTTAATGCAAAATTTATTAAAGATTTAACCGCTTGCGTTGAACCTTACAAAGAAGGGACATTACCACTTCATTTCTACTACCAAAGTGAACAAGGTAGGGCATTGTTAAAAGGTGGTATTGAATGGCGAGTCACTCCAAAAGAAGAGATGTTGACAGGTCTTCGAACTTTGTTAGGCGAAAATGCCGTCGAATTGGAGTTTGAATAAATGAGATAAAAAAATCCGCACTTTAAGGTGCGGATTTTTTTGGACTAAATTCAGATTGTATTAAATCGCTAAATCAAACGCATAGAATGCGACTAATGCGATGGCGATAATAACTGTACCAATATTAAGTTTGTTGAATTCGCCAGAAATGACGCGACCGATTACTAAAGTGCCGAAGCCTAACATAATCCCAGTTACGATGTTTGCCGTTAATACGATAAATACCGCACATACTAAGCCAGACATTGCACCAACGAAGTCGTCAAAGTCTAATTTTGATACGTTGCTTAACATCAATAAGCCTACGTACATTAACGCTGGAGCTGTTGCGTAGTTTGGTACTAAACCTGCTAATGGTTGGAAGAAAAGCATCAATAAGAAGCCAATACCTACTACCACTGCCGTTAAACCCGTTTTACCGCCCACGGCTGTACCCGCTGCAGATTCAATATATACGGCAGCTGGTGCTGTACCGAATAAGCCTGATAACACAGAACCTAATGAATCAGAGGTTAAAGCTCGTCCACCGTTGATAATTTGACCATCTTTATCTAATAAATCAGCTTGACCTGCTACCGCACGGATTGTACCTGTTGCGTCAAAAATTGCGGTCATTACTAAAGCAAATACCACAGGTAAAATAGCGGCATTTAACGCTCCCATTACATCTAATTGTAAAAAGAGTGAATTTTCACCGAAACTTGGCATTTTAAAGAAGCCTGCATATTTTACATTCGGATCGAAAATTAAGCCGATCACGGTAATAGCGATAATCACCCAGAGGATTGAGCCTTTTACTTTTAAGCGTTCTAAACCCACAATCGCAGCTAAACCAATTAATGACATTACCACTGGGAATGAGGTAAATTCGCCCATTTTCACTGGTAAGCCAGCTTGGTTACCTACGACTAAACCTACGCCATTTGCGGCGATAAGTAAGAGGAATAAGCCGATACCGATACCCGCACCGTGAGCGATGCTTGCAGGTAGGTTACGTAAAATCCACGCACGAACACCAGTCACTGAAATTAAAGTGAAAAGTACACCCATTAAGAAAATCGCACCAAGTGCGACAGGAATAGAAATTTGTTGACCAAGCACTAAGCTAAATGCGGTAAAAGCAGTCAGTGAAATAGCACTACCAATTGCCATTGGAGCATTTGCCCATAAGCCGATAAGGATTGAGCCAAGACCTGATACTAAACAAGTTGCGATGAATACAGATTCCGCTGGGAAACCAGCTTGGCTTAACATTCCAGGCACAACAATAATAGAATAAACCATCGCAAGGAAAGTTGTTAAACCTGCGATGATTTCTTGACGAGCGTTTGTGCCACGCTCTTCAAAATTAAATAAAGACATAAGTCCTCCGAGTGATAAAAAACAGGGCGAATTTTACCGAATTCATATTGAATAAGCAAACGTTTGCTTTCTAAAATAAAAATAAGCGGTCAATTTTTCCTAGCTTATTGCAAAACAGAGGAAAAAATTGACCGCTTGAATATTGGCAATTAGTGAGCGTTTGCCATTTGTTCTAAATCTTTATCAATGTAGTATAAAGATTTGCCGTCTTCGCCTAATAGGTTAAATTTCGCTAAAATTGAGTTGAATAAGAATTCCTCTTCGTGTTGTTCAGCCACATACCATTGTAAGAAGTTGAATGAAGAGTAGTCTTTTGCATCAAAAGTGACTTCAACTAATTCATTGATTTTAGCAGTTACGTGTTTTTCGTGTTCTAACACAATTTCAAATAATGATTTTAATGAATCATATTCAGCTTGCGGTGCTTCAATTGCGTAGATTTCGGCTAATGCACCTGTTTCGTTTAAGTAGTTAAATAAACGACGCATATGTTCCATTTCTTCTGTTGCGTGTGCTTTTAAGAATTTTGCTGCACCTGGGAAGCCGTTGTTATCAGCCCAAGCAGACATTTGAAGATAAACGTTTGATGAATAGAATTCTAAGTTTAATTGGTCGTTTAAATATTTTACGATGCTTTGTGATAACATTATTCTGCTCCTTGATCTAAGGTTTCTAAATCTTTGTCGATAAAGTAAAGTGATTTATTGCTTTCACCCGCTACCACGAATTTATCTAAAATCTCGTTGAAGAGTTTTTCTTCTTCGTGTTGTTCTGCTACGTACCATTGTAGGAAGTTGAAAGTTGAATAATCTTTTGCTGCAAAAGTCACTTCAACTAATTCATTGATTTTAGCGGTTACGTGTTTTTCGTGCTCTAAAACTACATCAAATAATTCTTTTAATGAGTCATATTCTTTACGTGGTGCTTCAATTTTACCTAATAACGGTGTTGCACCTGCTTCGCAAACGTAGTCGAATAATTTTTGCATATGCTCTAATTCTTCGTCTGCGTGGCGAAGTAAAAATGTTGCTGCACCCGCAAAACCATTTTTTGAGCACCAAGAAGACATTTGTAAATACGCGTTTGAAGAGTAGAACTCTAAGTTGATTTGTTCATTGAGTTTATCAATGATAGATTGTTGTAACATTTTTACTCCTAACCAAATGTTATTGGAATGTGAATTAAATGAGAGCTAATCTCATTTTGAAAATTAAATACAACAAAGGGCAGATAAATCCTGCCCTTGTAATGTCAAGAAGTATAGCAAAGTTGAAAAAATAATCAAGTAATTTAATAGATTTTTTCTAATAAAATATGACTTTTGATAAGTTTAAACAATAGCAATTCTCATTTAGATAGTTTAAATGAGAATGGATATAAAGTAGCATAAATATATCTGGAGCTAGAAACAAAAAACCGCTTGCATAACAAGCGGTCTTTTTTCTTTAAACTTTACCAATTAGTAATCAATAAAAGATTCGGTATTTGCTCCTTCTTTTTCCACAACTGGTTTATTCATATGTTCGCGGTCTAAACCAATAACGAGTGCTACACCAATTGCGATATAGATTGAAGAATAAGTACCGAAACCGATACCAATTAACAACGCAAGTGAGAAGCTATGAATACTAGGACCTCCGAACCAGAATAAGGCTGCTACCACGAAAAGAGTGGTGATAGAGGTCATTATTGTGCGTGAGAGCGTTTGGCTTAATGAAATATCAATCACCTCTTGCGAGCTTACACGGCGGATTTTACTGAAATTTTCCCGCACGCGGTCGAATACTACGATAGAGTCGTTAAGTGAATAGCCAACAACGGAGAGAATCGCCGCTACAAAAGTAAGATCGATCTCAATTTGAAGGAAAGAGAAAATTCCCAAGGTAACTAATACATCGTGAAACAAGGCTAAGATACCGCCGAATGCCATACGAATTTCAAAACGCGTTCCCACGTAAAGTAAAAGCATCCCAAGTGTTGCTAGTGTTGCATAGATTGCCCCTTGAGTAAGCTCTTCCCCTACGTTTGGCCCTACAAATTCTACGCTTTTAATTACCGCTTGAGGGTCAATATCTTTATGAACCATATTCATAATTTTACTGCCTAGATCTTTATCCCCTGCAGAGGCAGGCAAGCGGATCATAATATCTTTTTGGCTACCCGTGGTTTGCACTAACGCACTACTAAAGCCCTCTTTTTCTAAAGAGGCTCTTACTTTTTCCAAATCAGCAGGTTGTGAAAATGAGGTTTCAATCACAGTACCGCCCGTGAAATCTAAGCCCCAGTTAAAGCCTTTGGTTACGATAGAGAAAAGACAAAGTGCTGTTACAATGAGTGAGAAGCCAAAACCGATAAAGCGATAACGCATAAATGGAATGAGCTTATACGGAAGCTTGATTTCCGATACGTCTTTTTCTTTTTGAACTATTGCCATTTATATCACCTTAAATCCAAAGTTTTTTCACACGTTTATTACCGCCATACACCCAGTTTACAAGCATACGCGTTCCAGTAATTGCGGTAAACATAGAGATCATTACGCCCAATGCCAAAGTAATCGCAAAGCCTTTTACAGGCCCTGTACCCACAGCATAAAGCACTAATGAGGTTAAAACGGTGGTTAAGTTTGAGTCGAAGATTGAAGTAAATGCTCCGTTATAACCTTCATGGATCGCTTGTTGTACGGAACGACCATTTCGGAGTTCTTCTTTAATCCGTTCGTAAATCAATACGTTCGCATCCACTGACATACCAACGGCAAGCACAATACCAGCAATTCCTGGCATTGTTAAGGTTGCACCAATTAATGACATTAACCCCATGGTTAAAATCATATTCACGGTTAATGCTATAGAAGCAAACACACCGAACATTTTGTAGTACACCAGACAGAATATAATAGTAAGCACTAAGCCATACATACCTGCTTCTACACCTTTTTCAACGTTATCCGCACCAAGTGACGCACCCACTGTTCGTTCTTCTACAATAACGATTGGTGCAATCAATGCTCCTGAACGAAGCAATACTGCTAAGTTTTGAGCTTCGGCAGGTGAGTTAATTCCTGTGATTTGGAATTGGTTACCTAAACGGCTGTTGATGGTTGCAACATTAATGACTTCTTCGTGTTTTTCAAGGATTACTTTGCCATTCGCATCACGACGACCAGAATCTTTGAACTCGCTATAAAGTGTTGCCATTGGCTTACCGACTGCACTTTTCGTAATCTCTGCCATTTGGTTACCACCATCGCTGTCTAGCTTAATGCTAACTTGTGGTAAACCACGGTCATCTTTGCCAGAATTTGCATCTATAATATGCTCACCGCCTAAACTTGGTTTACGTTTAAGTACCATTGGGCGACCATCTTGCATATATTTGAGTTCTGAATCTGCAGGCACAATCCCACGCGTTGCTGCTTCTGGATTTACAGTATCATTGACTAAACGGAACTCAAGTGTTGCAGTTGCACCCAGCAACTCTTTCGCTCGAGCGGTGTCTTGTACCCCTGGTAATTCAACTACGATACGATCGGCACCTTGACGCTGAATAGTCGGTTCAGAAACACCTAACTCTTCCACACGTTTACGTAAAATAGATAAGTTTTGCTCAATGGCCATATCTCGAGCAGAAGATAAACCCGTTGCAGAAAGTGCAAAAGTTACTTCTGTCGGTGAGTTGTAAGTGGCTTCTAGGGTAGTATGCGTACGTTTTACTAAGCGCACGGCTTTATCTGCATCGGAAGAGTCATTAAACTCGATTACAGTTGCAAAATTCTCGCCTTTTTTAACCGCTTTATAGCCAATTTTCTCTTTTCGGAAATCACTGCGTAAAGAGTCTTGCAAGCTTTCCTGCTGCTTTTGCATTGCGGTATTCATGTCTACTTCCATTAAGAAGCGAACCCCACCACGTAAGTCTAGACCACGTTTCATCGGGCTACCACCAATATCCGTTAGCCAAGTTGGTGTCGCGGGAGCAAGGTTTAAAGCCACTGAATATTTATCACCTAGCACTTCTGAGATTTTCTCTTTAGCTGGCAATTGTTGATCGTCTTTTTCCAGACGCACTAAGATCGAGCCATTTTCAAGCTGCGTTGCTTTTGGTGAGATATTCAACGATGCAAGGGCATTATGGACTTGAGCCAATGTTTCCGTTGTTGCCTCTTGCCCACGTGTCCCTGAAATTTGAACGGATGGATCTTCACCATATAAGTTTGGAAGAGCGTATAAGCCACCGATGAGCGTGATAATAATGATCATCAGATTCTTCCACAACGGGAATCGATTTAACACACTAATTCTCCAGATAAAAGTAAAACGCTTGTTTTGGGCAAGCCAAAGCTTACCGAAACAAAACAAGCGTTAAAATGAGATTAAGGTTTTAATGCTTTCATTGTGCCTTTTGGTAAGGTTGCCACCACGAAGTTACGTGAAATCATCACTTCGTTGTTATCATTTAATGCGATCACAATGTTTTCATCTTCCGCACTTACTTTGGTAATTTTGCCGATTAAACCACCGCTTGTTAAGATTTCATCCCCTTTTGCAAGGCTTGAAAGTAAATTGCGTTGTTCTTTTTGGCGTTTAGATTGTGGACGGAAAACCATAAAATAGAAGATCACACCGAATACAGCAAGAATGATCAACATTTCTAAACCGCTACCTTGTTGCATAAAAGCTCCTTAAAATCAATGAGTTAATTAAAAATATCCATTTTCCCAACAAGCAGGGAAAAGTACGCAATAAAATAGCATAAAATCCACTTTTTCACGAGTAGAAAATTTATGCTAATGAAAAATAGTGGGGATATGGGGGAAAATCGCTGGGATTCAAGAGAAAGATGAGAAATCTTTCTAAAATCTCACAAAAAGTGATTGACAAATTTCTCGCTTTGGCACATTCTCTATCCATCTCTCACGCTCATTTAAGCGATAACGAATTATGAATAACTTAGCAATGATGACCAGCATTATGACGATCATTACCATCTACGTGTAGTGCGGGTCAGTATTGCTAAAAAAGAACCAGAAAAGACCCGCTACAAGCGGGTTTTTTTGTATATAAATTTACAACATCACATCAGGAGAAACTATGCGAGTTCTTAAATTTGGCGGCACATCGCTTGCAAATCCAGAACGCTTTATGCAAGCAGCGGATATTATCGAAAAGGCACATTTAAATTCTCAAGCAGCGGGCGTGCTTTCCGCCCCTGCTAAAATTACCAACCACCTTGTTGCTATCGTTGATAAAGCCATTGCAGGCGAATCTTTCGAACAAAACCTTTCTGAAGCTACCGACATTTTCCATAATATTATCAATGGCTTACACGCTGCCAATTCTCGTGTTGATCGTGATGGTTTGATTGCTTTAGTTGATACTGAACTAAAACAAATCCAAGACGTTGCAAAAGAAGCTGCACAAAGTAAATCTCTGCACGATTCTGTTGCCGCAACAATTCATTGCCTTGGTGAAAAACTTTCGATTGCAATGATGCAAGCGTGGTTTGAAGCGAAAGGTTATGAAGTCACCAACATTAACCCTGTTGAAAAACTATTAGCTGTAGGCAGCTATTTAGAATCTTCTGTGGATATTGCAGAATCAACCAAACGTGTTGATGCGAATGCCATTCCAAAGAAAAATATCGTGTTAATGGCAGGATTTACTGCAGGTAATGAAAAAGGTGAACTCGTATTACTCGGGCGTAACGGCTCTGACTATTCTGCTGCCTGCTTAGCGGCTTGCTTAAATGCTGAATGTTGTGAAATTTGGACAGACGTTGATGGCGTTTATACTTGTGATCCACGTTTAGTGCCTGACGCAATTTGCTTAGAATCAATGAGCTACCAAGAAGCGATGGAACTTTCTTACTTCGGAGCGAAAGTAATTCACCCACGCACAATTGGACCTCTTGTTCCGCTCAATATTCCTTGCTTAATCAAAAATACGGGCAATCCAGACGGCAAAGGCACTTACATTGACGGCAATATTGCTGACGATGGCTTGAAAGTAAAAGGTATTACTAACCTTGATAATGTCGCGATGTTTAACGTATCAGGTGCGGGTATGCAAGGTATGGTGGGGATGGCTTCACGCGTGTTCTCATCTATGTCAAAAGCGGGCATTTCGGTGATTTTAATCACGCAATCTTCTTCTGAATACAGTATCAGTTTCTGCGTACCTGCAAAATCAGCTGAAAAAGCACTTGCCGCATTAAATGCAGAATTTGCTGCGGAACTTGCCGAGAACTTACTCGATCCGATCGATATTATTAAAGATCTCTCTATTGTGTCTGTAGTGGGTGATGGTATGCGTACTGCAAAAGGGATTGCGGCTCGTTTCTTCTCAGCACTTGCACAAGCCAATATCAGCATTGTAGCGATTGCACAAGGCTCTTCAGAACGTTCAATTTCAGCGGTTGTACCGTTAAATAAAGCCATTGAAGCTGTAAAAGCAACGCATAAACGCCTTTTTAGCAACAAAAAAGTGGTGGATATGTTCCTCGTTGGCGTAGGCGGCGTAGGCGGTGCTTTAATCGAACAAGTTAAACAGCAAAAAGAATTTTTAGCAAAGAAGGATATTGAAATCCGTGTGTGTGCTTTGGCGAATTCCGACAAAATGTTGCTTAACGAAAACGGATTAAATTTAGACAACTGGCAACAAGATTTAGAAAATGCCACTCAACCTTCAGACTTTGATGTATTGCTCTCTTTCATCAAATTACACCACGTTGTAAACCCAGTGTTCGTGGATTGTACTTCGGCTCAATCGGTAGCAAATCTTTATGCTCGTGCGTTAAAAGAAGGCTTCCACGTGGTAACACCAAACAAAAAAGCGAATACCTCAAGCTACGCTTACTATCAAGAAATGCGTGAAAATGCTCGCCAAAGTCAACATAAATTCCTTTACGAGACCAATGTTGGAGCAGGCCTACCTGTTATCGAAAACTTACAAAATTTACTTGCCGCAGGCGATGAAGTAGAAAAATTTGAAGGGATTTTATCTGGTTCGCTCTCTTTCATTTTTGGTAAATTAGAAGAAGGCTTAACCCTTTCGGAAGCGACTTTATTAGCGAAAGAAAAAGGCTTTACAGAACCTGATCCACGTGATGATTTATCAGGGGCAGATGTTGCACGTAAATTGCTGATCTTAGCTCGTGAAATGGGCTTAGTTTTAGAATTCGAAGACATTGAAGTAGAAGGCGTGTTGCCAAAAGGTTTCTCTGAAGGAATGAACAAAGAGGAATTTTTAGCGGTGTTACCAGAGCTTGATGCCGAATTTAATAAGCGCATTGAAGCCGCTAAAGCAGAGGGCAAAGTGTTGCGTTATGTGGGTTCTATTGCCGATGGAAAATGCCGTGTGGCAATTGAAGCGGTCGATTCTGAGCATCCACTTTACAAAGTGAAAAATGGTGAAAATGCCCTCGCATTCTTTACCCGTTATTACAGCCCGATCCCGCTTTTATTACGAGGTTATGGGGCAGGAAATAGCGTAACTGCCGCAGGTATCTTTGCTGATATCTTACGTACATTACACGGAGGAGCACAATAATGACATTACGTATTTATGCTCCCGCTTCAAGTGCGAATATTAGCGTTGGTTTCGACTCACTTGGTGCAGCGATTTCCCCGATTAACGGCTTATTATTGGGTGATGTAGTACAAATTGAAGAGTGCGATCAACCCTTTGAACTCGAAAGTGTCGGCTATTTTGTGCGTAAATTGCCAAAAGAGCCACAAAAAAACATCGTGTATCAAGCCTACGTTTTATTCAGCGAACGTTTCAAATTACGTGGCGGTAAAATCAAAAATTTACGCCTTACGCTTGAAAAAAATATGCCAATCGGCTCAGGCTTAGGCTCAAGTGCTTGCTCAATCGTGGCGGCATTAGTTGCATTAAATAAATTCCACGATGAGCCATTCTCAAAAATGGAATTGCTGGAAATGATGGGCGAATTGGAAGGACGAATTTCAGGCTCGATTCACTACGATAACGTTGCCCCTTGCTATTTGGGCGGCTTACAGTTAATGACCCAATCCCTCGGCAACATTTGCCAACCATTGCCATTCTTTGATGAATGGTATTGGGTTCTGGCATATCCTGGCATTGAAGTGTCAACTGCGGAAGCTCGTGCAATTTTACCGAAAAGCTACACTCGCCAAGATATGATTCAACAGGCTCGCTATTTGGGGTCATTTGTTCACGCTTGCCACACACACCAAGATGTGCTGGCAGCAGTAATGATGAAGGATTTAATTGCTGAGCCATATCGCGAAAACTTGCTACCGAATTTCCCAACCGTTCGTCAAGGTTGCAAAGATTTAGGGGCATTAGCGGTGGGGATTTCAGGTTCTGGTCCGACAATGTTCGCCATTGCTCCAGATCTTGAACACGCTCAAAAACTAGAAGCCTACCTAGAAAAAGAGTATCTACAAAACAATGAAGGTTTTATCCATATTTGTAAGGTAGATAATCAAGGTGCGAGAGAGTTGAAATAAGCTACTTGCTTGAAAAGCAATGTATTTGTAAAAAATTGCGTAAAAATAACCGCTTACTTTGGTGAAGTAAGCGGTTTTTTCTTGAGCAACGGGGTAATTTGTTATTTTTTCAGGCTATAATAATGAAAAATGCACAGAGGATTTAAAAATGCAAAAAACAAAAGTAGTCCTTGCGACAAGTAATCAAGGTAAAGTAAAAGAGATGGCGGATGTGTTGGCTCAGTTCGGTTTTGAAGTGGTGGCACAATCTGAATTTGGCATCGAAAGCCCTGAAGAAACAGGCTTAACTTTCGTTGAAAATGCCCTTTTAAAGGCTCGTTTCGCCTCTAAAATCACAGGTTTACCTGCGATTGCCGATGATTCAGGCTTATCTGTAGCAGCTCTTAATGGGGCACCAGGTTTGTATTCGGCTCGTTATGCAGGCGAAGATGGGAATGATGTGGCGAATCGTCAAAAATTATTGCGTGAAATGGCAGATGTGCCAGCAGATAAACGCCAAGCAAAATTTGTAAGCTGCATCGTATTCCTTGCTCACGAAACAGACCCAACGCCTAAAATTGCGATCGGTGAATGCTTTGGTAAAATTTTAACTGAAGAGCGTGGCACTAATGGTTTTGGCTACGATTCGCTCTTTTTTTATCCACCGAAAAATTGTAGCTTTGCGGAATTAGAAACTGTTGAGAAGAAAAAAATCTCGCATCGTGCGATTGCGTTAGCGAAGTTAAAACAGCAGTTTGAGGGCGAAGAATGATTATTACCACCACTCCGACCATTGAAGGCAAACGCATTCTTGAATATAAAGGCTTAGTTTTTGGCGAAGTCGTTTCTGGGGCGAATTTTATCCGCGATTTTTTTGCCAGCATTACGGATGTTATTGGTGGGCGTTCAGGCGTTTATGAAAGTAAACTGAATAAATCCCGCCAAGAAGCCTTAGCAGAATTAGCTGAAGAAGCTCGCAAAGTAGGGGCGAATGCTGTTGTGGGCGTGTCGTTGGAGTATCAATCAATGGGCGGCGATAAGAGTATGTTTATTGTGGTCGCTACAGGCACAGCGGTTGTTGTTGAATAAGTATGAATTCAGTGAATTTGCAAAAAAATCAGGAAATTGAACCGCTTTTCTGGCAAAAGAAATCACTTCTTGATATGAATGATGCTGAATGGGAGGCTCTTTGCGATGGCTGTGGAAAATGTTGCTACCGCAAATATATTCAAGGACGTGGCAAGCGTGAGCGGCTTTATTACACCCGCATGGCGTGTAATTTACTTGATGTGGAGACGGGGCGTTGCACTCATTATGTTGACCGTTTCAAATTAGAGTCCGATTGCACCAAACTGACCAAGAAAAATCTGCCCGATTTTGGTTGGCTGCCGAAGACCTGTGCTTATCGTTTGCTCTATGAAGGAAAACCGCTGTTTGATTGGCACCCGTTGATTTCTCAAGATCCGCAATCCGTTCAAAAAGCGAATGTGTTAATTGCTCACGGTATTCACGAAAAAGATGTGATTGATTGGTTTGAGTTTGTGATTGATGAGGTCTAACTAAAATCGTAAACCTATGTTTATAAAAGATTTTTAAATAAAAAGAGTTGCTAATATTTCTGAAAAATAAATATTAGCAACTCTTTTGTTTACTATGTCTTAAAACACCTTTTTAAAAGGTTTGATAATCACATCACCATACACGCCAGCTTCCACATAAGGATCTTCAGAAGCCCAAACTTGAGCATCGGCGAGAGAATCAAATTCGGCAATCACAGTTGAACCTGTTACGCTTGAACCATCTTCTGTTGGGTTTGGACCAGCAGTCAGTAATCGACCTTCTGCTTGTAATTTTTCTAAACGAGCTAAATGTGCTGGGCGAACTTCAAGACGTTTTTCCAACATATTTGGGTTATCTTGAGCAAAAATAACGTAATACATAGCTACTCCTTCTAAGTTAAGAGATTATTGTGCGGTTGCTTCGCTTGTGTTTTCCAAAAGTGCTAAAGCTTCATCTAATTCTGGATTGTTTTCACGTGGAATCGGACGAGGTTTCCCTTCTTTGTCAATCGCGACATAAGTAAACAATGCTTCGGTTACTTTAAAACGTTCACGTGTGCCTTCGTACACTTGTTTGATAAACACATCCACTTTGACTTGCATTGAAGTGCGTCCCAGACGAACCAACGTGCCATAACAGCAAACTATATCCCCTACAGAAATTGGTAGATGGAAAATCATTTTATCTACGGTAACGGTTACCACACGACCTTTTGCTAATTCTTTCGCTAAAATTGCCCCGCCTAAATCCATTTGCGACATAATCCAGCCGCCAAAAATATCGCCGTTGGCGTTAGTATCTGAAGGCATTGCAAGCGTACGCAAAATCAGCTTGCCATCGGGGTTTTTTGTATAAGGTTGATTTTTCATAGTATTATTCCTTGTTCTTTTGGTTTTCTTGTAAATGAGGGTAAATCGTGATGCCCGTTAAAAGTGTAGCGACTAAACTTAATCCCGTTAAACCAAACACTTTGAAAGTGTACCACGCATCGTTCGACATAAAATGGCTCACATAAAGGTTAAGCAACATACAGATAATAAAGAAGATCGCCCAGCCTGTATTGAGTTTCGCCCAAACTTGTTCAGGCAAACGAATTTCTTTGCCTAACAAATGTTTGATAATCGGATTTTTCAGCACAAATTGGCTAATTAAAAGCACTAAAGCAAACAATCCGTTTAAAAGGGTCACTTTCCATTTTAAGAAAGCATCGTCGTTAAAATACGCAGTTAAACCACCGAAGACGACTACAAAACCCGCCATAAAAAGCTGCATTTTTTCGATTTTGCCATAAAGCATTTTAAGGGCAACAAGCTGAATCAATGTTGCTACAACAAGCGTAATTGCTGCTTCTTGTGTGCCAAAAAATTTGTACACCACAAAAAAGAGAATCAGCGGAATAAATTCAAGTAACTGTTTCATAATTATCCTTGTTGGGTCACATTATTCGGGCGAATGGTTTGATAAAAACGGAAGCCAAAAATCGTGGTAAAGAGCGATAAAAAAGCAGAAATCACAAAGGCAAAAATGGTTACAGCGATATTGTTGCCCAAGCGTCCGATTAATGCCGTAATTAAAATTGGCAGCACGTTTGCCAGCAAACTATAGGCAAATAAAGCCGCCATTTTCCCTTTTGCAAGTTGCCACATAAATTTAACCGCTTGTCCTACACGGTAATCTTCCACTAAAAAGGCATAAGTCGCTAAATTTAATCGTACAAAAATAAAAATACCGATAGCCAGCAGCGGTAAGCCAATCAGGCTTGAGCCATTGCCTGAAATATTGCCAAATAAAATCGAAGACATTCCAAAAGAAAGCGGCAAGACCATAATAACGTACAGCGAAATAGCGGGCAGTAATTTCACAAAGGCTTTACCTGCATTTTGGAAAAAGGATTGGAAATTGCCCGCGTTAATCGCTTTGATGTTTAAAATCAGCAAAATTGAAATAAAAATATTGCCCACGCCAATGAGTAAAGAAGGTAGTAAAGCTGCAGGTGAATTGCTTAAAATCAGACCTGAAAGCACAAATGTTGAGACCAATTGAATGGCGATCAGTAAAATCATTGCCGTCAATGAGAATTGGCTGCGATTTCGGATAAAATTCCAGCTATCTTGTAATAATTGCGGAAAATTAATCGGCATAAAAATCCTTGTGTTTTAAATAAAAGTAAAAAATTTGTTGTAAAGTATATCAATAGATGGCTTGAAGTGCATTAAAATTTGGCTTAGGCTGTCGTAACAATGATATGATTTTATTGTAGGGCGGACTTTAGTCCGCCATCTGTGATGTTAACTCAGCGGACTAAAGTCCGCCCTACTCTAATAAGAATATATGATCGACACATTCCAAGCAGGACAACGCTACTTAAACACCTATCCTCAGCAGAAAAAGTTGAGCCTTTTTATGATAGATTATCGCCTAATAAAACTCATCAAATTCTCAGCGAAGTGGATGCCCGCTTTTGCTTGCTTTACCATTTTATGGCAATACTTTTTTAAAGACCCAAGCCAATCGATTTTAGCAAATTCGGTTATTACCGCCCTTTTTGCGGTGAGCATTCCCTATCAAGGGCTTTATTGGCTTGGCAAACGGTCGAGATCGCCGCTTCCTTTGCATTTGATGGGATGGTATGAAGAGCTTCGCCAGAAATTGGTAAATGAAAAGGTAAAATTGACCGCTTACCCCGTGCAATCGGTGCCGAGCTACCAAGATTTTGCCAATTTATTACAACTTGCCGAAAAAACGTGGGGCAATAACTACTTTGATGAGTTATAATTCACGCAATTTTATTTGATGGCACGAGCCTAGAATTTCTTGGCTTGTGCCGTTTTCGTTATTTTTACGGACTCTTTTATTTTTATGACGACCTTATTAGACAAAGAAAAAAAATCAGACAAAGAAAAAAAACAAGCCTACAATTTAAACAAACTACAAAAGCGTTTACGCCGCAATGTGGGCAATGCGATTGCCGATTTCAATATGATTGAAGAGGGCGACAAAGTGATGGTTTGCCTTTCAGGTGGGAAAGATAGCTACACATTGCTTGATATTTTGCTCAATTTAAAACTCAACGCCCCAATTCATTTTGATATTGTGGCGGTGAATTTAGACCAAAAACAACCTGGCTTCCCAGAGCATATTTTACCTGAATATTTGGAAAGCATTGGCGTGGAATACAAAATTGTGGAAGAAAATACGTATGGGATTGTGAAAGAAAAAATTCCAGAAGGCAAAACCACCTGTTCACTTTGCTCACGTTTACGTCGCGGGATTTTATACCGCACTGCAACAGAATTAGGGGCAACCAAAATCGCTCTTGGACACCACCGCGATGATATGCTAGAAACCCTCTTCCTAAATATGTTTTATGGTGGTAAATTAAAGTCGATGCCACCAAAGCTGATTAGCGATGATGGCAAACAGATCGTGATTCGTCCACTCGCTTATTGCAAAGAAAAAGACATCGAGAAATACGCTGAAGCGAAACAATTCCCGATTATTCCTTGTAACTTGTGCGGCTCGCAACCGAATTTACAACGCCAAGTAATTAAAGAGATGCTGCAAACTTGGGATCGCCAATATCCAGGTCGTATTGAAACGATGTTTAGTGCGTTACAAAACGTCACCACTTCACATCTTTGCGACCCGAATTTATTTGATTTCAAAGGCATCAAACACGGTATGACAATTGAAGGCTTAGAAGGCGATTTGGCTTTTGATAAAGAAGAAATGCCGGCAGTGCCAGTCGCACTTGATGAAGAGGACTTTGCACAAGATGGGTTAATCCAATTTAAAGTGGTCTAATTTTTATTATAATTTGCAAACACATAACACATTGAGGATTTTTTATGTTTTTTAACGAAGTTGTGATTTCGATCATCGCTTTGCTCGCATTAAGCTTGATGCGGGTAAACGTAGTGATTTCACTGATTATCTCCGCATTGATTTGTGGCGTTATTGGTAATTACGGCGTGGACAATGCCACGTTATTTCAAGCCTTAGAGAAGACCATCAGCAGCTTCACAGGCGGTTTAGGTGGCGGAGCGGAAACCGCGATGAACTATGCCGTATTAGGAGCTTTTGCGGTGGCATTGTCTAAATCAGGCGTGACAGATTTATTGGCATACAAAGTCATTTCACACTTTGGCAAACGTCCATCAGGCAGATCGGTATTCTGGTTCAAATACATTATTTTATTTGTATTGACTGCTTTTGCGATTTCATCTCAAAACTTAATCCCAATTCACATCGCGTTCATTCCAATTGTGGTACCTCCACTTTTAGGCGTGATGAATCAGCTCAAAATTGACCGCCGTGCAGTAGCCTGTGGATTAACCTTCGGTTTAACGGCAACTTATATGTTAATCCCTGCGGGTTTCGGGCAAATCTTTATTGAAAGCATTTTGGTGAAAAACATTAACAATGTAGGTTCCCAATTTGGCTTAGTAGCAACCACTGCGGAAATGACCAAAGCGATGGCAATTCCTGTCGTGGGGATGATTTTAGGTTTATTCTTTGCATTCTTTGTTTCTTACCGCAAACCACGTACTTATGCGGAAGTGCAAGAGAAAAATGCAGACGACATCGCAGCTCGCGTTGCTCGTGTTAAACCATTCCACATCTGGTTAAGCATTATTGCCATTGTTGCAACCTGTTCAACACAATTAGCGACCAATTCAACCATTATGGGCGGTCTTGTTGGGTTAGTCATTTTCGCATTAGGTGGCGTATTCAGACTTAAACAATCAAACGATATCTTCCAAGATGGCTTGCGTTTAATGGCGATGATTGGCTTTGTAATGATTGCCGCTTCAGGCTTCGCAAACGTTGTAAATTCGACAGGCGGTGTGGCTGAATTAGTAGAAAGCTTACGTGGATCAATTGATAGTAAAGGACTTGCAGCGTTCTTAATGCTTGTGGTGGGCTTGTTTATTACGATGGGCATTGGCTCATCATTCTCAACCGTGCCAATCATTACCTCTATCTATGTGCCTTTGTGTGTTGCCTTCGGTTTTTCACCACTTGCAACGATGTCAATTGTTGGCGTGGCGGCGGCTCTTGGTGATGCGGGTTCACCAGCCTCAGACTCAACCTTAGGTCCAACATCAGGTTTAAATGCAGACGGCAAACACGACCACATTTGGGATTCCGTTGTACCAACCTTTATTCACTTTAACATTCCGTTGTTAGTGTTTGGCTGGATTGCAGCAATGACGTTATAAATTGTAGGGGGTGTGGATTGTTTGCAATCCACGCACGAAAAACAACCGCTTGCGTGCGTGAACAGTGTTCTCCCCCTACCTACTTGAAGGCAAAATATGAAATTTATCTCTTTTAATATCAATGGCTTACGAGCAAGACCTCATCAGCTTGAAGCAATTATCGAAAAACACCAACCTGATGTCATTGGCTTACAAGAAATTAAAGTGGCAGATGAAGATTTCCCTTACGATTTAGTCAATCACTTGGGCTACCACGTTTTCCATCACGGGCAAAAAGGGCACTACGGTGTGGCTCTTTTGACCAAAAAACAACCGCTTGCAGTACGCAAAGGTTTCCCAACGGATGCGGAAGATGCTCAAAAACGAATGATTATGGCGGATATTGAAACCGAATTTGGCGTGCTCACGGTATTGAACGGCTATTTTCCTCAAGGGGAAAACCGCAAACACGAAACTAAGTTCCCTGCAAAAGAAAAGTTTTATGCAGATCTGCAAAACTATTTAGAAACGGAACTTAAACCTGAAAATCCGATCGTGATTATGGGTGATATGAATATCAGCCCAACCGATTTAGACATCGGCATTGGCGAACCTAATCGTAAGCGTTGGTTACGAGATGGAAAATGTTCCTTCCTACCTGAAGAACGTGAATGGTTAGACCGTTTATGTGGCTATGGATTAGTAGATACTTTCCGAGCAATGCACCCAGAAGCAAATGACAAATTCTCGTGGTTTGACTACCGTTCAAAAGGCTTTGACGATAACCGTGGACTTCGCATTGATTTAGTGTTAGCCTCTAAACCGCTTGCTGAACGTTGTGTAGAAACAGGAATCGATTTAGAAATCCGTGCAATGGAAAAACCATCGGATCACTCTCCTGTTTGGGCTGTGTTTAAATAAAAATGTCCTTTACGTCGCGAAATTAGCGTCATATAGGACCAAATAGTTGGTAATGATTATTTTCACTCTTCCTTACCAACTTTTCTTATTCAAAAAATCCTGTATAAACAAGATCTTATGTTTTCTCGTTAAACCACTGTGAGGGCGTAATTTATCTTTAAGTTCTTTAAACAATCCCTCAATCCTATTTGTCGTCTTTTCGATATTTAATTCAGGATATTTCTCGTAAGTAAAAATATATTCATAATATCGCTTAATACTTGCAGCAGCACTTCGAACGCTACGATGTTTATATGGATATTTACCTTTCTCATTCTGTTTTTCTGAACGTTCCTCTAAGAAGTTGTAATGCTTTTTTCGCCACTTACTCATTTTCAGATAAAATTCATTTTTTGAACTCGTTTTTAGCGTCTTTATAATAGTTTTTAATTCTCTTCCTGCGTGGGATTGATGTTTTTTTCTTAATGCTCTCATCACAATAGCGACCAAATGGAATTGACACATCTGCGTAGGCGTATTAAACAAATCTTTTAATAAACCTCTTCTGCCATCACAGGTAATTGATTGAATTATATAGCCTTTTTCTCGTAACCGATTGAGTGCTTTTTTGTAGTAAATATCTTTTTCTGTTTTTACAATTTGATGGTAAACCACTTTTGTTGAACGGCTATCAATAAAAACCATTACGCCAAAATCACGATGAAAGAAGGTGGTATCAATAATAAGGTTTAGATATTTATTTTCAGAGGGTTTTAGAGCTGATTTAGCCGCTTTTTCTAAATATCTTCGAATAGTTCTAGAGGAACAATGATATTTATTAGCGAGCTGTTTTTGGGTTTGTTTTCCAATTAAATAATCTGACCAAATTTGTTCAGGATTTAATTTGGATTTCAGGGTAAATGTTTTATTACAGCGGAGACATTTATAACGTTGAAGATTATTTTGTTTGCCATATTTCAAAAAGAGTGGTTAAAGCCTTGTACTATAAGGCTTTAACCACATTTTTACCAACTATTTTATTTAAATAATATAAATGAAATAGTTATCTTCCTCCCAATCGAATAATATGCTTATTGGTCGCAATATTCGCTGAAAGCCAGCCGATAAAAATACTGATAACGGCAATGAAGAATATTTCACTGAGATCTAAACCATTCAGTTCAAATTGCACGGTAAAAATATCTGTTACATATTTCACTACGCCAACTAAATAGCTAATTACAATTGAGCTAAATAGAATAGCAAGTAGGCTACCTAAAAAGCCATAAATCATCCCTTTATACAGAAATGGTCGGGCAATAAAGTGATCGGTTGCCCCTAATAATTGCTGCACTTCAATTGATGAGCGGCTATTTGCTACATCTGTTCTGACCACATTGCCAATCACTAAAAAGACAGCGATCATCATTAGCACCGTACAAAGTGTGCCAATTCGTGCAAAAAGCCAAGTTAAAGCAGTCAATTTTTCAAGCCAACCATTATCAAGTCGAACTTCTTGTACACCTTTGATATTTTGTAATCCGTTGCGAAGCGTGAGCATCTCATCATTTTGCGTAAAAGCCTTTTTCGGTTTTAAGATCACTACCGCTGGCAATGGGTTATCCTCAACAATATCTAACGCTTCAGCGAAACCAGACCACGTTTTGAAGTCTTCCAAACTTTGTTGTCGAGAAATAAAATTGAGGTTCTCGATTTTATCTGTATCAAATTGGCGGATTTTTTCTACCACCAAATTAACTTCGTTATCGGATAGATTTTTGTTCAAATAAACGGTTAATTCAGGTTCAGGATAGAATTCCGTTGCAGCGTGATTGATATTTTTCCAAAGTAAATAACTGACCGTTGGAATAGTTAGTGAGGCGGCGATGACTAAAACCGTCAGAAAAGTGCCTAATTTACGTTTGATTAAATCGCTCCAAACTGCTCGCAAAATATACCGCGTTTGAGCTCCCAATCTCGTATTGAAAAGCGTCATAATCTATCCTTATGCCTAATTATTTTTGAGATGTCCTTGTTCTAAAATTAAACAAGGTTTTGGACGTTTGGTAATGATATTGGTATCGTGCGTAGCAACAATAACAGTAGTGCCTTGTTGATTAAACTCTTCAAAAAGACGGAAAATTTCAAACGACAATTTTTCATCCAAATTACCTGTCGGCTCATCGGCAAGCAATACCATCGGGCGATGAACAATCGCTCTCGCAATATCTACACGTTGTTGTTCGCCGCCTGAAAGGTGATGAGGAAAATAGTTTTCTTTACCTGATAATCCAACGCGAGAGAGGGCTATTCTGGCTTCTCGCTCAACCATCTGCTGATTATAACCTTGAATAATTAACGGCAAAGCAACGTTATCTAAAATCGTGCGATCAGTTAATAAACGGTAATCTTGATGCACCATTCCAATTTGGCGACGTAAAAATGGCAGCTCGTGCGAAGCAAGGCGGGTAATGTCGTAGCCATTGAATTCAATATTACCGCCATTGGCACGTTCAATGCCCATAACTAACTTGAGCAAAGTGCTTTTCCCAGCCCCGGAATGCCCCGTTAAATATGCCATTCCGCCTTTTTGAATATGAAAACTAATCCCTTGCAAGGCGGCTTTATTCCCTTTATAGACCTTGTTTACGTTGTTAAATTTGATCATTGTATTGCCTTATACGCTATTCTTCGTGGCTAAATAATGCTTCGATAAACTCTTCAGAATTAAACGGACGCAAGTCTTCAATTTTTTCACCCACCCCGATAAAACGAATTGGGATATTAAATTGATCTGCAATCGCAAAGATGACGCCACCTTTTGCTGTACCATCTAATTTCGTTAAGGTAATCCCTGTTAAACCTACCGCTTCGTTAAAGAGTTTCGCTTGGCTAATCGCATTTTGACCTGTGCCAGCATCAAGGGTGAGCATAATTTCGTGCGGTGCAGTTTCGTCATATTTTTTCATTACACGCACGATTTTTTTCAACTCGTCCATCAAGTTATTTTTATTCTGCAAACGACCTGCGGTATCCGCAATTAACACATCGGTATTTCGAGCAGAAGCAGATTGCATCGCATCAAAAATTACTGACGCAGAATCTGATCCGCTTGCTTGAGCTACTACAGGAATATTATTTCGCTCTCCCCAAACTTGTAGCTGTTCCACCGCTGCTGCACGGAAAGTATCGCCTGCGGCTAACATCACAGATTTGCCTTCATCTTGGAATTTCTTCGCCAGTTTACCAATGGTTGTGGTTTTACCTACACCATTTACGCCCACCATTAAAATCACATACGGCTTTTTGCTCGCATCAATTTCCAACGGCTGAGCCACTGGTTTTAAGACATCAGCAAGCTCTTGTTTTAATTGCTGATAAAGTAACTCCGCATCTTTTAATTGCTGTTTTGTTGCGTGTTGCGTTAAGTTATTGATAATTTTCGTGGTCGTTGGCATCCCTAAATCGGCAATCAATAGCTGTTCTTCTAGTTCTTCAAATAGCTCATCGTCAATTTTTTTGCCACGGAAAAAGTTGCGGAAACCTGAACCAATGCTTTGTTTGGTTTTAATTAAGCCTTGAATTAAACGGCTGAAAAAACCGCTTTTGTTAGCAGGTTTTTCTTGGTATTCGTCTTGCTTTGTTTCAATGGAAACCTCAGTTTCTTCAACTTCGTCAGAATGTTCTTCAACTTGCTCTTTTGCAATTTCCTCAACAATTTCCACCGCTTGTTCAGGTTCCACCGCTTGTTCAGGTTCCACCGCTTGTTCAGGTTCCACCGCTTGTTCAGGT
>CAUUKJ010000029.1:0-29652 GCA_963545995.1 uncultured Haemophilus sp.
AATCACAGTGATATAAAATCTCAAATTTCCATTTTAAAACAATTAGTTAAGGGGAGTTTAGTCTAGTTATCTAGTACAGCCCCTAAAAAAGAATTAGTTACCTAACGCGTCTTGAGCTTGTTTATTTTCAATAAACTCAATTTTATAACCATCAGGATCTTCAGCAAAGGCAATCACGGTTTTGCCACCTAAAACTGGACCAGGTTCACGGGTAATTTTGCCGCCTGCGGCACGAATGGCTTCAACTGTTTGATAAATATCATCCACGCCTAATGCGATATGTCCGTAAGCCGTGCCTAAATCGTAGCTCTCAACACCCCAGTTATAGGTCAGTTCAATCACCGCACTTTCACTTTCATCGGCATAACCTAAAAACGCTAGCGTATATTTATATTCGCTGTTTTCGCTCGTGCGTAGTAATTTCATTCCTAACACTTCGGTATAGAATTTGATTGAACGCTCTAAGTTGCCCACGCGTAACATTGTATGCAAAATTCTCATTGTGATTAAACCCTCTTAAACATTAAAAAATTGGTAATATTATGGCATAATTCCGCCACAAAATCATTTTTGAAATTTAATTATGGCTCATCATCACGACTCTGAAAAAAAATATGAAATTGCAACGCACGCTCTTTTGCCACTTTTAGCAATGCTTTTCGTGCAAATGTTGCTCAATTACACCACCGCACCTGCGAATATGATTTTTATCTCGCCTTATTTATTCGCTTTCTTAGTGGCAATTTTAATCAGCCTATTTGTTTTCTGGAAAGGGCAAATTTGCCCAGGACAAGCAGGGCGATTGCTGTTTGTGTTTAAATTTTTCCTGATTTTTGCGATCGGAAATTTAGCTTATACCCTTGCTTTCACGCCAAAACATATTCCGATGTTAATGGTGGAAATAGCCTCTATTTTGCTCTCGTTCATTTATTGGAATTTGCCCAACACCGAACGCCCGAATAATGCGGTGGCTTATGGCTGTTTAGGCATTACCGCCCTTGCAATGCTGCAATATTTAGTCATTTATTGGGTGGAATTGCCGTCACTTTTCAACGGTATTCGTGCGAATAATTTTGCTCAGATTTTACTCGGCATTCTTCTTGCAGGTTGGTATATGATGTTGGCAAAAAGCCGTCTTGATGGCTTTTTCAAATTGCTTATTCAAATTGCCTTGCTCGTGCTTATTTTGAATTATATTTGGGTTGCTTTTGTGCTTTATCAGCAGCTGCAAATTATGCCAGAAATGTCATTCGAGCCTTATTTCATCTACTTTGGCGTACAATTTGCCATTTTTGCTATTTTGGCTTGGTTATTACTTGGCAAAGGCGAGAAACAAATTAAGAATCCGATTGGTTGGTCGCTCGCGCTGTTTTTAGCGATGTTGTATCCTTTTACCAATATTTAACCGCTTGTCGCTTTTATTTATGCTAAAACGCCTTTTTCTCGGTTTATTGGGGCTAATTGCTCTGCTCATTGTGGGCGGAGCATTATTCATTTCTAGTCCACAATTTTTTAGCACGCTCAACCATTTTATGCCTGAAGGTTGGGCCATTAAGCGCACGCAAAATAATTTTGGATTAGAGAAAAGCTCAGTGCTTTTACCTGCTTTTTCGGTTAGTTACCAAAATTGTGCTTTGGTCGAAGTTGCTCCAATCCAGTTCAATTGGCAATCGCCTAAGACCGTGCAGACTGAGAGAGTGATTTTAGACTACCAATGTTTAGCCAATTTGCCCGCTTCAGAAAGCCAGAATAATACCTTTTCACTTACGCCGATTTTGGCTTTTTTGCCTGAAATGGCGATGGAAGTGAAAGCGTTGGCTTGGAAAAACATTCCCGATACGTTTTCTCCGCGTTTAAAACAGTTGCTGACTTCCCCTGCAGAGGTAACGCTTGCCTATTTAAAAGGCGAACTTTCCGCAAATCTTGAGCAACAAGCGGTCAAATTTGAGGGGAAATTTGCCAATCATCTTTTTACGGGCAATTTGTTTTATCAACCTGCAGAAAAAGAAAAACACAACCTCTTTTTTACAACCCAGTTAAGCGATAACTTGCTTGATTTGCCACGCCAATTTGAGGGCGATTACCATTGGTCCTTGCCGTCAGATGTGGTTGAAAACCCGATTTTGCGTGAAGGGAGTGCTTTGCTCAATTGGTCGCCCGATGAAGAAAAAAATCTGGTGGGTACGGCAATGGTAACCTTTGAAAAAGAACCGAAAAACACGCTGAAATTACCGTTTAAATTCGACTTTAAATCCTTTTATATTTATCAAGGTAAATTTTATTGGGAATGGCTACCCGATTTTCCAATCAATGGTTCCACTACCGCCACTTTTACACCGCAAGATATTTTACAAGGGCAAATTTTCCCCGTTCAAACGGAATTCCGCTTGAACTTATTCTCGCACGATCAAAATACCCTCAGCCTTGCCACCACAAAGGGGACGATTAAAAATGCTTCGGAGTTTGATTTGCCGCTTACCCTTTCAGGCAACGTGAAATACAACAGTTTTATTCTAACCAGCCTTTCTACCATTTACGCCAATGAAAAAGGGATGAAGTTCTCGCCGAAATCCGTGTTTAATATGATTAGCGGCAAAGAGCGTTTTATTACCATTAAAGAATTGAAGATCCCGCTTGGTGATATTGAGTTTAATCGCTATGGTGTAACAGGTCGTTTCCAAGCGAATTTTAAAGGCGAAACGCCCGATTTCCGTGAGTTGGAACTGAATTTAGATGGTTCAGCAAACAATTTCAAAATGGGCTTTTTACACTATTTTGATGATTTTGAAGGCGAGAAAAATCAACGTGATTTATGGCGTTGGACGCTTAACGGCAAAGCTCATCTCAATGCGTTAAATAGCCAAATTGACTTGCAAGGCTGCGGGCAATGGTACGCCGATCAGGTTGAAATTGAACAGCTTGATGGCGTATTAGCAAACGTGAAAAAATCGAGTATGCTGCTCGAAAAAACGCAACTTGCTCTGACGAAACCGATCAAATTCGATATTGACAAATGGACGCTCACAGGCGAAGCGAAGCTACACAGCCCTGCGTTATCCTTTGATTATGGCGGCAGACTTGCCAATACAGAAGCGATGCTCAATATGAGCGGAGAAATTGAAAAGCTGCGTTTCGATGGCAAAATACAAGCGGGCAAAATTGGACCGATTTTTGTAAATGCTCAACGCGATCTTACCGAGCAAGCCAAATCGAGCTTATTTCACGGCAAATTCACGTGGAAAGAACAGCCTGCGGATGTATTCCAATCGCTCATCCCAGAGCGTTCCGATTGGGTTATCAAGGCGGGAACGGTAACGGGCGAAACCACCTTTAGCACAAAAGCGAATGGCGGTATTCGTGCCAGCGGTCAAATTTCAATAAAAAATGGTGGCATTTCCATTCCAAAAGGCGATATTAACGGCATTGAGTTTAATCTACCCTATCAGCTTGAAGATACGCAACTTATCTTCGGGCGGAAGAAACCTATTGCGGTCAATATTGCAGAGGTGAATGTTGGCTTGCTCATCACTAACATTCACGTAAACGTGTCTGGCTATTACCCTTATAGCCACAAAAAGCCGTTGAATTTAAACAAAATGACGATGAATTTGCTAGATGGCGAATTAGAAATCGAGCATTTAGCCTTGCCGCAGGTTAAACCTGCTTATTTGGAATTGGAGCATATCCGCTTTGAATCTATTTTAGATGTGGCACAATATCAGCAAATTGATCTACGCGGTCGAGCCAGTGCCCGCTTGCCATTTTGGCTCAATGGTTCGCCTTGTTATGTTTGCGATGGGCAGCTTTGGCAAGAATCGCCATCTAATCTCAAAATTTCGCCAGAAATGATGGAGGCAATTTCGAAAAGTAGTGGCTATTCTGAGCAGATTTTGGTTTATTTATTAAATGATACCACCATAAACGAACTCAAAAGCCAAATTAACGTCGCAAAATCTGGTGAGTTGCATTTAAATTCACAACTCAAAATGCAGATAAATAAACAAGAAAAAGCCCGCGTAAACTTTAATTACAACCACAAAGAAAACCTGTTCCATTTGTGGCATTTAATTAACGCAGGTTCTAACGTTGAACAAGAAATCGAAAGTAATCTTTATCGTAAATTGGATAGCAAAAAATGAAACAAATTACGCAGATTGCCTTTGCAATCTTTCTCCTCTTTTTAACCGCTTGCACGCCTAAAATCCAGCTTGAAACGCCAGAGGAAGGGATTACTATCAATATGAATGTGGTGGTGGATCATAAAATTGAAGTAAAAATGGATGACCGAGCGAGGGCGGTAATTTCAACGTCGGAGAATATAGAAAACGAAGAAAAAGAGGGGAAATAACCCCTCTTTAAATTACTTCCTGATAAACAACGACACCGATTCCAAATGCCCCGTATGCGGGAACATATCAATCATTGCTGCTTTTTCTAAGCGGTAGCCTGATTGAATCAATTTTTCCGCATCACGAACTAATGTGGCAGGGTTACAAGATACGTAAACGATGCGTTCAGCATTGAGTTCACACAAGTGATCAAGGGCAAATAAGGCACCATTGCGGGCAGGGTCGAGCAGTACTTTATCGAATGGTTCTTTTGCCCAAGGTTGATCGGCAAAACGCTCATCGAGGTTGGTTTGATAAAATGCCACATTGTTTAAGCCATTGATTTTGGCATTTTGTTGAGCTTGCGTTACCATTTCTTGCACGCCTTCTACACCTACTACATAGGCTGCTTTTTGAGCGATAGGTAAGGTAAAATTACCCATTCCGCAGAAGAGATCGAGAATACGATCTTGCGGTTGGAGTTCCAACCAATTAAGGACGGTTTCGACCATTTTTTGATTTAATTCGCGATTCACTTGAATAAAATCGCGGATAGAAAACGCCAATTTCAAGCCGTCAATTTGGTAGTAAGGCAATTCGCCCGCCCAATGCTCTATCTGATTTTCTTCCGTCATCACAAAAAGCGAGAGCTGTTCTTGCTCGGCAAAAGCGAGTAGCTGTAAACGATTTTTCTCATTGATTTCACCTAAATGACGCAAAAACATCGCAATGCCATTATCCGCAAGCACCAGCTCAATATGCCCGAGTAACTTTTTGTTTTGCCACGTGGCGATAAGTTGCTGTAGCGTTGGCAGAAGGCTCGTTAAAGGTTCTTCTAAAATATCACAGCGTTCAAGCGGTATAATTTGGTTGGAATTTTGCAAGCGAAATCCCATTACCCATTCGCCTTTTTGTTGGGCGATGCTCAATCTTGCTCTACGGCGATAATGTTTATCGTTGCCTGCAATCATTGGCTGGAAATCAATTGGATTCTCTTGCAGTTTTTGCAGACGATGGAAAAGAGCTTTTTGCTTGGCTTCTCGCTGTAAATCAAGCGAAATATGCTGCATTTGGCAGCCACCACATTGTGTGTAATATTGACAAAAAGGCGTTTGGCGTTTTGCAGATTTTTTGATAATTTTGACCGCTTTTGCCCGCCCATATTGACGTTTCTCTTCAATCGTTTTGATTTCCACCTCTTCATCAGGCAAAGCGTTTTCAATAAACCACATTTTGCCATTGATTTTTGCCACGCCTAAGCCTTGATAGTCGAGCGATTGCACCTTGACTTTCTGTGAAGCGGTTGTTTTTAGTTTGTCTTTTGCAGTTGTATTTTTTGCTTTTGTTGGGGAATAAAAAAGAGCCATAAATTTCAAAATTAGTAATGGTAACGACAGGCTGCGATTAAGATGGCATCATCTGTCACAGCGTAAACAAGGCGATGTTCTTCATCAATTCGACGCGACCAAAAACCGCTCAGATTAAACTTGAGCGGTTCAGGTTTGCCAATGTCCTCAAAAGGGGAGCGTTGAATATCTTTAATTAAGTTATTGATTCGCTTGAGCTGTTTTTTATCGGTTGCTTGCCAATATAAATAATCTTCCCAAGCCTCGTCGGCAAAGGTAAGTTTCATTCAATTAATTCTCTTTCTTGTCCTTCGCCTTCACGCAATTGTTCTACCGCAGAAAGTAAGCGTTGGGCATTAGCAGGCGAGCGTAATAAATAAGCGGTTTCCTCAAGAGAACGGTAATGAGCAAGCGAAATTAGCACGCAATCTTCGCCTGTTGTTCGGGTAATTAATACGGGTTCGTAGTTTTCAACTACGGAGGTCATTGTTTTTGCCAATGTTTGGCGAACTTGTGAATAAGAAATAGCTTGCATAGAAAATCCCTCTGAAAGTTGTACAAAAGATTGTACATTTACAAGTGAGAGAATGCAATAAAAGCTGTGTAAATTCTGTTATATCAAGCCTGATTTGTTTTTCTGTGCGTGAATCAAAAGCTCAATTTTGCTAAAATATGTGCTTAATCATTATAGAAAAAAGAGGCGAAAATGTTTGTCGTAGGGCAAAGATGGATCAGCGAATCCGAAAATAATTTAGGTTTAGGTTTAGTTTCAAATGTGGACAACCGCACGGTGACGATTCAATTTCCAGCAGCGGAAGATGAGCGGATTTATGCGGTTTCAGCTGCCCCATTAACGCGTGTGCAATTCCAAGCGGGCGATGTGATTAGCTCGCAAGAGGGCTGGCAGATGGTGGTTACGCAGGTGATGGATAATCAAGGCGTGGCATTTTATTTGGGTAATCGAACGGACACGCAAGAAGAAGTGGTGTTGCCTGAAATGCAGTTGAACCACAAAGTGAGCTTTAGCCGTCCACAAGACCGCCTATTTTCGGCTCAGATTGATCGTGCGGATCGCTTTGCGTTACGTTATCGAGCGTTGCAACATCAGCAAGCTCAATTTCAGTCGCCGTTGCGTGGATTGCGTGGCATTCGTGCCAGCCTAATTCCGCATCAGCTTCACATTGCCAAAGAAGTGGGGCAACGTTTATCACCACGAGTGTTGCTTGCCGATGAAGTAGGCTTGGGGAAAACCATTGAAGCAGGGATGATTTTGCAACAGCAAATTTTTGCAGGGCGTGCGGAGCGGGTGTTGGTGCTGGTGCCTGAATCCTTGCAACATCAATGGCTGGTGGAAATGTTGCGTCGCTTTAACCTTAAATTCTCGCTGTTCGATGAAGAACGTTGTGCTGATTTCGATAAAGCGGATGAAAATGGAGACGATGTAAGCGAAAATCCGTTTGAAAGTGAATCAATGGTCATTGCGTCGATTGATTGGTTGGAAACGATGCCAAACCGTGCGAAGCAGGCTTTGGCGTGCCAATGGGATATGTTGATTGTCGATGAGGCTCATCACTTGGCTTGGTCGGAAGAAGAGCCTTCCGTTGCGTATCAATTGGTGGAAAAACTGGCAAAACAGATTCCGTCTGTTTTACTTTTAACCGCAACGCCAGAACAACTTGGGCAAGAGAGCCATTTTGCACGTCTTGCCCTGTTAGATGCAGATCGTTTCTACGATTATGCAGCGTTTGAGCAAGAACAAAATGCCTATCAGCCTGTGGCGGATGCGGTGGCGACCTTGTTAAACGATAAACCTTTGAGCAATGATGGGCAAAATGCGATTTCAGAATTATTGAGCGAAGAAGATACCGAGCCGATGTTTAAAATTATCAATAGCGAAAAATCGGCAGAATCTGACCGCTTGCAGGTGCGTCAAGAGTTGATTAAAGAGCTGATTGACCGCCACGGTACAAGCCGAGTGTTGTTCCGCAATACGCGTCAAGGCGTGAAAGGTTTCCCACATCGTGAATATCATCAAATTAACCTTGAGTTGCCAAGTCAATACGCGAACGCGTTGAAAGTGATGGGCACAATGGGGGCGTTAAAAATGAGCGATCGCCTTTATCCAGAACGCTTATTCCAACGTTTTAACCCTAATGCTCGTTGGACAGAATTCGATCCGCGTGTGGAATGGTTAATTACATTTTTGAAAAATCATCGCGATGAAAAAATGTTGGTTATTTGTAAACACGCAGAAACAGCGATCGCATTAGAGCAGATTCTGCGTGAAAAAGAGGGCATTCGTTCAGCGGTATTCCACGAGAAAATGTCGATTGTGGAACGTGATAAGGCTTCGGCTTATTTTGCTCAACAAGAAGAAGGTGCTCAGGTTTTAATCAGCTCAAGCATTGGCTCGGAAGGGCGTAACTTCCAATTTGCAAGCAATTTGGTGTTGTTTGGCTTACCTGATCATCCTGATTTATTGGAACAAAGCATCGGGCGTTTAGATCGTATTGGTCAGAAAAACGACATCAAAATTCACGTCCCTTGTTTTGAACAATCCGCTCAAAGTGTGCTTGCTGATTGGTATCACAAAGGCTTAAATGCGTTTGAAGAAACTTGCCCAATGGGCACGACGCTTTACCGTGAATTTGGCGAGGCATTAGAAAGTTATTTTGTAAACCCACAAGCGGACGGATTAGACGAATTAATTGCAAAAACGCACAAACGCCAACAAGCCTTGAAACAAGAACTTGAACGTGGACGCGACCGCTTGCTTGAATTGAATTCAAACGGTGGCGAATCGGCTCAACAATTAGCTGCTGCAATTGCCGAGCAAGATAATCAGCCACAATTGGTCAATTTTGCCTTGAATTTGTTTGATGTGATTGGCGTGGAGCAAGAAGATTTGGGCGAGCAGAGCATTGTGATTCGCCCAACAGGGCATATGCTCGTGCCAGATTTTCCAGGACTTTCTGAAGAGGGCAATACGGTCACTTTCAATCGTCAGCTTGCGTTAATGCGTGAAGAAGTGGAATTCTTAACGTGGGATCATCCAATGGTTCGCAACGGCATTGATTTGATTACATCGGGTGATATTGGTAAATCGGCGGTGTCGTTGCTCATTAACAAAAACTTGCCAGCGGGAACATTGTTGCTTGAAACGATTTATGTGGTGGAAACCCAAGCGCCGAAAGGCTTGAACTTAACTCGCTTCCTCCCGCCAACACCGATTCGTATTTTGCTCGATAGTAAAGGCAATAACTTGGCGGAGCAAGTGTCGTTCAACGGTTTGGAAAAACAGCTTAAGCCTGTGAATCGTCAAATGGCAAACCAAATTGTGAAAATGGCACGCCGCAATATTGAGAAATTGATTAGCGTAAGCGAACAGAAAGTCGTAGAGCAAGCGGCAGAGATCGTAGCTCAAGCGAAACAAGAGGCGAATAGTAAATTGCAAGCGGAATTACACCGCTTGGAAGCGTTGAAATCGGTGAATAAAAACATCCGCGAAGATGAAATTCAAGCTCTTGAAGATCAACTTAATGCAACTCTTGCTCAACTTGAATTAGCAAACTGGCGATTAGATAGCTTACGTGTGATTGTGAGTAATCAGGCGTAAAAATATAGCTATTTTATGTGGTAAATAGAGGACGAACGGAAGTTCGTCCTTTCTTTTTGGGCGTTCAATCCGTCATTTTCTACGACCTTAAATATCAACTTTTATCTGACGACCTCTCCTTTTTATGCTATAATTCGCACAATTTTTGCCTTTGGATTTAAGGCTTTCTTTTTTATAAACTTGATTAGGAAATTTCAATGAGCGAATTAGCCAAAGATATTACCCCCGTCAGTATCGAAGACGAACTGAAAACGTCTTATCTCGACTATGCGATGTCCGTAATTGTAGGGCGTGCATTGCCTGATGTGCGTGATGGATTAAAACCCGTACACCGCCGTGTGTTGTTTTCGATGGATCGAAACAGCAATACATTCAACCGTCCGCACGTTAAATCTGCACGTGTGGTAGGTGATGTAATCGGTAAATACCACCCTCACGGTGACTCAGCAGTTTATGACACCATCGTGCGTATGGCTCAGCCGTTTTCTTTACGTTATATGTTAGTTGATGGACAAGGTAACTTTGGTTCAATTGATGGTGATGCTGCGGCTGCAATGCGTTATACCGAAGTACGTATGCAGAAAATCACGCAAGAATTGCTCACTGATTTAGATAAAGAAACTGTCGATTTCTCGCCAAACTATGATGGCAAAGAGATGATTCCTGATGTGTTGCCAACCAAAATCCCCGCTTTATTAGTGAATGGTTCTTCAGGGATTGCGGTAGGTATGGCAACCAATATTCCGCCACATAACTTAAGCGAAGTGTTAGATGGCTGTTTGGCATATATTGAAAATGAAGAGATCACTATTGATGAGTTGATGCAATATATTCCTGGGCCAGATTTCCCGACTGCAGCACTTATTAATGGTCGAAAAGGGATCTATGATGCTTACCACACTGGGCGTGGTAAAGTGTATGTACGTGCTAAAGCAACGATTGAAACTAGTGCAAGAGGTGGTGAAACCATCGTTGTGACAGAACTGCCTTATCAAGTAAATAAAGCTGAACTTGTGAGAAAAATTAATGAACTCTCGGATGAGAAAAAAATCGAGGGCATTAGCGAAGTTAAAGATTTATCACAACGCACGGGCATCAAAATCGAAATTAAAGTGAAATCAGATGCAGTTGCAGAGATTGTGTTAAATCATCTTTATTCACTTACACAAATGCAGGTCACTTTTGGCATCAATATGGTGGCATTAGATAATGGTCAGCCAAAAGTATTGAACCTCAAGCAAATTATTGCGGCATTTATTAAACACCGCCGTGAAGTAGTAACACGTCGTACGATTTTTGAATTGCGTAAAGCTCGTGAGCGTGCACATATTTTAGAAGGTTTAGCGATTGCGTTAGCCAATATCGATCCTGTTATTGAACTTATCCGTAATTCAAAAACTGCAGAAGAAGCTCGTGAAGGCTTGCTCTCTCGTGCTTGGGCATTGGGGAATGTGGCTGCGATGCTAGAAAGTGCAGGTGTAAATGCTTCTCGCCCTGAAGATTTACCTGAACATTTAGGTATTCGTGATAGTGAATATTATTTATCTGAAGCTCAAGTTCGTGCGATTTTAGAATTACGCTTACACCGTTTAACAGGATTAGAGCACGAAAAAATCGTTGAAGAGTACAAAGAATTACTTGTGGTAGTTGCTGAGTTATTGCACATTCTAAACAGTGCAGATCGTTTAATGGAAGTAATTCGTGAAGAGTTAGAAACCGTTAAAGCTAACTTTGGCGATGCTCGTCGTACTGAAATTACAGCAGCCTCTGCGGATATCAATATTGAGGATTTAATTGCTCCTGAAGATGTGGTAGTTACACTTTCTCACGAAGGTTACGTGAAATACCAACCGCTTTCAGATTACGAAGCACAGCGTCGTGGTGGTAAAGGTAAATCTGCAACGAAGATGAAAGAAGATGATTTCATTGAAAGACTGTTAGTAGCGAATACCCACGATACGATTCTCTGTTTCTCAAGTCGTGGTCGCTTATATCAATTGAAAGTGTATCAATTACCACAAGCAAGCCGTGGGGCTCGTGGTACGCCAATCGTGAATATTCTACCGCTTGTAAAAGACGAAAATGAACGTATTACAGCGATTTTACCGATTCCAAATGGCGAATTCTCAGAAGATAAATTTGTCTTTATGGCAACCGCAAGCGGTGTTGTGAAAAAAGTCGCTCTTAACGCATTCAGTAATGTGCGTACGAACGGTTTAATTGCGTTAACGTTGCGTGAAGGCGATGAGCTCATTGGCGTAGATATCACCAATGGCGAAAGCGAAATTATGTTGTTCTCTTCTCAAGGTCGAGTGGTTCGCTTTGAAGAGAAAGCGGTGCGTGCAATGGGACGTACGGCAACAGGGGTTCGCGGTATCAAACTTGCAACTACTGAAATTTCTGATGAAGTGGAAGAGGCGGAAATCGTTGATATTGAAACCGAAGAAAACGATGAAGGTATTAACCTAAATACCGACAAAGTGGTTTCACTTGTTATTCCACATACGGAAGGCGATATTTTAACGGTTACTCAAAATGGCTTCGGTAAACGTACTGCATTAAGTGAATACCCTGTGAAATCGCGTGCGACGAAAGGGGTGGTTTCAATTAAAGTGAACGAGCGTAACGGTAAAGTGGTTGCCGCAGTTCAAGTTGAAGAAACTGACCAAATTATGTTGATTACTGATGCAGGTACGCTTGTTCGTACACGTGTTGCAGAGGTAAGTCTCGTAGGTCGTAACACACAAGGTGTTCGCATTATCCGTACGGCAGAAGAAGAGCAAGTCGTAAGCCTTGAGCGTATTTGCGAACCTGAAGATGATGAAACAGATAATGTTGAAGAAGTAAATACAGCTTCTGAAACCACTGAAGAATAATCGATAAACTCAATCAACAAGCCCTGTTAAATACAGGGTTTGTTTTTATTATAAGCTATGAAACTAATCCGAGTTGCATTACCCGTTCCGTTAAATCGTTATTTTGATTACCTTTTACCCGACTATTTTTCTGCGGTGAAGGGGGCTCGAGTGAGCGTGCCTTTCGGTAACCAGACTAAAGTTGGCATTGCGATTGATTTTCCTGAAACCAGCGATATTCCAGCCGAAAAACTTAAGCCAATCAAGGAAGTATTAGATCTTGAATCGGTTTTTGATGACGAAATGTTCACGCTACTGAATTGGGCGGCGAAGTATTATCACGCCCCGATTGGTGAAGTGTTAAGTAGTGCTTTACCTGTGAAATTGCGTCAAGGAGATTCGACACAGCGTTCGCAGCCAGATTATTTCGTGGTAACGGAAGCAGGTAGAGCTGCATTAGATTCGAGCGATTTCAAGCGGGCGAAAAAGCAACAAGATTTGCTAAATGAATTGGCTCAATTTGCAGAATTTTTTGAAAAACCGACCGCTTGTAGCCCAACAGCGTGGAAGGGATTGCTTGAAAAAGGGCTGATTGAAAAAATTGAAATGCCGTTTCTTGCTCAATCTTGGCAAGAAAAATTGGGAAATCGACCGCTTGTAAATAGCCAAAATCGCTTGGTGTTGAACAAGCAACAAACGCTAGTGGTTAGCCGTTTGAGCGTACGAAATGGATTCGAAACGTTTTTGCTCAATGGGGTAACAGGTTCGGGCAAAACCGAAGTCTATTTGCAGGCGATTGAAACCTCGTTGAATCGTGGTGAGCAAGTGCTAGTGCTTGTGCCTGAAATTGGGCTGACACCGCAAACAATTCAGCGATTTAAAGCTCGTTTTAACGTGGAAATGGACGTGCTACATTCGAATATGAATGAAACGGAGCGGCTTAATGCGTGGCTGCGGGCAAAAAATGGCGAGAGTGCGATTGTGATTGGCACGCGCTCGGCTCTTTTCACGCAGTTCCAAAATTTAGGCTTAATAATTATTGATGAAGAGCACGATGCTTCATTTAAGCAGCAAGATGGCTGGCGTTATCACGCTCGAGATTTGGCGGTAATTCGAGCAAAAAATCTGAATATTCCGATTATCTTAGGCTCTGCAACCCCAAGTTTGGAAAGCGTACAAAATGTGCAGAAAGGCAAATTTACTGAACTCACGCTTACTGCCCGAGCGGGAAATGCTCAACAAGCCAAACAGCAAATCATTGATCTTAAAATGCAACGAGTTACGGCAGGGCTTTCTGAGCAGCTTCTTGCTAAGATGCGAACGCATCTGGAAAAGGGCAATCAAGTGATGCTGTTTCTCAATCGTCGCGGTTTTGCCCCCGTTTTGCTATGCCACGAATGTGGCTGGGTATGTGAATGTGCCGCTTGTGAAAAGCCTTATACGTACCATCAAAAACAACGTGTTTTGCGTTGCCATCATTGTGCTTCGCAACGTGTGATTCCACGTCAATGCAGTCATTGTGGTTCGACTAATTTAGTCACCACAGGGCTTGGCACAGAACAGCTTGAGCAAGTGCTAAGTGATCAATTTCCTGATTATAAAATTAGCCGAATTGACCGCGATTCTACCGCTCGTAAAGGTTCACTCGAAAATCATCTCAATGATATTCGCGAGGGTAAAAGCCAGATTTTGATTGGCACGCAGATGTTGGCAAAAGGGCATCATTTCCCGAATGTCACTTTGGTGGCGATTATCAATGTAGATTCGGCTCTGTTTTCAACTGATTTCCGAGCCGAAGAACGTTTAGCTCAGCTTTATTTGCAGGTTTCGGGCAGAGCAGGGCGTGCGGAAAAACAAGGCGAAGTGATTTTACAAACGCATTACCCCGATCATCCTTTACTCAAAAGTTTGGTAGAGAAAGGCTATGGCGATTTTGCGACTGAAGCCTTGAAAATGCGACAATTAATGACATTGCCGCCATTTTCTTCGCAAGTGTTATTTAAAGCGACCAGCAAAAATAGCGAACAAGCGGTGCAATTTTTGCAAAATCTTGCTCATTATTTTGCCAATAAAGCGAATGAACTTGGTTTAAAAGAACTACAAATTCGCCCCCCCTTTTCCGCACCATTGGCGAAAAAGGCGGGGTATTATCGTTGGTTATTGTTGTTGCAACATCCTTCCAGAATGGCTCTGCAGAAATTGCTGAGTGAGTTTGATGATGAGAAAGAGCAGTTTTCCATTCCAAGCACAATGAAATTAGCGATGGATATTGATCCGATGGATATTGGGTAGTCCTTCTTAAGCAAGAATAAAAAATCGCCATTTTGCAGCAGTGCTAAATGGCGATTTTATGTTGTTAGACTTCTATCTCTGATTTAGGATTTTTTCCGACTCTTTTAAAAAGATTTCTTTTTCCTCCGAATTCACAATCGAAAGATAAATCTCTTTACTCATTGCTTTTAGGCTTGGTTTTTCTGTTTCGGTAAAGGTAATCGGGCGGCAGAATTCCATTGCTTTAATACCAAGTCGTGCTGTAAGAATACCTACACCAAGCCCTTGAATGGCTTGTCCGAAAAGTTTGCGTAAGACATTGTGCGATAACATTCCCGCAACGAGTTCGGTTGTGCCTGCGAAGACCATATTTTTAATCACCATTTTGAATAAATGTAGGCGGCTGAAATAACCCAATTCTAGCCCGTAGATTTTGGTAATTTTGTTGATTAAGGCAAAATTTCGCCACGCAACCATTAACACATCTGCCACTGCAATGGGGCTTAATGCCACGATTACCGCATTATCACGAGCGTGTTTAGCAATCAGCTGGCGAGCTTGTTTATCTAGCGGAGTAAGTACCGTTTGGCTAAAGAGCGTCATCACTTGCTCTGCATTATGATAATCGTTGATTTGAGCAAGCCACTGTTTTTGATGTTGTTCAAGCTGCGGTGTGCTTTTCATCTGCTCAACCAACGCTTTGCAAAAGGCTTGCGATTTTTCACCGCTTGTCGTCGCTGTTTCGGTGCGATATTGCTCCGATTCTTGCTGCATTTGCTCGTGCTGTCTGAGTTTTCGTAATTTTCTCCACTCTTGGAAAACCGTTCCAACGCCTGTTAAGCTGATTAAGAAGAACGCCACCGCAAAGAAAAGCGTAATCCATTGTTGTCCTGTGATGGCATCGAAGATCCATTGCACGCCTTGAGCGAGTAAGGCAACGCAGAAAAGCACTAGTGCGGTCATAATCATTCGTACGCGAAAACGGGAAGGCTTAAGATCATCATCTAGTAGCAATTCGCCTTCGACATCACGTGTTTCTTCTAGCGTTTGGTAAGCGTTTGGCTCATCTTCAATCACGACATCCTGTTCATCAAACACTTGTTTTGCCTGAAAAGATTGCTCGGTTTGTTCTTGAATAATATCTTCTTCGCTGAAAATAATTTTTTCGTTGTGAGTTGAATTTTGCATATTGTTATGCTCCTTGAGTGCCTTTTTCGACCGCTTGTTCGATATGTGCCTTCAAGCCATCGTAGCCGTGTTCGGTTTTCAGTATTTGAAACAGCTGCATAGCTTCTGGATATTCTTTATCCAAATAGTGTAGCCATTGTTTAATGCGTGCCACGTGATAAAAGCCTGAATCGTGCTCGTTTTCCATTTGGACGTATTGATAGAGCAGTTGCAGCACTTCGTTCCACGCCAATTTAGGCTGATTATATTTTACGACACGGCTTAAATTAGGCGTATTCAACGCCCCGCGACCAATCATAATACGGTGACAAGCGGTGATTTCTTGACATTTTTTTGCAGAGGCGTAATCCCAAATTTCACCATTGGCAATCACGGGAATGGTGAGTCGTTTTTGGATTTCACCAATTGCCTGCCAGTTAATTCGTTCGGCTCGGTAGCTATCCATTTTGGTTCGACCGTGTACGGTAATTTCATTCGCTCCACCTTGAGCGACAGCATCAGCGATTTCAAAACATTGCTCGCTGCTGTCCCAGCCTAATCGCACTTTCACCGATACGGGCTGTGCTTTAGGCACTGCGGCTCGAATGGCTTTAGTGGCTTGGTAAATCAATTCAGGCGTTTTGAGTAATGCGGCTCCGCCCTGACTGCCATTCACTGTTTTTGATGGGCAACCGCAATTAAGATCGACACCGTGTGAGCCTAGCTCAATGGCAAGCTCGGCATTTTCCGCCAACCATTCTGGATATTGCCCTAAAAGCTGCACTCGCACAGGCGTGCCAGAATCGGTTAAACCTTGATTATGCAGTTCAGGACAAAGGCGATAAAAGGTTTTGCGTGGCAATTTTTGATCGACTACACGAACAAATTCGGAAATACAGAGATCATAATCGTTCACGGCAGTAAGCAGTTTACGAACGAAAGGATCTAACACGCCCTGCATTGGGGCTAAAATTACTTGAGGTATCATACAAAAAAGAACGGATAACCCGTGTTATCCGTTTAAACTCCTATTTCCAACCTTTTTGTTTACAAATCAAATCATAAGCGGCTTGAATTTGCTGGGTTTTTTCTTTCGCCAGCTCCATCATTTCATCTGGCAAGCCTTTCGCTGCCAATTTATCAGGGTGGTTCTCGTTCATCAATTTACGATAAGCACGCTTCACGGTGTTTTGATCGTCATCAGCGGTTACGCCCAACACTTTATAAGCCGCCTCAATACTCGGCTGGCTGCTTTGTTGGTAGTTGCCGTATCCGCCTTGATAGCTTCCTTGAGAATAGCCACTTTGTTGCGAATATTGTTGATGGAAACCGCCCGCACTAAATTGTTGTGCCGCCATTACCATCCCCAACATTTGTTCAAATTGGAAACGGCTAATGCCCATTGCTTCAGCAATTGTAAACAACACTTGTTGCTCTTGTGCATCTAATTCGCCATCTTGAATTGTCGCAGTAATTTGCACTTGAATGAAGAAACGCAACAGATCTTGGCGTCTTGCACAGGCTTCGCGGAACTCTTTGGTTACCGTACGAAGTGGAAAATCCGCTTCTTTACCGAGCGTAAAGGCTTTCTGGGCTTGTTCACGTGCTTTAGCATCTAACTTAAGATGTACCATTAAGTTGCGAGCGTTTTGAATGTCATCTTCTGTTACTCTTCCTTTGGCTTTTGCCAAATGTCCGAGTACCGCAAAAGTCGTTTGTGTGAAAAGCGATTGGCGAGTGAGATTTTTGCCAAATACTGAAGAACGAACGCTGCCGAGTTCGTACAATTTTTTATCAAAAAGGTGACCTAAAAAAGCCCCGAAAATTCCACCAAAAAGTCCGTGAAAAATTTGGTAGCCAAGAAAAAAGCCAACGATCTTTCCAATAAATTGCATAGATTATTTCCTTTGTTAACAATGTTTATTTGTGTCTGTTTTTCAATTTTTTTGCTTAATAGGGGCGTTTTCTTAGAATACAACCCCTATCGTGCATTATGACCACAAATTTACAGAATTTATCGACATTATTTCAAATTTTCTGCTAATTTTTGAATATGTTCAGGGGTAATGCCACAGCAGCCTCCCACGATGGTAGCCCCAGCCGCAACCCATTTTTTCGCCCAATCGAGATAGGCATCTGGAGTAAGATCGGCTCGCACTTCGTCTAATCCATCATTTGCGGTAGCATCTTTCGGCTGTGGTGCAAAGGCGTTGGCGTAAGCACCTATGCGAATGGTCACATTATGTTCCGCTAAGGTTTCTCGAGTCACATTAAGTGCCGCTTCGATGACTTCAGGCTGGCAGCAGTTAAATAAAATTGCTTGTACGCCTAATGCGAGCATCGCTTCAACCGCTTCTTTTACCGTTTCGCCCGAACGCAAACAAGGCTCTGGCGTTGGTTCTTCATCTTGCAGTGTGAAAGAAACCCACAGAGGGCGATCATCAGGCAGCAAAGGTTTGATATATTGCGGCTCACAAATTGCACTTTGGGTTTCGCATAGCCAAAAATCTACATAAGGTGACAAGCCACAAATTAATGGCTCTGCAATTTCTTTCGCACGAGCGGGTTCAATCAGATCTGCTCTATAAGAACCAAAAAGTGGCGGAATTGATCCCGCAATTTTGGCATTTTTCCCTGTATTTTCGACCGCTTGTTTAGCAAGTTTGCCTGCTAATTGGGCAAGGGTAAAACCATCTGCCGTAAAACGCTTTTCGCCGATATGAAATGGCACAACCGCATAGCTATTGGTGGTAATCACTTCCGCCCCGTGTTCGATAAAAATTTCGTGTACTTGCTGCACCGCAGAAGGTTTTTCATAAAGCGAAAGAGCCGACCATTCAGGCTGTTTAAAAGGGGCGTTTAACCGCATTAGTTCACGGCTCATTCCGCCATCTAAAATGGTGATTGTCATAAAAATTCCTCATTAAAATAGGGTTATTTTAGCATAGGTTGCCGCAGTTTTTTTTGGTTTATCTTGTAAAAAGATTGCCTTAAATGTTCAAAAAACGTATTATAGACGTCTAGACGGAAAAACGGCTAATCAAATTTAAGTATATTTGAAAGCAAGCGGTCAGATTTCGCAAAACTTTTGCAAATTGTACCGCTTGTTTCATTCCATTTCATAACACGTTTATCAACAAAGGATAATGTATGGCTATCAATTTATTTACTTCAGAATCAGTGTCTGAAGGTCATCCAGATAAAATCGCAGACCAAATTTCAGACGCAGTATTAGACGAAATTTTAAAACAAGACCCGAAAGCACGCGTGGCGTGTGAAACCTATGTGAAAACAGGTATGGCATTGGTGGGCGGTGAAATCACTACTTCGGCTTGGGTAGATATTGAAAACTTAACTCGCCAAGTGATTGCAGACATCGGTTATAACCATTCAGATATGGGCTTTGATGCACATTCCTGTGCGGTATTAAACGCCATTGGTAAACAATCGCCAGACATCAATCAAGGTGTAGACCGTGCTGATCCGCTAGAACAAGGTGCAGGCGACCAAGGGATTATGTTCGGTTATGCAACCAATGAAACCGATGTGTTAATGCCAGCACCAATCACTTACGCTCACCGTTTAATGGAACAACAAGCGAAAGTACGTAAATCAGGCAAATTAGACTGGTTACGCCCAGATGCGAAAAGCCAATTAACCTTCATTTACGAAGACAACCAAATCAAAGGCATTGATGCAGTGGTACTTTCAACGCAACACGCAGAGTCTGTTTCACAAAAAGAAGTGTATGAAGGTGTGATGGAAGAGATCATTAAGCCAATTCTTCCAAGCGAATGGTTAAGCCAAAACACCAAATACTTCATTAACCCAACAGGTCGTTTCGTGATTGGCGGGCCAATGGGGGACTGTGGTTTAACAGGGCGTAAAATCATCGTAGATACTTACGGCGGTGCGGCTCGTCATGGTGGTGGTGCATTTTCTGGTAAAGATCCATCAAAAGTAGACCGCTCAGCAGCTTATGCCGCACGTTATGTTGCGAAAAACATCGTTGCAGCAGGTTTGGCAGATCGTTGTGAAATCCAACTTTCTTATGCAATCGGTGTGGCTGAACCAACCTCAATTATGGTGGAAACCTTCGGCACAGGTAAAGTGAGCAACGAAGTCTTAGTGCGTTTAATCCGTGAAAACTTCGATTTACGCCCTTACGGTTTAATCAAAATGTTAGATTTAATCCGCCCAATCTACCGCGAAACAGCCGCTTACGGTCACTTCGGTCGCTCACACTTCCCTTGGGAACAAACTGATAAAGCGGATGCATTGAGAGCGAGTATTTAATTTTTGAATCTTCAAAAAAATCCCACTATGGTGGGATTTTTTGTTGAATCTTCCCTAATTTTGATTTACTTCATATTTTCTTAAATTCATTTTTGCTATTGTTCATCTCTAATTAAAAAATCTAAACTTACTCAAGGTAACTCACCAAATACCGCAACCATTCAAGTTGAGAAATTCACTGGAGAAGTACCAAAAGTGACAGTGTTTACTGAGCCGAAGTATACACAGGCTTAGAATAGATAATATATAATTAAATACAGAAAAACCTCACAAAATCAAGGAGTTGTGAGGTTTTATTTCTTCTATCCTACAATAACTACATTATTTCGTTTTTTACGCTATTCCTGCATTTTGTCTAGCAATAGTTCTTTCTATCTCTAAATCTGATGGTATGGTTTCGTTTATATATCCTATAAAAGGAAATAAAATACCGACTTTGTCAGGACAAAATGTAGAAAAATGGTCAGCAAGCCAGAAAGGTTTCTTCTCTTTAAGAAACTCAACTAATTCGATTGCTTTATCTTTTCTTAGTAAATATAGAGCTGAGCCATCATTATCTATGTCTTCGGATGTGGAGGCATTTATAAGATGATATTGCCCGTCCTCTTTTATTTTATGGCTAAAGTGATAAAGATCTAATTTGTGTAGAATAATTAATTTATAATCAATGTTTAGGTCATTTATTTTATCAATTAGATTCTTTATTATTGCACAAAAATTCTCTGAAAGAATAATATCATCCTCTGCAATGAGAGCATACTCTTTTTCTAATAATTCATCATCACTTGCAATTTTATTCCAGCATAAAATATGAGATAGGGTGCAGGCTATTTCACCTATAGTAATTTTCCTATGTATTTTATTTTCTAAAGCGGATATATTAAAATAAAATTTCTCATAACCTAATGCTGTGAGAACATTTTTATCTATTGCATTTACTCTTTCAAAAGAGGAAGTTTGATTCTGCTTATAGAATTTTTCTAATCTATCTTTATGTCGTTCTAAGTTAATTACGTATGATTTTATCATATTAAATTATTTCCTAAATAAGTTATCAAAATGCTCAAATAGATCAAAGTAGTTTTCTTTTATGAAAATTTGCCATTTATTTAAATATAAATATTCTAATGATTCTATTTGCATTGCATCCCATCTTTGTATAATAGATAAAGTAGTCCATAATAAATTCCTAATAATAAATAAGAAAGAACGATGTAGATACTCAGGCAAAGTATGCATATATTCTAGTATCAATTCGATCATGTCAAAATGCTCTTCTATATACTTTTTATCTAATCTATCAGAAATAGAATTAACATGTCCTCTTCTATAAACATAATGTATAGCAGGAACCTCAATAATTTGGCATTTTGCACTTTTAGTTAAAAGCTGGAGATAAAATAATTGATCTTCTGCAATAATATTTTCTTGAAAGCAGATTTTATGTTTTTCAATATACTCTCTTTTAATCAATGTCCAACAGCATCCAGGTATCCAGTATCTTCTTCGCTCTATTTCAAGCAATGCTTCATACCCAGTAAGTAAAGTTGCATTAGAACCATTTGTTCCAGAAAATAAGTAAGGAATCTGGCTATATTTATGATTTTGATGTATATCATAATTCTGCCAAACTGAACCAAATTTTATTAATTCACAATTATTAGCCTCTCCAAAATGAAGAACAGGAGATATATCTCCTATTAGAAAATCATCTGAATCAATAAAGCTAATAAATTCGCCTGTTGCTAAAGCTATTCCCTTATTTTTAGCAGTAGCTGCACCTTGATTTGGTTGTTTTATGAGTAATATTTCAGGATGTTTTTGCTGATATTCTAAGATAATAGATAAGCTAGAATCAGAGGAACCGTCATCAATAATAATGATTTCTTTATGAATGCTCTGATTTAGAAGAGAGTTTAAACATTCTTCTAAATATAATGCGGAGTTATAGACTGGGATAATAAATGTTATTTTAGGTTTGTTTGGCATTTTAAAAATTCCAATTTGGAGATAGGATTATTTAAGTGTATGTTGTTTCTGTATTATCATAATTATTGTACAAGAAACGAATAAAGATGTTTATAATTTGAGTTATTTCTTAGCTTGAGCTTGCTCAGTGGCCCGCTTACGACGAATCTCTTTTGGATCGGCAACTAGCGGGCGGTAAATTTCAATTCTATCACCATTTTCTACCATATCCGTCAATTTTGCCAAACGGCTGAAAATGCCGACTTTATTTTGGCGTAAATCAATTTCGGTATATTTTTCCAAAACACCCGATTGCACAATCGCATTTTGGATAGTAATTGGATTTTCTAGCGTGAGTTTTTTCAAAAAATAACGCTCAGGATAAGCATAAACTACTTCTACAACAATTTTTTCTGACATATTAACCTCATAAACAAGCGGTCATATTTTACGTGAACTTTGCAAAATGATAAAGGCAGTCGCTACAACGAAACACTCTTAATTTGCAGATAAACATTCTGTCCCACGCTTAATTGTAAATCATTAAACGCCCAAAGGCTGATACTTGCCCAAATTTTTTGCCCTTCGACATTTACCTCTACATTTACTTGCTGTGATTGCTGTTGAATTTGGCAAATTTCCCCTTGCAAAATATTGCGAATTGAGGTGTTTTGCGGTTTTTCCAATGTAATTGATACATCCCTGCTGTTAATGGTAATTCGTATGCTGTCATTTAGTTGATAGCGTGGCAATTCACTTACCCATAAAGATTGCGTACCTAGTGAAAGCTCTACCATTTGGTAATCGATTTTGTGCAATTTAATTGGTAATTCCAATAAACTTAAATGGTATTGTTCAGGTAACCATTGTTGAAAAGCTGAATGTTGCCAAATACTTTTAACCTGATCGAATGCCATAATATGTCCTTGTTCAATCAATATGACCTGATCAGCAAGACGGATAATCTCATCTAGGCTATGAGTCACGTATAAAATCGGGATCTCAAGTTGGCTGGAAAGTTGATCAAGGTAGTTCAACAACTCTTGCTTTCTGGGTAAATCAAGGGCAGAGAGCGGTTTATCCATCAACAATATTTCTGGATTACTTAATAAGGCTCGTCCAATCGCCACTCGTTGCTTTTCTCCGCCTGACAAACTGAGCGGAAAACGTTCAAGCAAGTGCTGAATGCCGAGTAATTCCACAATTTGCAAAAAATAGCTTGAATTAAACCGCTTGCAACCATACTTGAGGTTCTTTTCCACGGTATAATGGGGGAAAAGTCGGTGCTCTTGGAATACGTAACCAATGTGACGTTTTTCTGGCGGGAGATTGATTTTTTGTTTGCTATCGAACAGCACATTATCATTAAGGGTAATGCTGCCCGATTGTGGCGTGATTAAGCCTGCGACTAGATTAATAAGGCTTGATTTTCCTGCTCCCGAACGTCCGAAAATAGCGGTAACGCCTTTAGCAGGGATATCAATATTAAGGTTAAGCGATAATGCCCCGAGCGTTTTTTTACATTAATTTTTAACATATAAGCAACCTTCGTGATTATTGAATGCATTATATAATGATTTTTATCACGAATGTCGAAGAAAAAGGATAAAAAATGAGTAGAGTTGATAATTACGAACAACGTTTTGGCGGTATTGGTCACCTTTATACACCAGAAGGTTTGGCGAAATTGCGTCAATCTCACGTTTGTGTGATTGGCATTGGAGGGGTTGGATCTTGGGCGGTTGAGGCACTGATGCTCGGTATTGCACATACTTTAGTCGCAGAAAACAAACACGATAAAGCGTTCCTCAAAAAATATACCAAAGACTTTGAACAATTTGAAAGCTATTTGATGGGAACAGAAGACAAACAACCGAAAGATGCAGAATGGGCAAGTAAAATTTGTGGTGTGCCAGTCGAAACCATCAAACAATTAGCAGCTGATTTCTCAAGCAAACGCTAATGGGCGGCTGGGGTATGCAACGCCAACGTCACAGCGAACAAAGTCATTGGATGTTAGTCACTCTTGCTTCAATGCTAGGACAAATCGGCTTACCTGGCGGTGGATTCGGTTTAAGTTATCACTATGCTAACGGTGGTGTACCGACTGCGACTGGCGGTACTTTAGGTTCAATCAGTGCTAACCCTGCCGCTGCAGCAGGGGCAAAAACGTGGTTAGATGAGGCTTCTAAATACTCTTTCCCACTTGCACGTATTTCAGATGCCTTGCTCAACCCTGGTAAAACCATTGATTACAACGGCACGAAAGTGACTTACCCTGATATTAAAGTGATCTATTGGTCGGGCGGTAATCCATTTACCCACCACCAAGATACCAACACTTTAGTAAAAGCGTGGCAAAAACCTGACACCGTAATTGTAAATGAATGCCATTGGACGCCAACGGCTCGTATGGCGGATATTGTGTTACCTGCCACAACCAGCTATGAACGCAACGATTTAACAATGTCAGGGGACTATTCAATGATGAATATCTACCCGATGCAAAAAGCCGTTGAGCCACAATTTGAGTCGAAAAACGACTACGATATTTTCGTTGAACTTTCAAAACGTGCAGGTAAAGAAGCTGAATTTACCGAAGGTAAAACCGAAATGGATTGGTTACGTGGTTTCTATCAAACCGCTTTTGATGCGGCACGTAAAAATCGTGTGTTAATGCCAAAATTCGACAAATTCTGGGAAGAGAATAAGCCAATTACTTTTAAAGCAAATGAAAAAGCGAAAAAATGGGTACGTTACGAAGAATTCCGCAACGATCCGCTACTTAATCCATTAGGCACTCCATCGGGTAAAATTGAAATTTACTCTGATGTGGTCGCAAAAATGAATTACGATGACTGTAAAGGTCACCCTACGTGGATGGATCACGAGGAATATTCAGGAAAAACTACCGCAGCAGAGCCATTAGCGTTAGTGACACCACACTCAAAATATCGTTTGCATAGCCAATTGGCGTATACCTCATTGCATAAACTTTATGCGGTAAATGATCGCGAACCTGTGTTAATCCATACCGAAGATGCGGCTATTCGCGGCATTACAAGCGGTGATATTGTGCGTATATTTAACAAACGTGGACAGGTATTGGCGGGAGCTGTCATTACTGACGGTATCATCAAAGGCACAGTCGCTATTCACGAAGGAGTGTGGTATGACCCATTAGATTTAGGTAAATCTGAACATCCACTTTGTAAAAACGGTAGCCCAAATGTATTAACCCGCGATGAAGGTACTTCGAAACTTGCTCAAGGTAACGCGCCAAACACCGCAACGGTTCAAGTGGAAAAATTCACAGGCGAAGCACCTAAAGTGACGGTATTTACGGAGCCGAAATATACGCAGGCGTAGTAATTAGTTATCTATAAAATGCAAAAAACCTCACAATCAAATTGATTTGTGAGGTTTTTCTTTGAAATTTAATGATAAGTTAGCCTACATTGCTTACATCTTTAACAGGAATTTGATTTTTTGTTCCCGCTGCCATATCAGCTAAAACGTCCATCTGATTGATCGTAATGTATTTGCCTTGAACGGTGATCATTTCTGATTTCTGGAAACGACCGAGTAAGCGGCTGATGGTTTCAATAGTTAAGCCTAGGTAATTGCCAATATCTCCTCGTGTCATTGTTAGACGGAATTCACGAGCAGAGAAGCCGCGAGCCGAGTAACGTTGCGATAAATTATACAAAAATGCAGCGAGTTTTTCTTCAGCATTCATTTTAGAAAGCAACAAAATCATCTCTTGATCGCTTTTAATCTCATTACTCATCAAACGCATAATTTGATGACGAATTTTAGGCATCTTACCTGCAAGATCGTCTAAAATGTCGAATGGGATTTCGCAGATCATTGCGGTTTCTAAGGCTTGAGCAAAGCCAACGTGCTTCATATTCATAATAGCATCGAAGCCGATGAGATCGCCTGGTAAATGGAAAGCGGTAATTTGTTCTTCGCCATTTTCACTTAAAGTATAGCTTTTTAATGTACCTGAACGGAGGGCGTAGATGGACTTAAGCTCATCACCAGATTGAAAAATGATTTGTGATTTTTGTACAGGTTTTTTGCGTTCAATGATGTTATCAAGTTGAGTTAATTCGTGTTCACTCAACGTAAAAGGAAGGCAAAGTTGACTGATGCTACAATTCTGACAATGGATGGTACAACCAGTTCTCCCTTGTGTTTTTGCGTCTGGTACAATTTTCATAACCATTTTCCGTATAAATTCTATTAAAATTTGATTTAACGCAAAGTTTACCATTTATTTTTGTACGAAGAAAGTATAACTTTTACCCCTATAGAGTTAATTTTTTCCGTAAAATTATTCCAAAATTTCTCAAAAATGAGAACTATCTCTCATTTTTTGCTTTTATTCTTTGATAGTATACAACCAACAAAAAGACCAACTCAGATATAACAAGGAGTCTATTATGTACAAACACATCTTAGTTGCCGTAGATCTTTCTGAAGAAAGCCTCGTTTTATTACGTAAAGGGGCTGAGCTTGCAGATAAATGCAGTGCAAAACTCTCAGTCATTCACGTGGATGTAAATTTTTCTGATTTATATACGGGTTTGATTGATATTAATATGTCAGCTGTTCAAGATAATGTTTCTGTTGAAACAACCAAAGCGTTAGATGAGCTTGCAAGCAAAGTAGATTATCCTGTTTCTGAACGTTTAAATGGCACAGGGGATTTTTCTCAAGTCATTGAAGAAGCAGTGGCTAAATATGGTATTGATTTATTGATTACTGGGCATCACCAAGATTTTTGGAGTAAATTTATGTCATCTACTCGCCAAGTAATGAATAGTGTTGCAGTGGATATGCTTGTAGTTCCGCTTGATGAAGAATAAATAATAACCTATCATAGGTTGAAACTTGCTGAACCGCTTGCAGTTAGCTCACTTCAAGCGGTTATTTTTTGCTAGAAATTTGACAAATAAATAAAATTCATCACTTTTCTTGTATTATTTTTCACAAATTCGCCTGAAAAATGTGTAGAATAGTGCAGTTATAAAGACACAATTGAATTTATCTTTTATATTACGAGCGTTATTAGAATGAAAACGACATCGCAAATTAGACAATCCTTTTTGGATTTTTTCCATAGTAAAGGGCATACTGTGGTAGAAAGTAGTTCGTTAGTTCCAGAGAACGATCCTACTTTATTATTTACCAATGCTGGTATGAACCAATTTAAAGATGTTTTTCTTGGTGTAGAAAAACGCCCTTATACTAGAGCAACAACAGCTCAACGTTGTGTGCGTGCTGGTGGTAAACACAACGACTTAGAAAACGTAGGTTATACGGCTCGTCATCATACTTTCTTTGAGATGATGGGTAACTTTAGCTTTGGTGACTATTTTAAACGTGATGCAATCCAATTCGGCTGGGAATTTCTAACTTCGCCTGAATGGCTTGGTTTACCAAAAGAGAAACTCTACGTTACTGTATATGAAACAGATGACGAGGCTTACGATATTTGGCATAACCTTGTAGGTGTGCCAGCAGATCATATTATTCGCATTGGCGATAATAAAGGTGCTCCTTACGCATCAGATAACTTCTGGGCTATGGGCGATACAGGTCCTTGTGGTCCTTGTACAGAAATTTTCTACGACCACGGTGATAAATACTGGGGTGGTTTACCAGGTACGCCTGAAGAAGATGGCGACCGCTATATTGAAGTTTGGAACATTGTGTTTATGCAATTCAACCGTTTGGCGGATGGCACAATGGAAAAATTACCGAAACCATCTGTAGATACAGGTATGGGTTTAGAGCGTATGACTGCAGTAATGCAACACGTCAACTCAAACTACGAAACGGATATTTTCCAAACTTTAATTAAAACAACAGCTGAATTGTTGGGCGTTAAAGATTTAGATAATAAATCTTTACGTGTGATTGCAGACCACATCCGTTCTTGCTCTTACTTAATTGCTGACGGTGTTATTCCTTCAAATGAAGGTCGTGGTTATGTACTTCGTCGTATTATTCGTCGTGCCGTTCGTCACGGTAACTTACTTGGTGCAAAAGAAGCGTTCTTCTATAAATTAGTGCCAACACTTGCTGAAGTAATGGGACACGCGGGTGAAATTGTTGCTCAAAAACAAGCCTTTATTCAACAAACATTGAAAGCAGAAGAAGAACAATTTGCTCGTACACTTGAGCGTGGTCTTGCTTTATTAGAAGACGCATTAGCAAAAGTAGAAAACAAAACGCTTTCAGGTAAAGTGGCATTTAAACTTTACGATACCTACGGGTTCCCGTTAGATTTAACAGCAGACGTTTGCCGTGAACGTGATATTTTAATTGACGAGGCTGGCTTTGATGCAGAAATGAAAGCACAGCGTGAGCGTGCGAAAGCAAGTAGCAACTTTGGTGCGGATTACAGTAATGTGATCAAAGTAGATGGCTCAACTGAATTTGTTGGCTATGATCACTTAGTAGCAGAAGCAACAGTTGTTGACTTATTTAGTCAAGGTAAAGCGGTTGAATCTATTCAATCAGGTGAAACAGCAATTATCATTTTAGATAAAACACCATTCTACGCAGAAATGGGTGGTCAAGTAGGTGATAGCGGTCTGATTTCATCAGAAATTTGCCAATTCAATGTGGCTGATACACAAAAATATGGTCAAGTGTTCGGTCATTATGGTCAGCTTGAATCAGGCGAATTACGTGTTGGCGATAAAGTGACTGCAGAAGTAAATGCAACACGCCGTCATCATATTGAGTTAAACCACTCAGCAACACACTTATTACATTCCGCATTACGTGAAGTATTAGGTGATCACGTTGCACAAAAAGGTTCATTAGTGAATGAGAATGGCTTACGTTTTGACTTCTCTCAACCAGAAGCCATTACGAAAGCACAACTTGAAGAAATTGAACGTATAGTAAACCGCAAAATTCGCGAAAATATTCCAGTTATTATTGAAGAGATGAGCATTGATGCAGCAAAAGCAAAAGGTGCTATGGCTCTCTTCGGTGAGAAATATGGCGACATTGTTCGCGTAGTTGAAATGAGTGCATTCTCTATCGAACTTTGTGGTGGTACACACGTCCAACGTACAGGGGATATTGGATTATTTAAACTCACCTCTGAAGGTGCAGTTGCAGCGGGTGTTCGCCGTGTTGAGGCAATCACGGGCGAAACAGCGCTTGCTTGGGTTCATCAATTACAACAAGTGTTACAACACTCTGCCGAATTACTAAAAGCAGATAATGCCTCACTTGTTGAAAAAATTCAGCAACTCCAAGACAAATCAAAACGCACAGAAAAAGAGTTACAACAATTAAAAGACAAACAAGCCGCTCTTGCTGGCTCTGAACTTGCTAAACAAGCTCAACAAATCAATGGCGTGAATGTGGTTGTGACTCAATTAGAAAATACTGAAGCGAAAACCTTAAGAACAATGGTTGACGACTTGAAAAATCAGTTGGGAAGTGCCATAGTAGTTATAGGATCAGTAGCTGATGAAAAAGTGAACTTGATTGTAGGAGTAACAACCGATTTAACTTCAAAAGTGAAAGCTGGCGAGTTGGTCGGTGAAATGGCAAAACAAGTCGGTGGAAAAGGCGGTGGTCGTCCTGATATGGCGATGGCTGGCGGTACTGAACCACAAAATTTATTACAAGCACTGAACTTTGCACAAGAATGGATTCAAGCAAAATTATAATTTAATACCTAGGCAAGGTAGAAGGAATCAGCCTTGCCTTGACCTTAAAATTTGGGGCTGTACTAGATAACTAGACTAAATTCCCCTTAACTAATTGTT
>CAUUKJ010000030.1:0-29610 GCA_963545995.1 uncultured Haemophilus sp.
CACAAATCTCACTTAAACTTTTTGTTTCCCATCCCTTCGGATTTTTAATCGGATCACCAAACATCTCCAAAAACACCGACTGCACCAACACATCCAACTCCGCAATCTGTGCCTTACGTTTGGCGATAAGAGCGGTCGATTTATCGAGAATTTTTGCAATTTGGGTTTGGGTGGGTAAGTCGGGTAAAGGAATTTCCCATTCCTCAATATGATTTTTACTAACCTGTTTGAATGTTGAACCTGTCGCTTTTGAAAACAAGGTATTTTTATCGCTAATAAGAAAATGCCACAAATAATGTGAATCTAATTTTTCTTTTTTAGGCGTTAATCCTGCAACACCTCGCCCTAAACAATAAATTTTGTCACTCCAATTTATATCGCCAATGGTCGCACGAATACATAAAATAATATCGTCAATTTTTGAAAGTTTATTTGCTTCTGTCGTGTATTTTTTTGCAAGAGGATATAGCTCACAAAAATCTCCCGCTCCAGCAATCATAGGATAGCCTTCATTATTTTCGTTATAAAATTCACCTGCTGGTGATTGCCCCATTGATATATCGCATACATTTTTCAATGGTACTTTATTTAATTTCATCTTATCTCCACTCCGTAGGGTGTGTGGATTGGCACAATCCACGCACGCAAACATTATCAATTACGCGTGCGTGAACCTTGCGGTTCACACACCCTACAAGTCATCTGCAAAAATTTCTAAAAAATTGACCGCTATTTTCCACAAATAATAAAAAACCTGTGGATATGTTCCCCGACGGGGAACGCTTATGCTTAACCTAGGGTAACTTGTTACCCTAGGTATCTCACTTTTACCCTCGGCTTCTCTCCTTGTGGGCTACCTCTCTCTTTCCCGTGGGTAAGTATACCCACGGTTAAGCATAAACATACCCCTTTGGGGTATTTACTCATATTATAAAACATCTCCCTCAATCCAAAAAACTTTCAAGTAATTCATTTAGGAATAACTTGCCGTGTTGGGTAATTTGCCAATGTGTTTCTGTCTCGGTGATGTAATTCTGCTCCAACGCCCAGTCCATCGTAGGTTTGACCACCTCAGCGGATAAGCCCGTATATATTTCGAACTCTGACTTTGGCACGGCTTCAAGCAAGCGAAAGCGATTCATAAAGAATTCGAATGGACGATCTTCAAGTGCAATTAACTCTTTGCTGTATTGATATTCGCCTCGCATATAGCCTTTCGGGTGTTTGGTTTTGCTGAAGCGGTAGATTTCGCCCGTTGGGTAGCTGATTTTTCCGTGAGCTCCGCAGCCAATCGCAAGATAATCGCCAAAACGCCAATAGTTTAAATTATGTTGGCATTGAAAGCCTTTTTTCGCATAAGCGGAGGTTTCATACTGCTCGTAGCCTGCTTCAGTTAAAAGTTGATGTCCTTGCTCAAAAATATCCCACAATTCATCATCGTCGGGCAAAGTTGGTTGGCGGTAATAGAACATCGTATTAGGCTCGATGGTCAGCTGATACCAAGAAAGGTGCGGTGGGTTTAACGCAATTCCTTGCTTCAAATCTTCCAACGCTTGTTGAACCGATTGGTTAGGTAAACCGTGCATTAAGTCGATGTTAAAACTTTTTAACCCTGCATTTGCAGCGTTTTGTGCAAATTTGACCGCTTGTTTTGCCTCTTGGCTATCGTGAATTCGACCAAGTTTGAGCAGTTTTTCTGGCTCAAAGCTCTGAACTCCCATTGAAATACGCGTTACGCCTGCTTTGGCATAGCCAATAAAACGCTCAGCTTCGGCTGTGCCTGGGTTGGCTTCAAGGGTGATTTCTAGCCCTTTTTCAAAAGGAATACGTTTTTGAATTTCACTCAATAAATATCCGATGCCTTCTGCAGAAAATAAGCTTGGTGTACCGCCACCAATAAAGATGGAATGGATTTTGCGGTTGCCGATTGCCTCACGGTAAGCGGTTAAATCTTTCGATAAATCTGCAAGTAGATGTTCGATATATTCGGCTTCGGGAATGATGCCTTTTTGTGCGTGCGAGTTGAAATCGCAATAAGGGCATTTTTGCACGCACCAAGGAATGTGAATGTATAAGCTAAGCGGTGGGAGGGTTAATTGCATAATTGACCTTAAAAAGAAAACGCACCGAAGTGCGTTTTCATTGAACAAATTATTCGCCCCAAACGTCGTGGGCAATCTCTCGAATAAACGCAAGTTTCGCCCATTGTTGTTCTTCGGTCAAGATATTTCCTTCTTCGGTGGAAGCAAAGCCACATTGCGGGCTTAAGCAAAGTTGGTTGATATCCACATATTGCGTTGCTTCTTTAATGCGGGCAATGATTTCATCGCGATTTTCTAATTCGCCGCTTTTGGAAGTCACTAAGCCAAGCACCACTTGCTGATCTTTAATAAAACGTAGTGGTTTGAAATCGCCTGAACGATCGCTGTCATATTCCAAGAAGAAACCATCTACACGGCAAGTGCCGAATAGCGTTTCTGCAACAGGTTCGTAACCACCTGATGAGAACCACGTTGAACGGAAGTTACCACGACAAATGTGCATTGTAATGGCTAAATCAGCAGGTTTTGCGTCAATGATTTTATTGACCATATAAACGTAATCTTTGGCGATTTGGTCAAGATCAAAACCGCGAGCTTGGTAGGCTTCGCGTTTATCTTCGGCACAGAATTCACCCCAGCTTGTGTCATCTAATTGAAGATTGCGACAGCCAAGATCGTAGAAAATGTGCATCGCTTTGATATACGTATCCGCAATATCGTCTAATAATTGTTGGTTGTTATTTTCATAACGAAGGATTGCCACGTAGTCAGTTGCTCGCACGTTGGTGATTAAATGCAACATTGATGGCGAAGGAATAGTTAATTTCACTTCTGTTTCGCCCGCTAATTTTTGTAATGAACGGAAGTGCTCTACAAATGGATGCGATTTAGAGAAGTCGATTTTATCCACAATTTTTAACGTTTTTGGGCGAACATTGTGGTGTTTGAATTGTACCGAGAATTTTTCAGCATCCACTTCTTCTACACCATCAAGGGCACTCAAGAAATCTAAGTGCCAGAATGTACGGCGAAATTCGCCATCGCTTATTGCGTGTAAACCTACCGCTTTTTGCTGTTCAACTAATTTTGCAATCTCATGATCTTCTACCTGAGTTAAATCTGCACAAGAAATATCGCCACAACTGCATTGATGACGAGCCTGTTTTAATGCTTCAGGGCGTAAGAAACTGCCAACAATATCAAAACGAAATGGTGCAGAAGTGCGAGGTTGTGCATTGGGAAAAAGGTGAGACATAAAAAATCCTTTGTTATTATTTAAATCTGTTATAAGAATTGTAACAAACTTTCACTTTATTCAAGTTGAAAATTTCTTTTCTTTATTATAAATAACTTTCATTTTAAATCTATACTAAAAAGCACGCTAAACGCCTTTAGTTGGGGAGTTGGGCTAAAAACCGCTACCTCTTTTGGATTATCTCGAAAATAGTTCATCTATTTTTTAATCAATTAAACTTAAAAAGCGTGATCTAATTCACAAAACTGTAACATTATCCTATCTTTATTTAATAAGTTGTTTACAATCAAGCCCGACTAGCAATTGCTATCAGAAAAAATATTTCTTTTTTGTAGGTGAACCTTATGGCTCTATTTCTTAGTATTTTTCCAATAGTATTATTGATTTACCTAATGGTAAAACGTAATGCTCTTCCATCTTATGTTGCTCTACCTTGGATTGCAGCAGTAGTATTAATTATTCATTTGGTCTTCTTTGCAACTGATGTTTCTATTATTAGTGCAAAAATTGCATCAGCGGTGGTTGATGTATTAACGCCTGTAACGGTTATTTTCGGTGCGATTCTCTTTAACCGCTTCTCGGAAGTATCTGGCGTAACAAACACGCTGCGTAAATGGTTAGGTAACATTAACCCAAACCCTGTAGCACAGTTGATGATTATCGGTTGGGCGTTTGCTTTTATGATTGAAGGGGCAAGTGGCTTCGGTACACCAGCAGCCATCGCAGCACCAATCTTAGTTGGTTTAGGGTTTAACCCAATTCGTGTGGCGATTCTTGCGTTAATTATGAACTCAGTGCCAGTTTCATTTGGTGCAGTAGGTACACCAACATGGTTCGGTTTCGGTCCATTGAACCTTCCAGAAGATAAAATCTTAGAGATTGGTTCTATGACAGCAACTATTCACTCGATTGCGGCATTTGTCATTCCTGTGATTGCGTTAAGTTTTATCGTAACTTGGAAAGAAATTCGTCAAAATATCGTTTTCATTTACTTAAGCGTATTAGCTTGCGTAGTACCTTATTTTTTACTTGCTCAAGTAAACTACGAATTCCCATCATTAGTAGGTGGTGCAATTGGTATGTTCTTATCAATCTTCTTAGCAAATAAAGGCATTGGTTTAGCGAAAGTAGAAAATACTTTAGATAACACCGCTGTAACAGGTAAGGAAGTTGCAAAAGCATTGTTACCAACAGGTTTATTAATTGTTTTCTTAATCTTAACTCGTGTTAAACAATTACCATTCAAAGCAATGATGAACAATGCAACTGAATGGGTCGGTATGCAATTAGGTTCATTAGGTCACTTTGAGATCAGTGAAGGTTTAATTTTCAGCCTGAAAAATATCTTCGGCACAGGTATGAACGCAAGCTATAAATTGCTTTATGTTCCTGCGTTAATTCCATTTGTCATCACAGTTTTAATTGCTATCCCTGTATTCTCAGTGTCTGCAAGCAATGCGAAAGGTATTTTCTCAAGCAGCTTAAAACAAGTTCGTAACCCATTCATCGCCCTAATCGGTGCGCTAATTATGGTGAACTTAATGTTAGTGGGTGGCGATGAATCAATGGTGAAAATCATCGGTCGTAGCTTCGCACACGCAACAGGGGAACATTGGACACTCTTCGCATCATACTTAGGTGCAGTAGGGGCTTTCTTCTCAGGTTCAAATACCGTTTCTAACTTAACATTCGGTAGTGTACAATTATCAACAGCTGAAATTACAGGCATCTCTGCTTCACTTGTTCTCGCATTACAATCTGTAGGCGGTGCAATGGGTAATATGGTGTGTATCAACAACATCGTGGCAGTAAACTCTGTATTAGGTATCGAAAACCAAGAGGGTGCAATCATTAAGAAAACTGTAGTACCAATGTTTATCTACGGTATTATTGCAGCAATCGTTGCTTTAACGGTGATTCCATTATTCTTTAATGTGTAGATAATTTCCTAGGGCTTTCGCCCTAGGATAAGCATAAATCAGCACCTCTTGCTGAATGTAAGAAATTTAAAACATAACCGCTTGAAAGTCCCAAAGGGGCTTACTTATACGTAACCTATGGCGTAAGCTATAGGAAAAACACTAAAAGGAAGCATTTGCTTCCTTTTGTCATTTATGGCTTTCTAAATACGATTATTTCTTATTTTTATTTATTAGGTGGGAATTCAAATGAACGTGAATTTTTATGTAACCTGTATCGCAGACATTATAAAAAGCAATGTGGCGAAAAACAGTGTGTTATTGCTCGAAAAACTAGGCTGTAACGTGATTTTCCTTGAAAAACAAGGCTGTTGTGGACAACCTGCAATTAACAGTGGATATGCAAAAGATGCCGTAGCAGGAATGAAAAAATTAGTTGAAACTTTTGAAGTGAATGATTATCCAATTGTAGCCCCTGCGGGTTCTTGCGTATATGCAATCAAAAACTACTCAGAATATTTCACTCGTTTTGGTGAACCTGAATGGGCAAAACGTGCAGAAAAAGTTGCAAATCGTTTCCACGATTTAACCGCTTTTATTGTGAATGTTTTAGGCAAAACCAACGTGGGTGCACGCTTAACAGGCAAAGCCGTTTATCACCCATCTTGCAGCTTAACGCGTAAATTAGGCGTGGTGAATGAGCCATTAACCCTGCTTCAAAATGTAAAAGGGTTAGAGTTAATGCCAATTCACAACCAACAAACTTGCTGCGGTTTCGGCGGCACATTCTCGGTAAAAATGGCAGAGATTTCAGGTGAAATGGTAACAGAAAAAGTTGTGAATATCTCAGAAGTAGAGCCAGACTATTTAGTCGGTGCAGATGTCAGCTGCTTAATGAACATTGCTGGTCGTTTAAGCCGTGAAGGTAAAAACGTAAAAGTAATGCATATCGCAGAAGTGCTAATGCAGGAAGAAGGAGAAGCGTAAGATGTCACATTTACAAACCAGTCACTTGCCGTTTAAACAACGTGTAGAACAACAAGTTAATAACGAAATTATGCGTAAAGCGGTAGTAAAAGCACAAGAAACTATCGGTGCAAACCGCCAAAAAATGGTGGATGAATTAGGCAACTGGGAAGAATGGCGTGATCTTTCTAAACAGTTCCGTAATCACGTTTTAGCAAACCTAGATGCATATCTTTACCAATTAAGCGAAAAGGTGACCCAAAATGGTGGTAAAGTCTTTTTTGCAGAAACTGCTGAAGAAGCGACCGCTTATATTCGCAAAGTCGCATTAGAAAAAAAGGCAAAAACCATTGTGAAATCTAAATCAATGGTAACCGAAGAAATCGGTATGAACCACGTTTTAGAAGCGGAAGGCATTAAAGTGGTAGAAACCGACTTGGGCGAATACTTACTACAAATCGTGGGCGATAAACCTTCTCATATCGTAGTGCCTGCGATTCATAAAGATCGTCATCGTATCCGTAAAGAATTACACGAAGTGTTGGGCTACGAAGGTAGCGAACAACCTGAAGAGATGAACGCTTTCGTACGTAAAACTTTGCGTAAAGATTTCTTAGAAGCGGACATTGGTATTTCAGGCTGTAACTTTGCTGTGCCTGAAACAGGTTCTGTTTGTTTAGTAACCAATGAAGGGAACTTACGTTTAGCTACCACAGTGCCAAAAACACATATCGCAGTAATGGGTATGGAGCGTATTGCCCCAACCTTCAAAGAAGTGGATGTGTTAATCACAATGCTTTGCCGCAGTGCGGTAGGGGCGAAATTAACCGCTTACAATACTTGGTTAACAGGCCCGCGCTTAGAAGGCGAAGTAGATGGCCCTGAAGATTTCCACTTAGTAATTGTCGATAATGGTCGTTCTAAAATTTTAGAAAGCGAATTTGAAGAAGTTTTACGTTGTATCCGTTGTGGTGCGTGCTTGAACACTTGCCCTGCTTATCGTCAAATTGGTGGACACGGCTACGGCTCCATTTATCCAGGCCCGATTGGTGCGGTAATTTCTCCGCTTCTTGGCGGCTACGACGAGTTCAAAGAGCTACCTTATGCGTGTTCACTATGTAATGCGTGTAACAGCGTTTGCCCTGTGAAAATTCCACTGGCACAGCTTATTTTAAAACACCGTGAAAAATTGGTGGAAGAAGGGCGTACACCGAAACTTGAACAAATTGAAATCAAAGGTTTCACTTTTGCTAACTCACATCCAACTCTTTGGAATGCGGGCGTGAAAATCGGTGCGAAATTGGCGGGTAAATTTATCAAAAATGGTAAAGCCCCAATCCAAGCAGGTGCATTGGGCGAATGGACAAAAGCACGTGACTTACCAACGCCAGAAGGTGAAAGTTTCCGCGAGTGGTTTGCGAATCGTAAATAAAAGGACAACACAATGAACGTAGAAAATAGAGAGAATTTTTTAAATAAATTGGCGGCAAAAATGGGGCGTGAACGCAAGCTCGTGCCAGATCAAATGGATACGCCTGTTAACGATCACCCAACCACACGCTTAACCCATTTATCTCAACAAGCACTTTGCGACGAATTTATGAACTTCGCCAAAGTCTTGCTTGTTGATGTGGTCGAAACCAAAGAAGCTGACGTAGCACAAGCCGTGGTTGACGTTTGCCAAAAATATGGCGGCGGTAGCGTGGTATTAAATAACGATGCACGCTTAAATGACTTAGGGATTACCGATGCGGTGAAAGCGAACTTCGACAGCTTCGTGTGGGATTTCCACCAAGAAGAGGAAAACATCGTAAAATCTGCGGCAGCCAATATTGGGGTTGTTCACGCAGAATATGGCTTAACCGAATCAGGTGGTATCGTTTTATTTGCGACCAAAGATAACGGTCGCTCAACCAGCTTACTTCCAACAATCTCTGTGGTCGTGGTGCGTAAAAGCCAAGTATTACCCCGCGTGGCACAATTAGCTCAAATTCTCCATCAAAAAGCACAAGCAGGCGAACGTATGCCATCTTGTATCAATATTATCTCTGGTCCGAGTGCGACAGCAGATATTGAATTGATCAAAGTGGTAGGGGTTCACGGACCTGTATCAAAAATCTATGTGGTGATTGACGATCTTTAATCGTTGATTTGCAAAATTTGGTGTATAAATAACCGCTTGATGCGGAAAAGAGTTGCATCTATTCCTCATTTTCAATAGAATACGACTCATTCATGCGACTATAGCTCAGTTGGTTAGAGCACCACCTTGACATGGTGGGGGTCACTGGTTCGAGTCCAGCTAGTCGCACCATCCATTCTAATCCTCTGCTCTCTTTTAGCAGAGGATTTTTTCTATCTAGCTAAAAGGATTCCGTTATGATCACATTACACACCAACCACGGTGACATCAAAATTCAATTAAACTTTGAAAAAGCACCTATTACTGCAAAAAACTTTGAAGATTACTGTAAAGAAGGTTTCTATAACGGCACCATCTTCCACCGCGTAATTGATGGTTTTATGATCCAAGGTGGCGGTATGACTTCAGGTTTAAAAGAGAAAGCCACCAAAGCACCTATTCAAAACGAAGCAAGCAACGGTTTAAGCAACAAACGTGGCACAATTGCTATGGCTCGTACTTCTGATCCACATTCTGCAAGCTCACAATTTTTCATCAACGTAGCTGATAATACTTTCTTAGATTACCGCTCAAAAGAATTATTCGGCAAAACCGTTGTACAAGAATGGGGCTATGCTGTATTTGGAGAAGTCGTTGAAGGTATGGACGTGGTTGATAAAATCAAAGGTGTGAAAACAGGTAACAAAGGTTTCCACCAAGATGTGCCTGTTGATGAAGTGGTGATTGAATCGGTAACGGTTGAGTAATAATCTGTAGGGTGTGTGGATGACAATCCACGCACGCCTAATCATCAATGTTAAAAGCGTGCGTGAGCCTTTGGGTTCACACACCTTACCTTTCTATTTTTTCATATGAAAACCTATCTCGTTGGCGGTGCTGTCCGCGATGCTTTATTAAATATTCCCGTCAAAGACCGCGATTTTCTTGTGGTGGGTTCTACACCCGAAGAGCTGTTAGCTCTTGGCTATCAACAAGTTGGGGCTGATTTCCCTGTTTTTTTACATCCCGAAACCAAAGAGGAATACGCTCTTGCGCGCCAAGAACGCAAAAGCGGACAAGGCTATAATGGTTTTATTTGCGATTTTTCGCCTGAAGTGACGCTTGAGCAAGATTTAATTCGCCGTGATCTCACCATCAACGCCATCGCACAAGACCCAACAAGCGGTGAAATTTTTGACCCATTTTGCGGATTAGCCGATTTAGAACAGCGAATACTTCGCCACGTATCGCCTGCCTTTGAGGAAGATCCGCTCCGCGTACTACGAGTGGCTCGCTTTGCGGCACGTTTCTACGCTCTCGGTTTTCGCATTGCTGACGAAACAGTAAAACTGATGCAAAAAATGACCGCTTGTGGCGAGCTCAATCATCTCACCGCTGAACGCGTTTGGCTAGAAACACAAAAGGCATTCGAAACTCCTTCACCGCATATTTATTTTGAAGTTTTAAGAGAGGTTAGAGCATTAAAAGTATTATTTCCTGAAGTGGATGCCTTGTTCGGCAAACCTCAGCCAGAAAAATATCACCCCGAAATTGACAGCGGCATTCACACGCTAATGGTTCTTAAACAAGCGAAAAAATTAGCAAAAAAAGCCGAAAATCCGACCGCTTTACTCTTTGCTGCACTTTGCCACGATCTCGGTAAAGGCTTAACGCCTGAGGATATTCTGCCTCATCATTACGGGCACGAAGTCAAAGGCATTCAGCCTACCCGCAATTTAGCCAACCGATTAAAAGTGCCAACTGAAGTAAAAGATTTCGCCATTTTGGTATCTGAATATCACACGCATTGCCACAAAATTGCAGAACTTCGTCCTGAAACGGTGTTAAAACTCTTTAATGCGTTAGATGTGTGGCGTAAACCCAAACGCTTTGAAGACTTTTTGCTTGCTTGCGAAGCCGATAGCAAAGGCAGACTGAGTTTTGAAGAGAGAGAGTACCCACAAGCAGACCTTGCAAGACGTTATTTCGAAGCAGCAAATAATGTCGATGTTCAACAAGTGATTGCCGATGGATTTGAAAAACAAGCGATTCGGGAAGAGTTGAATAAACGAAGAAAAATAGCAATTAAGAGCGTTAAATCTTCGTTAAATTGATTATTCTAGTACGATCAAATCAGGTAAAGTCGCAAAACTTTGCGATTTTACCGTATTGTGAAAATCGTTTAAGTAAGCAAAATGCTGATCGGTTTCGCGAAACGCTCCATATAGATTGCTGTAGAGCCCTTGCTTAGTGATTTTGCGTGAAACAACATAACCTCGATCCAGATAAGGTTTAACCGCCCAATAAGGCAAGGTTGCAATACCGCGTTTACTTGCCACTAACTGAATAATCGCAATCGTCAGCTCGCTAGTACGACGTTTCGGCATAATACCTGCAGGGCGTAACACTTTGCGTAGCAAATCTAGCATATCATCTGGTACAGGGTAGGTAATCCACGTTTCATCAGCAAAATCTTCTGCTTCCCAAATTTCTTTATTTGCAAGCGGGTGATCTTTCGCACAAATTCCCACCATTTCATAAGAGAAAAGTGGGCGATAGACAATGCCTTCTGTTTCTTCTGCTTCTGACACTACCGCCCAGTCGGAACGATGCGTGAGCAACAGCCCTACCGTGTCGGTATGGAAACCCGAAACAATATCAAGCTCAACAAGCGGCCAATTTTGACGGAAAGAATCCATTGCGGGCATCAACCAGTCAAAACAGGTATGGCATTCCACCGAAATTCTAAGCTCCCCCACTTCTCCTTGTTTTACACGAGCGAGATCTAACTCTGCTTCTACCACTTTTGGCAAAATCTCATGAGCTAATTTAACTAAACGTTCACCAGCAGGCGTAAAGCGTAGCGGTGTGGTTTTGCGTTCAAACAGCGTGAGGTCATATTGATCTTCAAGCAATTTGATCTGGTGCGAAAGGGCGGATTGGGTGAGATGAATTCGCTTTGCTGCTAATGAAACGCTGCCGCTTTCTTTTAAGGCAAGTAAAGTTTTTAAATGTCGAAGTTCAAGAAAGATTGGTTTCATAGCAGATTTGATGTGATGAATGGAAAGAATGGGTGAGTTTGCAAAATGATTTAGAAATTTAACCGCTTACTCACCCGTAGCCTAAGGCTTATCTTGCACGGAAAATAATACGTGCTTTGCTTAAATCGTATGGGGTCATTTCAACCGTTACTTTATCGCCAGTTAAAATACGGATGTAGTTTTTACGCATTTTACCTGAGATATGTGCAGTCACGATGTGTCCGTTTTCTAATTCCACACGGAACATTGTATTTGGTAAGGTTTCTAAAATTGTACCTTGCATTTCAATGCAATCTTCTTTAGCCATTGATTCCTCTTTTAATGTGCTTAATTTTAAATAAAACGGTGCATATTATATACCTTGATAGGCTTAAATTACAAACTTTTCCCATTTTATTTCCGATATTGACTTGGTGTTATGCCATAAGCAGATTTAAATGCTTTACTAAAATGAGCTTCAGATTGATAGCCAATTTCTAACGCCACTTCTAGCACGCTTTTAGGTGTTTGCTTTAACAAATAGGCTCCTTGTTGCAAGCGAATTTGCGTGAGGAATTTTTTCGGTGGCATTTTCATTTTTTGTTGAAAAACTCGGCAGAAATTAGCTCGCGACATTGCGGCAATTTGAGCTAGCTGTTCAATATTCCAGTCGAACTGCGGTTCGTTTAGCATTTTATTCAGCACCAAATTTAACCGCTTGTCTTCAAATGCAGAAAGCAAGCCAGAATCAATCCACCCCATCTTTAATGCGTGGCGTAAAATATAAATAAATAACACGTTCGCTAAAGCATCAATAACTGATTTAGATGCTTGGTTACCTTCATTTGCTTCCTTTAAAAAGAGCTGCAACAAAGGTTGTACAGGCGTATCAGGCAAGTGGAAATGCAAATAATCAGGCAACGCATCGATCAGCAGTGCATCTTTTTGGTAAAGAAACAGCCCACAAAACATTTTAAGATCAGGCGATTTTTGCCCGATTTGACGGAGTTCAAACAATCCTTGCGAAGTCGTAATTTCTGAATGAGTAGAGGTTACCTTTGCGGAACTTTGCATTATATGCGGTCGATTTTTCGGTAAAAAAAACAAATCACCCGCTTGCAAATGAAATGTTTCCTCTGCCAAGGTCAACCAACATTCTCCTTGCTCAATTAAATGGAAAATTCCTTCCTCTTGCGTTACATCCGCGTTATGTTCTACCTGCCAATCCCCTTGAAATAAGCAGCGAATATTAATTTTGCCTTGTACCTGTGCCAAATGCGTTAATTTATCTAAATAATCCATAATGAGATTTTTTCGAAAAAAGTTGAGATGAATTGACAATCATTCTAGCTCATTTTTCTTATAATGCACACATCAGTTAAACATACTTAATCGCATATTTAAGGAGAAATATTATGTTTGCAGATTGGAAAACTCACGTAGCTCACGTAAAAAAATCTTTCGGTGACTTAGGTAAAAAACATCCAAAAATGTTACAAGCTTACCAAGCATTAGGTGCTGCAGCGGCTGAAGGTAATGTATTAGATGCGAAAACTCGTGAATTAATCGCATTAGCGGTTGCAGTAACAACTCGTTGCGAAAGCTGTATCGGTGTTCACGCTGAAGAAGCAGTTCGTGCAGGTGCAACGGAAGAAGAAGTGGCTGCAGCTCTTGCGATGTCAATCGCATTAAATGCGGGAGCAGCTTATACCTATTCATTACGTGCATTGGAAGCATATAACACACAAAAAGCATAATGGCTTATTTAAAAGCTGGCTTTAAGTTTGATTAAAGTCAGCTTTTTTGTATTCTTTTTAATCGTTTACACATATTTTTGGAGCTATCATTCACAATAATTCTCATTATTGAAGTATAACCCATAACCAACATACCAACCATATTAGTTGGAAAAATAGTCCTTTCATTTTCTCTTAATAAGATTGACCAAAACTCACACAATTATTGCAAAAAAAAAAAAACAACTTACAATCTGCGTTGAATTATTTTTTGCATATTATTAGTTTGTATAGGAAAACTTTTATGACCTTTTCTGCTCAAATTTTCTTTCTAACAACGTTAGTTTTGGGTTTCTTTCATTCGGCTTTAGCAAAAAATAAAGAAGAGAGAACAGTACCTCTTCCACACTTTCCTTGTGCTCAACAAACGCCTTATGAGGCTTTTATAAATTCGCCAATAAAGAAAGAACATCTCCCTCCTCCACCGCCAGAGAAAAAATACCATGAAATGATCTTATGCTATCGTAAAGTGGCAGAAAATGGTGATCTTCGAGCTCAAGTAATGCTTGGATTCGCTTATTTGGATGGAAATGGCGTACAAAAAGATAGAGATATTGCTAAAACGTGGTTCAAAAAGGCGTGTATAAATGGTTATAAGAAATCTTGCGATTTCTATCAAAACCTTACTGATGGTTATTGGTAATAATTTACTATTTTTTTATTCTTCTGCATCATTTCACTTGGTTGGCATTTTTAACTAATAAAACGTTAAAAACTAGTATTCTGTATCAAAACAATCTGGCTTTACCGCTTTTTATTCATTTCTAAAAGTTTAAAATGCTGACACCTCTCATAAAAAGACTATATTTTGTTAAATTTTTAAATTACAATCGACAAAAATTCACATCTACATAACATAGGACTTTTTATGACACAACAAATCGAAGAACGCTCAAGTTGGGCTTCAAAATTTAAGGCTCTAGGCCCTGGTATTCTTATGGCATCCGCTGCCGTAGGTGGTTCACATATCGTTGCATCTACCCAAGCGGGAGCAATTTATGGCTGGCAATTGGCGATTATTATTATTCTTGCCAACTTATTCAAATATCCTTTCTTCCGTTTCGGCGTGCAATATACGCTCGCATCAAATAAAACCTTGCTTGAAGGTTATAAAGAAAAAGGTGGCATTTATTTAGTGGTTTTCTTTATTCTGAATGTCATCGCCACAATGATCAACACCGCAGCAGTAGGTATTGTAACTGCAGCTATTCTGAAATTTATCATCTCTGCATTAGGATTAGATTGGGACATCAGCATTCCAACTGCAAGTACTATCATTATCGTCGTGACGCTTGGTATTCTCTTGCTTGGTCAATATAAATTTTTAGACCGCTTGTCTAAATTCATTATGATTGCATTGACCGTTTCAACTGTATCTGCTGTTGTGATTGCGGCATCAAAAGGTGGCGTACAAATGGCACCTGATTTTATTGAGCCATCACCGTGGAACTTAGCATCACTTGGTTTTATCGTAGCGTTAATGGGATGGATGCCGGCACCAATTGAAATCTCTGCGATTAACTCAATGTGGGTGGTGGCAAAACGCCGTTTAAGCAAAGTAAGCTTCCAAGATGGTATTTTAGACTTCAATATTGGCTTTATCGGCACAGCGATTTTAGCGATCGTTTTCCTTGCATTAGGTGCATTAGTTCAATACGGTTCAGGTGAAGTGGTTGAGCAAGCTGGGGTAAAATATATCGCACAGCTAATTAAAATGTACGCTTTTGCGATTGGCGACTGGTCTAAATTATTGATCGCTTTAATTGCCTTTATGTGTATGTTCGGCACAACCATTACCGTAATCGATGGCTATTCTCGTGCAAATAACGAAGCATTACGTATTCTTTTAGGCAAAAAAGAAAGCTCAGTTGCAAGCCTTAACATCTGGATGACTGCTGCATCGGCAATCGGTATCATCATTATCGTAGGCTTTATGAGTGACGTAGCGAAAATGCTTTCTTTTGCAATGATTTGCTCTTTCGTTTCAACTCCAATCTTTGCGTGGTTAAACTTCTCACTTGTACTAAAAGGCGAACACCGCGTAAAAGGTGGTTTATTCTGGTTAGCAGTAATCGGTTTAACCTATTTGACCGCTTTCACTTTACTATTTATTGCGTATGAATTAGGAATGATTTAATTCATAAAATAAAAAAGAGCTAAATTGATCTGCACCTCAAAAATTGGAATAAACTCCAACCCATTGAGGTGCAGATTTTTTTATGCCTAAATATAACTAGGCATAGTAGACAAAACCCCACCGCTTACCTCACGCCCTCAAATCTGGTAAAATTCCCTCAATTTATTTCCTTTATTTAAAGACTATGGCATTACTTAATTTATCAAACGCCTATTTAGGCTTCGGGGATTCCCCGCTTTTAGATCATACCGAATTACATATCGAACCAAATGAACGAGTCTGTCTTGTTGGTCGTAACGGGGCGGGCAAATCCACGTTAATGAAGGTGCTTGCGGGCGAGGTACAACTTGACGATGGTAAACTCACGTTAGAAAAAGACATCGTGATTACTCGCCTTGAGCAAGATCCACCACGCCACATCCAAGAAACCGTTTTCGACTACGTTGCCGAAGGAATTGCCCATTTAAGCGACTTATTGAAGCAATATCACCACATTTCACAACAAATGCTGACCGATTATAGCGATGAGCTTTTAGCGAAACTTTCGCAAGTGCAAGCTCAATTGGAACATAACGACGGTTGGCAATTCGAAAATCGCATTCAAGATACGCTGAAATTATTAGAACTCGATCCAGATAAACGCCTTTGCGAACTTTCGGGCGGTTGGGTTCGTCGTGCCGCTCTTGCTCGTGCATTAGTCGCCAATCCAGATATTCTCTTGTTAGATGAGCCGACCAACCATTTAGACGTGGAAGCGATTACGTGGTTAGAGGATTTATTGCTCAGTTTCAAAGGTTCGATTGTGTTTATTTCACACGACCGTTCATTTATCCGCAAAATGGCAACTCGCATTGTGGATTTGGATCGCGGTAAATTAGTTTCTTACCCAGGTAATTACGATCTTTATTTGGAAACCAAAGCCGAAGATTTGCGTGTGGAAGCCTTGCAAAATGAGCTGTTTGATAAAAAGCTAGCTCAGGAAGAAGTGTGGATTCGTCAGGGAATTAAAGCTCGTCGTACGCGTAATGAAGGACGTGTTCGAGCCTTGAAAAAATTACGTGAAGAACGTCGCAATCGTCGTGAGGTGCAAAGTAAAGCCAAAATTCAGCTCGATACGACCGCTCGTTCAGGCAAAATCGTGTTTGAAATTGAAAATGCAAGTTATGAAATTGAAGGCAAAACCTTGCTTAAAGATTTCTCAGCCACTATTCAACGTGGCGATAAAATCGCCCTTGTTGGTCCAAACGGCTGTGGTAAAACCACGTTCATTAAGCTCTTATTGGGCGAATTACAGCCCACATCAGGCTCTATTCGTTGCGGAACTAAATTAGATGTTGCTTATTTCGACCAATATCGTGCCGAATTAGACCTTGAAAAAACAGTAATGGACAATGTGGCAGATGGTAAGCAAGACATTGAAGTCAATGGCGTAAAACGCCACGTGTTAGGCTATTTGCAAGATTTCTTATTCCCACCAAAACGAGCAATGACGCCTGTTAAAGCCTTGTCGGGTGGTGAACGTAATCGTCTATTGTTAGCAAAATTATTGCTCAAGCCAAATAACTTGTTGATTCTGGACGAACCAACCAATGACTTGGACGTAGAAACCTTAGAATTGTTGGAAGAGTTATTGGCGGACTATCAAGGCACCTTGCTGATTGTGAGCCACGACCGCCAATTTATTGATAACACCGTTGAAGAGTGTTTCTTCTTTGAAGGTAATGGCGTGTTGAATCAATATATTGGTGGTTATTTTGATGCGAAACAGCAGCAAGAAAACTATCACGCGACGCAAGCCGAGCAATTGCAAAATCACAAGAAAAATGAACCGCTTGTAGAAGCAACTGTGAAACAAGAAAAACCGAAAACCGAGAAAAAGGTGAAGCTATCTTATAAAGATCAGCGAGAATTGGAAGAATTGCCTGCCAAAATGGAAGCCTTAGAAGCGGAAATTGAAACGTTACAAAGCGAAGTAAATAGTGCAGATTTCTTCAGTAAAGACGTGACTTATACCCAAGAAAAATTACAAGCTCTTGCCGATGCCGAACTTGCTCTTGAGCAAGCATTCGAACGTTGGGAAACGCTTGAAAATATTAAGAATGGGAATGTGTAAATAATAAAAAGCGGGTAAAAGGTAGATAAAACGCCTATTACCCGCTTTCTTTTCTACTTCACCTCACCACATTGCAAACAGTACAAATAACGATATTTCGGGTCGTTAAATTTTGCAAATGTTTGAGCAAATTCGTCCGCTTGTTTGGCGATTGGTAGATTAAACCAATTTGCTACACTGAGCTGCATTTTTGCATTGAAATTACGAGTTAATTCTGCTAAAAGCGATTCATCGCGGTCACCGAACCATTGTGGTACAAGTTGCTCATAAGCGGGCAGATTTTCAGTCTGGCGTTTTTGATTGAGTTTTTCAACCATTACGTTTAAGGCATCATCAAGTGAACCAAGTTGATCGACTAAGCCTTTCTCTTTTGCCACTTCGCCTAACCAAACTTGTCCTTGAGCAAGTTTATCTACCTCTTCTTTATCCATTTTTCTGCCACGGCTTACAAGATCTAAAAACTCACGATAGCCTTGTTCTACGCTCATTTGAATCAGCTCTTTTTGCCCATCTGAAAGCGGTTTTAAACTGCTGATTTCCGCTAATTTTGAAGTCGCAATGCCATCTTCTTGTACGCCAATTTTTTTTGCGGTTTTTTCAAGGTTGAACATCACGCCAAAAATGCCGATGGAGCCTGTGATGGTGTTGCGGTCAGCAATAATCGCATCGCTGGTTGCCGCAATCCAATAGCCGCCCGATGCCGCCATTCCGCCCATTGAGCTGACGACAGGGATTCCCGCTTGTTGAATCGCTTCCACTTCTTGGCGAATTAGCTCCGATGCCAACGCACTACCACCTGGGCTGTTGATTCTAAGGATTAACCCCCGCACCTTTTTATCTAGTTTTACACGCTTCAATTGAGCAATGATAGTATCCGCCCCTGCGGTGTTTTCAAGACTTTCGCCCATCGTGATTTCGCCTTCAATATTCACGATCGCGATTTTGTTTTCACCTTTGCAATTAAAACGATCGACAAACTCATTTGCATAATCTTCATAGCTGATCGATTTAAAGCCATTTTCCTCATCTTGCCCAAATTTTTGAGCTAATGCTTGACGAATTTCCGCGGCTGAATTCACGTTTGTGACCAAGCCTTGTTTTAATGCAAAATCTGCATCATTGCTAGGCGTTTGCTTACGCATTACCAATAAAGCATCTAGCTCTGACACAATATTTTCAGGCGAAATTTTGCGGTTATCGGCAAGGGTGTCACGTAAATTATGCCACATTGGATACAACCAAGCGGTCGCATTTTGCTTGGCTTCTGCAGACATATCATCGCGAATAAGCGGCTCAATGGCAGATTTATAGGTGCCTACGCGGAAAATATAAGGTGTGGCTTCTAATTTATCGAACAGTGATTTGAAATAGAGCGTGCTGTATTTTAGCCCTTGCAAATCAATTGAGCCTGCTTTGTTTAGATAAATTTGATCGGCAAAACTCGCCAAATAATATTGCTTTTGCGTAAAGCTATCGCCCACTGCAATAACAGGTTTGCCCGAGCTTTGGAAGTCGTGGATAAGCTTGCCTAAATAATCCAGTGAAGGATAATCTCCGCCCTCAAATTTATCTAAATTTAAGACTAAGCCTGTAATTTTGTCATCTTTTTTAGCTTGACGAATGGCGTTTGCAACATCAAAAGTCGAATATTTTTGCGGCTGTTCGTTGCCCATTTCAGCTTCTAACAAGCGGTATAAATCGGGGTATTCTTCGCGATTATCGGCTAGATAGCCGTTTAAATTTAAGACTAACGCACCGTGATCAAATTTTGCCATTGCTTCGCTTGACTTGGATTCGTTAAACGAACTCAGCAGCGTAACAAAAGCAAAGCTGACCATTACAAAAAGAAGAAAAAAGAGCGTTACCACGCCTTCGCGAACGCAACGAAACACACGGTAGAGGGCTTTAAGTAGTTTTAGCATAGGACATCCAGTGAGTAAAAATCGTGGCTAAATTAGCACAAAATCAAACATTATTTAATAATATCTTTGAAATATTAGGCTATGAAATGAATTCAGAGTAAAATACGGCAAATCATTTGGAAACAGGAGTTATTTATTATGGCAATTTTAGTGACAGGCGGAGCGGGTTATATCGGCTCACATACCCTCGTTGAATTATTAAATACCAATCACGAAGTGGTGGTATTAGATAATTTAAGCAACTCATCAGAAATCTCACTTGAACGTGTAGAAAAAATCACGGGCAAAAAAGTGCCTTTTTATAAAGGCGATGTACTTGACCGTGATATTTTACGCAAGATTTTTGCTGAAAATAAAATCGAATCGGTTATTCACTTTGCTGGCTTGAAAGCCGTAGGCGAAAGTGTGCGTGAACCGTTGCGTTACTACCAAAATAATGTGACGGGCTCGCTTGTATTAGTTGAAGAGATGCTAAAAGCAGGCGTGAACACCATTGTATTTAGCTCATCAGCAACGGTTTATGGCGATCCGCAAATCATTCCTATCGTTGAATCTTGCCCAGTTGGCGGTACAACCAATCCATACGGCACCTCAAAATATATGGTGGAACGCATTTTAGAAGACACTGCCAAAGCCTTCCCACAATTAAGTGCTGTGATTTTACGTTACTTCAACCCAGTCGGGGCTCACGAAAGCGGCTTAATTGGTGAAGATCCAAACGGCATTCCGAACAATTTATTACCTTACATCAGTCAAGTAGCAGTGGGCAAATTAAAAGAACTTTCTGTGTTTGGTAGCGATTACGACACCCCAGACGGCACAGGCGTGCGTGACTACATTCACGTGGTCGATCTTGCTTTAGGTCACTTAAAAGCATTGGAAAAACACCAAGACGATGCAGGATTGCATATCTACAACTTAGGCACGGGCGTGGGCTATTCGGTACTTGATATGGTTAAAGCTTTCGAAAAAGCAAACGACATCAAAGTACCATATAAACTCGTTGAACGTCGTCCAGGTGATATTGCGACTTGCTACTCGAACCCACAAAAAGCGTTAGAAGTGTTAGGCTGGAAAACCGAACGCGGCTTAGACGAAATGATGCGTGATACGTGGAACTGGCAAAAAAATAACCCGAATGGGTATAAAGGGGAATAATCCTTTTATTTGTAACTTCCAGCCCCAAAGGGGCTGATTTATGCGTAACCTAGGGTGCTTGCACCCTAGGCTATAATCTCCAATATATAAAGAAAAAATGACCGCTTCCCAACCTTCTATTTGGCAGCAAATTTTCACGAAGAAAATGCTGCTTTGCGTCTATACAGGCTTTTGTTCGGGCTTGCCGCTTTTTGTGCTGATCCAATTACTGCCCGCGTGGTTTACCTCGATGAATTTAGACATCAAAACCATTGCTGCCTTTACCTTAACTTCATTGCCTTACACCTGGAAATTCCTTTGGGCAGCTTTGCTGGATCGCTATTCTCCGCCTTTTTTAGGTCGTCGTCGCAGCTGGATATTTATCTCACAAATCGGGTTGTTTGTCATTTTAGTCAGCTACGGCTTTTTTGAGCCTGTGCAAGACATCGGCATTATTACCTTGCTTTCCATTGTATTGGCATTCCTTTCTGCCACACAAGATATTGTGATTGATGCCTTCCGCCGTGAAATTTTGACTGATAACGAACTCGGCTTAGGTAACTCTATTCACGTGAATGCTTATCGCATCGCAGGGTTAATTCCAGGTGGTTTATCACTTTTCTTAGCCGATCATTACCCTTGGCAAACAGTGTTCTTGATTACCGCAAGCTTTATGCTGCCGTGCTTGTTGATTACGCTGGTAGCGAAAGAGCCACAACATTCTGCCGTGGATAAAAGCAAACCATTTTATACTGCGTTCGTTGATCCCTTTGTGGAATTTTTTACCCGTAAAGGCGTGATGGGAGCATTAGGGCTGATTTTGTTTATTTTCCTTTACAAACTCGGCGATTCGCTTGCCACCTCGTTGCAAACCAAATTTATTTTAGATATGGGATTTACTAAATCACATATTGCCGCAGTGGTAAAAACGACTTCGTTGTGGTGCAGCATTGGTGGTGGAATTATTGGCGGCATCGCAATGCTAAAACTGGGCGTAAATCGTGCTCTTTGGTTATTCGGTTCTGTACAATTAGTCACCATTTTAGGCTTCGCCTATTTAGCAAGTTTTGGGCATTTTGAAACCGCTTCCATTGGCTCAAGTGAGTTGATTAAACTTGGGCTTGTAATGGCGGGCGAATACTTAGGCGTTGGCTTAGGTACCGCTGCTTTCGTGGCATTTATGGCTCGCGAAACCAATCCGCTTTACACCGCAATGCAACTTGCCATTTTTACTAGCCTTGCCGCTTTACCTAGTAAATTTCTTGGGGCATACACAGGGCATTTAGTCGAAGCCTTTGGTTACTACCATTTCTTCTGGCTTTGTTTCTTCGTAGCAATTCCAGGAATGTTGATGTTGTTTAAAGTAGCCCCTTGGAATGAACCTGCGAAAACAAGCGGTTAAATTTCATTAAAAAATTGCAATAGAAAAGCCAGTTATTTCCGTGTAAAATACTGGCTTTATTTCCATTTATAGCACAAAAATAGAGAAGATAAAGATGGCAGAGAAACGTTATGATGCAGATGAGATTACGGTTTTAAAGGATCTTGAACCCGTACAGATGCGACCAGGTATGTACACAGACACCACACGCCCAAACCACTTAGGGCAAGAGGTGATCGATAACAGCGTGGATGAAGCGTTGGCAGGCTATGCTTCTCAAATTGATGTGATTTTGCACAAAGATAATTCGTTAGAAGTGATTGATAACGGGCGTGGTATGCCTGTGGATATTCACTCAACGGAAAAAATTTCTGGTGTGGAACTGATTTTAACAAAGCTGCACGCAGGCGGTAAGTTTTCAAACAAAAATTACACATTCTCAGGTGGTTTGCACGGGGTGGGTATTTCGGTGGTAAATGCCCTTTCACAACGTGTTGAAATCAGCATTAAACGTAATGGCGAGATTTATACGATTGCGTTCGAAAATGGCGTAAAAGTCGAAGATTTAAAAGTTGTGGGCAGTTGCCCCAAACGCCAAACGGGTACAGCCGTTCGATTCTATCCGAATCCAAAATATTTTGATTCCCCGAATTTTTCGGTAAGTCGCTTGCGTCATTTGCTGAAAGCCAAAGCGGTGCTCTGCCCGAAACTAACCATCAATTTCAAAGACCATATCAACAAAACGGAAGAAACTTGGTTCTACGAAGATGGACTTTCCGACTATTTAAATGAAGCGTTAGATGGCTACGAATGTTTGCCAAATCCGCCTTTTATTGGCGATGTAACCGATGAAACTGAAGCGGTAAGCTGGGCGTTAACGTGGCTGCCAGAAGGCGAATTATTGGCGGAAAGTTACGTGAACTTGATTCCAACCTCGCAAGGCGGTACGCACGTAAATGGCTTGCGTAATGGTTTACTAAAAGCGATGGCAGAATTCTGTGACATTCACAACCTATTACCAAAAGGGGTAAAACTAACAGCAGATGATGTCTGGAGTCGCTGTGCTTACGTGCTTTCGCTCAAAATTCAAGAACCGCAATTTGCTGGGCAAACTAAAGAGCGTTTATCTTCTCGTCAAGCCTCGAGTTATGTAGAAAGCACGTTAAAAGATGCCTTTAGTTTGTGGCTTAACCAAAACGTACAAGTGGGTAAACAGATTGCAGAAATGGCGATCAGTTCGGCACAAGCTCGTTTACGTGCGGCAAAAAAAGTGGTGCGTAAGAAGTTAGTGAATGGACCTGCTTTACCAGGTAAGTTAGCAGATTGTATTTCGCAAGATTTAAGTCAAACTGAGCTATTCTTGGTGGAAGGGGATTCTGCGGGCGGTTCAGCGAAGTCTGCTCGTGATAAAGATTTCCAAGCGATTTTGCCGTTGCGTGGGAAAATTTTGAACACGTGGGAAGTGTCATCCGATCAAGTACTCGCTTCTCAAGAGGTGCATAACATTGCGATTGCGATTGGGATGGACCCAGACAGCGATAATTTAGATGAGCTGCGTTACGGTAAAATCTGTATTCTTGCCGATGCGGACTCAGACGGTTTGCATATTGCCACCTTGCTCTGTGCCTTGTTCTTACGCCATTTCCCAAGTTTGGTAAAAAATGGGCACGTTTATGTGGCAATGCCACCGCTTTATCGTATTGATATTGGTAAGGATGATGTTTATTACGCTTTGGATGAAGCCGAAAAAGAAGCTATTTTAGCTCGACTTGCAAAACGAAAAGGCAAGCCAAACGTACAACGCTTTAAAGGGTTGGGTGAGATGAACCCTACGCAATTGCGTGAAACCACAATGGATCCAAGCACTCGCCGTTTAATTCAGCTTACCCTTGCTGAAGAAGGCGAAAGCGAAGCCGAAACACTACAAAGTACGATTGAAGCAATGGATATGTTACTCGCCAAAAAACGAGCGGAAGATCGTAAACAATGGCTGCAAAATCGCGGTAATGAAGCGGAGTTGGATGTTTAATTTCCTTTATCTATCGCTAAATCACAAGCGGTCAAAAAAGTTCGCTCTCTTACCGATTAAATCCTAGTCAATTTTAGGAAAAATCGGTATAATCCAGAGCCTTAAATTGTGATGTAGATCACATTTCTGAATACCCCTTCCCTCTCGGGTTTAAAATCAGAGAGGGATTTTCATTCATCAATCAAAAGTAATTTCAATGCAACAATTAGATACAAACAAACTACGTAATATTGCGATTATCGCTCACGTAGACCACGGTAAAACTACCCTCGTTGATAAACTCCTTAAACTTTCAGGCACATTAGACACTTCTCGCGGTGATACCGAAGAGCGTGTAATGGACTCAAATGATCTTGAAAAAGAACGTGGTATTACCATTCTTGCGAAAAACACGGCGATTAACTGGAACGGCTATCGTATTAACATCGTAGATACTCCAGGACACGCGGACTTCGGTGGCGAAGTTGAGCGTGTGCTTTCTATGGTGGATTCTGTGTTATTAGTTGTTGATGCGTTTGATGGTCCAATGCCACAAACTCGTTTCGTAACGCAAAAAGCCTTTGCTCACGGTTTAAAACCAATCGTGGTAATCAATAAAGTTGACCGTCCAGGTGCTCGCCCTGACTGGGTTGTGGATCAAGTGTTCGATTTATTCGTAAATCTTGGTGCAACCGATGAACAATTAGACTTCCCAATTATCTATGCATCAGCATTAAACGGTGTGGCTGGTTTAGATCACGAAGATTTAGCTCCGAATATGGATCCATTATTCGAAGCGATCATCGAACACGTTTCTCCGCCAGACGTTCACCTAGAAGAGCCTTTCCAAATGCAAATTTCGCAATTGGATTACAGCAAATATTTAGGCGTAATCGGTATTGGTCGTATCAAACGCGGTACGGTAAAACCAAACCAACCAGTTACGATTATTGATGCAGATGGCAACACTCGCAACGGTCGCGTGGGTCAAGTATTAGGTCACTTAGGTTTACAACGCTATGAAGCAGAAGAAGCATACGCTGGCGACATTATTGCGATCACAGGTTTAGGCGAGTTAAACATCTCGGATACCTTATGCGACATCAATAACGTTGAAGCACTTCCAGCATTAACTGTTGATGAGCCAACCGTAACGATGTTCTTCTGCGTAAACACCTCGCCATTCTGTGGTCAAGAAGGTAAATACGTGACTTCACGCCAAATTTTAGAGCGTTTAAACAAAGAGCTTGTTCACAACGTGGCATTACGTGTGGAAGAAACTGACGACTCAGATATTTTCAGCGTATCAGGTCGTGGCGAATTACACTTATCGGTATTAATCGAAAATATGCGTCGTGAAGGCTACGAATTAGCGGTATCTCGTCCAAAAGTAATCTTTAAAGAAATTGACGGTCGCAAACAAGAGCCATACGAGCAAGTGACGATCGACATAGAAGAGCAGCACCAAGGTGCAGTAATGGAAGCATTAGGTATCCGTAAAGGTGAAGTGCGTGATATGGTGCCAGATGGTAAAGGTCGTACCCGTTTAGAGTACATCATCCCAAGCCGTGGTTTAATCGGTTTCCGTAATGACTTTATGACAATGACATCAGGTACTGGCTTACTTTACTCAAGCTTCAGCCACTATGATGATGTGAAGCCAGGCGAAATTGGTCAGCGTGTAAACGGCGTATTGATTTCAAACGGTACAGGTAAAGCATTAGCATACTCACTTTACGCATTACAAGATCGCGGTAAGTTAATGATTGACCACGGTGCGGAAATCTATGAAGGTCAAGTTATCGGTATTCACAGCCGTTCAAACGACTTAACTGTAAACGCATTAGAAGGTAAAAAATTAACCAATATGCGAGCCTCAGGTAAAGACGATGCATTAACGCTTACGACCCCAGTAAAAATGACGCTTGAGCAAGCGTTAGAATTTATCGATGACGATGAATTGGTTGAAGTAACGCCATCTTCAGTACGTATTCGTAAGAAATTATTAACTGAAGTGGAACGTAAACGTGCAAACCGTACCACAACAAGTACAAGCACACGTTAATTTGCAAACTTTCCTGCAAAATTAACCGCTTATTTAGCCCCTGTTGAGTTTTATGCTCATTAGGGGCTTTTTCTTATTTGGTATTAGAAAACACCTCCCGCAAAATCCCTTCCAACACCTCAAACACCTTCAGCACCCTTGGCGGTGTGATGGTCTCATAAGGGCGATACAAAAACAGTTGCCATTTTTGAATTTCTACATCTGCAAAAAGTTGGCGTAATTCGCCCGCTTGTAAGTAAGGTTTAGCAATAAAATCACTCACCATTCCCACGCCTTTGCCCTGCAACACAGCCTGCAAGCCGCTGTAAATATCGGTGCTTTGAAAGCTGATGTGGCGTGGTTTGAGCGTGCGTTCTTGGTTTAACGGGAAATGCCACACCCGCCCTGTAGCAACATTGATTTGGGCGGTGAAAGGGAAACGTTGCTCTAAATCGTCTAAGGAAGCAGGCTCGCCCAAGCGTTCCAAAAGACTCGGGGCGGCGACCAACACATCGCCAATCTCCGTGATTTTTCGCACGATAAAATTCAGGTCTGGTTCCAGCCCAATGCGAACGCCAATATCAATGCGGTGGCTGACGGAATCCAGCTTACTCATATCATCGCGCCAATCGATAATCAAATCAGGATAAGGCGAAAGTGCGGTCAATAATTTCGCCAAAATCTCATCGTTAATCCGCCAGCTCGGCACGGTAATCCGCACAATGCCGCTCATTTCCTCCGCTGCACGCTGTTTGCTCGGCACGAACAGACGTTCGCTGTCTGCTAATAATTGCTGCGCTTGCGGTAAAAATTGCTCGCCAAAATCCGTTAAATGCACCTGCCGCGTGTTGCGTTGAAATAACGGCTCGCCCAAATAATCTTCCAATTCCGCAATCAAGCGCGTGACCACAGGTGGCGACACCGCAAGGCGATTCGCGGTTTCTTTAAATTGCAAAGTTTCGGCAAGGGAGCAAAAGACTTTTAAGGTTTCAAAGCGATTGTTCATTTTCGTTTCTCTCGTAGGGTGTGTGGATTGGCACAATCCACGCACGTAAGCGGTTAAATCTGTTGTTTAATTTGCAAGGTTATTGTTTCATTTTTAGAAATTGTGAAATCCATTTTTGCAAATTTACTGGAAATAGTCTAGCCATTATAATGAACCCCGTAAACAAGAGATGAGCAAAAAGAAAAAAGTTCTTGCAGACTGATTGTTTTTTTTTGTACAACTTGGGCGTGAGAATTGCTCACAAATTTTTAATTTAACGTAGGGTGCATCTTAATGCACCAAATTAAGATAATAATGGTGCAACAAGTTGCACCCTACCATTAAGGAAAACAAAATGACCAAATCAATCTTCAAAAAAACCGCACTTATCGCTACATTAGGTTCAGCATTATTAGAAGGCAACGCGATGGCAGTTTCATTACCACAAAACGCAACGGCAGTTGAAGTACCTGCACAACACATTCAATTAACCCAAGAATGGGACAAACTTTTCCCGAAATCTGACAAAGTAGAACACCGCAAAGTCACCTTCAAAAACCGCTACGGTTTTACTTTAGTGGGTGATTTATATGTGCCGAAAAATGCCAAAGGCAAATTACCTGCGATTGCCGTGAGCGGTCCATTCGGTGCGGTGAAAGAACAAACTTCGGGCTTATATGCACAACATTTAGCGGAACGCGGCTTTGTGGCTCTTGCTTTTGACGGCTCATACACAGGTGAAAGCTCAGGCGAGCCACGCAATATGGCAAGCCCTGAAATCAACACCGAAGATTTCAGTGCGGCAGTGGATTTCTTAGGGTTACAAGATTTTGTAAACCGTGATGAAATCGGCGTATTAGGCATCTGTGGTTGGGGCGGTTTCGCATTAAATGCGGCAGTATTAGATACGCGTGTGAAAGCGGTCGCTGTTAGCACAATGTATGATATGACTCGCGTTCAAGGCAACGGTTATGAAATCAAACTCGATCCGAAAGGACAATATGATCGTGTTCCAGGCTTAGATGCGGAAGGTCGCTACCAAATGAAACAAGCCTTAAACGCACAACGCTGGGTAGATGCTGAAAACGGCACTTTTGCCTTAACACCAAAAGAAAATCATCTGCCATCTGCGGATAAATTAACCGATGATATGCCACTCTTTGTTAAAGAGTACGCAAATTACTACAAAACTAAACGTGGCTATCACCCTCGTTCGATCAACTCAACCAGCGGTTGGACACAAACTATGCCACTTGCGGGCATTAATATGCCAATTTTACAACGTGCGGCAGAGTTGAAAGCTCCTGCGTTAGTGGTGGTGGGTGAAAAAGCACACTCTCGTTATTTCAGCGAAGATGCATATAATTCACTCGGTTCAAAACAGAAAGAATTAGTTATCGTCCCAGGTGCAAACCACACCGATTTATACGATGATGTGGCAAACAAAATCCCTTACGACAAATTCGCTGAGTTCTTCAAAGCGAACTTAAAATAATGACAAAGACCGCTCGAAAGAGCGGTCGTTTTTTAAGGAGATTTTGCAAATGAAACGCCTCATCGCCTTTTTACTGGGCTTGACAAGCCTTTACGCAGGAGCAGAAATGAAAGTTAAAGTCACCCTTGATAGCGGCGTGTATTTCTCCCCCCTTGCCGACAACCCGACCAGCCAAAGTTTTTGGCAACAGCTGCCGTTGGAATCCAAATTGGATAACTATGGACACAATGAAAAAGTGGTGTATTTGAAAGAGAAACTCAGCACCGAAAAATCCCCTTCCGCCTACACAGGCAAAACAAGAGATATCGCCTATTACGCCCCTTGGGGAAATATTGCAATGTTCCTTGACAAAGGACCTTACGCTCCTGGTTTGATTTATATGGGAAAATTTGACGGCGATTTGACCGCACTTTCAAAATCAAGCCGCATTAAATTTGAGCGAGAAGAATAGAAGAGAACAGAATAATGAGCAAACAAGAATTTATTGATTTTTGCCGAACGGGCAACCCAATTCGGGCGGAAGATACGCATTTACACGGATTGTTGGTGGAATGCGCCTTTGACGCACAAAAAATCACGAAGAAGCTGAACAGCGAATTTCATACATGCGAAGAAATTACCGCACTTTTCCGTGAATTAACGGGCTTACCTGTGGACGATTCTTTCCTTTGCTTTCCACCATTTCACACGAATTTCGGCAAGAACATTCACATCGGCAAAAACGTCTTTTTCAACACAGGTTGTTCTTTCCAAGATCGCGGTGGGATTTTTATCGGCGACAGCACAATGATTGGTATGAATGTGAACATTGCTACTCTTAACCACGGTTTAGATCTTGAAACCCGTGGCACGACGTTTGCCGCCCCAGTACATATCGGCAAAAATGTCTGGATTGGCTCTAACGCCACAATTTTGGCAGGCATTACCATTGGCGATAATGCAGTGGTTGCTGCTGGAGCGGTGGTGACGAAAGATGTACCAGCGAATGCTGTGGTGGGTGGTGTGCCTGCGAAAGTGATAAAAGATATTGCGTAATTATCCTCTCGCCCGCTTGCGGGAGAGAGATAGACAAAATTGTGTCAGGCAATTTTGTCAGAGAGAGGGGAAACGATGTAAATTTTCCCCTCTCCCTCCGAAAATTCTACGAATTTTGTACAACCCAAACATCGTTTACATTTTTCCCTAAGGACATCGTTTACATTTTTCCCTAAGGACATCGTTTACATTTTTCCCTAAGGACATCGTTTACATTTTGTTGGGTTGTTGGT
>CAUUKJ010000031.1:0-28800 GCA_963545995.1 uncultured Haemophilus sp.
AAGTATTCTAACTCAAATGGGATTTTATTTCGTTATCTAGTACAGCCCCTTTATTTATCTTGTTTCCACTCCACCATCGCTTCCACAAAATTAAGTAATTTAGAACGATCTTTAGCGTTAAGCTGAGAAAGTAACTCATCAAATTGGCGTGATTGATCTTGCAGACGGTGACTGCGTTTTAAAAAATCGGATGGTTCACAATTAAACAGCTTCGCAAATTCAAATAATCGCGGCACGTTTGGCACGATATTCCCACGCTCAATCCGTGAAATAGAGTCAATACTTAAATCTAATAATTCTGCGACTTTTGCCTGAGAAAGCCCAGCCTGCTTTCGATACTTAGCAATCATCATTCCTACATTTTTTGCTATTACCGCATTTTCTTCTGACATACGAATTTCCTTCTGAATTAAAAGGATCGTATCTATTCACAAAAGTATAAAAAGAGCATAAAATGCCTATGTAAGATTTAAATTCTTATTTAGTCATAAAAGTAATAGTTAAATAATAGGAAAAAAACTATGCAACAGAACAATCTCAACGATTTCATTAACAAAATTCAAAATGATCCTGAATTAAGTGATGTTGATAAAGCCAAAGTTTTACAAAATGCAGCAACATTACGCGATACTAAAGTTAATATTCTTATTACAGGTGCTACTGGAGCAGGTAAATCTTCTACAATTAATGCTTTATTTGGTATGAATAAAGCAAAAGTGGGTATGGGCTCAACGCCTGAAACAATGGATATTAAAAAATTTGAATTAGGTAATATCACATTGTGGGATAGTCCAGGATTAGGCGATGGCAAAGAAGCGGATAACCGCCACTCAAAAGGTATTAGCAGTAAATTACTTGAAAAAGATAGTAATGGTAATTTATTAATTGATCTTGTATTGGTTATTTTAGATGGTAGCAGCAGAGATTTAGGTACATCCTACCAATTAATCCAAAGCGTTATTATTCCGAATTTAGGTGAGGATAAAAAACGTTTGTTAATTGCAATTAATCAAGCTGATCAGGCAATGAAAGGGCGATATTGGGATTATGATAAAAATGAACCATTACCACCGTTGGTTAGTTTCTTGAATGAAAAGGTTGAATCGACTCGTAAACGTATTTTAGAGGCAACAGGGATAGATGTTACGCCAATTTATTATTCAGCTGGCTATCAAGATGAATATGACTTTCAAAAACTATATAATTTATCTAAGTTACTAGCATTTATTTTACGACACACAAAAGAAGAAAAACGTAGTGTTTTTGCTACAGAGATTAATCAGACGAAAGAGATGTGGGAACACGATGAAGATTTAAGAAAGCACCAAAATGAAATCAGGGAGTCATTCATTGGATCCGCTATTAAAGCTATTGGTAAAGGCGTAGGAAAAGCTGCTGAAACTCTTATAGAAAATACGATCAGACCAATAGCAAAAGTCGTTGAAACTGTTTCTGATGTTGTAAGTAGTGTCGGTAGTTTTGTCAGAAGTTTGTTCTGATGCAAGAAGTATATTTATTAGGCTTTTATGGTGGTATAGATGTTTAGCTATCAAGTTAGAACTAAAAAATTAGAACAAATTGAATCAACTATTTCCAATAGGAAATTACACCATCCTTTAGATGTATCTCTTGTTGGTGCAACAGGTGTCGGCAAAAGCTCAACTATCAATGCTTTATTTGGTGAAACGTTAGCTAAAGTAGGAACGGGCGTTGCACCTGAAACACAAGTCATTTCACGTTATGAAACAGGTTCATTTCGCCTACACGATACAGCTGGATTAGGTGATGGATTGGAGGCAGACAGATGTCATTCGATGAATCTAACTGATTTGTTATTTAGAATCTATACTAATAACGACATCAATTATCATCTTATCGATCTTTGCCTCGTTATTCTTGATGGTTCTAGTCGCGATATGGGTACAACCTATAAAACGCTAGAGCAAGTTGTTCTGCGATGTATTGAACCTGAACGTGTGATCGTTGCAATTAACCAAGCAGATATGGCGATGAAAGGCAGAAATTGGGATTATGCAAATTGTTGCCCTAATGCTGAATTGGTTCAATTCTTAAATGAGAAAGCTCGTTCTATAAAAGACAGAATCAAGGAAGCAACAGGATTAAACATCAGTACACCTGTTTGTTACAGTGCGGAACAGCAGTGGAATTTGGATAAACTGATGGATCATATCATTGATCATATTCCTTATGAGCGTCGTCGAGTAAAATCATAAATAGATTGAAAAGACAGGTTTTCCTGTCTTTTTTCTTTAATTATTCAATCATACTAAATAATCTCTTCATCTAACCCACCTTTATCCTTCTTTTTTGTTGCATATAATAGCCTCATTAACAGAACGATGGTTCTAATACAGATTAAGGAGTTTTATATGAAAGAAGTAGCAAATGTTTTCCCAACACCTGAAAAACACTGGGTAGGTAATGGTTTCCACGTGGCATCAATGTTTAGTTATAACGATACTGATAAAAACTTAGATCCGTTCCTTTTAATGGATTACAACCCACCAAAATTCTTCCAAGGTGGTCGTCGTGATAACTCCGAGTTTGATCTTTGTGGTGTAGAAGAGCATCCGCACCGTGGTTTTGAAACTGTGACTATTGCTTATCAAGGTGAAGTTTCTCACCGCGATTCTCACGGTGGTGGCGGCACTATCGGTACTGGCGATGTGCAATGGATGACCGCAGGTTCAGGCGTGATGCACGAAGAAATGCACTCTGAAAAATTCGCCAAAGAAGGTGGCTTATTTGAAATGGTGCAACTTTGGGTAAACTTACCAGCGAAAGACAAAATGACCGCACCGAAATATCAAGCAATTAAATCTGCGGATATTCCAGTGGTGTCATTACCAGATAATGCAGGTTCTGTGCGTGTGATCGCAGGGGAATTACTTGGTGCAACAGGCTCAGCCAGCACTTTCAGCCCAATCAATATGTGGGACACTACAATGAATGCGAATTCTGCACACTCTTTCCGCGTGCCATCCAGCCACAATGTGATTATCCTTGTGTTGGAAGGAACAATTCAAGTCGGTGGCGATGCTATCGCTCGCCGTGGTGAATTAGTCACTTTTGAACGCGGTGGTGCAGATGTGTTCATTGAGTCTAACAACGAAGCGAAATTGTTGATTCTCACAGGTAAGCCGCTTAATGAGCCAGTGGTGGGATATGGTCCGTTTGTGATGAACACCCGTGAGCAAATTGTTGAAGCGTTCAATGATGTCAGAGAAGGTAAATTTGGGCGTTTAGATTAAGCCTAGGAAATAGAATAAAACCTCCCGAAAGGGAGGTTTTTTCTTGTTATTATTAAGCTGAGCTAATGTTTATACATATTCAAATTCTGTGTTATAGATGATTTTTCCCCACTAATCCACTACAATAAACCCCGATCATTTGGAGTAGAGAATTATGGCGACAATAAAGGATATTGCAAAAGAAGCGGGTGTGTCGTTGGGCACAGTTTCTAATGTATTGAATAAAAAACATAATGTTAGTTTGAAAAAAATCGAACTGGTGAATAATGCCATTCAAAAACTAGGCTATCAAAAAAATATCCAAGCGAGCTTTTTAAAATCGGGTGAAAATAATCAAATTTCCGTTATTTTTCCTTCTATTTCACAGCCTGAATATTATTTAGTTTATGAATCATTAGAAAGTTATTTTTCGCAACAAGGGTATCAACTTAATCTTTATTTAACTGATAATAATCCCATCAAAGAGCGGTCATTTCTTGAGAAGGTTTCAGGCGAAAATACGCAAATTATTATTTCGGTATCTTGTTTAAATGATGCAAATGAATATAAGCACTATTTTGATTTTAAAACAGCGAAAATTATTTTTCTTTATCAGAAAATTAAAAACGAAAAACATTATCTAGATTTTGATTATAAAGCGATTTTGAATAATTTCCTGCAGAAACTCAAAGAAAATGGTGAAAACCGTGTAGGCATTATTTCTACAAAAAAATATAAGTTTGATACCAATGTGGATTTAGTTTATTGCCAATCTCAACAAGCCTTTGATATTGTTAAATTTATTCAAGACAAACAGATTCCCGCACTGATTACCTTAAATATCGCACAAGCAGAAGCGGTCTATAATGCGTTTTATTTTGCAAATCAAAATCCTCCGAAAATTTATACGATAAATCATCAGTTTAATCAGGATGAGCGATTTATTTCTTATTATATTAGTTATGATTTTATTATAAGAAATATCATTCATTTGATTGAAGGTGAACGCATTGATGATCACCATCAAGACAAAGGTTTTTTATTTACGCAATCTGCACGGTTAAATAGCACCTTGCGGATGTTGGCAATTCAAAGCCCATCAGTAGATGCATTAAAGAAATTATTACCGCACTTTGAGCGTCAAACAGGCATTCAGGTGCAAATTGATACGGTGCCTTTTGCTCAAATTTCAGCAATTTTAATGGAGCCAAATAAAGCGAAACAATATGATATTGTGCGTTTGGATATGGAGCGTTTACCATTATTAGCGGAATATCTCCAACCGATTTCTTTTATTTCAGAAAACGATCTTAGTTCGCATTATTCGTCGCATTTAATCGATCGATTTTGCTTGGTAAAAAATAAATTATTTGCGATTCCGTTTGACCCTAGTATTCAAGTGTTGTTTTATCATAAAGCCATTTTTGACGATATGATTATTCAACGGCTTTTTTACGAGCAATATAAAACGGATTTAACGCCGCCAAAAACGTTTGAAGAATTTAATCGAATTGCACGCTTTTTTGATCATAATCCGTTGCTTAAATCGCCAATTCGTTATGGCACGGCATTAATTGATAATCCTGAAATTTTAGCTCTTGAATTTTTGGTGCGTTATTATGCCTTGGCAAATAACCCCATTCTTTCTGAAGAAAACTCAACCTTTAATACTGAAATCGCTTTAGCTGTGTTGCAAAATTTGGCGGAATTAAAAGAAAGTGCGGTCTTTTTACACGAAAATTGGTGGGGAAAAGCGGTCGAATTTTTTGAAAAAAAAGAAACGGCAATGCTGCTGATTTATGCTAACCATTATTCCCATTTATCACACAATATGTCGAGTTCCATTGGCTGCTCTCCAGTGCCTGGCAATATGCCATTGATTGGGGGCGGAAGTTTGGTAATGGTGAAAGGCTGTCAAAAACAAGAAGAAGTGCGGTCATTTTTCGAGTGGTTTTTAAATGATGAAATCAATGATCGCTATGTGAATCTTGGCGGTGTTTCAGCCAGAAAAAATGTGCTGATGAACCAAGCCTTGATTAAACAATCGCCTTGGATTTCGTTGATTGAGAAAATGGATTTCAACGGCGTGCGAGAAAATGTGGATGCTAAAGGCAATCCAATCAATTTAGTTGAAATTGAAAAACAAATTGGCTTGATTCTTTTTGATTTTTTGAATGGTCAAATAAGTGTTGATGTGGCAGTTGGGGAAATTGCGGATGTTTTTACAAGGGAAGGTAACTTGTAGGGGCGTATTGTATACGCCCTTTAACATCGAGATATGGGCGTATGCAATACGCCCCTACAAATCCTATTAAAATCAAAGAGATAGGGTTTGTGAAATGGTAAATCTCACGCACGCAAAATTTCACCACGTGCGTGGATTTTTCAAATCCACACACCCTACGCAAAACCGACTAACGATCTTTATAATGCACCGTATCACTCACCGCATTTAAGCGTTCAGCCGCTTGCTCTGGCGTTAAATCACGTTGGCTTTCCGCCATCATTTCATAGCCGACCATAAATTTACGCACCGTTGCCGAACGTAAAAGAGGTGGATAGAAATGGGCGTGTAACTGCCAGTGTGCGTTTTCTTCGCCATTAAATGGGGCGAAGTGGAATCCGCTCGAATAAGGGAAACTAATATTAAATAAATTATCGTAACGGGTTGTGAGTTTTTTCAATGCAAGAGCCAAATCTTCACGTTCCGCCTGATTTAAATCTTCGATGGATTTGAACTGTTTCGCTTTCGGCAACAACAAAGTTTCAAACGGCCACGCTGCCCAATAAGGCACCACAGCGATCCAATCTTCCGTTTCCACCACAATGCGTTCACGTTTTTCTAGTTCTCGTTTCGCGTAATCTATTAACAGTGGTGAACCGTGTTTTTGGTAGTAGTCCGCTTGGCATTCATCTTCAATCGCTAGCTCATTTGGCAAGAAATTACTCGCCCAAATTTGACCGTGTGGGTGCGGATTAGAACAGCCCATCATTGAACCTTTATTCTCAAAAATTTGCACCCATTGGTAGCGTTGTTTTAACTCTGTTACTTGCTCTTGCCAGACTTGGATCACTTGCTCAATTTCAGGCACTGTCAGCTGCGGTAAGGTTTTGCTGTGATCGGGCGAGAAACAAATGACACGGCTTTCTCCTTGTGTATGTGAAATTTGAAACAAGGGATCATCGCTTTTTTCAGGGGCTGGCGTGTCGCTAAGCAAAGCGGAAAAATCGTTTTTAAACACAAAAGGCTTGGTGTATTGAGGATTTTGCTCGCCTGTGATGCGTTTATTGCCAGGGCAAAGGTAGCACGTTGGGTCATAACTTGGTTTGTTATCGGCTACCACTTCTTCCTGTTGTCCTTGCCACGGGCGTTTGGCACGGTGTGGCGAAACTAAGATCCATTGGTTTTTTAACGGGTTAAAACGACGATGTGGGTGGTCGGTTAAAATAAATTCGTTCATAATTATTCTCTTTCTAAACTATTAATTTTATTGTTAAGCATAACTCATTTCAATATTACAAATATGATGTAATTCTTTAAGGTATTGATAAGTTTCTAAATAAGAATTTTTGTCGATAAAATTGGCAGAGATAGATAATATTGTGCAATCTTGCGATTCTTCTTTAATATTGATGCTTTCAATATCACATTGGTGATTTTCTAAATCATTAATCACATTTTCAATATTATTATTTAAAACTTTTAAAACGATGGTTGCTCGATTATTAATTTGTTTCTTCGGCACAATCAATTTTAAATAATGGCTATATTTTAATGTGAGTAAAATCACGACAGCGACGGCAATCGCATCACCATAAAAACCCGCACCAATAGTCACGCCAATACCTGCCGAACTCCAAATCATTGCAGCGGTGGTAATGCCCGACACGACATCATCGCTTTTATGTAAAATCACGCCTGAGCCGATAAAGCCAATACCGCTGATCACTTGTGCCGCAAGACGCATTGGGTCGGTACGAATATTATTGGAAAGGGAGGCATAATATTCTGCAGAATGAATGGAAATGGTGGTTAAAATACAAGTGGTGACGGCAATAATAATGCACGTTTTAATACCCACAGGTTTTCGTTTGCTTTCACGCTCAAATCCAATCATTCCTCCAAGCAGTGCGGCAAATAATAATTTTAGCCACGCGGAAAGATGATAGGTGTCGGATAAATGTTGTTGCAAAAAGTCTAAAGAAAACCACATAATTCTTCCTAAAAGGGTGCAATTTCTTGCACCCTAATTGCTTATTATTTTTTAAACTCTTCTGTATCTTTAAAGAAAATTCAGAATAACACGCCAACTACTAATGCAACGCTTGCTGGATATAGCCAGAATTCAGACCATTGCGGTGCCGCGGCTGGCATTGTTTTTTCGGTTACAACGTGGTTATTGATGGCACCGATAACAGAGGACGCCATAAATACACCGAAGCCATTTGACACGATAAAACGTAGCCCTTGAGCCTGTGCTTTAATGCTTTCGTGAGCTTTAGAGTTCACATACACATCACCTGCGGTGAAGAAGAAGTCCCAACATACCCCTTGGAGTAATAAGCCGATAAGGATGTAGGTGAAATAATCTTCAGAAATCGCTGCATGAGAGAAGATAAACATACGAATTACCCAGCCCACAATGCCGAACATAATGACGGTTTTAAAGCCGAATTTTTTCAACATCGTCACCAGTAGCACCATAAAGAGTACTTCTGCACCCACGGCAATTTGCATCATATTCGCTGAGTTCATATCCAACACTTTGAGATAAACGGGAATATAAGCACTGTAAGCGGTTTTGGTGATCATTAACACGAAAGTTGCCAACATAAAGATGGTGAAATAACGATCTTTGAACAGAGAAAGTGCGTCTAAACATAAAATCGTGCGAAGATCGATTTTTGAGCCTTTCGCAGCAGGTGGCGTATTTGGCAAAGTGAAACAATAAAGTCCGCACACAATCGCAGAAATGGCTGCCACTTTGAACACAATCACGTTATCAAAAATTTTGTAATAGCCCATAATCAGACCAATCACAATAAAACCGATGTTGCCGAATACGCGAATATACGGGAACAGTTTTTGTTCTGAAATGTGATGGAACGCAATACTGTTAGAAAGTGCGGTGGTTGGGTAATACAACAAACCGACTACAAAAATGATAAATAAGAATGCGTTCACGTTGCCTTCTAAAATATAGGTTGGCAGTAACAACATTACTAAACCGTTTAAAATATGCAAAACGGAAATCACTTTTTGGGAAGCAAAGAAGCGGTCTGCAATCATACCGATAAATAACGGCGAAATAATGGTCGCAAGCCCTAATAAAGAATAGGTTGTGCCGATGCTTTCTTTCATATTGTAAGTAGCAAGTACTGCACCTATGGTCATATTCCACGCACCTTGCACGAAGTACTGCATAAACATCATCACAAAAAGACGGGGGATCTTAAACATAATCCGTTCTCCTTTTTAAAACGTTTTCACTAATCCGTCGTAAGCGACTTCAATGTTGTGTGGTTTGAAAATTTCCACCAAGCCTTGATAGTCAAAGCCACAACTGTGGGAATGATGCGAGGTTAAAATTTGCGTATGCGGATATAAATTGCCGTTTTCTGCAAATTTTTGTTTCATATTGATCACCGTTTCAATGCTCATATGGTTATCGGTTTTATCGTTTTGGCGATAGCCGTAAGTACATTCCAACACAATCAAATCAATTTTCTTGTTCTCCAACCAATTCCAGGTTAAATCGCAGTAGTAGCCAGAATCGTGTCCGTATAACAAGGTTTTGCCATCTTTCTCAATAAAATAGATGTAGCATATTTCCCATTTTTCGTGGTTTGCAATAAGCGGAGTGATTTTCGCACCGCTGCTGGTCGTCACAGTCACAAACGGAATCAAAATAGAGAGATTAAAACGATCAGGGGTTAAATCGACAATGCCCGTCAAGCAGCCGTTAATCGCTTTATCGCTACCGTAGATGTACATCGGGTGATCCACATTAAACGCGAAATCCCGTACACGGTTATGTAGTTCGCCCACGTTGAAATGGTCTGGGTGAGTGTGAGTGATGAGCAAATCTTTGATTTTGGTTACATCAATATGATTTACGTTCGCTTGATGGAAAAATTCAGGTGAAATATCGATTTGAATTTCATCATCAATAATTGCAGAAGAGCGGGTACGCACATCACGTCCCCCTGTTTTGCGAATTTGCTCGCAAAGGTCGCATTTACAATAAGGGTTTGGAATACCTTCAGATGCACCAGTGCCTAAAAAATGTAGTTTCATAGCAGATCTCCTATCTGAAACGTATTAAATTTCGGTGTAATTATTGATCTTCATATTGAAACGTTTCAATCACCAAATTTTGATTTTGTGATCACCATCACAAAATATTTTTGATTTTAGGCAGAAAGAAAATAGTCATTTTTTTGAGGGAAAGAAAAGGGAAAGAGGATGATCTGCCCGTAAAGAGCAGATTAAAAAGGGCATTTTGTAAAGTAATTAAAAAATTGAACCGCTTGTAAGCCAAATTTTACAAGCTGATTTTCTTTTCAAACAATGCTTTCACTTCGGTTTGATGGCTCACGGCAATGCAAAGGGAATGAGATAGTTCCGTTTTAAGCAATTGCATTAGCAAGGTTGCAGAAGCATCGTCGAGCTGGTTGGTGGCTTCATCTAAGAAAAGCAACGCTGGGCGGTGCAGTAAGGCACGAGCAAGGCTGATGCGTTGCTGTTCGCCACCTGAAAGCTGTTTTTGCCACTCTTGCGTTTGGTGTAATTTATCGCAAAGATGCGGCAATCCAACGCGGGCGAGTAAGGCTTGCAATTGTTCATCATCGCTATTTTCTTGATAAGGATATTGCAACACAGCTTTTAAACTCGCTTCAAACAAATACGGTTTTTGTGGCAAGAATAGGTAGCTTGGGGCTTGAATGTGGATGTTGCCCTGATAATTCTGCCAAAGCCCTGCAAGCGTGCGAAGTAGTGTTGATTTGCCCGCCCCGCTTTTCCCTTCGAGCAAAACCCAATCGCAAGCGGTGAAATTTGCCGAGAAATTTGCAAAAAGCGTTCTGCCATCTGGTGTATTGAGGGTGAGATCTTCAACCTCAATGCGTGCCGTTTCAGCTTGAGTAATAGCAACTGGTTGCTGCTGTTCCGCCTGTTTAAGTGCTTGTTGGAAGTCGTACAAACGTTTTACCACTGCCGACCACTCAATCAAGCGTTTGTAGTAATCCATAAACCAGCCGAAGCCATCTTGCACATTGGAAAAGGCACTGCGAGCTTGCATCATATCACCGAAGGTCATTGTGCGAGCGAGATACATTGGCAGTGTGGCAAAAATCGGGATAAACATACTCAGGCGTAAGTAGGTGGCGGAAACGGTTTCGACTTGTAATTCGCGTTTAATGAGGGCGAACCAATTTGATTTGATCGCCGCAAATCGCTGCAACAAGCGGTGATTTTCTTGCTTTTCGCCGCAATAAAAGGCAATTTGTTCGCTGTTTTCTCGAATACGCAAGAGTGAGGCACGGTAGTCCGCTTCGGTGTGCTGGCGTTCTACGTTTAGCCCTTGCAATTTGTGTCCAACAAAGTGCATAAACAGGGTACAAACGAGGGAATAAATTAAGGCAACCCAAACTAGATAGCCGTGAATCGTCCACGCTTTGCCTAAAAAATGAAAGGTTTGAACGCCTGAAAGTTGCCATAAAATGCTGACGAAAGCGATGAGCTTCGCCACGTTCATTACGAAATATTTGAATAAATCGATGCTTTTTTCAGCAAGTTGTAACACATCTTCTGCGATACGTTGGTCTGGGTTGTCGATGTCGGCATAAAAGCCAAGTCGGTAATGGGTGTGATTTTTAAGCCATTGGCTTTGTAGTTGTTGCGTGAGTGCCGTTCGCCAACGGAAAATCAGGGTTTTGCGAAGCCAATTTCCGCACACAATAAAGCCAACCGATAAGCCGATGTAGCCGAGATAAGTCAGCACAAGGTTTGGCATTGCTTCGCTGTTAAATTCCGCAAGGGCATCGTAAAAGGTTTTGTTCCATTCAGTGATCCAAACGCTAACGGAAATAATGGCGAGTGAAAAGCCAATCACGGCAAGCAGTAGTAGCCAAGCCAGCCATTGCGAGCGGTTTAGCCAGAAAGCGTTGGCAAGAGAGAAAAATCGGGTGAGTGTTTTCATATAAAAAGATAATGGGTAACTTTCGCTACCCATTATAAGTGGTTAAATTTGGGAAATGTTTTGCAGATTATTTAAATGACCAGTCAAGGCTTAATACGCCCGTACGTTCTAAGCCGTAATGGTTATTAATACCTGCAGTACGTACGCGGTTATTCTCGTAGTAGCGTTTGTTGGTAAGGTTTTTACCAATTAAATTCACAGCAAAGTTTTTAGATACTTCATAGCGAATATTTGCATCCCAAATTGCATATCCACTTTGGCGGATACCATTTAAGCTTTCAGTTTTGCTTTGAGTGCTTACGCCAGCCCCAACTGTCCAACGTTTTTGGTCAATTGGTAAGTTATAGCTGGTGTATAGTCGTAGCATATGTTTTGGTGTATGTTTACTGAAGTTTTCGCCTGAGAAATAGCGTGTACTTTCGCTTCTTAAATATTTACTACGGTTAAATGTATAACCAAACATTAATTGCCAGTCTTCGGTTAAGTTACCTGAGATTTCAATATCTACACCACGACTACGCACTTTTCCTGTTGTTGCATAATAACCTCCACCATCATAGTTATTATCAACGACGTAAATTGGGCGATTTTTTTGCGTAATATTAAATAGTGCAACGGCTGTATTTAATTTGCCATTATACCAATCTGTTTTCCAGCCTAATTCGTAATTTGTGCCTAAAAGCGGATCAATGACTTTTTTATCAGCTCCTAAACCTGATTGTGGTTTAAAGATACTGCTGTAATTGAAATAAACGCTTTGATGTGGCGTTAAGTCATAAGTTAAGCCAGCATAAGGAATAAAGCGTGAGCGTTTTAGGTGAGTATGAATATCTGGATCGCTATCTGCACGGTTATTCCACCAGTCATAGTTGGTATTACCAACACGTTTCCATTGGGTGTAGCGTGTTCCAGCTAAAAGATGTAAATTTTCTAATATGTTGAAACGTGTACCAAATGAAACGGCATTTTCGTAGATTTGGTGATCATAGAACGTTTGATCGTTGTAATCCGTGTCCCAACGAGGTTCTGCAATTTCAGAGCCATTAAATGAATATGGATCAAATTGGGTTGAATTACGAATACGACGCCAACGAGAATCACTGGTTTCGCGTTTGTAAGTATAGGTAACAAAGAGATCGTGTTTACGACCTAATAGTTCGTATTTACCTGTTAAATTAGATTGGAGGGAAATTTGATCCCCTTTGTTGTCGTAACGTTGAATATTATTGACGCCAATAGTGTTACCACGAACTAATCCTGTAAAGCTATTAGTTGCATTTGCAACATAACCAAATTTATTTACATCCCAGCTTTTGATGTAATCAACTTTGTTAGTGAGTTTCCAGTCTTCGTTAAAGAAAGTTTCAAACTCAGCAAAGATATTCCATTTACGGTTTTTATTACGGTTCCAATCAAAACCCATATATTTGTCTACACCTAAACCAGCATCGGCACTATTTGGAGCCATTGGAACACCAAATACATCTGGTGTTGTATTGGTATTTTGATAAAGTGCACCGACTGTAAGTTGGCTATTAGAGCCAATGTCTGTATCAAGAACACCGTAGAATGTGCCTTTTTTATTATCTTTCGCAATATCTTTTTGTGTTGGATCGTTTTCTAAAACACTTATGAAACGACCACGCACACCAGCCCCGATAGTGCCCGAAATATCGGTCATATTACGTGCTTTACCGTGTGTATCAAAGACAAAATTTCCGTTTGCTTGGAACTCTGATGTTGGACGTTTACGTACTGCATTGATCGTACCGCCAGGCTCACCGTTTGACTGGGTTAAACCTGTTGCACCACGAACTACTTCAATGTGATCGTAAATGGCTAAATCCGTCATACTTTGCGGATCGCGATATGTATTATCTGATGAGCCACGCACGGTACTTGAGATACCATCAACTTCAATTTGGTCAATGTAGAAACCACGAGATTGGAATCGATAATAACCAGCATCAGTAATAACATTCACGCCTGTTGTTGTTTTAAGAGCATCTTCCATTGATGTAATGGCACGTTCATCTAAGGTTGATTTTGTAATTACGCTTACAGATTGAGGTGTTTCTTTTGGTGAGAGGGTTAAGCCCGTTGTTGTTTTCATTGCTGAAGTAGTATAAGACTTGTTGTGTTCAGTCAATGTATTACCGCTTGACGCAACGACATCCACAGTGCTCAGCTCATCTTGGCTGGCTTCTTCAGCATATGTCATTGGAGAGGCAATGAACATCGCCAAAGCGGTTAATTGGAAAGTTTTAGTATTCATCATATAGATAAAGTTCCATCATTTGTAAAAAAATCGGCGTGCATCATAATCATTTTGAGAATTATTTTCAATCAAAAATAATCAATTCTATGCGTATTAAAAATTTTCATAAACAATCTGAAAATTATGAAGTTGCATCATAAGTAAAAAAGTTGGAAGATGTGAATCAAGAAGTTTAGACGGCTAAACGGCTAAACAAACGATTACATACAGGAGAACAATTATGACAACAGCTCACATCTTAGGCTTTCCACGTGTTGGTGCAAAACGTGAATTGAAATTCGCTCAAGAACGTTACTGGCGTAAAGAATTAGGCGAACAAGATTTATTAAATTTAGCGAAAGCATTACGCGAAAAGAACTGGAAACATCAGGCAGAAGCAAACGCAGATTTCGTGGCGGTGGGTGATTTCACGTTCTACGATCATATTTTAGATTTACAAGTGGCGACAGGGGCAATTCCAGCTCGTTTCGGTTTTGATAGCCAAAACTTAACGCTTGACCAATATTTCCAATTAGCACGCGGTAACAAAGAGCAGTTTGCGATTGAGATGACTAAGTGGTTCGATACTAACTATCACTATTTAGTACCTGAGTTCCAAAAAACGACCGCTTTCAAAGCAAATCCAGCTCACTATGTAAACCAAATTCGTGAAGCAAAAGCGTTAGGTTTAAACTTCAAACCTGTGATTGTTGGTCCATTAACTTTCTTATGGTTAGGTAAAGAAAAAGGAGAAGCCTTCAACCGCTTTGAATTGTTAAACCAATTAGTTCCTGTTTATGTTGAAATTTTAAACGCATTAGCTGCGGAAGGGGCTGAGTGGATTCAAATTGATGAACCTGCATTAGCGTTAGATTTACCTGCTGAATGGGTTGAAGCGTATAAAGCGGTTTATGCAGAATTAAGCAAAGTGAATGCGAAAATCTTGCTTGTAACTTATTTCGGTTCAGTGGCTGAACACGCGGCTTTATTAAAAGGTTTACCAGTTGATGGTTTACACATCGATTTAGTGCGTTCTCCAGAACAACTTGCGGCATTTAAAGATTACGACAAAGTGCTTTCAGCGGGTGTGATTGATGGTCGTAACATTTGGCGTGCGAACTTAAACCAAGTATTAGATGTGTTAGAGCCATTAAAAGCTCAATTAGACGAACGTTTATGGATTGCACCAAGCTGTTCATTATTACACACGCCTTACGATTTATCGGTGGAAGTACAATTAAAAGAGAAAAATCCTGCACTTTATAGCTGGTTGTCGTTCACATTACAAAAAATTGAAGAATTAAACGTTTTAAAACAAGCATTAAATCACGGTCGTGCAGCGGTTCAGGCAGAGCTTGACGCAAACCAAGCGGCGGCAAATGCTCGTGCAAATTCAACCGAAATTCATCGTCCAGAAGTGGCAGAGCGTTTAGCAAATTTACCTGCGGATGCAGATAAACGTAAATCGCCATTTGCAGAGCGTATTAAATTGCAAAATGCGTGGTTAAATCTACCGCTTTTACCAACCACGAACATTGGCTCATTCCCGCAAACGACCGAAATTCGCCATGCTCGTGCAAGTTTCAAAAAAGGTGAGTTAAGCCTTGCAGATTACGAAGCCGCAATGAAAAAAGAGATCGAATATGTGGTGCGTCGCCAAGAGGAATTAGACTTAGATGTGTTAGTTCACGGTGAAGCTGAGCGTAACGATATGGTGGAATACTTCGGTGAATTATTAGACGGTTTCGCGTTCACTAAATTCGGTTGGGTACAAAGCTACGGTTCACGCTGCGTGAAACCACCTGTGATTTACGGTGATGTAACTCGTCCAGAGCCAATGACTGTACGTTGGTCACAATATGCACAAAGCTTAACAAACCGTGTGATGAAAGGGATGTTAACTGGCCCAGTAACGATTCTTCAATGGTCGTTCGTACGTAACGATATTCCACGCTCAACGGTATGTAAACAAATCGGTGTGGCATTATCTGATGAAGTATTAGATTTAGAAAAAGCAGGTATTAAAGTGATTCAAATCGACGAACCTGCAATCCGTGAAGGTTTACCACTTAAACGTGCAGATTGGGATGCGTATTTACAATGGGCAGGTGAAGCGTTCCGCTTAAGCTATATGGGCGTGCAAGACGATACACAGATTCACACCCATATGTGTTACTCTGAATTCAACGACATCTTACCCGCAATTGCAGGCTTAGATGCGGATGTAATTACCATCGAAACATCACGTTCAGATATGGAATTATTAGATGCGTTCGTGAAATTCAACTACCCGAACGACATCGGTCCAGGTGTGTACGATATTCACAGTCCACGCGTACCAACTGGAGGTGAAATCGAACACTTATTACGCAAAGCATTAAAAGTGATTCCAAAAGAACGTTTATGGGTAAACCCAGACTGCGGCTTAAAAACTCGTGGCTGGACAGAAACCATTGAGCAATTAAAAGTGATGGTGGAAGTAACCAAAAAATTACGTGCTGAGTTGGTGTAATACAAATCTAATAGACCTAGGGTAATTTATTACCCTAGGTCTATCAATTGGATTATTTCTCTTTTTCGAGCAAGCTCACAAAACTTGTTGATAATGATTTTTATTGAATGAAAATTGTTTAATTGCTAGAATGCCCAAAAGTTCAATAATTTCTTTAAAAAATTTATTTTTTATCATTTGGGCGTATTTATGCGAAAGAAGCACTTAGCGATTTTTTCAACATTACATGTAATGTTCTCTAATGCAATTGCATTAGAGAATCAAATCCTGACAGAAAAAAACACACCTGAAAAAAGCATCGAAAGTGCCACCCTTATTCAACAAGCAAAGAAGTTGCCTGAATTGGCAATAATCGCCAATACTCAATCGCTTGAAATCTATGACAATCGGTTGAAATCCGATCAAAATTTGACAGAGCAATTGCTCAATCAAGCGATTGAAACGGGCAATGTGGCTGCCATTTCTCATCTTTTAGCTATCTATCAAACCTTTAGCAAGCGTGATGAAATGCTCGTGCGTTTTGCTCAAGCACAGCTTGCTAATAAGCAAGAAAATTATCGTGCTGCAATTGGCTTTTTCCGTGAAATGTTGGCGGAAAATCCGATGCTCACGCCTGTACGAATTCAGCTAGCGATCGCACTATTTAAAGAACAGCAAGATCTTGATGCGAAAGAACAATTTGAAAAAGCCCTTGCCAATCCTGCATTGCCTGCAGATATTGCCGAATTAGTCCGTCAATATGTAATGGCGTTGGAAAGCCGTGATGAGTGGCAGGTGAGTTTTTCAGCCAATTATTTGAATGAAAAGAACGTGAATAATGCGTCATCCGATGCCAATATTGAAAATACGCCCTTGGTAAAAGGGCAATCAATGCTGCCACAAAAAGCTCACGGCGTTGGCTATTATTTCGGTTTAGAAAAAGATTTTAATCTTACGTCTGCTCATTATTTACACGTAGAAAATCAGCTTTTCGGCAAAAATTATTGGGATAATCACGATTACGATGACATCACTAATCGCCTTTATTTGGGTTATGCTCACAAAAGCTATCGTCAACGTATCGCCCTTTTGCCTTACTACGAACAGCAGTGGTATGGCAATCATCGCTACAAGCGAGCGACGGGCGGACGCGTAGAATTTAACCGTTGGCTAAACAACCAATGGCAGCTTTCTACCGCTTTCGAATATGGTCAAAATTTCTACCACGAAAATCCTTATTTAAACGGTAAAAGCAAGCTTGCTTCGGTAACCTTATTGTATCGATTAAGTCCTCGCTCCTTTATTTATACGGGCGGCGATTATGTCCAAGAACGCACCAAAGTTCGTCACTATAGCTACAATCTTGCATCCGTTAAACTCGGCTGGGGTCAAGAGTGGTTATGGGGACTTTGCAGTCGTTTTTCTTTCAGCTATGCTAAGCGGCACTATCTAGATAACTTAGTGCTCGGTAACGTTATTCGTTTTGACAAACGCCGTGAAGATGCAATTTATCAGCTAAATTTCACCGCTTGGAAACGCGATTGGCACCTCTGGGGCATCACACCCAAACTCAATTTCCGTTGGAAACAACAAAAAAGTAACTTCGCAAGCCTTTATTCTTATACGGATAAAAGCGTGAATGTGCTTTTTGAGAAGTCTTTTTAATTTTTATCTTTTATTAATTTATTTAGGTATTTTTATGAATAAATCAGTTTTAAATGTAGCTGTTGCTATTTTATTTTCTTTAGGTGTAACAGCTTGCTCAACAGGCTCTTCTGAGAAACCTGGTGAAGATGCTAGAACCGTCGCACTTCGTACTCAAGCAATTCAAAATCAAGAAAAAATAAAGGAGCTTGAAGCTCAAAAAACAGAGCTTAATGGAAAGGTAGAAACATTAGAAAAACAAAAAGCGGAGCTTGAGCAAAAAGTGAGTTCATTAACAACGAATTTAGAAAATTCAAAAACTGAGCTTGCTACATTACAAAATAAACTAGCTGAAACAGTGGCGAACAATAATTCAGCGACAAATCAAGAGGTTTCTAATTTACAAAAACAAATTGCAGATAAAACCGCTGAAATTGCTACATTAAATTCACAAATTGCGAATCAGACAGCTGAATTAGCTGAAAAAACAGTACAGGCACAAAAACAAGCGGAAGAGGTACTTGCCTTAAAAAAACAAGTTGTTGAATTAGCGAGCGATGCTGAAACGAAAGCGAAAGCAGAGGCTGAAGCAAAAGCAGCGGAAGAAGCTGCAAATAAAGCAAAAGCGGAAGCTGAGGCAGCTAAGAAAGCAGCAGAAGAACAGGCTCAAGTAGAAAAATTAGCAAAAGAAGCGGCAGAGGCGGAAGCTAAAGCGGCTGAGGAAGCTAAAAAAGTAGCAGAAGCAAAAGCTGCTGAAGAAGCGAAAAAGGCAGCAGAAGAACAGGCTCAAGTAGAAAAATTAGCAAAAGAAGCGGCAGAGGCGGAAGCTAAAGCGGCTGAGGAAGCTAAAAAAGTAGCAGAAGCAAAAGCTGCTGAAGAAGCGAAAAAGGCAGCTGAAGAAGCAGCTAATAAAGCAAAAGAAGAAGCTGAGGCAAAAGCAGCTCAAGAGGCAGCAGCTCAATTAGCCGTTCAGAAAGCACAAACTGAAGCTCGTTTTGCTCGTTATGCAAATAGTACTTTTGCTAAAGATGAAAATTCTCGTATTTATAAAGCGATGTCAAGTGAAGATGCTTATAAGGCATTAGTGACAGATGCAAAAACGAAAATGGATTTCCCAGCCGCTTGTGCTGCACGCAATGGTTGTGGAAAAACAGAAGCGGTAGGTTCGGTACTAGCTTCTCAGAAAACAAGTAGCTATGCAGGTTATGCAGTACTTCGTGATGAGTATTTAGATAATAAACCAATTAATGCTTTCTTTATTTACAATGAAAAATCAACAACAGATAAAGCTCAGATTGTAAATGCTACATATAAAGGTAAGGTTTCTTATTCTCGTCAATTTTTACCGAATGTTAATACTAATGAGAATTTAGTTTTAAATGTTACTGATATGCAAATTAGCGGTAAGGTAACAAATACAACAGGTTCTGGTGTAGTAAATGATGTAATTACTTTTAATACGGCAAATATTGATGCGAATAGCGATGGTGCTATGGCATTTAATGGTTCGGTGACTTTCCACGCAAAACGTTTTGGTAATGCAGAAAATTTATCTGGTTCTTACAAAGGTGAATTTGCGGGCGATAACGCAGAACACGTAATTGGTACATTTGAGAGCAAAGGTACAGATAAGGCTTCTTCTATTCAAGGTGCATTTTCTGCAACCAAATAAGTTGAGTTAAGGAAAGATAATGAATAAAACAGTTTTGGCTCTACTTATTAATGCTGCTTTAATGACGAATTATGCTTATGCAGATGAAGATTCGGTGCAATTAGATGAAGTTCAGGTAAAAGATCGGTCATTTAGTCAAGATATGGGAACGCAGAAATTTACTGCGGCACAAATCAAAAATATGCCTACGCGTAATGGCAATATTACCGAACTTTTACGTGCTAACCCAAATGTTGATTTTTCTACTGCTTCAGATAGCTCTACAAATGGTGGGGATATTCGTCCTGATGAAGTGTCGTTCCACGGTGAGAAATTCTATAACAATAATTTTATTATTGATGGAATGTCGAATAATGACAATCTAAATCCTGCAGGCGGCTTGTATGATCCAGGTAACCGTAATGCTTATGGTTTACCAGAGGGAGGTACGCAGTCACTTTGGTTAGATACGAGTTTATTAAAATCAGTTGAAGTTTTTGATAGTAATATTAGTGCAAAATATGGTCGCTTTACAGGTGGTGTGGTTGATGCCAAATTAAAAGATCCTGACTTTGAGCGTTGGAATAGTGGTTCTATTTTTTATCGCACTACGCGAGATACGTGGGCAAGTTTCCATATTGATGATAAGAAACGTGAGGCATTTGAAAGAGCATCGCGTTTAGATCAACACCCTAAATATACAAAACATATTTATGGTTTCACGGTAAATCAGAAATTAAGTGAAAAAGCGTCAATGTATTTAACATACAGCAAGACGGTTTCTGATATTAAATACTATCATCCAACAATGCGTTATGTGGATGAACTAGGTAATCCTATTGGCGGAAGTATTTATGAGCCACAGCGTAGAACCAGCGAAAAGATTTTATGGCGTGGCGTTTACTTGCCCGATAATGGTGACCTATGGCGTTTAACTGCAATCTATGAACCGCACGAAGCTCGTATGGTGCATCCGAATCGTATGAATGGTGGAATGAAAACCATAGGTGGTGGATTCCAAACGAATATTGAATGGGAAAAGCAATTCGATTGGGCAAAAATGACTTCTTATTTAGGGTATAAGAGAACGGGAGATGAAGTGAATAATGACGCTTCCGATTATCATAACTACCATTATGTAAAGGGTCTCTTTGGATGGAAGGCTGATAATAATCTCTCTTCTATCGGTGGAAATGGCAAGGTTTACACTCAAAAGGAGATGATCACAGCCAAGCAAGATTTTGATCTGACAGAATTAGAATGGCGTGATACTCAACACAAACTTAGCTTTGGTTGGGAATATCAGTATGCTCTGGCGAAATATGAGCGAGTTTCTGGTGCAAATAATTATACTTACTCTGTATCTAATAAAGTGCAGTGTAATGGGGCTGATAATTGCTTTGATAATCAACAATATGCCTCTAGCCGTTTATATTATTTCCCTCGACAAGTGAAAGTGAATGACACCAATATTTCTGCTTATATTCAAGATAATATGCATTGGAAGCGGTTAGAAATGACGAGTGGTTTACGAGTTGATTATAACCAATATACGGGAAATACGGATTTTTCACCACGTTTCTCAGCGTCTTATGATTTATTTGGTGATGAATCCACACGTATTTTTGGTGGTGCGGGGCGTTATTATGGTGCCTCTATTTTGGCGAATAAGCTGCGTGAAGGGATTGGGGAAAACTTAAGATATAGACGCTCTATTGATTCCAATGGTGTGCTCAGTGATTGGAGTGAACCTGTAAATGGTTACGGAACCGTACCAGTACATTATATGAGCACAAGAGTGAAAACGCCTTATAGTGATGAAGGTGTGTTAGGTTTCCAACAAAAATTATTTGACACAAATGTTACTTTTAAATGGGTTGGGCGTAAGAGTCGAGATGGTTTAACATCAACGACACGCAATGTGAATGGCAGAACGTATCGTGTAATGACTAATGAGGGTTCTAGCAACCACGATAGTTTTTCTATTACAATCAACCCAATCAAAGGATATTCTTGGCAATATATGGATCTCAACTGGAGTTTTTCTGCAAGCAAAAAAATTTCTAAGAGTGCTAATAGCCGAACCTATGATGAAAGTGCAGATGATGCAAGCCGCATTATCTATCAAGGAAAATTACTAGATGCGGGAGAACGACCGAATTCTGATTTTAATACGCCTTGGCAGTTTGCGTTTGGTTTAGAAACGAAGTTTCCTGCAATTCATTTAACTTGGCATCAAGATTTCAGTTATCGAAAAGGACGTAAATATTTTGAAGTAACTGATACTAAGCATAGTTGCACAGAAAGCAATTTAAGAAGTATTTGTGGTGATTATGAAGGGCTAGTAGATTATTATCGAGATGCTCAAAAAGGGAGTGAATTTAATGTCAATTGGCGATTTGTTTATAACCAGCCTTTAACAGGGCATCAATCAATTGAAGTGACTGCGGATATCAATAATGTATTAAATCGTAAAACGATTGCTAAATCGGCAGATGGTTCTACAACATACAAAATGGGTCGCAACTTCTGGCTAGGGGCAAGTTACAACTGGTAATTTGCTTACAAGCGGTGAAATTTCTCAAAGAATTTGCAAATTTTTGCTAAAATTTCACCGCTTACTTTCCCCTCTCGTTTGGGTTTTTCTAAGCACTTTTTAGGCGAATCCAAGCGAGAGGTTTTCATTTCTTTTCGGCAAAAACATAAGGAAAAATCAATGCGTTTTGCTCTCACAACATTAGCGTTGTTAATCGCTTCAAATTTTGCGGTGGCGGAAAAATCGAGCCCCGTGCAAGGTCAATTAGAAAACGGGCTGAAATATACCATCCTTCCCCTTCACGATGAAAAAGGGCATATTGAAATTCGTATGCGTGTGAATGCGGGATCGGTGGATGAAAACGACGATCAAGCAGGTGTGGCACATATGGTTGAGCACCTTGTTTTTCGTGGCACGAATGCTCATCCGAATGGCTTGATGCCTTATCTTCACGAACAAAAATGGGTGCGTGGTAAAAATTACAATGCGGTCACCAATGCCGACAGCACCACTTATATGATGACACCACCGAACACAGCTGGGCTTTCACAAAGTTTTGATGCTTTGTCGCAAATGCTGTTTGGGGCGAAATTAACCCAAGCGGATTTGGACGATGAACGCAAAATTATTTTGGAAGAGTGGCGTCAGGGCTTAGGTGTTGGGGCGACAATGAACGAACAACGCACCGCATCTGTTCGAGCGAATTCTCGCTATGCTCGTCACCGTGTAATTGGCACAGAACAGAGCATCAATTCAATGCCTGCAACTCAATTGCAGCAGTTTTACCAAACTTGGTACACGCCAAATAATATGAATTTGTTGGTGGTGGGCGATGTTGATCCAAGCAAAGCGAAGGAAGAAATCAACCGCTATTTTGGCAAAGCGGAGAAAAAGGCAACGCCTGTTCGTGATTATTTAAACCCAACTTTAGCTGACCGCGTGCAGATCAACAAATTGCAAGATCCCCGCAGCGGCGTGAGCCAAGTGGCGTATATTTTGCGTTTTGATGATAGTGCTAGCCGTGCGTTAACAGATGATGGGCGTTATCAACGTCTGCTTGATCGTTTGGCGTTGGCAAGTATTGTTCAGCGTTTACGAAATCAATCTGAAGCCCTGCCGAAAGGCGTTTCTGCCATTGTGCCGAGAAAATCGGATATTGGAACGAACACGACGGCATTGGGTTTATTCGCAAGTGTCGATCCTACAGGGCATCAGCAAGGCTTGAAGCAAATTTTTGAGGAAATTGAACGCTTAAAACGTTTCCCAATTACGGACGAAGAATTAGCAAAACAAAAAGCACCGATTCAGGCTCAAATTGAATATGCGAAAAAAAGCGATGGCGATCGTGAATTCTCACGTTGGGTGCAAACAATGGTGGAAACCACGTTGGTAGATAAACCTTATTTAACGCAGCCTGAAATTGCTAATTTAACCGAGCCGATGTTGAAAAAAATTACTGCAAAAGAGGTCAATACTCGAATTCAGCAATGGCTTGGCGAGAAAGATCGTATTGTGCAATATCAGCCACCGCGTGATAGCAAAGTAGAGCCAATCACGGTTGAGAAAGTAGCGGAATTACAATATGCGGCTGAAAAAGCGGACATTGCAGAGCCACAAAAAGAGAAAGAGATTGTGCCGATGTCGCTTGAAAATGTCCAAGCGAAAGGCTCGATTGTAGATGAGCAGAAATTTGATGCTCAAAACGTGCAACATTGGACACTTTCGAATGGCGACAAAGTGGTTTGGTTGAAATCGCCATTAGCAAAGGATAAAACTTATTTCCAAGCGGAAAGTTCAGCTGGTTTTAAAGCGAAAGGATTGGGCGATTGGCAGAGCCAAGTGGCATTGCAATTAATTGCTCAAAATGCACCGCTTGATTGGGAAGCTGAGCAGCTGAAACATTGGAAAGAGCTGAATAAAGTGAATCTTTCCATCAAGCAAACGCCAACAAAATTGCTGTTTGATGGTTCGGTGGATAACGCTAAATTGGCGGACTTCTTGCGTCTTTTCTACGCTTACCAAGTGGAAACTAAAGTGAAAGAGGGCTTAGATGAAACCAAAGAAAATCTCGCGAAAATGCTTGCAACGCAAGCGAGTAACAATAGCGAAAGCGAGCGTTTAAAAGCGATTTCAATGTTGCGTTACAACCAAGAAAATACAGATGAGAGCTTGCCAAATAAAGCGGCACTTGAGCAATTAACGGAAAAAACGTTGAATGATGAATGGGCAAAAATGCTCACAGCTCCAACGACCTATTATTTCCTTAACGATATGAATGAAGCGGAAATGAAAGCGTTGGTCACCCAATTTTTAAGTGATTTTCCTCGTAACAAGCGGTTCGATTCGGCTCAAGTTTTACCAACTGAGGGGAAAGCCATTGCGAGTTTTGCGATGAATATTGAGCCAAAATCGGATGTTAAGATGTGGGCGTTTACGCCTCATCAATGGCAAGGGAAAGAGGCGGTATTAGTGTCGATTTTACGCAATATTGCGTCGAACAAGCTGAAAATGGCGTTAAGAGATAAAGAACTTGGCGTGTATAGCTTACGTTTTGAAAGTACGCTTAACCCAGAAACCAATCGTGTGGAAAGCGAACTTTCTTTCGTGGCAAATCCTGATAATGCCGATAAATTGATCGGGCAAGCTCGTGCGGTGTTAGATGCGTTGTCTGAGCAGATCACAGAAGAGGATGTGAAGGCGGCAAAATCGCAATTTATCAGTGCAGAAAAAGAGCGTTTGCAAGAGCCGAGAACTTGGTTAAATCGTTTGATTTTAAGTGAAAACCAAGCAGGCAATCCGCAATATCTCAGCGATATGCAGCAGCTTGCCGATGGCATTACGCTTGAAAATGTGAAAGCGATGGCGAAGGATTTATATAACACCCATAATGAGAAGGTGTTTATTACGACGCCGAAGAAATAACAAACTCATTTGCCCTTTCTTCTGGTGAACCCTCGCCCCTTGAGGGAGAGGGATAATTTCAATTCGTTCAGAATTGAAATTCGGGAGAGGGGGAAGCGGTCATTTTTGACCGCTCTTTTGCCAAAATCTATATTATTTCCCCTCTCTCTGAAAAAATTACGTTCAGTAATTTTTTCTGTCTCTCTCCCTCAAGGGGAGAGAGTTAACGTACAGATAGGGCTAACTTTCTATCATTATTAATGAAACAATTCCTCAAAAATTTTTATGCTCTAAGTAAGCCCTATTGGGGGCGTAAAGCTAATTGGCTGGCGTGGCTTATTGCGGCGGTCGTGATTGGCATTGGTTCGGTCATTACCTACCTTAATGTGCAAATTTCGAATTGGTCGAAAGGCTTTTATGATGCCCTTTCGAATTTTGAGATTGAAAAATCTTACACTTTACTGACCGAATATTTTATTTATATCTCAATTTTTATTGTGATCAATGTCTATCGCACCTGGTTGCGTAAATTGCTGATTATTCGTTGGCGTGAGTTTATGACGAAACATTTCTTGGAAAAATGGCTTTCTAAGCAGATTTATTATCGTCTGGCTCACCGCAAAAAAATGGATAACCCCGACCAACGTATCGCGGAAGACATCAGTATTTTCATTGAATATACGATTGAGCTGACCATTTCGCTGATTTTCAATATCATCCAACTTTGGGCGTTCTTTATGGTGTTGTGGAATTTGGCGAAATCGCCCGAGTTTACGCTGTTTGGCAAATCTTTTGTGATTGACGGCTATTTGGTTTGGGTGGCGATGATTTACGCGGTGTTAGGCACGTTGATTACACATCTTATCGGGCGAAAATTGCATAAACTCAACTACCATCAACAAGTGTTTGAAGCGAATTTCCGTGCGAGCCTTGTACGTAAACAAGAAAATGCGGAACAAATCGCCCTTTATAAAGGGGAAGCGGTCGAAAAAGCGAGTTTATTTGCAGAATTCAAATCCATCGCAACCAATTGGCGTGCTTTGATGGATAAGGAAAAGCAACTCGGATTTTTCACGGTGGGTTATGATCGCTTTTCATTGTTACTGCCTGTCATTTTTTCCATTCCATTATTGGCAGCCAAAGCGATTACTTTTGGTGGCATTATGCAGATTCGCACCGCTTTTAGCGTGGTAATCAATGCGTTCAGCTGGTTTATTTTTGCCTACTCGAGCTTGCCGAAGTGGTCGTCTGCGATTAGCCGTTTGAGCCAATTACAGCGTGAAATGAATGAGTTGGAAGAGGTCATTAAAGCAGAAATTGAGCCGTCGGATAAATTGCTTGATACGCACGAATTGGCAATTTATACCCCCGAAAATGACCGCTTGCTTAGCCAGTTATCGCTTTCTGTCGAAAGGCAAAAATGGGTAAGGCTAAAAGGGAAAAGTGGGCTGGGGAAATCGACTTTTTTACGTTTGCTTAGTGGCATTTGGGATTATTATCAAGGCGAATACAAAGTGTCGAAAGGGACGAGTTTGCTTGTGCCGCAACGTAGTTATTTGAATGAAGGCAAACTTGCCGATGTGTTGAGCTACCCGAATCATCAAATTTATTCTGAAAAAGAGATGAACCACGTGCTTGCGTGGGTGGGGCTGGAACAATGGCAAAACCGCCTGCAAGAGCAACACGCGTGGCATCACGTTTTCTCTGGCGGTGAGCAGCAACGCATTGCATTTGCTCGTATTTTGCTCAATAAGCCTGAGGTGATTTATCTGGACGAAGCTACTTCAAGTTTGGATAGTGATTCAGCCCAAGCGATGTTTAACTTAATTAAGCAATATTTACCGCAGGCTTCGGTGATTTTTATTACTCACCAAGCCGAATTAGAAAAATTTGCAGATCAAGAGATAGATTTAACCGCTTACAAAGGATAAGATGGTGCTGTTTTTTAACAAGGAACAAGAGGTAAACTATGTTTGTTGAAATTTACGGGCGTTTAACTTGCCCATATTGCTTACGTGCGAAAGCATTGGCAGAAAAAATGAAATCAGAATTAGCTGATTTTGATTTCAAATTTGTGGATATGATTGCAGAAGGCATTTCAAAACAGGATTTAGAGCCGCGTGTGGGTAAACCTGTTGAAACCGTGCCACAAATTTTCTTAGATAATGTTCACGTAGGCGGTTGCACCGATTTCCAAGCGTTAGTAAAAGAAAAATTTGGTATTGAGGTTTAATTAAGCCAAAAGAAAGGTCTAGCAAATGCTAGACCTTTTTGTTGATAGGAGAAAATTAAAGTTTTGCTGAAAGCATCGCTTCTAATTTTTCTTGGTCGATGGCAAATTTACGGATACCTTCCGCTAATTTTTCCACAGCCATTGGATCTTGGTTGTGTTCCCAATAGAACTCAGCTTCTGTCATTGGTGCAGGGCGTGCTTTTACTTCGCCGTTGTAAGCTAATTTACGCACTAATGGCTCGTTGTTTTCTTGCAATGCTTTTAATAAAGCAGGGGCGATCGTTAAGCGGTCGCAGCCTGCTAATTCGGTAATTTCACCTGCATTACGGAAACTTGCACCCATTACCACAGTTTTGTAACCGTATTCTTTGTAGTAGTTATAGATTGATGTTACTGATACCACACCTGGATCTTCTGCTGGAGCATACTCTTTTTTGTCTGAGTTTGCTTTGTACCAGTCAAGAATACGACCAACGAATGGTGAGATTAAGTAAACACCAGCTTCAGCACAAGCACGGGCTTGAGCTTGTGAGAATAATAATGTGAGGTTACAGTTAATGCCTTCTTTCTCTAATTGTTCAGCGGCTTTAATACCTTGCCAGGTTGAAGCAATCTTAATTAAGATGCGATCGTTTGAAATGCCAGCTTCATTATAAAGAGCGATCAATTTGCGAGCTTTGGCGATAGTTTTTTCTGTGTCGTATGAAAAACGAGCATCAACTTCAGTAGAGATGCGTCCTGGAACGATTTTGAGAATTTCTAAACCGATGTTTACCGCTAATTTATCTTCTGCATCAACTAATTGTTGTGCTTTATCATTGCTTTTATTTTTTGCATAAGCAATAGCTTCATCAATTAACGGGGCGTATTGTGGTAATGCAGAAGCACTTAGAATTAAAGATGGGTTGGTGGTTGCATCTTGTGGTTGGTATTGTTTGATAGCATCAATATCGCCCGTGTCTGCAACAACGACAGTCATTTCTCTTAAAGCGTCTAATTGGCTCATAATATATTCCTATGTTTTATGGTTTATTTAACTAATTGTAGAAAATACGTATATGTATCATAGCGGATATTTCTCAATTTTTATGTGAGGTAGATCACATTTTCTTGAATTTAATCAAAAGCAATCTCAAATTCAATCAAAAATCATCAAATTATTGCTTTAATAGAGTAAATCGCTAAATATCTAGAATGGGAAGAGAGTTATTTAGCCTGACTTTGCTAGAAAAATAGCCTTTATGCTTTAAATGTAAACAATTGGTAATTTTTTTAAAATTTTTTGCAAAAAGAGCTTGCACGGTTTTGTTTTTTCTCTATAATGCACCTCACACAACGACGCACTGTTGTGAATAATTAAAACTTCCCAGTGCGTCGTTTCTTTTTGTTCTTTAACAACTTATCAGACAATCTGTGTGGGCACTTGTTGATTGACTTAGTTAAAAATATTATTTAATTTTGAAGTCTTGATAAAAGTGCTAACTAGAAATTCATTTAACTTTGTTTTATTTATTTTTAAAATAGAATGAAGCGAATGTTTACAATAGCTAAGCAGTTAATTTATTGAGCGATTAAACTTTTTGAATTGAAGAGTTTGATCATGGCTCAGATTGAACGCTGGCGGCAGGCTTAACA
>CAUUKJ010000032.1:0-27660 GCA_963545995.1 uncultured Haemophilus sp.
TAAAGTGCATTTTGAGCTCTATTTAAAGGAATGTGAATGGCGTTTTAATCACAGTTATATAAAATCTCAAATTTCCATTTTAAAACAATTAGTTAAGGGGAATTTAGCCTAGTTATCTAGTACAGCCCCTTAATAAATATATTTTCTGCTTTTCGAATATAAGATTCATATAATGTACTCACTGCAAATTTTTCATTTGCATCTAATCTGCTATAATATAATTCAATATAATTATTGGTTTTTTGCAAAAAAGTTAATGAACCTTCATATATTTTAGGTGATGCGTTTTTAATCTGTTGAAGTTCTTCAAATTTATTACTCACAATCTCAATGAGATCTATAAATTTATTTCTAGTAACAAACTCAGTAAGAGCACCTATTCTCCCTACTCTATAAATATAAAATGGATAAGGAAAAATACAAAAAGTCTTTATATGAGGTGCAAGAGCTATACTCCAATCAACGTCTTCGAATATCTTATAGCTAAAGTAAATATTGTTAGAAACAACAATTTCTCTTTTTATTATTTTCATCTGTGCAAAACCTATATATAAAGTTTGCTCTACTAATCTCTTGTAATTTTTATCAAAATCTTGTTTATCATCTATATCTCTTATGTTATTTAAATTAATAGAACTTTCCCTTCTATTATTTTCCTTTATTAATTGATATGTAAATGTATTTATAATTAAATCAGGATTGTTTTTTTCTATAATTATTTTTTCTAAATCTTCAAAAATATTCTTCCCTTCCCAGAAATCATCAGGATCTAAGAATATTAGATATTCTCCTCTTGCCATTTTTATACCGCTATTTCTAGCTACAGACAAGCCTTGATTCATCTGGCTTACCACGGTAATATTTTGATATTTTTTGGCATATTTAATACAAATATCTAGACAATGATCTGTTGAACCATCATTAACAAGAATAATTTCAAAATTATTAAAATCTTGGTTAAGAACAGAATCTAAACATTGCTGTAGATAATTTTCCACATTGTAAATTGGTACAATAACTGAAAACAACGGTTTTTCAGGCGATTCTTTTTTATAATTTGATTTTTTATGGCTCAAATATTCATTTATCTCTACAATTTTAGAATGATCATAAAATAAACTAAAGTAATCTGAACGCCAGAACGGTTTATCATTTTTTAGATTATCTAATAATTTTTTAGCAATGTTTTTCCTGATTAAATAAAAAGATGAACCGTAACTATCTAATTCATTACTATTACTATAAATAACTGCACCAATATTTTCTATATCTCCATTGCTTAATTTTAAATCCTGTATGTTATTTGACTTAATATTTCTTTGTAACTTAATAATATCATAAGGATATTTTTCTATATAAACTTGGCATAGTTCATAGAAATTAGGAATAAGAGAAATATCACTTTCAGCAATCAAAGCATATTCATTATCATTTATGGCATCATTTTCAGCTATTTTTCTCCAACACATAATATGAGAAAGTGTATTAGCAATTTCATCAGAAAAAGGTTCTCGATTAAAAATAGATTTAAATCTCTCTATATTAAATAAAGAGTCTTTAAGTAATTGAATAGAAGATAGCTCTTGTTTTTTGACAGGGATAAAGAGTGTTTTATTAGACTGCTGCAAAAAAGAAGATAAATCTTCATCATTATTATAGATAACGTATCCTATTAATTTTCCCATTTTAAAATCCAATATGAATAATCACTATTCTTCAACAAATTTCAACCGCAGATGATCGTAAGCCAAATTAAACAAAAAACCATAAAGAGTAATCAGCACGGTTAATGCAATGTCGGTAACCAATGCTTGCCATAAAGTTAAATTGAGAGCATAAGCAATCATTGGAATTGTAGTGATAAGCAGTCCTGCTTCAAAACTTACGGTATGAAAAATACGTAAAATAACACTACGATCTTCTCGCTTTCCTATGAAAATTTTGTCAAAGCCCCAATTGAATACGAAATTCCATACCATCGCGACAGCCATTGCGACACTCACACCAAAAGCAGCGTGAGCTTCCCCCATATCAGCGGTAAGCATCGCAAAACTGGTAACTAAAACGGCTCCAATTTCAAATAAAATAGCATGAAAAAGACGTTCTTTAAATTTCATTCTATTCTTAAATTTCTAGATAAATCAAAAGGCACTATTATAACCGTAAATTTCAAAATGTAAAAAAGCCCTATTCCGTCTGAAATAGGGCTCTTCCTTATTTAATTAACGCTGAATCAAATATCTCAACTTCGTGCCATCTTGCTCAACGCTTAACAAAGTATAGCCGTGGTTTTTAGTATCCACAGGAATGTTGTTAATCGATTGAGCACAGTCGCTTAATAGCTCCAAAATTTCGCCTTTTTGTAATTGCGGCATCGTTTCAAGCATCACGATGGCTGGGTAAGGGCAAGGCTCGCCAAGGGTGTCGAGCGTGTAATCTGGGGTAATCTCTTTTGGATCTTTATCCAATTTTTGTACGACAGTAAATGCCATAATGTTCTCCTAAATATGAGTTGTGATTAGTTACAACCGCAAGATGCTGCAGCCACTTTTGCTTTCGCTTTTGCCAAGAAACGTTTTTCCCACCAAACTACCGCGACTAAACACGCAATGAGTAAGCCGTAGTTGACAAGTAAACCGCCCACAGGTCCAAATTCTTTTAATAAATTAAGTTTATCGTAATCAAGGGCAAGAGCAGGTGCGATGTCGTCCCATAAGTACGCCAACAAGGTTGAACCTGCAACGTTGCCCACACCTACCCACATAAAATGCACTTGACCTTCCATTGAGCGGTACATCCAACCTGTTTCGCAGCCGCCTGCTAATACAATACCAAAACCGAATAATAAACCACCGATAATTGCGTTCGGGCCAGCCCACATAATTTTTGGCGAAACGCCTAATTGAATGTAAGAGAACACGCCAATGGTGCCCACGATAATCCCGAAGATAATCGCTTTTGCCATATACGCACGACCAGTTACCCATAAATCACGGAAAGCAGAAGTAAAGCAAATTTGAGCACGTTCGATCAATAAACCGAAAATCAAACCGCATAACATCGCAAACCCGAGTTTGATAGAGGATTGCATCACATAAAGAGAAGCGGTCAAATACGCAAGGAAAATGACCATCCCAATACGGAAACGACGAGTTGCTTGTTTCGGATCGCTCTCTTTGATTTTCGCTGCTCCTTTTTTGAGTTCCAATTTCACGCGGAACATTGGCAGTAGTGTAAATTTCACGCCAAAGTAAGTTCCGATTGCCGTTGCGATAGTGAAGAACCACGCGTGTACCGAGAATTGTGGAATCCCTGTGAAAAGCGAGGCAAGGTTACAGCCCATCGCCAAACGAGCACCAAAGCCCGCCAATGCACCGCCCACTAGGGCTTGGGCAATACGGCGTTTGTGCGGCTGATTACGCCATTTCACATTATTCGCCCAAAGTGCGGCAGAAATACAGCCAGCGAACATCCCCAAAATCATCACGCCATCAATACGCGTAAAAATCGTGCCTTGCATCCCGATGATTTTGTAGTAGCTCCATTCGCTCACGTCCACGCCAAGGGCTTGTAATGCGTGTCCGCCCCAGCGGGTAAATTCGCCCGTTACCGCCCAATAAGTGCCTGTTACACCAAAATAATAAGCCGAAAGTAAACCTGCTGCGATCACCGCTGCCACAGGGTTCCAATATTTAATCAGATAATCTTGTTTGAATTGTTGCCAAATCTCTAACATTTCCTTAAATCCTTAAGAGAGTTACGATTTGCAAGCGAAGGTATATGATGAAAAATAGAATTGAAAGACAATCAGATTTGTTCATTTCCTATACACAAACTTGCGATATATAAATGAATACCGTTGAGGTGGGCGAAAGTATAATCAAAAATAGTTGATAAAACAAATAGGAAATAAATTCTTACGGATAAAAAATCCCCTCGCCTTGTAGATAAATTTCAATATTCTCACCAAGATTTGGCGTGGTGAAATAACTATTTTCTAGCCAGATTTCACAGCCGTTAATGCTTATTTGAATCGCGGTTATTCTGCCTTTAAACTCAATATTTTTAACCTGAGCGGTAAAGCAAGCGGTCGTATTTTGCAAAAGATTTACCAAACTCAATTGTTCAGGGCGAAGCAAAATTTGACCGCTTGTTTTACCCTTTGCTTTATTTTGAACAGGGATATTTCCCAATGGGCAGCGAGCTAAATGTGGTTCGATAAGTTCTGCAGGCAGAACAATGCTCTCACCAATAAAGAGGGCGGTATCCAACCGTTCAGGCGACCAATACAACGCCCGCGGGCTGTCGATTTGTAGAATTTTGCCTTGTTGAATTACTGCGATGTTATCCGCATAACGCAAGGCTTCATCGCGGTCGTGGGTCACAAAAATTGCAGATGCCCCACTTTGGCGGAGAGCTTGCAACATATCGTGGCGGATCTGTTGGCGTAAGTGTTCATCTAATGCACTAAAAGGTTCGTCTAATAAAATCAATTCAGGCTGTGGGGCTAGTGCTCTTGCCAATGCAACGCGTTGTTGCTGACCGCCTGAAAGCTGATGGGGAAAACGATCCGCCAATTCTGAAATGCCCGTAAGTGCCATTGCTTGCTCAATTCGCTCACGCTCTTCAGCAGTTTTGCCTTTGCCATTTCCCAAGCCATAGGCAATATTGCGGTATACATTCAAATGGGGGAAAAGCACGCCTTCTTGCACCACGTAGCCCAAATAGCGTTGTTGTGTTGGCACATTGCAATTCTCTCCAAAAATCAACCGCTCTTTTAGCCAAATCTCGCCGCTGTTGGGTTGCTCAAAGCCTGCAATGGCTCGCAATAACGTGGTTTTTCCACAGCCCGAAGCCCCCAATAAAAACAGCATTTCTCCAGGCTCTAATGTAAGTGAAATATCGTGGAGAACCTGATGTTCGCCAAAGAATTTGTTGAGATGATTAACGGTAAGCAAAGGGGATGGCATAGAAATTCCTATTTAAACGCATATTTTTTCAACAAGAAAACGGGTACGCCTGAAAACAGCACCAACATTAACGCATAAGGCGTGGCAGCGGCATATTGGGCATCGCTGGTGTATTCCCACACGGCAGTGGAAAGGGTTTTGATGTCGTTTGGGGTGAGCAATAATGTGGCGGTCAGCTCTTTCATTAAATTGAGAAAAACCAACGCAAATGCCGCAGCAATGCCAGGAAGAATCGCAGGCAAGGTGAGCGTGCGGAAAATATAGAACGCGCTTCGACCAAGACTTTGCCCCACTTTTTCGATGTTATCGGAAAATTGTTCAAGGGAAGCTCGCAGGGTGGTTTGTGCCATCGGCAGATGCAACATAAAGTACGCCACAATGACCACCACAAAGCTTTGATACAAGGCGTTGGCATAGTTGATGGTGAAATAGACCAGCGATAACGCAATCACCAGCCCTGGCACGGCGTGTAGCAAATAAGGCAAGCGGTCGATCCAGAGGGTTAATTTGCTACGATAACGCACCGCCGCCCACACCAACGGTAAGGCACAAAGCACAGTGAGCAACGCCCCCAAACCTGAAATCATCAACGAATGGCTAAAAGCTGCAAAAAATTCGGCAAAATCGACCGCTTTTCCACGTGAATTACCAACAATCAGCCAATAAATCAACATCGCCATCGGCACGCCAATGCTCAACATAAAAATGCTACCAAAAAAGCCAAAAGTCAGCCATTGCTTGCCCTTACTTAAGGTTTTCACAGGATAAGGTCGCAACACGCCCTTCCCACTGTTATACAAGGTTTGTTTGCCCCGAAAGAACATTTCGCCGAATACAATCAAGGCACAAATTGCCATCAGCACCGCCGAAAGCAGCGCCGCTGTGCTGTTGTTAAACGACATTTCGTATTCTTGAAAAATAGCGGTAGTAAAGGTTTGATAATTGAGAATCGACACCGCCCCAAATTCCACCAACATATGCAAGGCAATCAACAAAATGCTGCTGCCAATTGCAGGTTTCAGTTGCGGGAAAATGGCGTGCCAAAAAGTATAAGCAGGGCTTTTGCCAAGGGAAAGGCTCACTTCTTCCAGCGATCTATCTAGCCGCTTCAAGGTTGCCGCCACAGGCAGATAAGCCAGCGGAAAGGAACTCAAGGTCATAATGCCTATGGTTCCCCAAAAGCCTTCGACCCGAAAGGTCAAGCTAATCCAAGTAAAACAGCTGACAAAAGCGGGAATGCAAAGCGGCAAGGTCATCGCCACCTGAAAAAAGGATTTGCCGAAAAAGCGATAGCGTTCCAGCAAAAAAGCACAAAGCGTTCCAAGCGAAATTGCCCCGAAAGTGACGCAGGTCATCAGCAATAAGGTATTGATGAGCAGTTCCGCCATTCGTGGGCGAAGCAGTAATTCAAGGCTGCGATCTAGCCCAACGTCCCACGCTCGCACGACTACATACAAAAACGGCAGCAACAGCGGCAAGCCGATAAGCAAAATGATAAACGTGAGCCAACGTGGGGGATTGCGGGTCAAGGGGAGTGTCCTTTGGGTAGGGTGTGTGGATTTGAAAAATCCACGCACGCAAGCGGTATAAAATGGTGCGTGAATTGCAAACAATTCACACACCCTACGTCACGATGGGTTATTTCAACCCAGCTTCTTCAATCAATTTATTCGCGTGTTCTTTATCTTGTGCGGTAGTTGCAGACACCACAGGCGCTTGCAGTTTCGCATAAGGTTCCATATTAAATGGCGAGACCACATCAGTACGCAACGGATATTCCGCACGCACGGCAACTAAAGCTTCTTGACCTGCTTTGCTTGCTAAGAAATCCACGAATTTTTGGGCTTCGGCTTTATTTTTTGAGCCTTTTAACACCGCAGCACCTGAGTAAGTGACTAACGCACCTGGGTCTTGGTGGCGAATGAAATATAAGCGGGTTTTAAGATTATCCGCACCTTTTTCTTTTGCAAGGGCATACCAGTAGTAGTTATTGATCAAGGCGGCAGGCACTTCGCCATTTTCGACTGCTTGTAATGCGACGCTGTTTTTCGCATAAAGTTTGCCATTTTCTTTCAAGCCTTTTAACCAATCAAGTGCTACTTTATCGCCTTTCATTTTGCTAATGGCGATGACTTGTTCTAAGAACGCACCTGATGTTGGTACATAGCCGATTTTATCTTTCCATTTTGGTGTGGCGTAATCTAACACCGATTTTTCCATATCTTTTTCGGAAAGTTTAGTGTGATCGTAAACCACCACGCGAGAACGACCGCTTAATGCGATCCAATCTTTATTCGGTGCAACTGGAACGCCTTTATGAGCAGTTTGTTTGATAGTGTTAGCTGAAAGCGGTTCTAATAAACCCGCTTCAGAAAGTACGGCGAATGGAGCAGTTTGTTCAGAATAGAACACATCGGCTGGGGTTTTATCGCCTTCTTCTTTTAATTGCCCTGCCAGCTGTTCGCTTTTGGCACTGTTAAGCGTGACTTTAATGCCTGTCGCTTTAGTAAAGGCTTCCGCCACTGCTTTTGCCGCTTCTTTGTGCTGACCGTTATAGACCGTGATGTCGGCAAAACTGCTAGCTGAGAAAGCAAGGGCAGCAACAAGGGTTGCAAGTTTGAAAGATTTGAATTGCGTAGATTTAAATTGCATTGAAAAGCTCCTTTTCCTGTTGGTTATTTTTTGTTATAAATGGATGCTTTTTATTCTATTCTTAAAGATTATTAAATGCAAATAATTCTTAATTAAGATTTAACATCTTTATAACACCTAGCAAAACATTTCCCAAATATGACCGCTTTAGGCTATAATCTTGCAATCTAACTGTATAAAAAAACAAATATAAAGAATGGCGGATGGGCAAATGATGGATTTTTCTTTATTACTTGATGGCTTGAATGATAAACAACGAGAAGCGGTTGCAGCACCAATTGGAAACTACTTAGTTTTAGCAGGAGCTGGCTCTGGCAAAACGCGAGTGTTAACGCACCGTATCGCGTGGTTAATTGGCGTGGAAAATGTGCCTGAATCAAATATTTTGGCTGTTACCTTTACCAATAAAGCGGCTGCGGAAATGCGTCAGCGTATTGAAAGTACGTTGTTTCAAACCAGTAGCCACAGTATGTTCGGAATGTGGGTGGGCACATTCCACAGCATTGCAAACCGTTTGTTACGTTCGCATTATCTGGATGCCGATTTGCCACAAGATTTCCAGATTATGGACAGCGAAGATCAAATTCGTTTGCTGAAACGTTTGTTGAAATTACACAATATTGATGAAAAACATTTCCCTCCGAAACACGTAGCTTGGTATATCAACGCTCAAAAAGATAAAGGCAAACGTGCAAAAGACATTGATCATATGAATGATCCAAATGAGAAAAAACTGGTTGAAATTTATCAGATTTATCAAGAAGCCTGTGATCGTGCGGGTCTGCTTGATTTTGCCGAATTGCTTATTCGCACTTATGAAATGTTGAAGAAAAAACCGTTGATTTTGCAACGTTATCAACAGCGTTTTCAGCATATTTTGATCGACGAGTTCCAAGATACCAACAATATCCAATACGACCTGATTCGCTTACTCGCAGGCGATACGGGCAAAGTAATGATTGTGGGCGATGACGACCAATCTATTTACGGCTGGCGTGGAGCTCAAGTAGAAAACATCCAACGTTTCTTAAAAGATTATCCGAAAGCGGAAACCATTCGATTAGAGCAAAATTACCGCTCGACAGGGCATATTTTAGCAGCAGCAAATGAGCTGATTTCTAACAACGATAATCGCTTGGGCAAAAATCTCTGGACGTCTAGTGGTAATGGCGATCCCGTAGAAATTTATTGTGCTTTCAATGAGTTAGACGAAGCACGTTTTGTCGCGGCTCAAATTCAGCAATGGAAAGAGGATGAAGGTAGCTATTCCGAATGTGCCGTGCTTTATCGTAGTAACAGCCAATCGCGTGTGGTTGAAGAAGCCTTAATTCAAGCTAACATTCCATATCGTATTTACGGTGGTATGCGATTCTTCGAACGTCAAGAAATCAAAGATGCATTGGCATACTTGCGTTTGATTGCCAATCGACAAGACGATGCTGCTTTTGAACGCGTGGTGAATACGCCACCTCGTGGCATTGGCGAACGCACGCTTGACACCATTCGTCAAATTACTCGCACACGTTCTATTACCCTTTGGCAAGCGGTGCAAGTTGCAATGCAGGAAGAACAACTTTCTGGACGAGCCGCCTCAGCATTGTTGCGTTTTGTAGAACTGATTAACGCAATGGACGATGAAACAGCGGAAATGTCGCTTGCCGATCAAACCGATTTTGTGATTAAAAAATCGGGCTTGTATGAGATGTATAAGCAAGAAAAAGGTGAAAAAGGCGAGGTTCGCATTGAAAACTTAGAAGAGTTGGTAAGTGCCACCAAAGATTTTACCCCACCAGAAGAAGCGGAAGAATTAACACCATTAACTGCATTTTTAACCCACGCCTCGTTAGAAGCAGGTGAAGCTCAAGCCTCACCGCATCAAGAATATGTGGAGCTGATGACGCTACATTCGGCAAAAGGGTTGGAGTTCCCTCGCGTGTTTATGGTGGGCGTAGAAGAAGGTATTTTCCCAAGCGGAATGAGTTTTGACGAAGGACGATTACAAGAAGAACGCCGTTTGGCTTATGTCGGTATTACCCGTGCGAAACGCAAACTAACCATCAGTTATGCGGAATTAAGACGACTTTATGGCAAAGAAGAACGCCATATTCCGTCCCGCTTTATTTCAGAATTACCACCCGAAAATATTCGAGAAGTGCGTTTACGTGGCAACATTAACCGAGCCGCGAATTTTGGCTCGCCAAGCAAATTAGCAAGAAGCGTAGAGAAAACGACCGCTTCCATTTTAGAAGATGATGTTTGGAAAATGGGACAAAAAGTCTATCACGCTAAATTTGGGCAAGGCACAATTATCAACGTTGAAGGGGCAGGCGAGGCAACACGCTTGCAAATTGCCTTCCAAGGCAACGGCATCAAATGGTTGATTGCAAAAATGGCAAAACTCGAGAAGGTGTAAAATGGCGTTTTTTGATACTCACACCCATTTGGATTATCTGGCTCAAGATCTGAATTTATCCATCCCTCAATTGGTGGAAAATGCCACCCAAGCAGACGTACAAAAAATGCTGATTGTGGCAGTTTTTGCAGAAAATTTCGAAAAAGTGACCGCTTGTGCGAAGGAATCACCTGAACATTTAGTATATGGCTTAGGGTTGCATCCGCTTTATATTCGCCAACATCAACGCGAACATTTAGATCTGCTTGAAAATCGATTAAGCGAACGAGATCCGCTTTGCACCGCTATTGCCGAAATCGGGCTAGAAAAAGCGGTAGCTGAAGTTGCTACACCCGAACTTTGGCAAAAGCAATGCGATTTTTTGGACTCTCAACTCGCCCTTGCCAAGCGGTTTAATTTGCCTGTAAATTTACATTCACGCAAAACGCACGATGTTTTGTTTACTTTTCTGAAAAAAGCCAAATTAAGCAACACAGGTGTGGTACACGGTTTTGCAGGCAGTTACGATCAAGCCAAACGTTTTGTTGATCTCGGCTATAAAATTGGTGTGGGCGGCACGATCACTTACGCCCGAGCCAATAAAACGCGAGAAGCAATCAAAAAATTACCGCTTGAATCTCTCCTTTTAGAAACGGATTCCCCTGATATGCCCGTTTTCGGCTTTCAAGGTCAGCCCAACCGCCCTGAACGTTTAGCCGACACCTTCCGCCATTTATGCGACTTACGAGCAGAAACGCCAGAGCAAATTGCGGAAGTGATTTGGCAATCAAGCCAGATTTTTAGCTAATGCTATAAACAAAAAAACGGCAGTTTTCACTGCCGTTTTTTGTTTATAGAAAAGAAGGGATTATAACAATCCACCTTGACCTAAAGCTGGGTCTGTTTCACGTGCTTTTAACGCATCTTCAACCGTTAAGCCTAATGCTTTCGCCACGCCTTCGCCGTATGCAGGATCACACCAGTGGCAGTTGCGGATGTGGCGATATTTGATGAAATCAGGTGCATCGCCCATTGCCGCTGCGGTGTTGTTGAATAACGCTTGTTTTTGCTCTGCGTTCATTAAGTTAAATAATGCACGCGGTTGGCTGAAGTAGTCGTTATCATCGTTACGGAAATCCCAGTGAGCAGCGTCGCCGTTAATGCGAAGTGGCGGCTCTGCAAAGTCTGGTTGTTGTTGCCATTGACCAAAGCTGTTTGGTTCGTAGTGCGGTAAGCTACCGTAGTTGCCATCTACACGACCTTGACCATCACGTTGGTTGCTGTGAACTGGGCAACGTGGACGGTTTACAGGAATTTGACGGTAGTTCACGCCTAAACGGTAACGTTGTGCATCCGCATAGTTGAATAAACGAGCTTGTAACATTTTATCTGGGCTTGCACCGATACCAGGAACCAAGTTACTTGGTGCGAAGGCAGATTGCTCAACGTCTGCGAAGAAGTTTTCTGGGTTGCGATTAAGCTCAAATTCGCCTACTTCAATTAATGGGTAATCTTTTTTCGGCCATACTTTGGTTAAATCGAATGGGTGGTAAGGCACTTTTTCTGCGTCAGTTTCAGGCATTACTTGAATGAACATTGTCCATTTCGGGAAATCACCACGTTCAATCGCTTCATATAAATCGCGTTGGTGGCTTTCACGGTCATTTGCAATCACGGCTGCCGCTTCCGCATCAGTGAGATTTTTAATGCCTTGTTGAGTACGGAAGTGGAATTTTACCCAAAAACGTTCGCCCGCTTCGTTCCAGAAACTATAAGTGTGAGAACCGAAACCGTGCATATGACGATAGCTTGCAGGAATACCACGATCACTCATTACAACAGTTACTTGGTGTAATGCTTCTGGTAATAATGTCCAGAAATCCCAGTTGTTAGTTGCTGAACGCATATTAGTGCGAGGATCACGTTTTACCGCTTTGTTTAAATCTGGGAATTTGCGTGGGTCGCGTAAGAAGAATACTGGCGTATTGTTACCCACTAAATCCCAGTTACCTTCTTCAGTATAGAATTTTAAAGCGAAACCGCGGATATCACGCTCTGCGTCTGCTGCACCGCGTTCACCCGCAACAGTGGTGAAACGTGCAAACATTTCTGTTTTTTTGCCTACTTCACTGAAAATTTTTGCACGGGTATATTTTGTGATGTCGTGTGTTACGGTGAATGTACCGAAAGCACCAGAACCTTTTGCGTGCATACGACGCTCAGGAATGACTTCACGCACGAAATCTGCTAATTTTTCGTTAAGCCATAAATCTTGTGCAAGTAAAGGACCACGCGGGCCTGCAGTTAAGCTATTTTGGTTGTCTGCAACGGGTGCACCATTACCCATAGTAAGATGCGAAACAGGACATTTTGAAGTCATAATAGGTTTCTCCATAACGTAAAAAGTCAATAAAAATTGATAGATAAAAACGTTTAATATCTATTTATCTATTGCTGATAATAGCACTTTGTTTTGAAGATTTCAGATAGAATTTATCTATCCATTGAATAGGAATTGAAAGGTATTCTTGATAATAATGAGTCGCAAAAACGGTAGTAAAAACTACCGCTTCTTTTAAACAATAAGAGATTTAGATAAATTCAACCACGTTAATATCTAAACCATTTTCTAACATCCCCACTAATTTAGGTGCATTTTGTTCAAAAAATGGAGTTGCTAAATGAGCATCTAATGCCGCTTTACTCTCCCAACGCTCAATAAAGCAATAAGTTCTTTCTTTGCCTGCAACAGGACCGCAATCATAGTTGTGATTTCCTTCGTGTGTACGGCTTTCAGCAATAAATTGCTGTGCTAATGCTTCAAAATCTGCTTCAAAACCTGATTTAACCGTACCAAATGCGTAAACACCGATCATTGTGTTTCTCCTATAAATAAACGATAAAAATAATAAATTAAACTTTTATAATCACACTTTTCCGATGACTAACGCCAAAATCCCAGCTGCGATTAACGGTCCAACAGGAATTCCACCGAAAAATGACACGCCAATGACCGTGCCGATCATCAAACCTGTGACTAAAACAGGCTGCGTTGCCATTAAATCTACCCCTTTTCCAGCAATCCAAGCCACTAAAATACCCACCGCAATAGAGGCAAACATTTTCCAATGTACAAAATAAGAGAGTTCAGGCAGCTGGATTTTCCCTGAAACAAGCGGGCTTAATACACCAAGCGTTAAAATAATAATCCCGATTTTAAGACCGTATTGGTCAATCCAAGGAATGTATTTAGAGAGCAAAGTTTGTTGCATAATCAGCAACACCGCAGCGGAAATGGTAATCGCATTATTGTGGCTGATAACACCTAAAATCAGTAGCACAATCAGCAATAACGCAATCATATTAAATTGTAATGACATAATTTGAGAAAAGTAAAAAATAAGTGATATAAATTATAGCAATTTATCCAATTAGTGTGTTTTTTATTTCCAACGAAAACGATAGAATAAAACTAATTTTATTTCTTTTTTTGAGGGATTTTATGTCGAGTGTTGCCAGTCCTGAACTGATTAAAACGGTAATTTTGCTTGCTTCAAGCGTTACCATTGTTCCACTTTTTAAGCGTATTGGGCTAGGTAGCGTGCTTGGCTATTTGGTCGCGGGTTGTATGATCGGCCCGTCTGTATTTGGCATTATTGAAGATCCTGCCGCAGTTGTGCATTTAGCCGAACTTGGCGTAGTGATGTTTCTTTTTATCATCGGGCTTGAAATGCACCCAGAGCGTCTTTGGGCGATGCGAAAAGCAATTTTCGGTCGCGGATTATTGCAAGTTGGGCTATGCGGTACGCTACTGACACTCACGGGTATTTATCTGCTGAATTTACCAAAGGAAGTGGCTTTTATTGCGGGAATGGGCTTTACCCTTTCATCCACTGCAATTGTGATGCAGACCCTTGAAGATCGCGGAATTACTAGCACACCAAAAGGGCAACGTGTCATTTCCACCTTGATTTTTGAAGACTTAGCAATTGTGCCATTGCTCGCATCTGTCGCCTTTTTAGTACCTGATTCGGCAAATGCTGAACATCCAACCGATTGGACATCCATTGGTATTGCCCTTACGGCAGTAGTTGGGTTGATTGTGTCAGGTAAATGGTTAATGAATCCGCTATTCCGCCTTATTTCAAAAGCTCACGTGCGTGAAATGATGACCGCAGCGGCATTGCTCGTAGTGCTCGGAGCGGCTCTTGCAATGGAGCTTGGCGGGCTTTCAATGGCAATGGGTGCCTTTGTGGCTGGCGTAATGCTGTCTGAATCGGCTTTCCGTCACCAACTCGAAGCGGATATTGAGCCATTCCGTGGGCTATTGCTCGGTTTATTCTTTATGGGCGTAGGGATGTCACTTGACTTAAGCCTTGTGTTTAACCACCTCTTTTTACTGCTTGGCATCGTTTGTCTTTATATTCTCGGCAAAGGCATTGCCGTTTATTTAGTTGCTCGTTTAACTCGCCTAGATCACCGTGAATCCTTCGGACGAATGGCGTTGTTAGCACACGGGGGAGAATTTGCGTTCGTCTTATTCTCCGCAGCAACTAGTGCTGGCGTAATGTCGGATCACCAAAACGCCACTTTTACTGCGGCAGTGATTATTTCAATGCTTTTCTCACCGCTTATTACGCAAGTTGCTCGTAAAATTTCTCTACGTGCGGAAAGCAAACAGACGAAATCACAAGATACAAGCGATCTCGACCCAATTGTCGATTTAGAAGATACCGTGCTTGTGCTGGGTTTCGGTCGTTTCAGTCAAATTGTTTGCCAAACCTTATTGCTTCGTGGCATCAATGTTGCGGTTATTGACCGTAATATCGAGAACATTCGTGCCGCAGCCAAATTCGGCTTTAAAGTCTATTATGGCGATGGCATCCGCCTTGATGTATTGCACGCTGCAGGCATTGAAAAAGCCAAATGCGTGGTTATCGGGATTAACGACACCGACCGTATCGAAGCGATTGTGAGCCAATTAAAAGAAGCTTATCCAGAGCTACCTATTTTAACCCGAACTTACGACCGCCAAACTACAGTAAGCCTGATTAAACAAGATGTAGATTTTATCGTGCGTGAAACCTTTGAATCTGCGATTACCTTAAGCCGTGCGACCTTAATGAAACTCGGCATTGACCCAATTGAGGCAGATGAAATCATTGCGGAAGTTCGATCCCTTGACCAAGAACGCCTAAATGAAGAAGTCCTTCACGGTTTTTCAAGCGAATTAGTGAAAAAATATTGGACACCACAGCCATTTATTAAACCGCATAGCGATGGTGAAGCGTTAAATGAAGAGGCAGCGGAAATTTTAAGTGAAGAAACTGGTCAGAATAACGAAAAAATAGCTCAATCAAATCAAGAGTCTTAAGCATAAAAAAATCCATACATATTCGTATGGATTTTTTCTTTACAGAGAAATGATTGCTCGCAATCCTACACGACTTCCCTGCTCTTCCACATTTTCCAACCGCACTTTTAATCCGTGCAGTTCGGCAATTCGCATGACGATGGAAAGCCCGAGTCCGCTGCCTTTTTCGTTTTGACCTGCAGGGCGGTAGAAACATTGTCCGAGTTTTTTCAGATTGTCAGGATCTACGCCGCCGCCGTTGTCTTCCACGATAATTTGTGAAGCGGTCATTTTTACCGAAATCATTGCACCTTCAGGACAATATTTAATAGCGTTATCCAGCAAGTTTCGGAGCATTAGAGAAATCAAAATCGGCTGCCCTTGCTTTGGCGTTGGGTCAGCAAGTTTGTCGAACATCAGCCTGATTTGGCGTTTTTCAGCAGTGAAATAACACTCGGCAATCAGCGATTGAATGATGCCTTCCCAATCAAGCGGTTGTAATTCGTCTAACTCTTGCAAATTATCAAGCTTGGAAAGTGTCAGCAGTTGCTCAATAAGCTGTGATGCTCGGTCGATGCCTTGCGTGAGACGCGAAAGGGCTTGATTGCGTAAGGTTTCATCGTCGCCCGCCAGTTGTGCCACTTCCGTTTGGATTCGCAACGCCGCAAGCGGGCTATGCAATTCGTGAGCCGCATCCGATATAAAACGGCATTCGCGTTGTAGCATTGAAGTGCGGTCAAAAAATTGGTTTAAATTCTGCACCAACGGCAAGATTTCCGCAGGCAATGATTGTGTATTGAGTAACGACACATCGCCCGATTTTCGGCTGCTCACTTCTTGGCTTAGGCGTTGGATTGGGCGTAATTCTTTACGAATCAACCAAGCCAGCACCAAAATAAGCAGCGGTAGACTGGCAAACCAAATCCACATTTGCCCGAGAATCATATCTTCAATCAGATCTTCACGATAATCCAGCTCTTGCCCCACGGCGATAATCAGTTCGCCGTTATCCACAGGTTGCCAGAAAATCCGCCACGCGTCATCGTCATATTTTTTCTTTAATGAATGGCGTGGGAGTTTGATTTGATCGGCTTGTTCCAACAACATATGCCCTAAATCAGAATTGGCGAGCCGTTCCGCAAATAAAATTTGCTGGGCATCAAATACGTCGTTAACTTCTTTTCGCACCTACCACCACGCCACTGCCGTTGAAACCGACCATACAATCAGGGCGGTGAGCGAAAGCACGGAAATAAGGCGAACACTTAATCGCCTGTTTTTCATTTTTTATTTATAGTGTAAGGAATACCATTTATTACGAAATTTTGTCCCCCTCTTTAGAAAATAGGGGGGATGAATTATTGCCCCAACACATATCCCACACCGTGTACGGTGCGGATAAATTGCTTGCCGAGTTTTTGGCGAAGATTGTAAATATGCACGTCTAACGCACTGCTGCTAATTTCTTCATCCCACGATGAGAGTTTTTCTTCAATAACTGGGCGGAACAGCTCGCGATCTTTGTTCAACATAAACAACTCAAGTAATTTATATTCTCGCGTGGTGAGTGAAACGGGCTGATCGTTAAGCAATACGCTGCGTTGATTTGGGTCGAATTTTACCGCCCCGTATTCAATCACGGGGTTCATCTGTCCATAACGGCGGTGCACCAACGCTTGCAGACGAGCGACTACTTCCGCAAGAGCAAAAGGTTTGCATAAATAATCATCCGCCCCACGCTGCAAGCCTTTAACGCATTCGTCAAGCGTATCGCGAGCGGTTAAAATCAATACAGACACATCTTGGTTATTCGCACGCCATTGCTGCAACACATCCAAACCATCGAGTTTTGGCAAGGTGAGATCCAACACCACCGCATCATAAGGGGCAGAAGTTAAAGCATCCAGCCCTGTTTTGCCATCGGTAAACCAATCCACCGTAAAGCCCGATTTGGTCAGCCCAATTTGTAAACCATTGCCGATTAAGGCATCATCTTCGATCAGTAAAATTCTCATAAAAATTGACCGCTTGTTGTTTAATTTATTAACTGTCTATTTTTATGTTCTTCTTGGATGTGTAGGGGCGTATTGCATACGCCCCTACACAAGAGCAACATAGTTGCCAAAATACAAAAACGGCGAGCCAAGCTCGCCAGATTTAATTGCAAATTAGTTTGCTTTTTCTACACGATACACTTCAAGTTCTGCTTTCTCGAATGATTCGTTATCTAATTTACCGCTGATACGGATTTTATCATTTGAACCTACGTTTAAGCCATTCCACGCACGACGTTTGATTTCAACTTTGATTTGAGCTGTGCCGTCGGTGAATAAAAACTCATTATCATCGATTTGTTGCGTAATGTTACCCACTAAGGTAATCATTGAGTTATCTGCGGCTTTTAACGCTTGTTGCACGCTAATTGCGGCTTGTGTACCTGCTTGGAAGCCACCATTTGGTGTGTTGTTGCCGTTAAAACCTGCGAATGCAGAAGTAGTTGCTAACGCTAAAACGGTTGCTAATGCGAATTTTTTCATCTTGTCTTTCCTATTTTTTATGCCCTTAAATAAGCGGGCGAAGTTTATCTGATTGATTAAAATGTGTAAATCTTTTGTTTAAATTGGCAGAAGTTACTCTGCTTTTTCGATACGAATCACTTCAATATCCGCTTTATCAGACATTTCGTTATCTAATTTACCGAAAATACGCACTTTGTCGTTCTGGCCTACATTTAAACCGTTCCAAACGTGGCGTTCAATTTCAACTTTAATTTGACCTGTGCCATCAGTAAACCAAAATTCATCGTCATCGATTTGTTGGGTTAAATTACCCACTAAAGTCACCATTGAATTATCCGCCGCTTTTAATGCTTGTTGCACGCTGATTGCCGCTTGCGGTGCAGCTTGGAAGCCACCGTTTGGCGTGCTGTTGTTAAAGCCTGCGAAAGCTGATGTTGCAGATAACGCTAAGAGAGTTGCTAGTGCGATTTTTTTCATAATGTTTTTCCTTATTTAAGTTTTGTTTTTCATTTCAAGCTGTATCTCTTGGATGTGTATATTAAACCAAAAAGTTCTTAAATAAAAGTTAAAAAGCGGTTAATTTTTTGGAAAATTTTGCAAAGCAAGCATTCGACTTTTTAATTAGAAAAAATGGAAGTTACAAAATATAACTTCCATTTAGCATTTAAGCGTGAATGAAATCTAACAGAATCTTCCCAATATGTGTGCCTTTGTCAATTTCGATATGGGCTTGCTGAACGTCATTAAAATCATAACATTTGTGCAAAATTGGCTTCGCAATTTGACCGTTTGCAAGTTTATCCCACACATTATCAAGTAAAGATTGTGCGATTTCCGCTTTTTCTTCGCTGGTTCTGCCTCGCATTGTGGAACCTGTGATCGTTGCACGTTTCACAGCAATTTTGAGTAAATCCACCTCTTTGGCGATGTTGCCGCCCATAAAGCCAATCAGGAAAATGCGTCCGTCTTTATTTAGAATTTCAAGATTCTGCTCAAAATAGCTGGCACCGATAAGATCTAACACACCGTCCACACCTGCCTGATGCTGGCGAATGGCTTCCACAAAATTCTCGGTTTTATAGTTAATCGCTACCGCACCAAGCTGTTCCACCACGTTGCATTTTTCCGCATTGCCCACCGTTGCGAAGGTTTTGATGCCAAGGCTTTTCGCAATGCTTAATGCCGTGATGCCAATGCCACTCGTACCGCCGTGAACCAGTAAGCTTTCGCCACTTTTCATCTGTTGTTACATAAACAGATTTGCCCATACAGTGAAAAAGGTTTCGGGCAACATTGCGGCTTCTTGTAAGCTGTAGCCTTGCGGAAATTGGCAAGGTTTGGCTGACTTTCACCACGCAGTACTCCGCATAAGCCCTGCCGTCCGTTAAAGCACAGATAAGATCGCCTACGTTGAAATTTTTCACGTTTGATCCAACCTTCACTACCTCGCCTGAAAGCTCCAAGTCCATAATGGGCGTGACATCTTTCGGCATTGGGTATAACCCTTGGCGTTGCATCACATCAGGACGATTTACGCCTGCATAGGCAACTTTCATCAGCAGTTCATCCGATTTAGGCTCAGGAATGACCGCACTTTCGATAAACAGCACACTCGGATCGCCCGCTTCACGCATATTGATTTGTTGCATTTTGTTCATAGAATTTGACCGCTTATTGATTTTCACGAAAGAAAGTTCCCCTCTTTAGAAAAGAAGGGGGAAGTTTTTTAATACAAAAATGCCGTTGAAATCAACGGCATTTGAGGAAGTGAGATTATTTCACGCCAAAAGATTTTAATAATTCGTCTGCGGCTAAAATACCTAATTTGTTACCTGCAAGTGGACTGTCGCCTGTGAGCAAGTTACGGTCTTTGTGAACTTGACCGCTGATGCCTTGGTTCATCACTTTCATACCAAGTTGCTCTAAACGTGCCGCTAATAACCAAGGTAATTTGCCTGGCATATAACCGATGTCGATGTTCGCACCTTCGTCTAACGCATCTGGGAACACGCAAAGTTCATAACCTTTGAACGGGAAATCTGCATCAGCTTTGTCGATTGCCGCAGCTGCTAATGCTGCCGGGCCGTGGCAAAGGGTGATGATGAATTTATTGTTCGCCATCGCCCAGTCTAAAATGCGTTTTACTTCACGGCTTTCAGGGATTTTGTTGAATGCACCGTGACCACCTGGGATTAACACCGCAACATACGGTGAGTTTTCCGCAGTCACTTCATCAATAATGTCGGCTAATTTTGCAGGTTTGTCTAATTTAGGTAAGTATCCGTTGTAGATTTCAGCAACGGCTTTATCTTCCGCTGGCATTGCCCACATTTCAAATTTAGCGTGGTTGCCTGAAAGGGTGGCGACATCAATCTCAAAGCCTGCTTTGTGGATGTGAAGCATAGGTAGCAAGGTTTCCACAGGGTGGTTACCTGTTGAGAACCATATGCCGTTTTGCATTTGCAAATAGCGTTCGTCCGTTGCGATCATCAATACTTTTTTGTCACCTGTGTAGGCTTTTTCAAATTTCACGCCATCGAAGTCTGTTTTTGGGCTGGTGTATTATGATAATGAGTATTCTGAAGGGAAATAAGCGTTATGTTCTGCGTAATCGCGGACAGGTTGTTTGCTTAATTCAGTCATTGTAAAGCTCCTATTGTCAGTGTTATCCCGAATGGATAAATCGGCGGGCATTATAACGGAAACGATCCCAAATGGCTTTCCTAAAATGACATTTCTATTGCCTTTTCTGACAGATTTACATTTCGCCCCTCAACTTCTCGGTTTATTTTTGCTAGGATTTTGCCACTTTTTCTTTCCGATTTATTGCCAAAAATGACAATCGCCAAAACATCTGAAAAACTGACCGCACTTTATCAACAGCTGGCACGCCAAGTGCTGCCTTACATTCCTAAAGAGGGGCGGGTTTCCACGCCAATTCAAGGTTTAAGCTTTTACCGCCACGATAATCCGCACTATTCCCTGCCTTGCGTGCAGCCACTCGGCATTGTGGTGGCTTTGCAAGGGCGGAAGGAGATTGCGTTGGGTAGCGAAAAAATTTGTTATGAAGCGGGGCAGATTTTGTTTATTGGTGCGAACCTGTCAGGCTTTGCATACATTCCTGAATGCACGGTAGAAAAGCCCTTTTTAGGCTTAGCGTTGGAATTCGATTTTGACCAGCTTTCTCGCCTTGCTTGTGAGCTGGATTTATTGCATAAAACGCCCCTCAAAACCTCACCGAACCGTATTTTCAGCCTGTTTGAGGCAAATGAAAAATTGCTTGAAAGCCTGACTCGCCTTGTGGAGACGTTGCAAGAAAGCGAACTGATTCAACCGCTTGCCGAACTCATCAAGCACGAAATTGCTCTACGTCTGTTCCACACTCACCCTGAGCTGGTGGCATTATTAAAAGATGGCACAGCAACCCATAAAATCATTGAAGTGATGGCGTGGATCAAACAAAATCCACACGAGAAAATCAGCCTCGCCAGCCTTGCAGAACGGGCATTTATGAGCGAATCCGCTTTCCGCCAACATTTCCGAACTATCGCAGGCATCAGCCCAATGCAGTTCCTTAAACAGATCCGCTTGCAACAAGCCCGAATGTTGATTTTGCAAGAAAACCGCCCGATTGCCGAAGCAGCAAATCTAGTCGGCTACGAAAGCCCCTCACAATTTTCGCGAGAATATAAGAGATTTTTTGGGGTAACAGCAAAGGAAGATCGACAAGAATAGTTCTGTAGGCATAAAAAAATCCCTAAGCAAAAGGGCTTAGGGATGAATAATATAAAGTATAGCTACTTTAACTTAACCAAGGAAATATCTATGAAAACATACTTTCTTACTCAATGGCGGTGAGAGGGGGATTCGAACCCCCGATGCAGTTTCCCGCATACACGCTTTCCAGGCGTGCTCCTTCAACCACTCGGACATCTCACCAAATCATAAAAAAGTGGGAAAGATTCTAGCTTTTTTAACTTTCTTTATCAAGATATTTATTTAATTTCTAAAATAAAAATGCGTAGTATTTTGCAAAAACGCCACGTATTTTCTTTGTTTGTTAACCCGCAACCGCTGGCAAAATACCTGCCTGCATTAAGAATGGAATAACCATAATAATCACGCCCATAATTAACGCAATGATTAACGCGGCATTACCACCTGCTACACGATAGTCTAAATTTGGATGCTGTTGACGAGCTTTCCACGCTAAACCAATCGGTAAAATCAAACCATAGAAGGCGAAGAGTAACCCAGCATAACCCAATGCAGCAATGAATCCATTTGGGTAGAACAACGCAAATGCAAGCGGTGGAATAAAGGTTAAAGGTGTCAAAATTAAACGGTTGTTTGGCAAATTAACACGTTTTAACAAATCGCCCACGCCTTCGAAAATCCCCATTGCAACCCCTAAGAATGAGGTAATTAAAGCAAGCGTTGAGAAAATTCGCACCATTTCGCCTAAAATCGTGCTGCCTGTAATTTGGCTAGTTGCTTTTACTAAGCCGTTTAACGTTGCATCTTGTTTTAATAATGTTGCAAACTCATTTTGGCTTAATACGCCGTGTGTTGCTAACTGCCATAATACATAAGCAGTAAGAGGAATCAGCGTACCGATTAAAATAGCAATGCGGATTTTTTTGATGTCCGCTTCTAAGTAACTGTTAATGCTACCCATAATCACGTGGAAACCAAATGAGGTAAAGAAAATCGGAATGGCTGAAATTACCAATAAATTATCCAGTGGCACAGCGGTTAAATTTTCAAGTTTAGCTTTAGGCAACATCATCATCAACACGCCAATAAAGGCAATAATTTTACCGATGAAAAGCACACGAGTTAAGCCATCTACCCCTTTAATACCCACTACCACGAAGGCACCAAGAATAAAGGTAAAGATTAAAATCCCGATCTTTAATGCGTTGTCTGAACCTAAACTTTCAGGCAATACCCCTGAAACCAGTGAGCCACCGCCTGTAATATAAGCGGCTAATAACGCATAAAGCAAAATCAATAAGCTAGCGGTGGCAAGCACACGCCCCGTTATACCAAAATATTGTTCCGCAAGGCTTGCAACGCCAACATCTTGCTGCTTTGCCGTTTGGTAAACTTCCATAAAGAGCAAACCTGTGTAGGTTAAAAGTAGCCATAAGCCAACTAATAACACTAAGGTCATTCCAAAGCCCATTCCTGCAGACGTCAGTGGCATTGCCAACATCCCTGCCCCGATGGTTGTGCCTGCAATCATTAAGGCACTGCCTAATATTTTATTTTTCATAAGATCTCCTGTATATCAAATGTTGCATTCTAGCAAAATAAATAGAAAGCGGAATAGAGCTTTCAACAGAAATCAGGAAGTAAATTTGCAAAATTTTGCAAAAATCCACCGCTTTCCTCTACATTCCTCGCGTTTTTTATCTTACAATGCAAAACACTCAAATTTTCACTCATAAAAATAAAGGACACAACAATGGCTTTAAAAGACTTAGACTGGGCAAATTTAGGCTTTTCTTATATCAAAACAGATTACCGTTTTATCGCACGTTGGAAAGATGGCAAATGGGATGAAGGCGAATTAACCACCGACAATACATTGCATATCCACGAAGGTTCAACGGCATTACATTACGGTCAACAATGTTTTGAAGGCTTAAAAGCCTATCGCTGTAAAGATGGTTCAATCAACCTATTCCGCCCATACGAAAATGCAAAACGTATGAAACGTACCGCAGAACGCCTTTTAATGGCACCTGTTCCAGAAGAATTATTTGTGCGTGCGTGTAAAGAAGTCGTAAAAGCCAACCAAGATTGGTTAGGTCCTTACGGTTCAGGGGCAACATTATACTTACGTCCATTCTTAATCGGAGTGGGCGAAAACATCGGTGTGAAAGCCGCACCAGAATATATTTTCTCTGTATTCTGCTGCCCAGTAGGTGCTTATTTCAAAGGTGGTTTAGCACCATCTAATTTCATCACCACCCAATACGACCGTGCCGCTCCAATGGGTACAGGCGGTGTTAAAGTGGGCGGTAACTACGCAGCAAGCTTACTTCCGCACGAATTAGCCGCTGAAGAAGGCACACCAGAGCGTAAATTTGCTGATGCAATCTACCTTGACCCTAAAACCCACACCAAAATTGAAGAAGTAGGGGCGGCAAACTTCTTTGGTATTACCAAAGATAATAAATTCATCACACCAGCGTCTGAATCGATCTTACCAAGTATCACCAAATACTCACTTTTACACATTGCTAAAGAGCGTTTAGGAATGGAAACCATCGAAGGCGACGTATATATCGACCAACTCGACCAATTCGCTGAAGCGGGTGCTTGCGGTACCGCTGCAGTGATTACTCCAGTTGGCGGTATTCAACACAACGGCAACTTCCACGTTTTCTATTCAGAAACCGAAGTTGGTCCTGTAACTCGTAAACTTTACAATGAATTAACAGGCATTCAATTCGGTGATGTTGAAGCACCAGAAGGTTGGATCGTGAAAGTCGAATAATCTTCAAAATAAACGAACAAGCGGTGATTTTTGGTAAATGTTTTGCGAAAAATGACCGCTTTTGTTTTCACAAAATTTCATCAATATAGGAAAAAAAATGATTACTCGAATTGATGTCAGCCAACGTTTTTCAGAAGTCGCAGTTTACAATGGTGTTGCATATTTGGCAGGGCAAGTACCCACCGACGCCAGCAAAAATACCTACGAACAAACTCAACAAGTTTTGGGCGAAATCGATAAATTCCTCGCAAAAGCGGGCACAGATAAAAGCAAAATTTTAATGGCGACCGTTTACCTTGCCAATATGGGCGATTATGCAGAAATGAACCGAGCGTGGGATGAATGGGTTGCCGATAACAATGCCCCTCCTCGTGCCGCAATTGAAGCCCGTTTAGCGGATCCTAATTGGAAAGTGGAAATTGTGGTCAGTGCAGCAGTCTATTAATACAAAGTTTATCGGTACAAATAATAAAAAGCGGCTAACGCTTTAATATTTAAAAAGTTAGCCGCTTTTGCCTGCTATAGCTATCCTTTCAGCCAATCTTTTACAAACTCTTCCACTTGTTTCACATCATTAATATCCAACACATTCTCACGTTCAAGTGGGTAGTCCGTTGCAGTGGCGAGAGTCCATTCATCTAATTCGGGCAATGGTTTTTCAATACCTTGACGATGTAGCTGAATTTTCGGCAAAGTTTCGTGTTTAAAGCCTTCCACCAGCACTAAATCGACATCTGGGAAATGAGCAAGAATTTCTTGAAAATAGACCGCTTGATCGGGCGTTTCAGTCATCAATGCCCAGCGTTCATCGCAAGCAATCGCAGTTGGATTCGCTCCTGCAAGGCGAAGGCGGTGGCTGTCTTTGCCTTTTTTATCTACGTCAATGTTGTGATGCGAATGTTTAATTAAGCCAACCTTCAAGCCACAAGCGGTCAATTTCGGGATCAATTTTTCCAAAAGCGTGGTTTTGCCCGTGCCGCTGTAGCCTGTAATAGCAAGCACCGCAGGACGTGATGGTTGTAATTCTGCTTTTGCTAAATCTTCTAGTGTATTGAAATTTCTGAATGCAGATTTTTGCTCGGAAAAATCGACCGCAATGCTTTTTTGTTGGCGGAAAAATTGGTACAGGCGGCGTTCTCCTGTTTGCAAATAATCAGCAAGAGCGGGGGCGACTAAACGATGCACCAAAGCAAAGGTTGGGTGAGCTCGCTCGCCATCGTGGGCGTAAGCAATCTCCGCTTGGTTGATTTGTAGAGCAGTAAAAAGTTTTTTCAGCAAATCTTTTGGTAAGAAAGGCGAATCGCACGGCACGAATAAAAGATAGTCGCTTTCGATGGTGCGTAAGCCTGTAAGCATACCGCTTAAGGCACCCTGAAAATCAGGGATTTCATCTTGGTAAAATTCAAGTTCAGGAAATTGTTGCTGATATTGTGCTTGCGAGCGGTTGATATTGAGGAAAATTTTACCACCAACGGCAGCAAGCTGTGGTTGTAAACGTTGCAAAATATGGGCAATGAGCGGCTGTTGGTTGAGCAGTTGCAAGCCTTTTTCTACGCCATTCATTCGACGAGCAAGCCCGCCTGCAAGGATGACTGCGTGAATTTTTGAGGTGAGAATGTCTGTCATAAAAAGCCTGTGAATGATGATAAATCTTTGCAAAAAGTGTGCTAAAAGTATATGATCCGAGCCAATTTTCAACAAGATTTTTTAAGGATTTTCCAATGAAATGCAAACGTTTAGAAGAGTTATTAGAGCTACTTGGCGACCACTGGCGTAAAAATCCAGATTTACATTTAATGGATATTTTACAACAGCTTTCGGTGGAAGTGGGCGAGCCTGATAACTACCCAGCACTACGCGATGAAGTGTTGATTTATCAATTAAAAATGCGTAATGCTGACAAGCACGAGCCAATTCCAGGTTTGAAAAAAGATTATGAAGATGATTTCAAAACCGCATTATTGCGTGCTCGCGGAATTTTAAAAGACTAATGTGGTCGAACGAGAACCGTTATTTTTAAAGGAACTAAAATGAAAAAATTGTTATTAAAAACCACATTTGTTGCACTTTCTGCACTTTTCGCGGTAAATTCAACCGCTTTCGCAGCAGATCCTATTGATGGTAAAGAGTACAACACTGTTCGTCAGGCTCCTTCAGCTCAAAAAGAAGTGTTGGAATTCTTCTCTTTTTACTGCCCGCATTGCTACGATTTTGAATTAAATTACAAAATCCCTGAGCAAATTAAAGCAAACCTACCAAAAGATACCAAATTCGTGCAATATCACGTGAATTTCTTAGGTCGTCAGTCTGAAAACTTAACCCGTGCGTGGGCGTTTGCAATGGCTCAAGGCGTAGAAGATAAAGTAAGAACAGCGTTATTTGAAGGGGCTCAAAAAGATGCGTTTAAATCAATGGACGACATCAAAGCCGTCTTTGTGGTAAATGGCGTGAGTGCGGAAGATTTCGACAACGGCATTAACAGCTTCGCAGTAAATGGCTTAGTAAATAAACAAGTGCAAGCAGCGGAAGAGTTTAAAGTACATGGCGTGCCAGCGTTCTTTGTGAACGAGCAATATGAAATCAATTTAAGCGGTTTCTCTGATTCAACCTCAACGAATGACTTTATCAAACGCTATGTTGATGCAGTAACATTTTTAATCAAAAAATAATCTTTCAATGATTTTAAAGGGGCTTTTGCCCCTTTTTGTATGCTAAATTTCCCCGATATTTCAACGACACTAGGGCTATTGTAGGGGCGTGTTGCACACGCCCTTTATATAGAACAAAACATAATGACAGAATACGAAAAAATGCTAGCGGACTTGGCTCATCAGCCTTATTCCGCTGAATTAAAAGCAATGCGATTGGCGGCAAAAGAACTCTTGTTTGATTATCAGCAATTACGCCCAAGTGAAAGCCAAGCAAAAAATGCGTTATTGCAAAAATTATTCGGGCAAGCGGACGAAACAACCAAACTCATTGCCCCGTTTTATGTGGATTACGGCAAAAATATCCACGTAGGCAGAAATTTCTTTGCTAATTTTCACTGCACGATGCTAGATAGCGGTGGGATTTTCATTGGCAATAACGTAATGTTCGCCCCAAATGTAAGCCTTTATACGGTAGGACATCCGCTTGATGCCGAACTTCGTAATGCCGAATGGAACAAGCTAAACCGATTCGTATTGGCAATAATGTGTGGTTGGGCGGAAATGTGTGGTTGGGCGGAAATGTGTGGTTGGGCGGAAATGTGTGGTTGGGCGGAA
>CAUUKJ010000033.1:0-27500 GCA_963545995.1 uncultured Haemophilus sp.
CGCGAGAATCTGCGATTACTGCTGAAAGTGCACCTTTGGCTGCTTCATTTACTTCAGCAACAATTGCTTGTTTGTCTTGAAGATTTAATGCCATTGGTTTTAGCTCCTGATACACTCTGCTATTTTCATAGTCAGAATTACAAAAAACCTCAAAAATTTTACCGCTTGCACGGCATCTTCTTGAGCCTAAGGTGTCCAGAAGCAGAGAAATTCTGTCTGTTCACCATCTATGTAGGATAATTAAGTGCCAAGCACTCCTACAGTCTTCGACGGGGCTTGATGAGGCAAGCACCATCAGTTTTTACACGTCTTCCGTGCAAAATGAGAATAAAATTATAGTCTGCTCTTGTTCATTTGTAAAGCGATAATCTAAAAAATGATCGAAAAGCCAGACAAAAAAAAACGCCACGCTGGGTTTCACGTGGCGTATCAAAAGCTATTCAATTATAGATAGCCATAAATACCTGCAAAAAGGTAACCAAATAAGCAAGCAGTAAATACACCGATTAAGCCTGGCAAGATGAAGCTGTGGTTAATCACGAATTTACCGATATGCGTTGTGCCTGAACGGTCAAACTGAATCGCTGCCAAGTCACTTGGGTAAGTTGGTAAAATATAGTAGCCGTAACAAGCACTTGCAAAGGCAAGAATAATACCTGGTTCAACCCCGATATTTAACGCAAGTGGAACGAACGCCACAAGAGCCGCTGCTTGAGAGTTTACAAATTTAGAAATCAATAACAACATCACCGCATAAGTCCAAGGATGAGCACGCACAATATCACCAAGAGCGGCTTTCATCATTGGGGTGTGGACGGTAAACATTGTTTCCGCCATCCAAGAGATACCAAACACCGCAACAAGAGCAATCATACCTGAACGGAAAATCTCATTTTTACTGATTTTACCTGCATCCGTTTTAGTGAAAATCACAATCAACGCACCTGCAAGCAGCATAAAGATTTGAATCACGTGAACCATACTAAGCGGTGATTTTTTCTTCATTGTATCTTTCAACACAATGGTCGCATTGTCGATAGATTCCACTTTCTCGCCTGCGGTAATTACCACTTTGCCTTCTTCAGCAACCACAGTTTGTTTCACGTTACCTTTATCGTCCAAAATTTGAACGTTATCAAAGGTCGTTTTCGCTTTGGCTTTATTATCTTTCACATCAAGCAACACAGTACCATCTTTCGCTTGAGCAACAATTCTGCCCTCTTTCACATTAATGGTTTGCACCGCTTTATTATCGACCATCACTTCCACAATTTGAGCAGGTGCACTTTTCTCGAAAGATGGACGCAACTCTTTGAAGTAACCTAAAAGTGCCACCACAAAAATCGCCCCGAAGAAAATCCACATCGCATTCCAGCTAGATTGCGGTAATTTTTTATCTAAAAGTGAAGCACTGTCGCCATACACATATTTTTTGAATTCTGGATCTCTAATTTTCGCTTGGAATTCTGGGTCTTTGTCTAAATCTTTACCACGGAACCAGCTGAAAATACCAATCGCTAACACACCACATAAAGTTGAAGGCACTGTGATTTTTAATAAATCTAAGTAACCATCAAAACCTGCGAGAGGTGTTTTTGAATTCAATAAAAACGCTGTTAAAGTCACCACTGCAACCGATACAGGCGAAGCAATAATCCCTAACTGAGACGCAATTGAACTTGCTGCCATCGGACGTTCTGGACGAATATCGTTTTTAATCGCAATGTCGTAAATAATCGGCAACATCGTATAAACCACGTGCCCTGTACCGCAAAGAATGGTTAACGTACAGGTTACAAACGGTGCAAGAATACTCACATATTTCGGGTTTTTACGCAGCATTTTTTCCGCAATTTGCAACATCACATCCAAACCACCGCTGGCTTGAAGGGTTGCAGAGGTTACCACCACCGCAAGAATAGTGAGCATTACATCAATCGCAGGTTTGCCAGGTTCAATCCCAAAGCCAAACACCAATACGATTAAGCCAATCCCACCAAGCATTCCAAGTGCAATACCGCCCTTTTTCGCTCCATAGAACAAACAGATCAATACAATCACAAGTTGAATTGCAAACTGCGTCCCTTCCCCTAAGTTCATCAGAAAATCCATAGATACCTCTATATGGTTAAAAAATAAAACCGGAAGGAATATAGCACGAATCTACTTTTCAAAATGTGATCTACATCACACTATTTATTTAGAGAAAACCAATTTGCATTTTTTGTTCTTTTTTGCACCGCTTGTAAAAAAGAAAACCGTAGCATTTGCTACGGTTTCACTCTTATTTCACCAACAACGCTTTCAGCTCACTCAATCCTTGCTGAATCTCATTTTCCAGAGTTTCAATGCGAGCTAAAATCTCGCTTGGTGCTTCATATTCTTGCTCTTCGTGCACCACTTCTTTATAGCGATTAATGGATAAATCATAGCCATTCGCCACAATATCCGCCACATCCACCACAAAACTCGGCTGCGTTTTATCGCCAAAGCGTTTTTCAATTTCCGCCTGATTATTTGCCAAATGTAACGCCTGATATTCCGCCCACGTTTTTTCCACCAACGGTAAATCATTTTGTTCTACAGGCGAACGTTTATCATCAAGACTATAGCCATCGGCTTGCACATCGTAGAACCACACTTTGCTCGTGGTGCCACCTTTGCGGAATAACAACACTGCCGTTGAAACGCCCGCATAAGGTTTAAATACCCCACTTGGCAAACTCACCACGCCTTCCAATTGGTTATTTTCAATCAATGCCTGACGCAACTGTTTATGGGCTTTCGATGAACCGAATAACACGCCATCTGGCACAATCACGCCTGCACGTCCGCCCAGTTTTAACGCATTTAAAATATGTGCCACAAACAATAATTCTGTTTTCTTGGTTTTCACCACGCTTAACACATTCGGATTCGTATTGGCTTCATCAAGGCTGCCTTTAAACGGTGGATTTGCCAAAATCACATCAAAGAAATTTTTCTCTTGTTGCGGGTAATGCTCGTGAATCGATTTATTTAACGTATCTTGATAACAAATATTCGCCCCACGAATGCCGTGCAGCAACATATTCATACTCGACACGCTCAACATCGTGCTGTCAAAATCAAAGCCCCAGAACATCTGATTTTCCATAAAGCGGCGGTCTTCATCAGATAATAAATCCCCTATGTAATGCACGTTGCCTTCCGCATCTGGCTGTTTGTATTCTTCGCTCGTGTGCGTTTTGTTTAAATATTCCACCGTACGCACCAAAAATCCAGCCGTACCACAAGCTGGGTCACACACCGTCTCATTCGGTTTCGGTGCCACCATTGTGATGATCGAATCAATAATATGACGCGGTGTGCGGAACTGACCGTTAATGCCTGCCGTTGAAAGTTTACTCAATAAATATTCGTAAATATCGCCTTTCACATCGCTTTGGGTTAATGGCAATTGATCGACCAACTCAATTGCGGAAACCAGCACACTATCGTTTTTAATTTCCACCGAAGCCTGCTGCATATATTCGCCCACTTGCCCCAAACCTGAAGCCGAACCTGCAAGGCTAGCAAAATGAGGGAACACCTTATCTTTCAAATGCTGGCTTAATTGCGAGCCTGAAAGCTGACGAAAATTTTTCCAACGCAATGCTTGCCCTTCGGGCGTATCTGGGAAAATGCGATTAAACGCCTTGCCTGTGCGTTGTGCACGTCGTTCGTTGGCTTCTTCTTGCATATCCAACATACGGGCGAACACCAAATAACTAATTTGTTTCACCACCGTAAGCGGATCGGTAATCCCACCCGTCCAGAATTTTTCCCAGAGTTTATCAATGTCGTTACGAATTTTGCCTGTAAGCATAGTCTGTCCTTTTTGTTGTTCGTAATAAGTATTTACGATTAAGCATAATTATACCCGTTGGGGGGATTTATTTCATCTGATACACAACCCTCGCCCCTTGAGGGAGAGGGATAATTTTGCTTCGTTCAGAAGCAAAATTCGGGAGAGGGGGAAGCGGTTATTTTTAACCGCTCATTTGCAAAATCAATATCGTAGCCCCCTCTCTCTGCCAAAATTGCCTGACGCAATTTCGGCTGTCTCTCTCCCTCGAGGGGAGAGAGTGATTTTTACACCAACTCTCCTCTAAATGCCCGTTGCATCAATGCTTGATGTTGCATTTCCAACTCCGCAAGGCTTTGCTGCAATTGGGATTTTTGGGTTTGGATTTTTTCGACGATTTGGGCGAATTGGGTTTGTAAATTTAGTTCTGGAATATAAAGAGAAATATTTTCCATTTCTTTTGCATTAATATTTGCCATTCCAATAATATTTTTTGCCATATTGAATAAAATTGCTTTGATATATTTGCTATTCATATAGGCTAATAGAAATTGACTATTTATTTTCTCTTTATTTGGAATGATTTTAATCAAATATCCCGCAAATGCCATTGGTTTATCTAAATTATATAACCCTGTTTTTCCTACAAGTTCTTTACTATTTGTACGGTTAAACAACAACTCGCCTTTATGAACAAGATACTTTTCTTTATCTTTTTCATCTAAATCAATATATTTTAAATTTGAATAATCCATTTCGCCCTGATAAGTAATATTATTCATTCGCAAAATTGGATATTCACCTTCTGTTTCTGAAGCTTTGTTACTCGTGCCATATTGAGATTTTAAAATAACATCTTTTATTTTGCCTATTTCCCAATTTTTCGGATTTGTAATCGGATCCCCAAACATCTCCAAAAACACCGATTGCACCAACACATCCAACTCCGCAATCTGTGCCTTGCGTTTGGCAATAAGAGCGGTCGATTTATCGAGAATTTTTGCAATTTGGGTTTGGGTGGAGAGAGGAAAATACGGCAATTTTACCGCTTCTAATTTACCTTTTGTGATATGTTTTAATCCAACTCCACCATGTGATTGGAAGATAATTTCATCTAATTTGTGATTTATTGCATATTTTAAATAATCGCGATCAACATTATCATTTAAATCAACTCTAAAAATATGCTGATTCAAAACTGCTTTACCTCGATTCCAAATAAATGCCCCGAAAGAGGTTCCCGGTGTGCCTGACCAAGAAAATAATAAATCACCATCATTAATATAGAATTTATCCTCCACATTAAAATTACAAAAATTAAATTCCTTTGTCTCATCATTTAAATTTTGAATCCTAACTATAGGATAACCACTATTTGACCATTCACTTGGCTTAAAGGCTCTGCCATTTTGTAATTGACATAAAGAACCGAACTCTACTAATTTCATCTTATCTCCACTCCGTAGGGTGTGTGGATTGGCACAATCCACGCACGCAAACATTATCAATTACGCGTGCGTGAACCTTGCGGTTCACACACCCTACAAGTCATCTGCAAAAATTTCTAAAAAATTGACCGCTATTTTCCACAAATAATAAAAAACCTGTGGATATGTTCCCCGACGGGGAACGCTTATGCTTAACCTAGGGTAACTTGTTACCCTAGGTATCTCACTTTTACCCTCGGCTTCTCTCCTTGTGGGCTACCTCTCTCTTTCCCGTGGGTAAGTATACCCACGGGAAAGCATAAACATACCCCTTTGGGGTATTTGTTTTATCTGATGCCCAGCTTCGCTTTCCCCAACGCTGTTAATCGATATTTTTGATTACGACTTGTGGGTTTATCAGGAATTGTCATTCCCCATTCACACATTATCTTGGGAGGCAATTTATCATTCACTCTGCACGCCTCCCTGCTTATCAACAAAATACGGCTTAATCAGATCAAACAATTCATTCGCACTTTGTTCATCAAAAAGACCATCAATACTTTCGTGGCTAATCGTGGTAAAAGGTGCTTCAAATAATCGCTCACGGGTAATTCCACCGTGTCTTGCTAAGAAACTTTGCAGTAAATCGAGGAATTGCACCTGTTTAGCGGTTAAATCACGGTGATTTTGGGTAAATTGCTCAAAATGTTTCTCTAAGGCTTTGGCATCTAGCCCCACAATTTCTTTTAACAAGCGGTTTAAATCTTCCACCGTTTCACCATAAAACGCTTTCAGGCTGGCTAAATCTACGTTCGGGTGCTGTGCCAAAATCAGCGAGAAGAGCGATTCGATTTCATCTTTGCTGACCGCTTGGTTATGTTTTACTTTCTGAATCACGATGTTATCCGCAAATTGCTCAAAAATAAGCTTCATTTTTACACTATAACGTGGTGAATCTATGATTCTCTCTTTGATTTCAATTTTGCCGTCTGCCACTTTGGTGATGTTCACATAAATTGGTGAAATCACGCTATCATAGCGACGATATTGCATAATGCCACGCAGTTCAAGGCGTGCTTGTTCAAGGGCTTCGATATTCTCTTTTGCCCAGAAATCACCGTGACGCAAGCGGTCGATTGTGGCTTGATGTTTGCGAACCACATCTAAATCCGCTAAGGCACCTAGCCAATCAAGCAGTTGGTTTTGGTACGCCCCAAAATCGCTCGTTTTGGTGAGCCATTTGCCTTGAATTTGTGCAATAAGTCGGTCAAATCGAACCGCTTGTATCTCATTTTCTGGCAGTGGACGCTGCCCCATCAATGGCGAGATGATTTTCTCTAAGCGGTGTACACTTTGATTATCCCATTGGCTAATGGCATTGCTTTCTCGCATTATCGTGACGATTTCAAGCTCACGTTTCACGGCAATCGCTTCTAAAGGCAGGGCAAGCACATCTTGTTTGATTAACTCACTGACCCATTCAAAATAACGCCCTTGTTTTTTCGCTTCTTTGGCAAATACAAGGCGAGCATCAAAACAACTTTGATAGAGCGGTTTAGCTTGTTCTACGTCTTCACGTTCTTGATATTTTTCGCCAAAATATTCAAAGTTTTGGTAATGGTCGAAAATCACAAAGTGATCTTTGTCTGCATTTTGATCGAGCAAACCTTGACATAAACGTGTACCACGCCCAATCATCTGCCAGAATTTCACTTTTGAGCGAACCGCTTTGGCAAATACAAGATTCAGAATTTCAGGCACGTCAATGCCCGTATCTAACATATCCACCGAAACCGCAATACGGAATGCGTTATCTGGCTGTTTAAACTCCTCAATCAAATGATCTACGTGCTGAATACCGTGATGAATCACCTTACACATTGCCGTGCCATATTGTGGATAAAGTTGGCAGAAGATTTTTTCTAAATGCTCGGCGTGTTTTTGGCTTTGGGCAAAAATAATGGTTTTGCCTAATCGTCCATATTTGGCACGCAAGCCTTTTTCCATTAAATTGGTAATAATGGCACTGTCGGTTGCATAGCTGAAAATATCTTTGCCAAGCTGGGCTGCTTCAAAATCAGCATTTTGTGCCTCTTCTTCGCCTAAATCTTCTTCTAATTGGCGTTTTTGTTCTGCTGAAAGCTGGTCGTAACGAATCCCTTCACGCAAAAATTCGGTGGTCATTTCTTTAACGACATAACGAGCCAAATAGGGCGGTTCGTGTGCCCAAGCTTCTTCCAAATCAAAAGAATAGGTTGGCATTTGGTTTTCACAACCAAAAAGCGAATAGGTATTGCGGCTAATAAAACTTACAGGCGTTGCAGTAAGCCCAACCCTTAACGCATCAAAATAATCGAAAATATCGCCATATTTGTTATAGATGGAACGGTGCGATTCATCGGCAACAATCACATCAAAATAACCCGTGTTGAGCTGAGCAAAACGGTTCATCATTGCAGGATAAGTCGAAACATACACGCGTGCGGCATTATCAATCTCGCCTGTTTCTCCTACTAAACAACGAGGTTCTGAAGGCAAAAAGTCTTTAAACGCTTCATCTGCTTGTCTGCGTAATTCGCGACGGTCGCATAAAAAAAGCACGCGTTTTGCCCATTTTTTCTCAAGTAATAAATGAATTAACGCAATCGCCACTCGGGTTTTTCCTGTGCCTGTTGCTTGCACAATTAAGGCTGAACGACGCTGATTTTGGAATGATTCTGCTACTGCTTTAATAGCAGCGGTTTGATACATTCGTCCTGCGATATTCTGGCAACGATTTGGATAATTTTGCGTGAGATCTTGCTTATATTGACGTTGGAAAAAGAGCTTTTGCAGGCTCTCTTTATCATAAAAATTAAACAGCTGGCGAGGCGTGTTATACACCGCATCATCCCAAATAAAAAGTTGATAACCATTGCTATAAAACAACACGGGGCGTTGCCCGTAGGTTTCTTCTAAGGCATCGGCATATAATCGAGCTTGTTCACGCCCATCTTGCACGCTACGGCTAGTTTTCTTTGCTTCAAGCACGGCAAGTGGTTTGCCATCATCGCCCCAGAAAACATAATCCACCGCCCCTCTGCCTGAAGGGGTGCCTTTGAAATTCGTTAATTTGTGCTCTTTTTCCACCGCTTGTGGGTTATTTACTTCCCAACCTGCTTGGGCAATTTGAGCATCAATCAAATAGCGGCGAGTTGCAGCTTCATCCCAGCCCAAACTTTGGGCAACTTGTGTGCTTTGTTGTTTACGTAAAGCAAGATCTTCATCAGAAAGCATTTCCGCTTGTTTCGCTTGTGCAATACGTTCTGCTTCTAGCTGTTGAATCACTGCTTGTAGGCGTTCTTCTAATTCTTTTATCCGCTTGTTTTCATTGGCATTCGCAACAACAGAAAGCGGTTCTTGATATGCTGTAAGTTGATCTGGGCGTGCATAGGCATAACGCACCATCATATAGATGGCAAGTTTATGTGCTACTTTTAACGCTTCTTTCGCCACCGCTACATCGCCTTTTGCACCGTGAGCGGTTTTATTTCCTTGAAGGCGGAGGTAATCCAGTTGTAGATAAAGCTCTGGAGCAACTGAGCGTCTAAATTCAATAGATTGAAGTAAATCGTTAAACGAGGCTTGGGGAAGGCGAGGTAAACGCTCCTCATTGTAAATAATACGTACCATTTCTTCTGCAAATCCACGCAAACGCGTTAAACAGCTACCTGCGTCAATATAAAGCAATTTTTCGGCAAGTTCTGCTTGCTCCATTAGCTGTGGTTGGTATGTTTCAAGAAAAGCAAAATTTGTTACGTTCATTTAAAACCTCGAAATCGCACTCAATAACCAATAAAAAAACCGTACAGAACAGAATTCTATACGGTTTTTAGAAATCAAACTAGAAAATTATAGTGAAGCTTGATCAACAGCAACACCCGCACCCATTGTAGTAGAGATGCTTACTTTCTTAATGAACACACCTTTTGCAGTAGTTGGTTTTGCTTTGTTTAAAGCAGCCAATAATGCTTGAAGGTTTTCTTTTAATTGAACTTCAGAGAAGTTTGCTTTACCAATTGTTGTGTGGATGATACCGTTTTTATCGTTACGATAACGGATCTGACCAGATTTAGCATTTTTAACTGCTTCAGCAACGTTTGGTGTGACGGTACCAACTTTAGGGTTTGGCATTAAACCACGTGGGCCTAATACTTGACCTAATTGACCAACAACACGCATTGCATCAGGAGAAGCGATAACAACGTCAAAGTTCATTTCGCCTTTTTTGATTTGCTCTGCTAAATCTTCCATACCGACTAAATCAGCGCCAGCTTCTTTAGCGGCATCTGCGTTAGCACCTTGGGTGAACACAGCTACGCGTACTTCACGACCAGTACCGTGTGGTAATACAGTTGCACCACGAACGTTTTGGTCTGATTTACGAGGATCGATACCTAAGTTTACTGCAACGTCAACACTTTCAACGAATTTAGCCGTTGCGAATTGTTTTAATAACGCGATTGCTTCGTTGATTTCGTATGCTTTAGTAGAATCTACGCCAGCTTTGATTGCTTTCATTTTTTTAGTCAATTTAGCCATCGTATTATTCCTCCACCACTAAGCCCATTGAACGAGCAGTACCAGCGATTGATTTCATTTTAGTTTCGATAGTCGCACCAGTCATATCTGCTGCTTTAGTTTCAGCGATTTGACGAACTTGATCTAAAGTTACTTTACCCACTTTATCTTTGTTCGGTTTACCTGAACCAGATTTGATACCTGCAGCTTTTTTCAATAATACTGCTGCTGGTGGAGTTTTAGTAATGAAAGTGAATGAACGGTCTGCATATACAGTGATAACAACTGGAATTGGTAAACCTTTTTCAATGCTCTCAGTACGAGCGTTGAATGCTTTACAGAATTCCATGATGTTCACACCTTGTTGACCTAATGCAGGACCAACTGGTGGTGATGGGTTTGCCATACCAGCTGCAACTTGCAACTTAACGTATGCTTGGACTTTTTTTGCCATTTTTAAGTTTCCTCTAAGTGGGTAATAACGCAAGCAAGGCTTGCTCCCCTATGATAAAAAGCACGATGTGCTACACAAAAATACGAGCCATATAAAATGGCTCGCAATTGGTGGCGAATTTTACCGAAGTTGTGATCGTTTTTCAAGCGGTTTACTTATTCAACTCATAAATACTTTCATTGAATATAATAAGACCTACTAGAAAATTCCATCATTTACCCGAAAATGCAAAAGCTAGAGCCATGAAAGCAATAAAAACGATTGTATCTAGAATTGCCATCAACATAGCATACTCCTTAAAGTTATAATTAATCAGTCTTTGTTAGTTGTTATGTCAATAACAACTAATAGAAGTATACTTCTAGCAAATTCACGACCTTTAAAGCAAAAAACCGACCAAACGGTCGGTTTTCTTTAGTCTTTTGCAAATTCTTAGAAAACAACTAAACGTATTTCACTAATTCAGGAACAATAAACATTGTTTTAAGCCTTGTTTCATCTTCAACCGTATCAATCAACTTAAATTGATGATCTTCATATAGCTGAATTAACTTAGCATTGCCTTCACATTCTAAAATAACAATTTTTCCACCAATAACATCTTGTGCGAGTTTAATCTGGGAATAAATCTCTTCAAGGACATCACACAATTTAATAGGGTTATTCTCTAGCTTGTCATTTTTACCAATTTGACCTATCAAAAAAACCTTTAAACGATCTCCTTTATGGAAACGTCCAAAATTCTTTTTTAAGAATGTATTACTCGCTTTAACTTGAATTTCTTTAAAAGAAAGAGAAAAATAAGCTAAAAGCTCCCCATTCTGACTCAAAATCAAATAAGTGCGAGATGCGTGATTGCCTTCAAAAAGTATTGCCTTATGATGTAAAAAGTTTTCAACATCTTTATTACGAGAACAAGAAAAAGCCTGAGACAAAAAAGCAGCAACTCGCTCTTCGCCTTTGGCTTTAATTAACGTAGAAAGGCGAATTGTTTTTCGAGCAGACATAGACTTTCCTGTTCTTCCTTATCCATCTCTTTCTCAACAAAATAAACTGGTGTTGGATTATTAAAGGCTTCTTCTAATTCCAATAATGCTTCTTCATTTTCAATAATGAAGTCTTTATCAAATGATGTTGTCGCCATATAACCTCCGTCTGAATTTTACTCAATAATAGCATAATATGGACTCATATCCGTATGAATTCAACACAAAAACCGACCAAGCGGTCGGTTTTCTTTGGTATTTTGCAAATTACCCGTGTTGTTTCTCAACTTGGTTAAATTCAAGCTCAACTGGGGTTGCACGTCCGAAGATAGATACAGACACTTTAATGCGTCCTTTTTCGTAATCCACCTCTTCCACTGTACCGCTGAAGTCTGCGAATGGACCTTCGGTAACACGCACACTTTCGCCTGGGAAATATTCGTTACGATGACGTGGTTTTTCTGCCGTTTCTTGAACACGGTTAAGAATACGATCCGCTTCTTTTCTTGAAATTGGTGCTGGTTTATCTGCTGTACCGCCGATAAAGCCCATTACGCGTGGCACGCTACGCACAAGCTGCCAAGTGTAATCGTTCATTTCCATTTCAACTAATACATAACCTGGGAAGAATTTACGTTCTGTTTTACGACGTTTTCCGCCTACGTTTTCGATAATTTCTTCAGTTGGCACTAATACTTCGCCAAACTGATCTTCCATTTTATGTAATTTGATGTATTCACGTAAGGTTACCGCAACACGATTTTCAAAACCTGAAAATGCTTGGAGTACATACCAACGCTTTTTACTTACTTCTGTTGTTTCTACTTCACTCATTTTGATGCTTAGCCTTATAGATTAGTAATGAAATTAATTAACGCTACGATAATGGTATCAAAGCCCCATAATACAAGCGAAACCACGATACACATTGCGATCACAATTAACGTTGTTTGTGTTGCTTCAGGACGAGTTGGCCAAATGATTTTGCGTAATTCAGTACGAGATTCTTTCGCAAACGCAATGGCTTTTTGACCTTGATTGGTAATTGCCGCCACTGCAACAGCACCAACAATTAACACCACCAACAATAACACACGCACAACAAGTGCGAAGTGTGATGCAAAATATGCATTACCAATTGCAGCTACCGCTAAAAGCACAATCGCCACAATCCATAATGTCGTATTCAACCCTTTACTTTTTACTCCTGATTTTTCAAGCTGTTCAGGCGCTTTTTGTTTTTTTTCAGTAGCCATATAAACCCTAAAATTTGTGTAGAAAATAGACGTCTAATTTTTTAAAGCGAGAGATTGTAGCATTTTTCTTAGTTTTTAACACGATCTTTTACAAAAAATATGCACGCCTTTTCTGAATTTTTAGGCGAGAATATAACCACCGCTTACCGACTTTATTACACCAAGTAATTCCAAATTCAGGATTTCCACTAATAAAGTCGCCACATCCAGATCACACGCTTTGGCTATATCATCAATCGAAATCGGCTCAAGGCTGATTTGCTGATAAATCTGCTGCTGACAAGCGGTCAATTCTGGCAGCGATTTTGCAGTCGGTTTTACCACTAACGCTGTCGGTTTCGGCACAGCGACCACTTTAGGTTTACTTGCAATATTTTCCACATTTTCTACCGCTTGCGACATTTCATCAAACAGATCTGCTTGGCTTGGCGACTGCTGTAGCTGATATTGCACCGCTTGCAAAATATCTTCGATGGATTCCGTGAGCAACGCCCCCTCTTTGATGAGTTTATGACAGCCTGCTGAATAAGGATTTTGTGCCGCATTCGGCAAGGCAAATACCTCACGCCCCTGCTCTAACGCATAGCGAGCGGTAATAAGCGAGCCGCTGTTGATGGTCGCTTCAACCACCAAGGTTCCCAAAGAAAGCCCACTGATAATCCGATTCCGTCGTGGGAAATTTTCCGCCACGGGCGGTTGATTGGGAAAGAATTCCGACACCAACGCCCCGCCTGTGTCGATGATCTGTTCCGCCAATTTTTTATGCCGTGCGGGGTAAACCTGTGCCAAACCCGACCCCAGCACCGCAATGGTCGTGCCGTTTTCAGCAACCGCCCGCTGATGGCAAAAACCATCAATGCCAATCGCCAGCCCGCTAGTCACAGCTAAGCCATTTTTCACCAATTCTGACGCAAAAAAGCCCGCCCAATATTCGCCATAGTGGGAATAATCACGGCTGCCCACAATCGCAATTTGTGGCAAACTCAAACTTTCCACCGAACCGCGAATGAACAATACAGGCGGTGCGGTGCTGATTTGGCGAAGCAGAAAAGGGTAATCTGCATCAAACAAAGTGAGAATGCGGTTGCCCTCTTGCTCCGCCCACGTTAAAGCGGTGTTAATCCACGCCATATCGGGCTGAAACCAACGCTGGATTTGTTTTTCATTCCAGCCCATTTGCCTAAGCTGATATTTGTCGAATTGACAAAATTGGTCGAAGTCGAGTTCCGCCAACAAGCGGGCGATTTTTTGTGCACCAATTTGTGGCACTTGTAATAATTTAAGCAGAGAGACTAAACGCATTCCATTCAAAAATTCAGGTTGAAAAAGGGAAAATTTCCCTAATCATAAGAAAAAGGCTAAAATAACCAACTAAATTATTTAAAATTTTCGAGCGAGATCACAAAAATGGCAGTATTAGAGGTAGTGTTATACCCAGACGAGCGACTTGCAACGGTGTGCGAACCTGTTGCGAAAGTTGACGAGGAATTAAATCAATTTATCGACGATATGTTCGACACAATGTACGAACACGAAGGCATTGGCTTAGCCGCACCACAAGTGGGCGTGCTAAACCGCGTGATTACCATCGACATTGAAGGCGATAAAACCAATCAAGTGGTGTTAATCAACCCAGAAATTTTGGAAAGCGAAGGCGAAACGGGCATTGAGGAAGGCTGTTTGTCGATCCCAGGTCACCGTGCATTAGTGCCACGCAAAGAGAAAGTAAAAGTGAAAGCGTTAAATCGCCAAGGGGAAGAGGTGATTTACGAGGCTGATGGGTTATTTGCCATCTGTATTCAACACGAAATCGACCACCTCAACGGTGTGTTATTCGTGGATCACATCTCCGCATTAAAACGCCAACGCATTAAAGAAAAAATGCAAAAGCTGAAAAAGCAAATTGCGAGAGCGAAATAATTGCAAATAGATAACAAAATTTGACCGCTTGTGTGGTTGAAATTTGAGAGTTAAAAACCTACAATAAAGAAAGAGAGCAGATTGCTCCGCTCTCTTATAAAATGGTTGTTAATTATCTAGCAATGTATGCAAGAACTGTCGCCAGATAACAACATAATGATGATAATGAGCAATGCCCATTTCATACAAGTTGGCATAGAAGCCTCCGATTCAGTTTGTTAATACAAGCTGGTACGAGGCAAAGCATTTACCTGACGGCAATCAGGTAAATGCTTACCTGACCAACCGTCAGAAATTCTATCATAGAAAACCACCGTTAAGGTGGTTTTTTTTTCAGTATTTCTAGCTTTAAACGGCAAAAATTTGCAAATTTGCCCTGATAAACCGATAATATCCCCAATTCAAATCAGCATAAGGAAAACCTATGATTATCGTAACTGGCGGCTTTGGAATGATTGGTAGCAACATCATCAAAGCCTTAAATGAAATGGGACGTAAAGATATTTTAGTGGTGGACAACCTCAAAAACGGGGAAAAATTCATCAATTTGGTCGATTTAGACATCGCAGATTATTGCGATAAAGAAGATTTCATCGCCTCTATCATCGCAGGCGACGACTTTGGCGACATCGACGTGGTTTTCCACGAAGGGGCTTGTTCGGCAACCACCGAATGGGACGGCAAATACTTAATGCACAACAACTACGAATACTCAAAAGAGTTGTTGCATTTCTGCTTAGAGCGCGAAATTCCGTTCTTCTATGCCTCTAGTGCAGCAACCTACGGTGGTCGTTCCGATAACTTTATCGAAAAACGCGAATTTGAAGGCCCACTGAACGCCTACGGCTACTCAAAATTCTTGTTCGACGAATATGTGCGTAAAATTCTGCCAGAAGCGGATTCACCTGTTTGTGGCTTCAAATACTTCAACGTTTACGGTCCGCGTGAACAACACAAAGGTTCAATGGCAAGCGTGGCGTTTCACCTCAACAACCAAATGTTAAAAGGCGAAAACCCGAAATTATTTGAAGGCTCAGAAGAGTTTTTGCGTGATTTCGTTTATGTTGAAGATGTGGCAAAAGTGAACATTTGGGCGTGGCAAAACGGCATTTCGGGCATTTACAACCTCGGCACAGGCAAAGCACAATCCTTCAAAGCAGTAGCAGAAGCGGTAATCAAATTCCACGGCAAGGGCGAAATTGAAACCATTCCTTTCCCAGGCCATTTGAAATCTCGCTATCAAACCTTCACCCAAGCAGATTTAACCGCCTTGCGTGCAGCAGGCTACACAGGCGAATTTAAGTCTGTCGCTGAAGGCACGGCAGCTTATATGGCGTGGTTGAATAGATAAGTTAAATTAGCTCAAAATTTACTACAAAAACAAGCGGTCAAATCTGCAAGTTATTTTGCAAATTTGACCGCTTTATTATCTAATCAATCAATTTTTCCAATCGCCACAAATCAGCAAAATCTGCTCGTGCTTTGATAAGATGTGCTTTTGCACCATCCACCAAAATTTCGACCGCTTGTGGGCGGGAGTTGTAGGTAGAGGACATCGTTGCACCGTAAGCGCCCGCTGAACGCATTGCGATTAAATCGCCTTCGGCAATCGCCAATTCTCTGCCTTTGCCTAAGAAATCGGAGGTTTCGCAGATAGGTCCTACCACATCGTAAGTTGCTGTTGGGCGATCAAGCGATTGATTCACCTCGGTAATTTGCATATAGGCTTCGTATAACGCAGGGCGAATCATATCGTTCATTCCCGTATCGACGATGGCAAAATTGCGGTCTTCGTTCGATTTTAAGTATTCCACTTTGGTCACTAAAATACCCGCATTCGCACTGATTGCACGCCCTGGTTCTAAAATGATTTCTAAGTTCGGGTAGGCTTTGAGTTTTGCCAATAATGCGGAAGTATATTCCGTCGGGTGTGGCGGTTCTTCACCGTTGTAAGGCACGCCCAAGCCACCGCCTAAATCAAGATGGTGTAGTTCAATACCATCTTCTTTAAGCTGTTCCATCAATAGGATTAAACGATCGGTTGCATCTAAAAACGGTTGTAATTCCGTTAGTTGTGAACCGATATGGCAATCCATTCCCACAATTTTTACGTTCGGCAAAGTTTTTGCCAAGCGATACACTTCGCGGGCTTGCTGCACGCTCACGCCAAATTTGTTCTCTTTTAAACCTGTGGAAATGTAAGGGTGGGTTTTAGCATCGACATCTGGATTCACACGCAGAGAAATTGGGGCGATTTTGCCCATTTTGCCTGCTACATCGTTAATGCGGTGCAATTCAGGGATAGATTCCACGTTAAAGCAACGAATGCCCACTTCCAACGCACGTTCAATTTCCGTATGCGATTTTGCCACGCCAGAGAAAACCACTTTTGAAGCTTCGCCACCTGCGGCAAGCACGCGTTCTAATTCGCCTTGGGAAACAATGTCAAAGCCTGAACCTAATTTTGCCATCACGTTTAATAGGGCGATGTTGGAATTCGATTTCACCGCAAAACAGATTAGGTGCGGGTGCGAGCCAAAGGCGTTGTCGAAGGCGTGCCAGTGGCGTTCAAGGGTGGCACGAGAATAGATGTAAGCAGGTGTGCCGTGTTCGGCGATGATGTCAGCAATCGCCACATCTTCCGCAAAAAGTTGTTGTTTTTTGTATTCAAAATGATTCATTGGAGTTCCGTTGTGTTTGTGATGTATTTTAACCCTCGCCCCTTGTGGGAGAGGGACAGATTGAAGCTTCGTTCAGAAGCGGAAATCAGGGAGAGGGGAAATTTCCCCCTCTCTCTGGAAAAATTGCCTGACGCAATTTTCCCTGTCTCTCTCCCTCAAGGGGAGAGAGTAAATTTAGATATTGTTATTTAATTCTGTGTTTGTTGTTGCTGTTGTTCAGGAAAATAAAGCGGGCCTTTCACACCGCAAGCGGTCAAAAAACTCGCCAAGATTGCAACTAGAAATAATTTTTTCATCATAAATCCTTACGAAAATAAAAGTAGATCGATTGTAAAGGAAATCGCCCTAACTAAAAAGCCTATTTAAAGAAAGAACGCATTTTAGGCACTTTCCACACTAAACGACATCACTTCGCGGATATGTTCTGCCCCGAGAGCAATCATCACAAGGCGATCTACGCCTAATGCCACACCTGAACAGTTCGGCATTCCCGCTTCAAGGGAGGCTAAAAATCGCTTATCTAATGCTTGTGGTGGCAAGCCCATTTTTTCACGTGCCACGTTATCCGCATTAAAGCGGCGGATTTGCTCTTTCGCATCATCCAATTCGTGGAAACCGTTCGCCAATTCCAAGCCTTTGTAATAAAACTCAAAACGTTCTGCCACGCGGTGATCTTCGCTGCTCACTTGAGCTAACGCCGCTTGTGTTGAAGGGAAATGATAAACCGCAGTTGGGCGTTCTTTGCCGATATTCGCTTCCACAATTTCGCTAAACAGGAATTGCAATAAAGTATCGCGATGCTCATCGTCATCACATTGGAAGCCGTGCTTGCGAGCTTTTTCGACCAATTGGGCTTTAGTCGCAGAAAGCGGGTCAAGCCCAACATAAGTTTGGAATACGAATTGATAACTAAAGGACTCGGCAGGTTCACAATCCAAAATTTCTTGCAATAAATCATCCACTTCATTGATGAGGCGATACATATCGAAATAAGGACGGTACCATTCCAACATCGTAAACTCTGGATTATGGCGTTTGCCTGCTTCTTCATTGCGGAAAACTTTGCACAGCTGATAAATCGCCCCAGAGCCTGCTGCGAGCAAGCGTTTCATATGATATTCAGGGCTGGTCATCAAATAGAGCGGTTTTGCCTCACGCTCAAACGGCGAAAGGAATTGGGTTTCAAAGGTAGAAAGGTGTACGTCTGTGACTGAAAATTCACTCAAAACGGGGGTTTCTACCTCTAACACGCCGCGATCTGCGAAGAACTGACGAATATTTTTCATTACCTTGGCACGTTTGAGTAAATTCTCAATCGTTGCGGTCGGCTGCCATTTTACTTGGCTTAAATCCACTTTGGCATCCGCTTTTAAATCAACTTGGTTCATTACTTATTTTCTCTGATAAAAAATTGGCTTTAGAGTAAACCAGCTGGATTTGCATTTCAAGCAAGAAAAATAACCGCTTATAAATGTAAAAACCACCCGAAGGTGGTTATGTTGAGCTAATTTCGTTGCTTATTCTGCGTTTTTCTGTTGCTTCATTTGCCACATATAATAAATGTTCACGCACGCCAATAAGAAATTTAAACCTGCCACAGGCCAAGATTCAATTAATGCTCCGTAAATCACAAAACAAATATCGCCAATGGTGTTAATCAAGCGTAATTTAAACACATCTTTCATTAAGAAAGAGATAGAAACTAAGCCCATTGCGACATAACCTAAGAATTCAACAGCGTCCATTTTTTATCCTTTTTTGTTAAAAATAAAATCGGGTGTATTTTACACGCTCTTTTCTTTTTTGTCGGTAAGTGTTTGAAAAGCAAAGGTTTGCGTCAGAAAAATTTACAAAAGACAACAAAAAACCCCGCAAATTTGCAGGGTTTTATTGTTTTTAGACCGCTTGTAGGGTTATAGACTTAATGTGTAGTACGCCACCACGATGGTGTAGATAAGTGACAATCCGTAGAAAATCACGCCACCTGCAGGTACGTGGATTTTTAAGTCGTGCAAGCCGTGGTGAACACGGTGCATACCTGCCCACATAGGGAAGATGGTAAGCACTAAAATCGCTAATTTACCGATCCAAGTGTGTGCAAAACTGATGATAGTTTGTGCATCAACAATGCCAAATGGAAGTAATAATGCGAAGATTAAAATTACCACAGGGAAGAAGAACGCACTCACAGAGCCGCCCGCACTAAAGAGTAACCATACTGGCGGTTCGTTTGATTTTACCGCTTTGTTAATAACGTCTTGTTTGCTCATATTCTTCTCCTATAACGCAAGGGCTAATACGATGATGCTAATTACAGCGGTAATTGCCCACATAATTTTCGCACCTGTTGCAACTGGTAGTTTTTCCCCTTTTACCATAATGCCCAACACTTGTGGGGTCATAATGAATAAGGTCGCTGCGTGTAATAGCATTGCAGCTAAACTGATTAAGTTTAAGATGATTACCACTGGATTTTTTAAGAAATCCACAAAGTTGGTATCAAATGTGCCGTTGCAAAGTGCAACTACACCATAAAGTAATACTAAGCAGAACCAAACGGTTGGGATCGCCGTTGCTTCACGCACCATATAGAATTTGTAGAAACTATTGCTTGTCCACCAAGTTGCTTTTACTTCACGCACATAGGCTTTACGTTTTGTAGTCATAACTTCCCCTTAACCTTTTGGTTTTAACATTGAGATCACGTAGTCTTTCGCACTTTCAAGTTTGCCTTGGTTGATTGCAGAAGCTGGACCCACGTGTTTTGGACAGACTTCTGAGCAGTAACCAACGAAAGTACAGCTCCAAACACCGTTTTGTGAGCTTAATAGCTTCATACGTTGTTCACGGCCGTTATCACGGTTATCAAGGTTATAACGATGTGCCAAAGTTAAGGCTGCAGGGCCGATAAACTCTGGGTTTAAACCAAATTGTGGGCAAGCTGCATAGCATAAACCACAGTTGATACACATTGAGAATTGACGATATTTCTCAAGTTGTGCAGGGGTTTGTTTAGTTCGTTGACCTGCTGGTGCTTTGTTGTCGATAACGTATGGTTGAATCGCTTCAAGGCTGTCGATGAAGTGGCTTAAATCAACCACTAAGTCACGTTCAATCGGGAAGTTTTGAAGTGGTTCAATACGCATATAACCGCTGTAATCGCGTAAAAATGTTTTACACGCTAATTTCGGTTTGCCGTTTACCATCATACCGCACGAACCGCAGATCGCCATACGGCAAGACCAACGATAAGAAAGCTCTGGTTGTAACTCATCTTTGATGAAGTTTAATGCATCTAAAAGTGAAGTTTGACCATCATACGGCACTTCATATTTTTCTAAATGTGGTTCGCTATCCACTTCTGGGTTGTAACGAAGCACTTCAATCGTCATTTTTTCCATAGCTATCCCCTATTTTTGTTGTGCCGCTTTTTTCGCTGCTTCTTGTGCTGCACCTTCTGCACCGTACACACGTTTTGCAGGTTGAGATTTAGTAATTTTCACATCACTGTATTTGATGGTTGGTTTGCCATCTGCATTGTAGAATGCTTGTGTGTGTTTTAAGTAGCTCACATCATCACGCTCTGTGTAGTCTAAGCGTTGGTGTGCACCACGAGATTCTTTACGTTCAACCGCAGAACAAGCAATAGATTGTGCTACGTCTAAGATAAAGCCAAGTTCGATTTTGTAGAGTAAATCTGTGTTGAACACGCTTGATTTATCTTTCACGCTGATGCGTTTATAACGTTCTTTAAGCTCTTCGATTTTGTTTACTGCACCTTCCATACCTTCTTGTGTACGGTAGATACCACAACCTTCTTCCATTGCATCGCCCATTTGGTTACGAATGTCTGAATAAGATTCGTTACCTTCTTGGTTTGCAAGAGCAGTTAAGCGTGCAACTACGTCTTTCGCTTGAGCATCAATTTGTGCTTGGTTTGCAGGACCTGCTTCTAATGCTCGACGTGCTGCGTTTTCACCCGCTACTTTACCGAATACCACTAATTCTGCTAAAGAGTTAGAACCTAAACGGTTCGCACCGTGTAAGCCTGAAGAAGCACATTCACCTACGGCGTATAAACCTTTGATTGAAGTTTCAGCGTGCATATCCACTTCAATACCACCCATTGTGTAGTGAACTACTGGGCGAACTGGGATAGGTTGAGTCACAGGATCAACACCTTCATACGCACGTGCTAATTCACAAATGAACGGTAAGCGTTCAGTTAAGTGTTTTTCACCTAAGTGACGTAAGTCTAAGTGAACCACATCCACGCCTTTTGCGGTTTTTAAGGTATTACCTTTTTTCCATTCTTGCCAGAATGCTTGAGAAACGCGGTCACGAGGACCTAATTCCATATATTTGTTTTCTGGTTTGCCGATTGGAGTTTCAGGGCCTAGACCGTAATCTTGAAGATAGCGGTAGCCATCTTTATTCACTAAGATACCGCCTTCACCACGACAACCTTCGGTCATCAAAATACCTGTGTTCGGTAAGCCTGTTGGGTGATATTGAACGAATTCCATATCACGTAATGCCACACCATGACGATAAGCCATTGATAAACCATCACCTGTTACGATACCACCATTAGTGTTGAAGCGATAAGTACGGCAACCACCACCTGTTGCGATAACCACTGCAGATGCATTGATTTGCACTAATGTACCTTCCATCATATTCATCGCCACACAACCGTGTGCTTCGCCGTCGTCGGTTAAAATATCTAATACAAAGTGCTCGTCAAAACGCACGATGTTAGGGTATTTCATTGAGGTTTGGAAAAGGGTATGTAAGATATGGAAACCTGTTTTATCGGCAGCGAACCACGTACGTTCGATTTTCATCCCACCGAAACGACGCACATTCACTTCACCATCTTCACGACGGCTCCAAGGGCAGCCCCAACGTTCTAATTGGGTCATCTCAAGTGGAGAATGTTCTACAAAGTATTCAACGATGTCTTGCTCACATAACCAGTCGCCACCGCCTACGGTGTCGTTAAAATGGTTATCAAATGAGTCATTATCTTTAATAACCGCTGCTGAACCCCCTTCTGCTGCCACCGTATGGCTACGCATTGGGTAAACTTTCGAAATTAACGCGATTTTTAAGTTCGGATTTGCTTCTGCTGCTGCAATTGCTGCACGTAAGCCACCGCCACCAGCACCGACAATTGCGACATCAAAATTAACACTTTGCATATGCACTCCAAAATAATAATAGGTAAAAACATAAAAACTTGACTTATTCTGCCACTTTAGAGGTATGAGCAAAAGCCGTTTTACAAAAAATTAACAGGAATTAACAGCTTTTATGATCTAACTCAAAAAATGAACAGTAGTGAGAATAATTCTTAATTATCAAGGCTTTGATAAAACTCAAATTTCTGATTTTACCCCTAAAGAGGTAATATTTTTTGATCTACACCAAATAAATAATTACAAAGTTGTTATAAACTGAAATAACTTTTATTTTATGGTTTAAATTATTTCTTTTTGGAGTGTTACTTTATGAAATCAGACATCAAATGGATTCCATTGCTGATTATTACCGCCATTAGCGTGGGACTATGGCAGCTTACCCCGCCAGAGGGCTTATCCGTTCCCGCTTGGCATACGGTCATCATTTTCGTTGCCACCATTGCGGCAATTGTTTGTAAAGTAGGCGAAATCGGTTTACTCGGAATTGTGAGTATGACCATCTATGCCCTCACTTACGCCGCTGGAGCAAAAAACGATGCAGGAGCCATCAAAGACGCTCTTAGCCAATTAAGCAGCTCGCTTATCTGGTTAGTTGTCGTGGCATTTATGATCGCTCGCGGCTTTATTAAAACAGGTTTAGGTCGTCGTATTGCCTTATTGATGATCCGTGCATTTGGTAAGAAAACACTTGGTTTAGCGTATGGTTTAGCTTTTGCAGATTTAATTCTCGCCCCTGCAATGCCAAGTAACACCGCTCGTTGCGGTGGGGTAATTTACCCAATCGCTGATTCACTTTCTCGCAACTTCGAGTCTTACCCAGAAAACGAATCTCGCTCAAAAGTAGGGACTTTCTTGGTTAGCTGTATCGGGAATATGAACGACATTACCTCTGCCCTCTTCCTAACCGCTTACACAGGTAACTTATTAGTAGCAAAACTCGCAACCGATTTAGGTTACGATTTCAGCTGGGGAAGCTGGATGCTTGCAATGTTACTACCTTGCGTAGTTTCTTTCATTGTCATCCCATTAGTGATTTATTTTGTGACTAAACCTGAAATCAAAAACACACCAGACGCACCTGCCCTTGCGGTAAAACAATTGGCTGAAATGGGCAAAGTGAAAGCGGGTGAATGGGTGATGATTTTTACCGTGATCGTACTCTTAATTTTATGGATTTTCGGTCAACAATTAGGCGTAAATGCCACCACTACCGCCTTTGTGGGTTTATCTATCCTTTTACTTTCTGGCGTATTAAGCTGGGACGACATCAAAAACGAGAAAGGAGCGTGGGATACCTTAATCTGGTTCGCAGCCCTATTAATGATGGCAACCCAATTACAAACCCTTGGCTTTACTAAATGGTTTGGCGAACTAATGGGGCAAGAAATCGGCACCTTCTTAGGCGACACCAACTGGATTATCTTATTAGTGGTGATCAACGCAGCTTACTTCTACTTACACTACTTCTTCGCAAGTGGTAACGCACAAATCGCTGCACTTTACAGCGTGTTATTAGGTGTAGGCTTAAGCTTAAATGTACCGCTTGCACCGCTTGCCTTATCAATGGCAGCAAGCAGTAGCTTATCTTGCTCACTTACCCAATACACTCACGCTCGCGGCCCAATCCTCTTCGGTGCAGGCTATGTACCAACAGGTGTATGGTGGAAAACAGGCTTTATCGTAAGCGTAGTAAACCAAATCATCCTCTTCGGTGTAGGTTTAATCTGGTGGAAAATGTTGGGGTTATATTAACCTAAAGTAGCAACATCATTGTTCTCACGTGGGGGCGTGTTGCACACGCCTGATACCCATCCGATGTAAAAAACCGCTTCCAGATTTCTCTGCAAGCGGTTATTTTTTACTTTTTTATCGCAAATTATTTTTTCAATAAATCACGAATTTCGGTTAATAATTTCTCTTCAGCCGTTGGTTCTGGCTCAGCTTTTGGCTCTTCCACTGTGGCTTTTTTAAGTGAGTTGATAATTTTCACTATCGCAAATACCGCAATTGCGATAATTAAGAAATCAAACACGTTTTGAATGAACGCACCGTATTTCAACATTACCGCTCCCGCACCGTCTTTTGCAGGTGCAATTTCGATTGCTAAATCTTTGAAATCCACGTCGCCGATAATCCAGCCAATAGGTGGCATAATCACATCACTCACTAATGATGAAACGATTTTACCAAAGGCACCACCGATGATCACACCGACTGCCATATCAACCACATTGCCTTTTACCGCAAATTCACGAAACTCTTTTAAGATGCTCATTTTGTTTTCCTTACGTTGTAATCCTAAAAATCCCTCAAGGGGAATGCGTGGGCGATTATACGCATAATGTTAAACTTTTGTAGTAAATTTACGTCTCTTTACGTTAAGTAACAACGGGCGTATGCAATACGCCCTACAATTCAATCACTACAACCCTTGATTTAACAATGCACCAAACCGTTCCACCTGCTGCCAATCGGTAAACTCATATTCGCGGCTGGCATCGGTTTCGCCTTTGGTCAGTTTCATAATAAACTGAATCATCACTCGGTCGAACCAATTATAACGCGGATAGAACAATGCCCCTGCGATCACTTCCACGTGCGTTGGTTTCCACGCAATTTTCGCAAGGAATTTTCGCACATAAGTGTTACTTTCCGCCGTTTTGCGGTTCGGTTTACGAGCGGTCAAATTTACCCCGTAAAATGCCGCTTTTTTCTGATTTAACACCACTTGATGTTCCGCCACAAAGCGATATACCAACGGATTAAAATGCCCGTAACGAATTGATGCCCCAATCACAATCTGGTCAGCATTTGCTAATTTTTCCGCAAAATTGACCGCTTGATCTTGCAGTGAAATCACTTCAACATCGCGATGAATCTGCTCTGCCAACTTATCGGCAATTTTTTTAGTTTGACCATCGGTCGTAAAATATAAAATCAAGGTTTTCACAGTTAATCCTTCCAGAATACAGGACTTAAAATCACCAACAAGGTAAACACTTCTAAACGTCCGCACACCATCGCAAAGGTCATCACCCATTTGGCACTGTCTGGCACTTGCGTAAAATTGGTGCTCACGCTGCCCAACGCAGGGCCTAAGTTATTCAGGCTTGCCAACACCGCATTGAACGCATCAAACGACGCCATTCCGCAGAAAATCGCCATCAACCAGCAGAGAATAAAGACGAAAATATAGGCAGAGAAAAACGCCCAAATGCCTTCTTCAATGCGGTCAGACAGCACCGATTTGCCAAGTTTAATCGGCTTAATCGCATTCGGATGCACGAAGCGATGGATTTCTCGGTTCATTTGCAAATAGAGCAACAATACGCGAATCACCTTTAATCCGCCCCCTGTTGAACCTGCACAGCCACCAATAAAGGAAGCGAGAATCAGCAAGGTTGGCAAGAACGACGACCATTGGCTAAAATCAGTTACGCCAAAACCAGCGGTGGTAGAAACGGATACCGATTCAAACAATACTTGGTCGAGCGTGGTATTGGTACTGGTGAAATATTGATGCAAACTCAATACCAATACGCAAATCACAAACAGGGCAATTTGAATAAATAGAAACGAACGGAACTCGTAATCTCGCCAATAAAGGCGCTGCAACACTGTACTTTTACGTTTCTCTTTCGGGTCTTTCAACTGGCTAAACAAGGTAAAATGCAAAGCGAAGTTACACGACGAAATCAGTAAGAAAAAGACCGTGATATAGTTAATCGTGGTGCTATTGAAATAACCGATGCTCGCATCATGAGTTGAAAATCCACCAATCGAAATCGTCGCAAAGCTGTGCGAAATCGCATCAAAGGGGGTCATACCAGCTAACCAATACGCCAAACCACATAAAATTGTGAGCGAAAGATAAATTTGCCACAACATTTTGGCTACTTCTGCAATCCTCGGTTGCATTTTTTCATCTTTGAGCGGACCAGGCATTTCCGCCCGATAGAGTTTCCCTAAACCCATCATCGGAATAATCGCAATCGCAAGCACGATGATCCCCATTCCGCCCAACCATTGCAAGAATTGGCGGTAGAATAGAATCGCTTTCGGCAAATCATCTAGCCCCGTAATAACGGTTGCCCCTGTAGTGGTTAGTCCTGAAAACGATTCAAAAATCGACTCGCTGAAATTCAAATCAGGGTGTTCAAGCAAGACAAACGGCACTGCACCCAAGCAGCCCAACACAATCCAGAAGAGTACCACAATTAGGAACCCTTCGCGGGATCGCAACTGCTCTTTGTTATGGCGACAAAACCACCAGAGGGTTGCCCCTACCGCAAAAGTCAGTGTGAAGGCTTCTAAGAATTCACGCCCGCCACCATCGTCATAAATTAACGCCACAATGGCTGGCAGTAGCATTGTGAGCGAGAAGCTCATCACCAACACGCCCACAATGCGGATTATGGCTAAAAATTGCACCTTTAACCTCTTATTCTTCTTTTTCTAACTGCAACCGCCCCGCAAAACGTTGCGTCAGCGTTGCTTGAATTTGCTCAACTTGAGCAGGATTTATCGCCCAGCGTAGTTCAATTTTTTCGCCAAATTGCTGATCGAGTATCTCAATATCCCAATCTTGCTGAAGGTGGCTGAGTGTATTAAATTGCTCATATTCACACTGCAAGCGGTAGTTTTCTCGCAACACTTTGCGAACCGTCTCAAGAGCAAGCAACGCCTGTTGTACGCCATTGCCATAGGCTTTCACCAAACCGCCCGTGCCAAGCTGAATACCGCCATAATATCGCACGACAACCGCCGTAATTTCCCCTAAGCCTGAGCCAAGTAAATAGCTCAACATCGGCTTTCCCGCTGTGCCAGAAGGCTCGCCATCATCCGAAAATCCATATTGCTGCGAATCCGTTGGCGTGCCTGCCACCGTTGCCCAACACCAATGCCGTGCCGATGGATGCAAGGCTTTCATCTCCGCCCAAAAGGCTTTGGCTTGCTCCATTCCTTCCGTATGGCGAAGGTAGGTAATAAATCGGCTTTTTTTGATCTCTTCCTCAAAAATCGCCTCCGCTTTCGGGATAAAAAATTCCATTCTGCTCTCTTTGTTAAAAAATCGACGTATTTTAGCAAAAAATGGGCAATGAGAAAATTTGTTCCATTTTCCCCATATATGTACAACCCAAACATCGTTTACATTTTTCCCTAAGGACATCGTTTACATTTTG
>CAUUKJ010000034.1:0-27012 GCA_963545995.1 uncultured Haemophilus sp.
AAGTATTCTAACTCAAATGGGATTTTATTTCGTTATCTAGTACAGCCCCTAAAAAATTAATAATTTTTAACCATATTACCGCGGAGAATGTTTAATGGGTATTTCTGAAGAACAAGCTAAAACCAAATTTAAGGTTGATGATTCTATTTTTGTGCTTGTTGCTCAAGTTGAAGATCAATGTCCAGAACTTAGTAACTATCCTTTTGCCTGTTTCGATACAAAGGTAAAAGCGATAGAAGGAAATAGTGTTATTTGTGAATATAAAGGCAAAGCATTTAAAATAGGTAATAGAGTATGCCATAAAAATATCGGTATTCTTATTCTTAATATTGGTGATTTTGAGACGGAATTAACATTACTTGATCCATTAGCTAAATCAGTGCTTCAGTATTGCCGATTATTGTTTGATGATAGTTATATTAAGAATTATAAAATTAGAACGACTGAAGAGTTGAGTATTTTATGGCAAAGGGAACATAAAACTTATACTCATGTTATTATTATTGGACACGGTTTAGAAAAAGGGATCTCTTTTAAAGGAGAAAATATAATTATGCCGGATGTCTTAAAAGAGATATTTGATGAACCTAAAGATATAGAACCTAAAAAGTTTATTTCTTTATGTTGTTCTACGGGTAAACAGTCATTTGCTGCAGAATTCTCAGAAATGGATTCTTGTGAATGTTTAATCGCTCCATTTAGAAGTATTCATGGTGCAATAGCTTCATCTTTCTTACAAACATTATTTATTAACCACTTTTTAAAGGGAAAGAGTATAAATGTTGCTTGTAAAAACGCACTAGAGTTGAATTCTACTGCCTTTAGAATTTGGAATAAAGGCGATTTAGATAATTCTACACATAAAACAAAATAACATTTATCTGTTTTAAGGAATTTCACTATGAGCAATCAAGAACAAGAAAGACTAGATTTAATTGATAAATTTAAAAGACTTGCACCTTTCTATCAGCAATATATGAAAGAAGATAGTGCGTTTAAAGATTATCAAAATTATCTAGCAAACAGAGAACATAATCGTCAAATTATTCACAATTTACAGCAACATATTGAAACTGAAAATTTAGAAGAAAAAGCTAAATTAGTTGAAAATATTCGTGGAACGGGCTGGAAACGATCTAAATATGTGCTATTTAGGTCTATTCTTTTACTACTGATATTATCAGCTTGTTTTACTGTTATCAATTTGTATTTATCTGAAAATTATTATTATTTTTTCTTTTTTGATTTGATTTATTATATTGCTACGGAATTTTTTAATTATTATGATGAGTTTTCTAATATATCCCGTAGTTTTATGTATTATAGTTCATTGATTTGGCTTTTTATATCTACGGTAATATCAATATATTTACCTTTTTCCTATTACAATAGAAATAATCTTGGAAAGTTTGAGATTCACGATAGGATGATAAGAAATAATCGTTTTCTAGTAGGAATGTGTATTTTATTTTTTGTTATATTTGTATTATATAATAACTTAAGAAAGATAGATTTTATTGATTATATTGTTTGGTATTATGTATTAAATCCGTATTTAATAGCAGCTGTCGTAGCACAGATTATTTATCTACGTTATTTAGCTAAAAAAGCAGAATCAAATCCCTATTATTCAAATGAATGGAATGATGGTTCATCAGGTAGCTCTATAGAAAAAGACTATAAGTCTTCAATTAATAGACTTCAAGATGCACAAAAATGGTTTGATATCTATAATAATTCTTGTGAAAAATATGAAGAACGAAATGGATCTTCAATTTATGAGAACATATTAAATCATCCACTATATCAAGAAATGAAAGATTCTATTCCTGAATATTATTTACAAACTCGTTATAATGAAACGCCGAAAGTTTCCCCATTATGGCTATCTGAAATTCTTGCTATATTACAAGCTGGAAGAGCTGACACATTGAAAGAAGCAATCAATGTAAAAATAAGTGATGATGATAGAGATGAAATGCTAGGCAAAATTAAAGCAGCTGAACGAGCAGCAAGTTATGCAGAATCTCAAGCTGAACAAGCTCGATTAGATGCTGCTCGTGCACGAGATGAGGCTCGTAATGCTAAAAACGCGGCTGATGTTGCTAATAGAAGAGCAAGCGATGCCGAATGGAGGGCAAATCAGTCCTATTACAGACCTTAATTGACCTTAAACCAATGCTCGATATTTTCTTATTATCGAGCATTATTTATAATTTAGTTTCACTCTTTTTAAACCCCAAACGAGGAGCAAATGAAAAAATTTCTTTATGTTTTAACCGCAGGTTTTTTCTTTTCTGGAAATCTCTATGCTGAAGCTACGAAGCCCATAGAAAGCAAAATATTTACTGAACAGATGAATACGCGTTATAGCACATCAGAAGTGGCGGAAATCTTAAAATCAGCAGGTGCTACAGATGTTGAGGTTGTAGACGAAAATAACGTTTTGTCTTTTAATAGCAAAGGGCTTATTACGAAAGGTACCTTATCTATTTATGATGATAATGGCGATATTAACTTTCTTCAGATATTACCCAATGATCCTAAACAAGAATTCTTTTTAACTTTAGAAGAAGCAAATGAACTGAATGGTAAGCTTATTGGTAAGATTGAAATTATTAGTGATCGCTTATTTTTAAGCGTGACTCTCCGTAATAATGGAAATGGTTTAAGCCGTAAGCAAATTATTCAAGGGTTTGATGACTTTAAAGCATTATCTGGTAAGGTTATTGATGCAATGGTTTTGAAAACCCTTAAGGAAAAAGAAGAAGCTAAAAAATAGTAACAAGCCCTGTGCCTCACACAGGGCTAAATTTTATCCCTTCAACCCTTCAACTTTTCTCACATTTTCCACCGCTTGATCGGCTTCAATGCGTTGCATAAAAGGTGAAAGTTGCGTTAAGTGGCTGAAATCAATTCCAACCTCTCGGCACCAGTTCAGCATAATGTAAAGATACACATCCGCCACTGAAATCGCTTCGCCAAAATAGATATGGCTTTCTAAATGCTCATTTGCCACGGCAAGCTGATCTAAAATTTGTTCTACCGCTTGTTGGCGAATAGTTTGTGCGAGAGCTTCGTTCTCTTTCGCATAGCTTGGTAAACGGAAAAGCGGCACGAATGATTTATGCACATCGGCATTGAAAAATGCCAACCAGCGAGCGGATTTTGCTTTATCACGCACGGTTTTGCTACCGAATAATTTCGCGTTTGGATATAGCTCGTCTAAATAGTGCAAAATTGCTTGATTTTGTGAAAGTACCAAATCACCATCAATTAACACCGGCACAGCACCTCTTGGGTTTAACGCCAAAAATTCAGGTGATTTAATTAACTCACGGGTTGCTGCTTCAAATTCATACGCCACGTTTTCGCGTGTTTTTAACCATTCCAATGCCACGTGTGGTACGAAAGAACACGCACCGACTAAACCATATAATTTCATAAAAACTCCTTTGATTTCAATGTGCTTGAATTATACTGCTTTGTACAGCGAATGGCTAATCTGATAAAATAGCCCCATTCTATCATTTCAATCACGCAAATTATGACCACAACCCAAGACCTTTCCAACCACACACCAATGATGGTGCAATATCTGCAGCTCAAAGCCCAAAACCCTGATATTTTGCTCTTCTATCGAATGGGCGATTTCTACGAGCTTTTCTACGATGATGCCAAAAAAGCCGCTGCCTTGTTGGATATTTCGCTAACCAAACGAGGGCAATCCGCAGGCGAGCCGATTCCGATGGCTGGCGTGCCTTATCACGCAGTGGAAGGCTATTTGGCGAAGTTGGTGGCATTGGGCGAAAGTGTGGCGATTTGCGAACAAATTGGTGATCCTGCGGCATCGAAAGGGCCTGTTGAGCGTAAAGTGGTTCGAATTGTCACACCAGGTACGGTCAGTGACGAGGCTTTATTGCCCGAGCGGCAAGATAATCTGGTTGCGGCTATTTACGAGCATAAAGGTGTATTTGCGATTGCCACGCTAGATATGGCATCAGGGCGGTTTTTAATCAGCGAATTGCCAAATCAAGAGGCGTTAAGTGCGGAATTGCAACGCTTGCAACCTGCTGAAATTCTCTATGCGGAAGATTTTGCCTACGCGGGAATTCTGAATAATTACAAAGGATTGCGTCGTCGCCCAGTGTGGGAGTTTGAGTTGACTACGGCAATTCAGCTGCTCAATCGCCAATTTGGCACGCAAAGTTTAGCTGGTTTTGGCGTGGAAAAAGCCACTACCGCCCTTTGTGCTGCAGGCTGTTTGTTGCACTACGCTCAAGAAACCCAACGCACCGCTCTGCCGCATATCAACAGCATTCATCTTTCGCAAAATAGCGAAACGGTGTTGCTTGATGCCGCAACCCGTCGCAATTTGGAATTGACTCAAAACCTTGCGGGCGGGGCAGAAAATACCCTTGCATCGGTATTGGATAAATGCGTGACCCCAATGGGCAGCCGCTTGTTAAAACGCTGGATTCACCAGCCGATTCGTGATGTGAAAAAACTGAAAGAGCGGCAGGATATTATCGAAAGTTTGCAAAAAAGTGAGCAAATTTCACCGCTTCAACAGGCGTTGCAGAATGTGGGCGATATGGAACGTATTTTGGCTCGTGTGGCATTGCGTTCAGCTCGTCCGCGTGATTTCACGCGTTTGCGTTCCGCTCTTGAGCAAATCCCTGAAATTAAGCAAAGATCGCAACAATTAACCCCTAGTTTAGATCATTTGTTAGCACAATTAGCGAATTTTGATGATCTGGCTGATTTATTACAACGGGCGATTATCGACAACCCACCGCAGTTAATTCGAGATGGCGGCGTGATTGCTGAAGGCTACAATGCCGAGTTAGATGAATGGCGTTCGCTCTCCGCTGGGGCAACGCAATATTTGGAAGATTTAGAGATTCGCGAGCGTGAGGCAACGGGCATTGATACGCTGAAAATCGGTTTTAATGCCGTTCACGGTTACTACATTCAAATCAGTCAAGGGCAGGCACACAAAGCCCCGATTCACTATGTGCGTCGTCAAACGCTTAAAAACGCGGAGCGTTATATTATCCCTGAGTTGAAGACTTACGAAGACAAAGTTTTAAAAGCGAAAGGGGCATCGTTGGCGTTGGAAAAACAGCTTTACGATGAATTGTTCGAGTTGTTAATGCCGCGTTTGGGCGAATTGCAACTGGCAGCGATGGTGTTGTCGGAATTGGATGTGTTGGCGAATCTTGCCGAACGAGCGGAAAGTTTGGGCTATGTGCGTCCAACTTTCAGCCCGCAACGCCTGATTAACATCAAAGAAGGTCGCCACCCTGTGGTTGAGCGAGTGATTAAAGATCCTTTTATTGCGAACCCTGTTTATCTAAATGCTCAACGCCATTTATTGGTGGTAACTGGTCCGAATATGGGGGGAAAAAGCACCTATATGCGTCAAATTGCGTTGATCACGTTAATAGCGTATATCGGCAGTTTCGTCCCTGCAGAGAGTGCAGAAATCGGTGCGGTCGACCGCATTTTCACCCGCATTGGGGCAAGTGACGACCTCGCTTCAGGACGCTCAACCTTTATGGTGGAAATGACCGAAATGGCAAACATTTTGCATCAAGCCACCGAAAATAGCCTTGTGCTGATCGATGAAATCGGGCGAGGAACGTCGACTTACGACGGTTTATCGTTAGCGTGGGCGTGTGCCGAATGGTTGGCGAAGAAAACCCAATCGCTCACCCTGTTTGCGACCCATTATTTTGAGCTAACCAGCTTGCCGAATCAGCTAAAAGGTGTCGCGAACGTGCATTTAGATGCCCGTGAACACAACGACACCATCGCCTTTATGCACTGCGTGCAAGAAGGGGCTGCGAGCAAAAGTTATGGTTTGGCTGTGGCTGCATTGGCGGGCGTGCCAAAACCTGTGATCGCGTTGGCGAAACAGCGTTTGGCGCATTTGGAAATGCTTTCTGAACAGCAAAAAGTGGGGGACGATAACCCGCAAGCGGATTTACTCTTTTCACCAGAGTTTTTGCAAGATATTGAGGAAAATTCACCGCTTGTAGAAGCAAAATCGGCAGAAATCAGCCAAGTGGAACAGGCATTAAGTGAGATTGATCCTGATGATTTATCGCCAAAACAGGCATTGGAAGCGTTGTATCAGCTCAAAAAATTACTGAAAAAGTAAACCTAATTTCCCGCAAGCGGTCAGAGTTTGTAAAAAATTTGCAAATACTGACCGCTTATTTTTTTTATCCCTTTTTAATCTATGGTAAAATTTCAACCTTTTATTTCACTCTCTCCCCTTGATGGAGAGAGACAGGAAAAATTGCGTTCAGCAATTTTTGCAGAGAGAGGGGGTAATATTTGCAAAATAGCGGTTAAATTTAACCGCTTACCCCTCTCCCGAATTTCGTTTCTGAACGAAACGAAATTATCCCTCTCCCTCAAGGGGCGAGGGTTTTATCAACACAAACGGAACAAACAATGGAACAAAACCTCGTCGAATTTTTAACAAAAACCTTAGATGATTTAAAAGCACAAGATATTTTAGCGATTGATGTTAAAGGCAAATCAAGCATTACCGATGCGATAATTATCGCCACAGGAACTTCAGTTCGTCACGTAGCTTCAACCGCAGACCGCCTTGCCGCCGAAGCCAAACAAGCGGGCTTTGAAGTGTTTGGTGATGAAGGCAAAGCCGTTGCTGATTGGATTGTGGTCGATTTTGGACAAGCCATCGTGCATTTATTACAAGCCGAGGCACGCGAAATGTATCAGCTAGAAAAACTTTGGGCATAAGATGAAAATTCAACTGATTGCGGTCGGCACCAAAATGCCTGATTGGGTCAAAACGGGCTTTGAAGAGTATCAACGCCGTTTCCCGAAAGATATGCCGTTTGAGCTGATTGAAGTGCCTGCGGGCAAGCGTGGCAAAAATGCGGATATTAAACGCATTTTGGAGCAAGAGGGTAAAGCGATGCTTGCTGCTGCGGGCAAAGGCAAAGTGGTGGCATTGGATATTCCAGGTAAGCCGTGGACGACCGAACAGCTAGCCAGCCAATTAGAAGCGTGGAAAAACGATGGGCGTGATGTCTGTTTGTTGATTGGCGGTCCAGAGGGGCTTTCGCCAGAATGTAAACAAGCAGCAGAGCAAAGTTGGTCGCTTTCCCCGCTCACGCTGCCCCACCCAATGGTGCGAGTGATTGTGGCGGAAAGTTTATATCGTGCGTGGTCGCTAACCACCAATCATCCGTATCATCGGGAATAATCCTTTCAAAATTATGCGATCGTATGAATCACTCTCTCCCCTTGTGGGAGAGAGACAACCGAAATTGCGTGAGGCAATTTTGGCAGAGAGAGGGGGTTGCGATATATATTTTGCAAAGGAGCGGTCAAAAATGACCGCTAACCCCTCTCCCGAATTTCAATGCTGAACGCATTGAAATTATCCCTCTCCCTCAAGGGGCGAGGGTGTAGGTCATAACAAGCGGTCAATTTTTTAGGAATTTTGCAAATCTGAGCTAAATATGTTTGGGAAACTGGGAAAATTAATGTCGCCCAAGCCGAATGAAAAGGTGCGAAATGGGCAAGCGGAGAGCAATTTGTTTATCCGCCGTGCGGTCATTGCCTTTTTAGGGGTGTTGGCACTCACGGGCGTGTTGCTTGCCAACTTATATCATCTTCAAATCAGCAGTTATGAAGATTATCAAACCCGTTCAAACGGTAACCGTATCAAATTATTGCCCGTGCCACCAACGCGTGGTTTGATTTACGACCGTAATGGGAAAGTTTTAGCCGAAAATATCACCTATTTTGGGCTTTTTATCGTGCCTGAAAAAACGCAAGATTTGGAACAGACTTTAATTGATCTCAAAAGCATCGTTGGCTTAACCGACGAAGATATTGAGAATTTCCACAAAGAGAAAAAACGCACCTCGCGTTATACGCCGATTTTGCTGAAGGCGGATATGAATGAGGAGCAGATGGCACGTTTTGCGGTGAACCAATATCGATTCCCAAGTTTGGATGTGCAAGCCTATTACAAACGTAATTATCCTTATGGCGAAACGCTGACCCATATTTTGGGCTATGTGGCGAAAATCAACGAAAAAGATAAGAAAAAGCTGCAAGAAGACGGGAAATACGGCAATTATGCAGGTTCGCATGATATGGGAAAATTGGGGATTGAGAAGTTCTACGAAGATCAATTACACGGACAAACGGGCTTTGAGGAAGTGGAAATCAATAACCGCGGTAAGGTAATTCGTAAATTACGCGACCAAGAGGGCGTGGCGGGCAGTTCCTTACGCTTAACGATTGATATTGAATTGCAGCAATATATTCAAGATTTACTCAAAGGACAGAAAGGTTCGGTAGTGGTGCTTGATGCACGTGATAGCAGCGTGTTGGCGATGGTCACTAGTCCAAGTTACGACAACAACCTTTTTGTGGGCGGTATTTCGGGCAAGGATTATAAAGATTTGCTTGAAGACCCTGCTCGTCCGCTTTATAGCCGTGCGACACAAGGGACGTACCCGCCTGCTTCTACCGTGAAACCATTTTATGCGGTAATGGGCTTAGCAGAAGGAAAAATTACTCCAAACACCACTGTGTTCGACCCTGGTTTTTGGATTTTGCCAGGCACAACACAACGTTATCGCGACTGGAAAAAATCAGGACACGGGGCGACTAACGTGAACAAAGCGATTACAGAATCGTCGGACACCTTCTTCTATCAACTCGCCTATGAAACGGGGATCGATAAAATGGGCGAATGGATGAGCAAATTCGGCTTTGGACAAAAAACGGGCATCGATTTGTTTGAGGAATCCGCTGGTGTTTATCCAACCCGTGATTGGAAACGTTCACGCTACAAAAAACCTTGGGTGCAAGGCGATACGATTCCTGTCGGCATCGGGCAAGGTTACTGGATTGCGACTCCGTTACAAGTGGCGAAAGCCTTGGCGGTGTTAGTGAATAACGGGCGAGTCAATACACCGCATTTGATGAAAGAAGTGATTCACGCCAACTCGGTAGAGCCATACAAAGATCCTGTGCTTTACGAAGATATTACGGGCGTGCCAGAGCGTTTCTGGAATGTTGCAAAACTTGGAATGTACAACGTAATCAACGCGGGCAATGGGACGGGTAAAAAGGCAGGTGGTTTGTTTTATCGTGCGGCAGGAAAATCAGGGACGGCTCAGGTCTTTAACTTAAAAGGCGGTAGCTATAACAAAAACGCCTTGAAGAAAGAGTTACACGACCACGCGTGGTTTATTTCTTACGCCCCTTACGATAACCCGAAAGTTGTGGTGGCGATTATTTTAGAAAACGCAGGGGGCGGTGGCTCAAACGCGGCACCTGTCGCTCGTAAGGTAATGGATTTTGCCTTAACCCATACATTAAAAAATGAGAGTGGCGATTTGCAAAATCTTCCGTCAAATCCACCGCTTGCAAACCCAGAGGACGAAGTGAATGAGTAGCGGATTTAAAAAGCTGTTTTGGAAAGTATTTTCCCTCGATTTGTGGCTGTTGCTCGGGTTGTTGGCGATTACAGGCTACGGCTTGCTGGTGCTATATAGTGCCAGCGGTGGTAGCGAAAAAATGTTCACAAACCGCGTGATTCAAGTCTGCTTGGGCTTGGGGGTGATGTTTGTGATGGCGATGATTCCGCCTCGCGTTTATAAGCAGGTGTCGCCTTATCTTTATGCCGTGACCATTGTGATGTTGGTAATGGTGGATGTGTTTGGCGAAACCAGTAAAGGGGCGCAGCGTTGGTTGAATTTGGGCTTTGTCCGCTTTCAACCGTCGGAAATTGCAAAACTTGCCGTGCCGTTAATGGTGGCAACGTTCTTGAGTAATCGACCGCTACCACCGAATTTTCGCGATACGGCAATTGCACTGGCAATCATTGTGTTTCCAACGCTTTTAGTGGCGGCACAACCCGATTTGGGCACGTCTATTCTTGTGTGTGCCGCAGGGATCTTCGTGCTGTTTTTGGCAGGGTTAAGCTGGAAATTGATTTCGACAGGCGTGATTTTCTTGGCTGGCTTTATTCCGATAATGTGGTTCTTTTTGATGCACGATTATCAGAAAACCCGTGTGATGACGTTGATAGACCCAGAGAAAGATCCGCTGGGAGCAGGGTATCACATTATTCAATCTAAAATCGCAATTGGATCAGGCGGATTGCACGGAAAAGGGTGGATGGAAGGCACGCAATCGCAGCTCGAATTCTTGCCAGAGCCGCATACGGATTTTATTTTTGCGGTATTAAGCGAAGAGCACGGTTTGATTGGCGTGCTGATTCTGCTTACCATTTATTTGTTTATTATCGGGCGTGGGTTAATGCTCGGGGCGAAATCGGATAATGCCTTTGGACGCATCCTTTCGGGCGGCACTGCATTACTCTTTTTCGTGTATGTTTTTGTAAATATTGGGATGGTGAGTGGCATTTTGCCCGTAGTTGGTGTACCCTTACCACTCTTTAGCTATGGTGGAACCTCTTATGTGACCCTAATGGCGGCATTTGGATTGATGATGTCGAGCTATGTTCACCGTAAGAAACCACATAGTAACAACCCCTACAATCGATTGAAATAATCGGTTAAAATAGCGGTTGGGATAAATTTTAATCAATAAAATTAAACTTTTGCTTTTTTGCGGTATCAAAAAGCATATACAAGGTCAGTTATCGATTAGATTAACAGCCACTATCTCGTTGAGATGGGCAATACAAACATCGTTACAAGCGAAACGATATCAAAATGAGGAATACATACTTATGCGATTAAGTAAAATTGTAACCCTGTTGTTAGCTGGATTCTTCACATTCGGAACATTGAATTCTGTTGCAGCAACCAAACACGCAAAAACGGCTATTGTAGCAAAACAAGCCTCGAAGGCTTCCAAAGCGTCTAAATCAGCTTCTCAAAAAGTGGCTCCTAAATCAAAAAAAATGGAGCAAAAGAAGATAGAAGCAAAAGGAAAAACAAGCAAGAAAGCGGTTAAATCTGCTCAAAAACTTGCAAAAAACAAAACAGCAAAAAAGAGCACGGTTTCTTTAGCTCAAAAGCATAAAAACACGCCTCGCCAGCATTTTCAATCAGGTGTCGCAAGTTATTATGCTGATAAATTCAACGGTCGTCGTACCGCAAATGGCGAACGTTTTGACAATGGTGCAATGACTGCCGCACATCGCTCGTTACCGTTTGGTACGTTAATTGAAGTGACCAATATGCGTAACGGCAAGAAAGTAGTTGTACGAGTGAATGATCGCGGACCTTACAATCACGCTCGTGTCTTGGATTTATCAAAAAATGCCGCACGCCAATTAGGTATGCACAACACGGGCATCGCTCAAGTGAAAGTGGCGGTGTTAGATAAAAGCAAACGCACTGACTTAGATAAAAGTTAATTGCGAATTTGCTGAAATCTAAATAAAGGGGTTGTTGAGTTCTCAACAAGCCCTTGATTAGTTTATAGATAGTTAGTTTATAGCTACGTGATTCTTAACAACCTCTAACGTTATCGGATAAAGTGAATATGAAAAAAAGACTTCTAAAATTGGCGAGCTTGTCTGCCTTAATGCTTTCTTCAACGGCTTTTGCGGAAGCAACGACAGATTTTGGCATCACCCCACCGCAATTGAATGCACAAACTTATATTTTAATGGATTACAACTCTGGTGCGGTGTTAGCGAGCCTTAACCCCGATCAACGTCAATATCCTGCATCATTAACCAAAATGATGACCGCTTATGTGGTGGGCGAAGCGATTAAACAGGGTAAAGTGCATAACAGCGATGTTTATACTGTAAACGAAAACTCGTGGGCACAAAAATTCCCAGGCTCATCTTTGATGTTCTTAGATTTGAACAAACAAGTAACCGTGGGCGAATTAATGAAAGGCTTAATCATCGTTTCAGGTAACGATGCAGCGGTGGCATTGGCAGAACACACATCAGGTTCGCAAGCGGCATTTATTGATGAAATGAACAAACACGCACAGCGTTTTGGGTTACAAAATACCCATTTCACCACCGTACACGGTTTGGACGATCCGAATCAATACTCTTCGGCTCGTGATATGGCGATTATTGGTGCTCACGTAATTCGCGATCAGCCAGAAGAATACAAAATTTACGCTGAAAAAGAGTTCCAATACAACGTCAAAAAACCACAACCGAACCGCAACGGTTTATTGTGGGATAAAACGATGAACGTTGATGGAATGAAAACAGGACATACCGATAAAGCGGGTTATAATCTTGTAGCTTCAGCAACTAACTCAAACACCCGTTTAATTTCGGTGGTAATGGGCGTGCCAACTTATAAAGGCCGTGAAGTAGAAAGCAAAAAATTGCTGCAATGGGGCTTTGCAAACTTCGAAACCGTGAAATCTTTACCAGCAGGTAAAGCGGTAAAAGAAGAGAGTGTTTATTATGGCGATGCCAATAAAGTGCAATTGGGTTCGGTACAAGATAGCTTTATTACCGTGCCAAAAGGCAAAGCAGGCGAGTTAAAAGCACGTTATGAATTAGACAGTAAAGGCTTAGAAGCCCCATTAACACAAGGGCAAGTGGTAGGTAAAGTGATTTACCAATTAGATGGCAAAGACATTGCTTCAACCCCACTTCAAACCTTACAAGCAGTGGGCGAAGCAGGCATTTTCGGCAGAGCGTGGGACTGGGTTGTGTTAACGGTTAAAAGTTTGTTTAACTAACCTCCCCTTGTAACTGAAAATTTTGCCCTTATATTGAGATGCAACAAGCGGTCTGATTTGCAAAATGTTTTGCGAATTCGACCGCTTCCATTATTAAAAGAGAGGAATAAAATGACAGATAAAACCGTAAACTTACAAGATTTACCGCAACAAAAATTACGTGACTTATTAGAATTCCCGTGTGATTTCACGTTTAAAGTGGTGGGTTCGCACCGTGATGATTTAGTGGATGATATTGTTTCTGTAACACAAACGCACGTAAAAGGCGACTATACTCCACGTGAACAACGCAGTAGCAAAGGCACGTATAATTCTGTATCGATTGATATTTTGGCGGAAAACATCGAGCAAATTGAAAAGCTTTATGAAGAACTTGCCAAAATTGAAGGCGTAAGAATGGTGCTTTAGTTATGAGAATACTCTCTCCCCTTGAGGGAGAGGGTAAACGCTCTTATGTTTCATCTCATTTCCCAATTCTATGAACACAAAACTCATAATCCGCCAATTTGGCGTACAGCCTTACGAAGAAATCTGGCATAAAATGCAAGATTTCACCGACAACCGCAACGAAGAAACCGAAGACGAAATCTGGCTTGTGCAGCATCCTAGCGTGTTTACACAAGGTTCTGCAGGCAAACCAGAGCATCTTATTCATCAAACCAACATTCCTGTCGTGCAATCAGACCGCGGTGGGCAAATTACCTATCACGGGCTGGGTCAGCAAGTGATGTATGTGCTGATCGATATCAAACGCTTAAAAGCTCGAGGCAAAGAAATTTCTGTACGCGATTTAGTGACGGCACTGGAACAATGTGTCGTGAAAACGTTGGCGGACTATGGCGTAGAAAGCTATCCAAAACCTGACGCTCCTGGTGTTTATGTGGATGGTCGCAAGATCTGCTCGCTCGGCTTACGTATTCGCAAAGGCTGCTCGTTCCACGGTTTGGCACTTAATATCAATATGGATTTGAGTCCATTCCACGACATCAATCCGTGCGGTTATGCGGGGCTTGAAATGTGCCAATTAAGCGAACTCATCAATCAGAACGATTTAACTTGCGAGCAAGTATCGCCAAAATTGGTTGCCCACTTTGCCTCTATTTTAGGCTATAATGTGCAACAATTTATTAACAATGAGGAAAACGAATTCTAATGACTACCGCCACAAATTCGCCAGCGAAATTGGCTCCATTTAAAATGGAACGCGGCGTGAAATATCGCGATGCAGCGAAAACCTCTGTTATCCAAGTGCGTAATATTGACCCAGACCAAGAATTATTGAAAAAACCGTCTTGGATGAAAATCAAACTGCCGGCAAGCTCAGCGAAAATCGACAGCATCAAAAACGGTATGCGTCGTCACGGCTTGCACTCGGTTTGTGAAGAAGCTTCTTGCCCGAACTTACACGAATGTTTCAATCACGGTACGGCAACCTTTATGATTATGGGGGCGATTTGTACCCGTCGTTGTCCGTTCTGTGACGTTGCACACGGTAAACCGCTTCCGCTTGACCCAGATGAGCCGCGTAAAGTGGCGGAAACCGTACAGGATATGAAACTCAAATATGTGGTAATTACGTCGGTTGACCGCGATGATTTGCCAGACCGCGGAGCAGCTCACTTTGCCGCAACGGTGCGTGAAATCAAAGCGTTAAATCCAGAATGTAAAGTTGAAATCCTCGTGCCAGATTTCCGCGGACGTGTTGAACAAGCGGTCGAAATTTTAAAACAAAATCCACCTGATGTGTTCAACCACAACTTGGAAAATGTGCCACGCTTATACCGCGAGGTTCGTCCAGGTGCGGACTACAACTGGTCGCTCGAATTGCTCAAAATCTTCAAGGAAGAGTTCCCTGATATTCCAACCAAATCTGGCTTGATGGTGGGTTTAGGCGAAACGAACGAAGAGATTTTAGAAGTAATGCGTGATTTGCGTGCTCAAGGGGTAACGATGCTGACCATTGGTCAATACCTCCAACCAAGCCGCCACCACTTAAAAGTGGAACGTTATGTTCCGCCTGAAGAGTTCGATATGTTCCGCACCGAAGCCGAAAAAATGGGCTTTGAACACGCTGCCTGCGGTCCATTCGTGCGTTCTTCATACCACGCTGATCTGCAAGCCAAAGGTGAGTTGGTGAAATAATCCGATTCTCAGAAAAATAAACGCCACGATTGTGGCGTTTTTTTGTTTTTCTCAATTAATCCATTAAAAACGGATTTACCACTTTCACGCCCATATGTTCAAAATCTTTTGTGTTTCGAGTGACAAGAGTGAGCTTATAACGCAATGCGGTAGCGGCTATCCACGCATCGTTTTCTGGGCTGCGATCAGACACGTGGAGCTGGGCACAGAGTTTGGCGATGGTGTTATCGTTAATATAATAAGTGTTGTGTTTAAACTGCGTAAGTACTAGAGTGTCAAACCAGTGCCGTAATAATTTCCCCTGTTCGGGATCTTTTCGCTTCATACCTAAAACACCACGCTCAATTTCCATCAATGTAACTACGCTTACAAACAATGGTGCATCCCCAATACTGCGGAACCAATTCACCACATTTTCATTTGCCGTGCCTTTCGCCATTTTACGCATTTCAGCTAAAATATTCGTATCAAGCAAATACATCTTAAAACTCCACAGGTTTACGTTGTGCCTTAGAACGTGGTGGAATTTCAAGTTCTATATCCGCCACTTCAGGATATTCATAGCTTGCAAACATCTCCGCAATTGTTTTTTTCTTAACTGGATCACGTTTTTCAAATTCTTGATAACTCATCAAAACAAAAGCAGGCTTGCCACGATTGGTAATAATCACAGGTGCGGTTTTTGCGGCTTGTTGTGCTTGGTTTAAATGTTGATTAAATTCTCGGCTGCTCATAATCATAATATCGCTCCTTTTGTTGCTATGTAGTTTGATTTTCAGAAAAAATAAACGCCACTATTGCAGCGTTTTTGTTTGATAATAAATATTTAATCAAATTCTTCAATGATTTCTTTTTCATCATCTAAACGGATTAGAACACCAATAAGCATTAGAATAATAAATATAATATTTTTCCAATCTAATAAATTGTGCTCGTGATATTGTAATGAAAGTAAAGCTATTAAACAAACGCCAATTATCCTAACTATTTGCATTACAATTTTAGTATGCGAAGGTGCTATGTGTAACGCACCTCTTACAAACGCGAATCCAATTAAAAATGATTGGACAAAATCTTTCATAAAGAAAAGGATGGGATATTCATTTTCTCCATTTAAACCTAAAGTTAATATAAAACTTATTCCTGTAAGTACATTGATGATTACAGGTGCAAGTACACAGGAAAAGGGCAATATAACCCATCTTGCTGTAGGAGATAAGTTAGTAAATAATTTTCCACTCATATTCCCAAACCATATAAATAACAACACTATGAATATAATCAATATACTAAGACTTAAAGGTGCTGTTTTTCTTGTCAGAGATGAGATTTGTTTTTCTTTATTACTGTAAGGTAAAAAAGTATGTTTTTGAGCTTCTCTAAAGTCGCCCACATAATCTATTTTTTCAATAGATAATTTTTCTTTTATTTCTTTTACTTTTATTTCTTTCAATAATAGATCTAATGCTTTATGAATGGATATATCACATTCAACCTCACCTAAATTAAAATGTGTATTATTAATAAATAATCCCTTCATTGAAGGTTGTGGGTGATTAGAATCTAATCCTAATTTTGCATATAAAGCAGATACTTCTGGATGTGATAAATTAGTTTGTTCAATAGTAGCTATTGCGATAGGTAAAACAGAAGATTCAGGGATGACATCTCTTCTACCAAAAGCACTTAAAGAAAATCTATAAGTTATAGGGCTAATTTCTTGAGAATTTAAAGAGAGAGCAGGTTTGGGGGATTCTTGAAATATAAACCAATAATATTGACTAACAAAATACCATCCTCTTTCATCGTGAGGATAGCTTAACGGCATAGTTGGAAATTTAACCTGATATATTGGTGGAAAATTTTTAGTTGGCATTTAACACCCCTAAATGTTTATTACATAAAAGAATAATATTGTCTGATTCTAATCTTTTATGTTTCTTCTTACAAGAATAAAGATCCTTAAAAATATGCGTTTATGGCATAAATAAGAGATCGTAAGGCAATGGCAAAGTTTGTTCCTACAGACGTGGATAGATTGATTGGGCAACGTATACAACGTAAAAGAAAGGAATTGGGCTATACAGTTGAAAAATTATCTGAATGTGTAAACATTTCTCAACCACAATTTTCCCGCTACGAACGTGGCACAAACAAGATCAATATGTCGCATTTGGTGGCGATTGCCACGTTTTTAAAAACACCGATTAGTTACTTTTTTGCCGATTGTATGGAAATCGCAGAATGGAATAATGACGAGCTAGATAGACATTGGCAGGAATTAACCACGCCACAAAAAACGATTTTTGTCGCTTTTCTAAAAGAATTGAAGAAAGATGGATAGTATAAAAATTGTACTTTTATACAAAATTATACACGCTTTGTATAATTATACATTGCGTGTATAAAAGTGTATAACGTGTAAATAAGCGGTGAAATTTTCACCGCTCTTTTACAATTAATAAGCTAATTTTACAACACCGCTTTCACCGCCACATCTAACCCTGCCGTTGGGCGACCGAGTAATTTCTCAAGGGTTTTGTCTTCTGAGAATAACGCACCGTTTGAGGCGTCCACATCACATTCTGCTAAGAATGTCGCTAAACCTTCTGGCAAGCCTGCTTGCACGAGGGCTGCAGCGTAGTCTGCGGCTGGAATATCCACATAAGGAATTTCTTTGCCTGCTTGTTTGCTGATTTCAGCCGCTAAATCTGCCAAAGTATAGCTGGTTGAGCCTGCAAGTTCGTAAGTTTGGTTGTCGTGACCTTCACCTAACGCCACGTTCACTGCGGCTTCGGCAAGTTCTGCACGAAGTGCGGAAGAAATTCGACCATTTTTTGCTGAACCGTAGAAGGCATTGTTTGCCAATGCTGCGGGAACAGATGCGGTGTAGTTTTCGGTGTACCAGCCGTTGCGTAAAATGGTGTAGGTAATGCCTGATTCTTTTAACGCTGCTTCCGTATCTAAGTGTTCGCCTGCAAGAGATTTCACGCCGTTTTCTTTATCCGCATTTAATAAGCTGGTGTAAACGATGTGTTTCACGCCCGCTTTTTTTGCGGCTTCAATCACATTGCGGTGTTGTTGTGAACGTTGTCCTACTTCGCTGCTTGAAACTAAAATTAAAGTGTCCACGCCTTGTAAGGCTTCCGCTTGACCTTCTACTTTTGAATAATCAAACGCACGAGCTTCCACGCCTGAAATTTTTGCAGGATTACGCACAAGGGCGATCACATTGGCGTTTTTTGCTTTTAATAAATCTAATGCGATAGCACCGAATTGACCTGTTGCACCAGTTACTGCGATAGTTTTGTTTGTCATTTTGTTTTCCTCTTTAAGGTTAAATTTATTTGAAATGTTTGACCATATCGGTTGATGGCGACTATAATACCATAAAACTTACTTTTGATAAGTACTTACATAAAAGTAAGTATGAAAATAATTTCAAGAAAATAGATAAATTATTGATTTGCAAGGAAATAAAAATGGAAAAAATTTTTGAACGTGGTAATGTTTTGGCTTCTGCCTGCCCTTCTCGCCAAATTTTGCAACATTTAACCAGCCGCTGGGGGGCATTAGTTTTAATCAGCCTACATTCTGGCACAAAACGTTTTAGCGAATTACGCCGTGCCATTGATGGCGTGAGCGAAAGAATGCTTACGAAAACCCTGCAAGAGTTGGAAGAAGATGGAATGTTGGTGCGGAAATCCTACAACACCGTGCCGCCGCACGTGGATTACACACTGACAGAATTTGGCTCGCAAGCCTCAAATAAGATGTTTGAATTGGTCGATTGGTTGGAAACCAATTTGAGTGGGATTTTGGCGGGGAAAAAGGCGTAAATTTAAGCGGTGAGATTTTAAGAATATTTTGCAAACTTTCTTTTGAATCTCACCGCTTGTTAATTAGATCTATTTACTTAGAGTTTAATGAATCCATCATAAATATGCGTTGCGTCGCCTGTCATATAGAGTGGGTGTCCAACACCCTCCCATTCGATCCAGAGTGAACCGCCAGGTAAATCCACTTGCACTTTATTGTCTAACACGCCTTGCATAATCCCTACAGCCACCGCACCACAGGCACCGCTGCCGCAGGCTTGGGTTTCGCCAGCACCACGTTCGAATACGCGGAGTTTGATGTGGTTGCGGTTGAGCACTTGCATAAAGCCGATGTTGGCTCGCTCTGGGAAGCGTTCGTGGTTTTCAAGTAGTGGACCAAGTTGTAATACAGGGGCAGTTTCGATATTTTCTACTTGTAAAACACAGTGCGGATTGCCCATTGAAACCACGCCGCAGAGTACGGTTTGAATATCGGTGCGAAGGATGTAGTTTTTCTCGAATTTGTTGGCGGTAAAAGGCACTTGAGCGGGTTCCCAAATCGGTTCGCCCATATTCACACGCACCATTCCGTTCTCTTTTAAGCTCAACACCATTTTGCCTTTGGCTGTGCTGACGCGAATATCTTGTTTGTTGGTCAGCCCTTTTAGGGTAACAAAACGGGCGAAACAACGGGCTCCGTTGCCACATTGTGAAACTTCGCTGCCGTCCGCATTGAAAATGCGGTAGTGGAAATCTAATTCGGGATCGTAAGGTGGTTCAACTAATAGAAGTTGGTCAAAGCCAATACCGCAATGACGATCGGAAAGCTGGCGGATAATGTCTGGCGTAAGAAAGACATTTTGAGTTACGCCATCGATTACCATAAAATCGTTGCCCAAACCGTGCATTTTTGAAAATTGCATATTTTTTCCTATTTATTTTTGATTTTAATTAAATCTAATAGTAGAGATTAGATTTATTTATTGCTATATTATCGCCGATTTTAAATCATACGTAACCCCAAAATATGGGGTTTTCTCTCTAAATTACAACGGAGTTGTTGAAATGTCTACAATGTTTATTTTGCAATTCGCCATTGTGTTGCTGTGTATCCTTGTTGGGGCACGCGTTGGCGGTATTGGTTTAGGTGTGTTTGGTGGTTTGGGTCTTGCCATTCTTTCCTTTGGTTTTGGATTGAAACCAGCAGGTTTACCAATCGATGTAATGTTTATGATTATGGCGGTAGTTTCTGCGGCAGCGGCAATGCAAGCGGCAGGTGGTTTGGATTATATGATCAAAATCGCAACCAAAATTTTACGTCGTAATCCGAAACATATTACCTTTATTGCACCGCTTGTAACTTGGACATTTACGGTGTTAGCGGGTACAGGTCACGTGGCGTATTCAGTTTTACCTGTGATTGCGGAAGTAAGCCGTCATAACGGAATTCGTCCAGAGCGTCCACTTTCAATGGCGGTAATTGCATCACAATTTGCGATTGTAGCAAGCCCGATTGCAGCAGCGGTGGTTGCGGTGGTTGCGTTCCTTGAGCCACAAGGCGTTCACTTAGGCGATGTGTTAATTGTTACCATTCCATCAACACTTGCAGGTATTTTATTAGCTTGCGTATTTGTAAACAAAATGGGTAAAGAGTTAAAAGATGACTCAGAATATCAACGCCGTTTGAAAGATCCAAAATATGTAGATATTTTCAATACCACCTCAAGCACACAAGAAGTCCAAGTAGGCACAAATGCAAAAATCTCCGTTTCTTTATTCTTATTCGGTGCGTTATTAGTGGTGTTAATGGGGGCAATGCCTTCGCTTCGCCCAGTATTTGATGGTAAACCAATGGGAATGGCTCACACCATTGAAATCATTATGTTATCAATTGGTGCGTTAATCATTTTATTCTGTAAACCAGATGGTACAGAAATTACAAAAGGTTCTGTGTTCCATGCAGGTATGCGTGCGGTGATTGCGATTTTCGGTATTGCTTGGTTAGGCGATACGTTAATGCAAGCTCATATGACCGAAGTAAAAGACTTAGTAAAAGGTTTAGTCGAAACTGCACCTTGGGCGTTCGCATTGGCGTTATTCGTACTTTCTGTGTTAGTAAACAGCCAAGGTGCAACCGTTGCGACGCTATTCCCACTTGGTATCGCATTAGGTATTCCGGCACCTGTATTAATTGGTGTATTCGTTGCGGTAAACGGTTACTTCTTCGTACCGAATTATGGTCCAATCATCGCATCAATCGACTTCGACACCACAGGCACAACTAAAATCGGTAAATACATCTTCAACCACAGCTTTATGTTACCAGGTTTATTAAGTATGGCATTCTGCTTAGTGTTTGGTTTGATTTTGGCGAATGTGTTGTTGTAGGTTGAAATTCCAACAATAAAGCCTATAATACAAGAAAGGGACGGACCGAAGTCCATCCCTTTTGGTTGGTTGCCTATCTAACGATAGGGGTATCTGCAGCTAGCAAGCAGATAATAATACAAGTAAGAATTAAAACCGCTTTCAAGCGGTTTTGTTTTATCTGAGATTTGCAAATTACAGTTCTTTTATTGTAAGCCAGATCTAAAACTCTCTCCCCTTGAGGGAGAGAGACAGATTAAAATTGCGTCAGGCAATTTTAATCAGAGAGAGGGGGTTGCGATATTGATTTTGCAAAAGAGCGGTTAAAAATAACCGCTTACCCCTCTCCCGAATTTTGCTTCTGAACGAAGCAAAATTGTCCCTCTCCCTCAAGGGGCGAGGGTTTTATTTATCCTCCGTTTACAATCATCCTCGTCACCACAATTCCCACCAACGTCAACAAAATCCCTCCAACCAAATGCAACCCAAGCGTTAAGGCAAAATCAAGATATTTACCCATAAGGATTTTATCGCTTAACTCTGCCGAAAAACTGGAAAATGTGGTGAAACTGCCAAGAAAACCCGTGATAATTAGCAATTTTTGCTGATCGTGCAACGTCAACTCCATCGCAACGCCAATCAATAAACAACCTGCCCAGTTGGCAATCAGCGTGCCAAAAGCAAAGGTGGTAAAAAGAGGATTAAGCCAAATGCCGAGTAACCAGCGAGCAATTGCCCCAGCCACCGCTCCAGCTGAAATGAAGAGAATATTTATCATTGTTACCCCCAAAAGAAGTTACACCAAAAAGAAATGTGGCACTAAATTCATTACTGCAACAGTGGCGATTGAAAGCAATAAGCGTGATGAGCCAAAAATAAAGCCGCGATGCGTGCCGTTATCAAATTTCACCAGTAAATTTGCCATTGCGGTGAGGGAATACACCTCAATCAGGGTAAAAATTACCAAGTAGAGATAAGCAGTATAAACTGACAGATAATGCAAGGTAATAAACCACGGCACAATAATGCCCACCGCCAAAATGGGTGCAACCCAAGTAGTTTGTTTTGGCGTGAGGTTAATTTTGCGTGAAAAAGTGCTTTGCAAAAGCACAGTTAATAAACCATTCACAAATAGTGCAATGGGCGAATGTTCTGGCAAACCGAGTTTGTTATCAAACAAAAACGGGAAAATCACGAAAAACGAGGTTGCTATCGAAAGCGGGATAAAGAGCATCAAATGCACAAAGAGAAAATCTTTGGTCATAATGTCACGGATTTGCGAAAAGCGAAATTTCACCAATTTTTGCACCGCTTGTATTTGTGAAAATGGCTTAATCATCAGTACAAATAAAATCGCTTCAATTGCAAAGCATGCCCAAATTAGACTGTTGATGTGATCGTACTTAATAAACGGAATCACCAAAAGCGGGGCACCCATTGAGGACATTGATGTGACTTTGAGATATTTGCCTTGCAGACGTGTTTTCTCAGCATATTCATTGCCAGCAATCGCGAGTAAACAGGCTTTGGCGTTCGTGCCGAATAAGCAACTCCCTAGACCAAAACAGGTGGTAGCGAGCAGCAAGAGAAAATAGTGATCAGCAGAGAGAAAGAAGATGTAGGCTAATACGTCTAAAAAACAGCCGAGCAACATCATTTTCGCCAAGCCGAAGCGGTCGCCCCAGATACCTGCAAAAATGGCAAGTGCTTGATTGCAGAAAAACAGTAGCGAGAGTGAAAAGGCGATTTCGCTGTTGCTTAGTCCTTTTTTCTGCAGGTAGATAAAAAAGACCGTTTGCATTGAAAAGAAAGCCAATGTGGAGAAAAATCGGCGAATCAAGAGAAGTTTTTGTAGGTACAGCATAAATTAAGATTAGTAGTGCGGCGGTGGCGTTTCTTCTTCACGCGAAGCCACGTTGCTTGCTGAGATGCCTTTGAATTTTTCCGCCAAATGGCGAACTTGGGTTTGGAGTTTATCAAGGGTAAATTGTTGATCGATCAAAGCTTGATTTAATTCTTCGATCGTTATTTCTTGAAAGGCAACTTTGGTTTCAAGTTCTTCAATTCTGTTAAATAATTCAAGATTTGAGGGCATTTTTAATAAAAAAGGTTGTCATAAAAAGAAATACACTTTACCCTATTGGGCTATATCTTACCAATCTTTTATGAGGAATATAGGATGTTAAACAAAAAATTTACTTTAGTTGCAACATTAATGGCAACATTGGTTGCAGGTTCTGTGATGGCAGAGCAAAAAGCGGATAAAAAATTCGTGGATGATTCATCATACGCAGTCGGTGTGTTGATGGGTAAAAATATCGAAGGGATTGTGGAATCTCAAAAAGCGGTTTTCACTTATAACCAAGATAAAATCTTAGCAGGTGTGCAAGATACCTTGAAAAAAACAGGTAAATTAACTGATGAAGATTTACAAAATCAATTGAAAGCATTAGATAGCTACCTCTCTTCACAAGAGCAAAAAATTCAAGCGGAAAAATCAAAAGCAACCATCGAAGCAGGTGATAAATTCCGTGCGGAATACGCAAAACAATCTGGTGTGAAAAAAACGGATTCTGGCTTATTATATAAAATTGAAAAAGCAGGCGAAGGTGCAAGCCCAAGCAAAACGGATATGGTCAAAGTGCACTATAAAGGCACATTACCTGATGGCACGGTATTTGACAGCTCATACGACCGTAATGCACCTGTGGAATTCCAATTAAATCAACTGATTCCAGGTTGGATCGAAGCAATCCCAATGTTGAAAAAAGGTGGCAAAATGGAAATCGTCGTTCCACCTGCATTAGGTTATGGTGATCGTTCGGCAGGTAAAATTCCAGCGAATTCGACCTTAAAATTTGAGATTGAATTGTTGGATTTTAAACCGGCTAAATAATTAGGTAATGTGTAGGGTGGGCTTTAGCCCACCATTTTTATTTGCATATCAACAGTTAATCGGTGGGATAAATCCCCACTCTACAAACTCTACAATCAAATGAGTACCTTCACTCCCTATACTGACGAAGATCACGCTATTCTCGCCTCTTACTTCCCTGTGATTGACGGCATTGCTGCACTCTTGGGCGAACATTGCGAAATCGTGTTGCATTCGCTTGAATTTCTCGAACATTCCGCCATTTATGTGGTAAACGGACACAACACCGACCGCAAAATCGGCTCGCCATTAACCGACAAAGCGCTACGCTCGTTACATAATATGCAGACCGACAGCGTCTCCAAACCGTATTTCACACGTGGTAAAGGCGGGGGTGTATTGATGAAATCAGTCACCATCGCTATTCGAAACCGCAAACAGCACGTGATAGGGTTTATTTGCATCAATATGAACTTGGATGTGCCGACCTCGCAATTCTTAAATGCCTTTTTCCCTCCAGCGGAAGAAAACGACACTTCCGTTAATTTCGCTAGCTCAGTCGAAGATCTGGTTGCTCAAACTATCGACCGAACCATTGAAGAGGTAATGAGCGATCGCACGGTTGCCAACAACAACAAAAATCGCCAAATCGTGGTGTCGCTGTTTGAGAAAGGGATTTTTGATATTAAAGAGGCAATCAACCAAGTCGCAGAGCGGTTGGATATTTCCCGTCACACGGTTTACCTTTACATCCGTCAAATTAAGCAAGGTGCAGAAGAGAAAGGAAGCGAATAATGCAGTATGTTTTAGCAGTAAAAGGCGAAGTGTATGGCTCACAAGCGGCGTATTTAGCCTATCAATTTGCAGAGCAGTTATTAGCTAGTGGACACGAAATACGCCAGATTTTCTTTTTCCAAAGCGGTGTAAGCAATGCGAATATGTTGGTCAATCCCGCAAGCGATGAAGTGAACTTAGTGGAACATTGGAAAAAATTGGCAGAAAACCACCGCTTGTCGTTGCATCTCTGCATCTCTGCTGCACAACGCCGCGGCATTGTTGAAGAGAACCTCGCCGAGCCTTTTATTCTGGCAGGCTTGGGCGAATTTAGCCAAGCCGTGCTCAAAGCCGACCGATTGTTAACGTTTTAAATGATGGCATTTTAAAATGAAATATAAATTAGCGATTTTATTCACTCAGCCCCCGTTTGGCTCAAGTATTAGCCGCGAAGGGCTAGATGCCTTGTTAGCCGCCAGTGCCTTTTGCGATGAAGAAGAGTTGGCGATCTGCTTTCTCAACGACGGTGTATTCAATTTGGTGGCAGGGCAACAGCCTGAAAAGATCTTACAGAAAGACCATATCGCGACCTTCAAATTGATTGAATTGTATGATTTGACCGAATGTTTTGTCTGCCAAGAAAGCATCGCTGAACGTGGTTTAGAAAACAGTGAGTGGGTTCTAAATGAAGTGAGAAAAGTCAGCCGTAATGCCTTATTTGACGTATTACACCAAGCTGACAAAGTGCTGACCTTTTAAGGGAGATTTTATGCTTTATACTTTAGCCAAAGCTCAATACGATAAACAAGAACTGACCGCCCTGATTGCTCAATTACAGCCAACGGATGCACTCTTATTATGGCAAGATGGTGTATTGCAAGCGGTCAAAAATCCTCAACTTTTTGCGAATCGTGAAAATGTGTTTGCCCTTGCTCAAGATCTGCAAGCCAGAAATTTAACCGCTCATTTAACGGATAATGTTAAACAAATTACGTTAGAACAAGCGGTCAAATTAAGCGAAGATTTTTATCCGCAGGTGGCATTGTAGATTACGCTAGGGTTTCGCCCACCACAAACCAATCAGCTCGCCCATTTAAGAAATCTTGCACCGTCATCGGCTTTTTACCTTGCGGCTGAAGTTGAGTGATGTTCAATACACCATCTTGAGTCGCAATTTGCAAGCCCGTTTTATCGAAAGCAAGAATGGTGCCAAGCGGTTTATCTTGGTGCGGTAACACATTCGCTTGATAAACTTTGACACGCTCTTCTTTATCATTTACGTGAACGGTTAAAAACGCAACAGGGGCAGGGTTGAACGCTCGAATGTTGCGTTCCAACTGTGCCGCGGGCATTGTCCAATCTAATTTTGCTTCTTCTTTGGTCAGTTTTTCCGCGTAATTGGCTAAATCATCGTCTTGTTTTTCTGGCTTGAATTGCTGCGTAGCTAAGCCGTTTAGCACCTCTAACAAGGCAGGTGGAGCAAGCTCAGCGAGTTTTTGATAAAGCGAAGCGGACGTTTCCGTTGGCAAAATTTCCGTATAAACTTTGTGCAGCATATCGCCTGTATCTAAACCGACATCCATCTGCATAATCGTCACGCCTGTTTCGCTATCGCCCGCCCAAATAGCTCGCTGAATAGGTGCTGCACCACGCCAACGTGGCAAAATCGATCCGTGCACGTTTAAGCAACCATATTTCGGGGCGTTTAATACCGCTTCAGGCAAAATCAAACCGTAAGCGACCACCACTATCACATCAGCATTTAAGGCGTTGAGTTCTGCTTGAACCTCTTCTTTACGCAAAGATTTTGGCTGATACACAGGGATATTGTGTGCTTCTGCCAGTTGTTTAACAGGGCTGGCTTGCAGTTTTTTGCCACGACCCGCAGGTTTATCTGGTTGAGTGTAAACGGCAATGACGTTGTGTTCTGAATCTAAAAGGGCTTGTAAATGTTGTGCGGCAAAGTCTGGTGTGCCTGCGAAGATGATATTAAGTTTTGACATAGTTTGTTGAATTAAGTGGATGAATGATAGAGTGAATTTTAACAGAAAAAATAGTATGTAGGGGCGTGTTGAATTTTGCTAAATAAAAATAACTCTCTCCCCTCGAGGGAGAGAGACAGATTAAAATTGCGTGAGGCAATTTTAATCAGAGAGAGGGGGCTGCGATAGCAATTTTGCAAATGAGCGGTCAAAAATGACCGCTTACCCCTCTCCCAAATTTCAATGCTAAACGCATTGAAATTATCCCTCTCCCTCAAGGGGCGAGGGTTTGTTTTTGGTACAACCTGATAACATCCTTTACATCATAACCCAAAGACATCGTTTACAT
>CAUUKJ010000035.1:0-25263 GCA_963545995.1 uncultured Haemophilus sp.
CCTCAAATTTTCAAAGAAGTATACTTCTTTTACTTGTTATTGACATAACAAGTAACATCTATTGTATAACAACGAAGTATAGGAAAAACTATGGTAGTTATTGAAGCAAATGTTTCTGGTGCTGAGAGAATGATTACGTTCCAGTCAAAAGCTGCAGCATTTTATTTTCTTAAGTCAATTAATTTTTGGGCAAAAACTGAAAGTATGGTAACAACGACAGTCAGAACCAAAGTTAAAGTAGATGCTGGACTTTCTTCTTTAAGTTCTTGGGAAGGGGCTGTAAAAACAAGTAAAGATTATCCAGAAAGTGATCAGGAATTCTTATTTTTCACAAATTACGATGATATTTATGATTATTTAAAGATAAAGAATGATTATTTTTGGGGTGGTCCACATAGTGATGAAATAAAAGACGAAGGGAAAAGACGCTTAGATGATTTTATTTCATCCTTAGATAGAAAAGTCATTGATATCGATGTATTTGATAGTTGTTTAAACAACGTTTATTTAATTACAACGGAATAAGGGAAAACATAATGGAAGCATTTAAGGATTTATATTCTGTCGCTAAATATTTTGAAGTGCCAGACTCAGCAAGTATAGCAAAACTTATTGATGAAATGATTTATGTAGGTATAGAAAGTGAAGTTCATCATGGGGATTATGAAGAATTCCAAAGCCTTAATTCTCGTGTTTCAAGTGAGTTTAAAGATCTTTCTATTGAAGAAGTTGAAGATAATATTAATGAAATTGATTTCTTATTTGAAGAGGATTACAAAGGGGTCTTAGAAACTGCTAATGAGTTATTTAAATACCTTGAAGAAGAATAATTTTCCTAAATGCTAATATAAATATATTCTAGTTAAATAGCCTTGTCTTTGAAATACAAGGCTATTTCATCTCTTTCATTCAACCATTTCGCAAATTTTCCCCAAAATCTTACCGCTTTTTGCTTTCTTCCTCTTGATGTTCCCGCTAAAAATTTGTAAATTCAAAGACTTCATAAATAAGCTATAACATCTATTCACAACATCTGGAGTCTTTTATGAAAAAATTTGCCAAACTCTCTTTATTCAGTTTAGCTTTTGCTTCAACCGCAGCTTTTGCGGCACCTAAAACCTTCGTTTATTGTTTAGAAGCCTCACCAACCTATTTCAATCCGCAGTTTGTAACCGATGGTGGTACGATGGATGCGGTTGCTCAAACCATTTTTGACCGCTTGGTAAGCTTTGAGCCTGGTACAACGAACGTGATTTCTTCTCTTGCCGAGAAATGGGATATTTCTGAAGATGGTAAAACGTATACTTTCCATCTTCGTCAAGGGGTAAAATTCCAAACCACAAAAGACTTCAAACCAACACGCGATTTTAACGCCGATGATGTACTCTTTTCATTTAATCGCCAGTTAGATCCAAATCATCCATATCACAAAGTATCAGGCGGAAATTACGAATATTTCACCAGTATGGATATGCAAAACATCATCGATAAAGTTGAAAAAGTGGATGATCATACGGTGAAAATCACCTTAAAAGTGCCAAATGCTCCGTTCTTATCAAACTTAGGGATGGACTTCACTTCCATTATGTCCGCAGAATATGCCGACCAACTCTTAAAAGCGGGTACGCCTGAAAAATTAGACCAAAACCCAGTGGGCACAGGACCTTTCCAATTTGTCGATTACCAGAAAGATTCGCAACTCCGCTATAAAGCGTTTGATGATTATTGGGCAGGAAAAGCAAAATTAGACCGCTTGGTGTTCTCTATTACGCCTGATGCTTCGGTACGTATGGCGAAATTACAAAAAGGCGAATGTCACGCAGCCCCTTATATCAATCCTGCCGATTTACCAACTTTGCAAAAAGATCCAAATATCAACGTGATGAGCCAAGCAGGGTTGAACATTGGTTATCTGGATTTCAACACGCAAAAACCTCCGTTTGATAATGTGAAAGTGCGTCAAGCTTTGAACTATGCGATCAATAAAGATGCTATTATCCAATCGGTTTATCAAGGTGCGGGCGAAAAAGCGAAAAACCCAATTCCACCAACAATGTGGAGCTATAACGACGACGTAAAAGATTACGATTACAACCCTGAAAAAGCGAAAGAGTTGTTAAGAGAAGCGGGATTTGCGAACGGCTTTGATACCGATTTATGGGCGATGCCCGTTTCTCGTCCATATAACCCGAATGCACGCCGTATGGCTGAGCTTATCCAAGAGGATTGGAAAAAAGTGGGCGTGAATGCCAAAATCGTGAGCTATGAATGGGGCGAATACATTAAACGCCAACGTCAAGGCGAGCACCAAACAGGAATGATGGGCTGGAATGGCGATAATGGTGACCCAGACAACTTCTTAAATACCTTGTTAAGCTGTGCAGCGGTAGAAGCGGGTGCGAACTATGCGAAATTCTGTAACAAAGATTTCGATAAACTCATCCAAGATGCAGCAAAAGAGAGTGATAAAGCAAAACGTACTGAGCTTTACAAACAAGCTCAGGTATTGTTTAAAGAACAAGCACCTTGGGTAACGATTGCACACTCAACCACCTATTTCCCTGTGCGTAAAGAAGTGGTAGGTTATACTATCAGCCCGTTTAGTTTACACAATTTCTATCACGTAGATTTAGCGGATAAGTAGTAAATATGAAATGTAACTGCTGAAACGGTTGGTGAACTTGTCGAACCATTAGTTGAAGCATTTTTTCTGAGCCTGTTGTTGAAATTACTTATGCTTCGACAGGCTCAGCAACCGTAATTTCAATTTACATTAAGAACAAGCGGTCAAAAAATTCCAAAATTTTACCAACTTATTTTTATTATGTTTTCATTTATTCTAAAACGCATTTTAATGGTGATTCCCACCTTTATTGCGATTACCTTGATTACCTTTGCCCTTGTGCATTTGATTCCAGGTGACCCTATCGAAATTCGAATGGGGGAACGTGGGCTGGATCCTGCAATGCACGCTCAAATGATGTCGCAACTTGGGCTAGATTTGCCCTTGCCTGAACAATATTTCAACTATATTAAGGGCATTTTTCACGGCGATTTGGGCAACTCTTTTCGTAATAACGAACCTGTTTTAAAAGAGTTTTTCACGCTCTTCCCAGCGACGGTTGAACTGGCGTTTTTTGCCCTGCTTTGGTCTTTAGTTATCGGGATTTTCCTTGGCGTGATTGCGGCAGTGAAGAAAAATTCGTGGATTTCACACATTGTGACCACACTTTCCCTCACGGGCTATTCAATGCCGATTTTCTGGTGGGGCTTGATTTTAATTCTCTACGTTTCAACTCCACTCGGGCTGCCTGCTTCAGGACGCCTGCCGCCGGAATATTGGATCGAAACCAACACGGGATTTATGTTGATTGACACGTGGCAATCGGATGAACCAGGTGCGTTTTTAGCGGCGATTAAATCGCTCATTTTGCCGTCTATTGTGTTAGGCACAATTCCCCTTGCGGTGATTACGCGAATGACTCGCTCTTCAATGCTTGAAGTTTTGGGCGAAGATTATATTCGCACGGCAAAAGCGAAAGGCTTGAGCACTACTCGTATTGTCTTTGTACACGCCTTGCGTAATGCGTTAATTCCAGTAGTGACGGTGGTGGGCTTAATTGTGGGGCAATTGCTCTCAGGTGCGGTGTTAACCGAAAATATTTTCTCGTGGCCGGGTATTGGAAAATGGGTTATTGAGGCGATTAACGCCCGCGATTACCCTGTGCTACAAGGTTCTGTTTTGATTATTGCAACCATCATTATCCTTGTGAATTTATTGGTTGATTTGATTTATGGCGTGGTGAATCCACGAATTCGCCATACTTAGAAAAGGAGTGGAGTAATGTCTTCAACGACAGTATCAGTCCCAATGCCAAAAACGCCTTTGCAGGAATTTGTTTATTATTTCTGCCAAAACAGAGGGGCAGTCATTGGGCTGATTTTTATTTTAATCGTACTTTTTGCAGCGATTTTTGCAGGTTGGGTTGCTCCTTTTGACCCTATCGAACAAAATCGGTCAGCGTTACTTTTACCGCCAATGTGGTTTGAGGGCGGCAACAGCACTTATATCTTAGGCACCGACGATATTGGACGCGATATTCTTTCTCGTATTATTTATGGAGCAAGACTTTCTGTGTTTATCAGCTTGCTGATCGTGGTAATGTCTTGTGTATTGGGCGTGATTTTAGGTTTACTCGCAGGTTATTACGGTGGTACGCTTGATATTCTGATTATGCGTTTAGTCGATATTATGCTGGCAATTCCAAGTCTGTTGCTCACTATTGGCGTGGTGACCATTCTCGGTCCTTCGCTCATCAACGCGGCGATTGCAATTGCGATTGTATCTATTCCAAGCTACGTGCGGTTAACCCGTGCTTCGGTAATGAATGAGAAAAACCGTGATTACGTGGTGGCAAGCCGTGTTGCTGGAGCGAATGTGTGGCGGTTAATGTTTATCGTGATTTTGCCAAACTGCCTTGCTCCACTGATCGTACAAATGACGATGGGGATTTCAAATGCGATTTTAGAACTTGCCGCTCTTGGTTTCTTAGGGATTGGCGCACAACCACCGACACCAGAGTTAGGCACGATGTTGGCTGAGTCTCGTGGTTTTATGCAATCAGCAAACTGGCTCGTGACCATTCCAGGCTTGGCGATTTTATCGCTTGTATTAGCCTTTAACTTGATGGGCGATGGCTTACGCGATGCTCTCGATCCAAAATTAAAACAATAGGGGGCGAAATGAGTTTATTAACAGTTGAAAATCTTTCCGTTTCGTTCGGCGATGAAAAAGCCCCTTTTAAAGCGGTTGACCGCGTCAGCTACACCGTGAATGAAGGCGAAGTGTTAGGGATTGTAGGCGAATCTGGCTCGGGCAAATCGGTCAGTTCTTTGGCGATTATGGGCTTGATTGATTTTCCTGGTCGAGTTACCGCAGAAAAATTGCATTTCAATCACAATGACTTACTGGCGTTAAAACCGAAAGAGAAGCAAAAAATTGTAGGGGCGGACATCGCGATGATTTTCCAAGATGCGATGACCAGTCTAAATCCAAGTTACACCGTGGGCTACCAAATTATGGAAGCCCTTAAAGTGCATCAAGGCGGTAGTAAATCTGCTCGTCGTGAGCGTGCGATTGAGTTGCTTTCATTGGTTGGGATCCCTGATCCCAAATCGCGTTTAGATGTTTATCCACACCAACTTTCTGGAGGGATGAGCCAGCGGGTGATGATTGCGATGGCGATTGCGTGTAATCCGAAATTATTGATTGCAGACGAACCGACAACCGCATTGGATGTAACCATTCAAGCCCAAATCATTGATTTATTGTTGGAATTACAACGTAAAGAAAATATGGCGTTAATTCTGATTACCCACGATTTGGCGTTGGTGGCAGAATCGGCTCATCGCATTATCGTGATGTACGCAGGGCAAGTGGTGGAAGAAGGGCGAGCGGAAGAAATTTTTAAATCACCACTTCACCCATACACGCAAGCCTTGCTTAAAGCTCTGCCAGAATTTGCAGAAGGAAAATCTCGCTTGCAATCACTACCAGGCGTAGTGCCTGGTAAATATGACCGTCCTCAAGGTTGCTTGCTCAATCCTCGTTGCCCGTATGCGACCGAGAAATGTCGTACCATTGAGCCTGAATTAGTTCAGTTAAATGGTCGCCAAGTGAAATGCCATACACCGTTAAATGCTCAAGGCTTGCCGAGCTAATCAAGGAGAGGACAATATGCAAAAAAATGATCAAAACGCACCGCTTCTTGATGCGATTAATCTGAAAAAATATTACCCCGTAAAAAAAGGCTTATTCGCTAAACCGAAAATGGTTAAAGCCGTGGATGGCGTCTCTTTTACCTTAGAACGTGGTAAAACCTTGGCTGTGGTGGGCGAGTCGGGTTGCGGCAAATCAACGCTTGGGCGAATGCTCACGATGATTGAGAAGCCTACCGAAGGCGAACTATTTTACAATGGGCATAATTTTTTAGAGAACGACAAAGCAACTGCTACGCTACGTCGTCGTAAAATTCAGATTGTGTTTCAAAACCCATATAGCTCGCTCAATCCACGCAAAAAAGTGGGGACGATTTTGGAAGAGCCGTTGCTGATTAACACGGATTTATCCGCCAAAGAACGTAAAGCGAAAGTGCTGGATATGATGGCAAAAGTGGGCTTAAAACCTGAATTTTACGACCGCTATCCGCATATGTTTTCAGGCGGACAACGCCAGCGTATCGCTATTGCTCGAGGTTTAATGCTCGAGCCTGATATTGTGGTGGCAGATGAGCCTGTTTCAGCCTTGGACGTTTCGGTACGAGCTCAAGTACTCAATTTAATGATGGACTTGCAAGAAGAAATGGGCTTGTCTTATGTGTTTATCTCGCACGATTTATCGGTGGTGGAACATATTGCCGATGAAGTAATGGTGATGTATTTAGGGCGTTGCGTTGAGCAAGGCAATGTGCGTGAAATTTTCGCCGAGCCAAAACACCCTTATACGCAAGCCTTGCTTTCTGCGACACCACGTTTAAACGAAGCCGATCGCCGTGAGCGAATTAAATTGATAGGCGAACTACCAAGCCCGTTAAACCCACCGAAAGGTTGTGCTTTCCACGCTCGTTGCCGTTTCGCGACGGATCGTTGTAAAGTAGAACAACCGCAACTGAAAACCTACCCAGACGGCAGAAAAATTGCTTGTTTTGTGGTGGAGGAGTAAACAATCGAGGGTAACTTTGTTACCCTCGAGTATTATCTAAGCAATCAAAATGAAAAAGAATTTATCTATTTGCATCCTTCGTCTTTCCGCCATTGGCGATGTTTGCCACACGCTTGCGGTGGTGCAAGCTATTCAACGACAATGTCCTGATGCTGAAATTACTTGGATTATCGGTAAAACCGAAGCGATGTTGATGCAAGGTTTACCCAATGTGACCTTAATCCCCTACGATAAAAAAACAGGTTGGAAAGGAATCTTTACAATTTGGAAACAGCTTTCTGACAAGCGGTTCGATTTTCTATTAAATATGCAAACCGCATTTCGAGCATCTATGCTTTCGCTTGGCATTAAAGCGGAGAAAAAAATTGGGTTTAATCGCGATCGTGCTCGTGAGATGCAGTGGCTTTTTACCAATCAGAAGGTGGAACAAACCGAATCGCCTCACGTGTTAGATGGACAAATGATGTTTGCTAAAGCGATTGGAGTAACAGATTTAACGCCTAAATGGCAGCTGCCATTGAGCGAAGAAAACCTTGAAAAAGCCGCATCTTGGCTTGATCCTAATCGCAAAAACGTGGTGATTTCACCGTGTTCTAGTAAAGCAGAAAAAGATTGGATCGTTGAGCGTTATGCGGAAATTGCTAACTGGCTAATTGCCCAAAATATCAATGTAATTTTGGTGGGCTCACCTGCAAAACGTGAGCTAGAAATGACCGCTTGTGTTGAACAACTCGCCCCTAAAGTACAGAATCTGACGGGGAAAACATCTCTGAAAGAGTTGGCTGCATTATTAAAATTAGCGGATTTGGTAATTTCGCCCGATACGGGGGCAGCTCATATTGCCAGCATTCAAGGCACGCCTATGATTGGTTTATATGCAATTCACAATCCACGTCGTACCGCCCCTTATAATGATCAGCAGAATGTGGTATCTGTTTATGATCAGGCTATATTGGATTACTACCAGAAACCGTGGCAAGCGTTGCCTTGGGCAACCAAAGCGAAATCAAAAACAGGCGAGCATTTAATGGCAAGAATTTCCGTTGAAAGTGTGAAACAAAAAGTAGTTGAAATTTTAACAATAAATGGGTAATTTATCTGTAATATAAACTTTACTATAGTAAAGAATAATAAACACAACATTAAGGATAAATTATGCCATTAAATCCATTACGTGAAAAAATTGATCAAGTTGATCGTCAATTGATCGAACTTTTTGCGGAACGTTTAAAATTAGTCGCAGAAGTGGGCAAAGTGAAATCAGAGCACGGTATCCCTGTGTATGCCCCAGATCGGGAAAAAGCAATGATTGCGGCTCGCCGAGAAGAGGCGGAAAAACAAGGTGTGCCCGCGGATCTGATTGAAGATGTGCTTCGTCGTGTAATGCGAGAATCTTACGCTAACGAAAATAAACACGGCTTCAAGCAAGTAAATCCTGAAATTAAGAAAATCGTGATTGTGGGTGGGAAAGGTAAATTAGGGCGATTATTCGACCGCTTCTTGAGTTTGTCTGGCTATCACGTGGAGACGTTAGATCGAGATGATTGGGAACAAGCTCGTGCAATTTTATCTGGGGCAGACTTAGTGATCGTCTGTGTTCCGATCAATAAAACCCTTGAAACAATCGAACGCTTACAGCCATTTTTAACCAAAGAGATGATTTTGGCGGATTTAACATCGGTTAAAGGACAACCATTGCAAAAAATGTTGGAAATTCATCAAGGAGCTGTCGTTGGTTTGCACCCAATGTTTGGGCCTGATACACCAAGTATGGCGAAACAAGTGGTAGTTTGTTGTCACGGACGAGAAGCGGAAAAATATACGTGGTTACTGGAGCAAATTAAAATTTGGGGAGCGAAAATTGAGGAGATTGAGGCGAAAGATCACGATCACGCAATGACGTACATTCAAGCACTTCGCCACTTTTCCACCTTTATGTTTGGGCTACATTTATCACAACAGCCGATTAAATTGCCACAGCTTTTGGCGTTATCTTCCCCAATTTATCGCTTAGAATTGGCGATGATTGGGCGATTATTTGCTCAAGATGGGGCGTTATATGCCGATATTATTTCGGATAAGCCCGAAAATTTAGCGACGATTCAGTCATTAAAAGCGACTTTTGAGCAAAGTTTAAAATTCTTTGAAGAAAAAGACATAGCGGGATTTATTCAAGCCTTTGAAAAAGTGCATCAATGGTTTGGTGATTATTCTGAGCAGTTCTTAAAAGAGAGCCAAGTGCTGTTGCAACAGGCGAATGATTATAGAAAATAGCGGCATAGTAGACATAGAATAAAAAAACCCGACATTAGTCGGGTTTTCTGCTATTAAGTCCAGATTATTTGAATTCGTAACGACGAATTGTGTCTAAATCTGCATCTTGACCGTTATCTTTATCTGCAACAGTGACACGTGCACCAACAGTTGCGTGTGAATCATATTTACGTTTTAACGTAATGATTTCACCATTGTCTTTTTGAACGGTTAATTCAACAACATCTTTTGAGATATCTTTGCTGCTTAAAATAGTTGCATCACCTTCAGTTGAGTAAACTTCAGAGGTACAAGCTGCAAGAACCATACTTAATAATACGGCTAAAGAAAGTTTTTTCATTATGAATCCTTAAAAATTTAAAAAATTATAGTAAAGAAACGTTTAAATCCGAGTTAGAACCAACGAGTCTTACACGTTTACCTGGCACGAAACCGTCTTCTTTTTTCTGAACGACCACGATTTCTTCGCCATTGTCTTTACGAATAACCATTTCCAATGAGGAAACTTGGCTCGCTTTTTCTTCGATTGTGCTACCAATCATTGCACCTGCGATTGCACCAACAGCACTCGCAACGGCTTGACCAGTACCACCACCAACGGTTGAACCTGCAATACCACCTAGCACACCACCACCGACAGTACCGATAACACCTTGGTTATCTGCTTGGATTTTTACATCACGTACTGAAACAATAGTGCCGTAGCTAATTGCACGAGCTTCTTTCGCTTGCGAAGCTGAATATACGCTTCCACTATAAATGTCAGTGTTTGCACAACCAACCATCGCAAAGCTAGATAATAATGCAGCGGCTAATCCAAATTTTTTCATATTGTACCCCAATAAAGAAAATTCAGAAATTACTTTCTGAACGAATGACATCATTTATACCATAAGGATGCAGTTTCAGACAAGAAAGATTACCTAAAGTTGCATTCTTTACATTTATTGCAATGGTTGGATTTGGCAATTGTTCACCTTCTACCACGGGTTGGCTGATTTTTAATTTAATGGCTGAATTTTCGTTTAGATTAAACATTTTACAAACGCGTTCAATCCAAAGATCTACGCTCTCACCTTGCTGCATCGGGATTACCGCCTCAATATGTTCCCAGCCTTCAACAGGATAAATTTTCCCTTTTGGGAACGGCAATTCAATAATTTTGACTTTTTGTCCGAAAAAATCGACCGCTTGTTCTAGCTCAAAAAGCCCAATTGGGCGGCCATTAACTTTACTTTCTTTAAGAATCTTTGCATTTCCTAACAAAAATGCTCGCCACTGTTCTGCCGTCTGGTTTTCATTCATTCTGACGGCAAGATGATCGATTTCATATTGGCTTAAATCAATTCGGGCAATTTCGGCAATTTGCTGAATTTTTTGCTCAAATTGCGATAAATCGCCAAAACAAGCGGTCATTTTCTCGAAAAAGTTTGTGTTTTGAGGTATAATTTTGTCCATTTTTTGAATGTAAATGTAATAGGTAAAAAAGTGAATATTCAGCAAATTTTATCAGATAAAATCAAGCAAGCAATGATCCTTGCAGGGGCAGAGGAAAACGTTGAGGCATTAGTTCGTCAATCAGGTAAGCCAGAATTCGGTGATTATCAAGCGAATGGGGCAATGGGGGCGGCAAAAAAATTAGGTATGAATCCGCGTGAATTTGCACAAAAAATTTTGGATAACCTTGATTTAACGGGAATTGCCCATAAATTAGAAATCGCTGGTCCTGGCTTTATCAACATTTTTCTCGATCAAAACTGGTTGGCAGCGAATGCGAACCACGCCTTACAAGCGGTGAATTTTGGTATTCAAACCGCAAATCCTCAAACCATCGTTATCGACTATTCTTCTCCAAATGTGGCAAAAGAGATGCACGTTGGGCATTTGCGTTCGACCATTATTGGCGATGCGGTTGTGCGAACTTTGGAATTTTTAGGTAACAATGTGATTCGTGCGAACCACGTTGGCGACTGGGGAACCCAATTCGGTATGCTTATTGCGTGCCTTGAAAAAATGGAAAACGAGAATGCGACTGCAATGGAATTGAGCGATTTGGAAGCCTTCTACCGTGCGGCAAAAGAACATTATGATTCTGATGAAGCATTCGCAGAAAAAGCGCGTAATTATGTGGTGAAACTACAAGGTGGCGACGAGTATTGCCGCACAATGTGGAAAAAATTAGTGGACATCACAATGCACCACAACCAAGAAAATTACGACCGCTTGAATGTTACTTTAACTGAGAAAGATGTGATGGGCGAAAGCCTTTACAACCCGATGTTGCCTGAAATCGTAGCTGATCTTAAAGCGAAAGGCTTAGCGGTGGAAGATGACGGCGCAGTCGTGGTGTTCTTAGACGAGTTTAAGAACAAGGAAGGCGATCCAATGGGCGTGATCGTACAGAAAAAAGATGGGGGTTTCTTATACACCACCACCGATATTGCGGCGGCGAAATATCGCTACGAAACGTTAAACGCAGATCGCGTGTTGGTTTTCTCAGACAGCCGTCAAGCCCAGCATATGCAGCAAGCGTGGTTAATTACCCGCAAAGCAGGCTATGTGCCAGATTCATTCAGCCTCGAACACCCATTCTTCGGAATGATGTTAGGCAAAGATGGCAAGCCGTTCAAAACCCGTTCTGGCGGCACGGTGAAATTAAAAGATTTACTTGATGAAGCCGTAGAACGTGCCGATAAATTGATCGCTGAACGCAGCCAAGAGTTAACCGCTGAAGAAAAAGCGGCTGTGGTGGAAGCGGTGGCGATTGGTTCGGTGAAATACTCGGATTTATCGAAAAACCGTACCACAGACTATGTGTTTGATTGGGACAATATGTTGACCTTTGAAGGCAATACTGCCCCTTATATGCAATATGCTTACACGCGTATTCGTTCAATTTTTGCACGCAGTGGTATTGATGCAGAAAGTCTCACAGGCGAAATTCAGCTAACGGAAGAGAAAGAACGTGCTTTGGCAGTAAAATTATTACAATTTGAAGAAGCATTAAACAGCGTGGCAAAAGACGGGGCGCCACATATTCTATGCCAATACTTATACGAATTGGCAGGGGCATTCTCAAGCTTCTATGAGGCTTGCCCAATTTTAAATGCAGAAGACGCGGTGAAAAACAGCCGCTTACGTTTAGCGGCTCTCACTGCGAAAACGTTGAAGCAAGGTTTAGATCTCTTAGGTATTAAAACCGTAGAGAAAATGTAATGTATTAGATTTTCCTCTTTTATTAACTCTCTCCCCTTGAGGGAGAGAGACAGACGGAAATTGCGTTAGGCAATTTTCGTCAGAGAGAGGGGGATACGATATATATTTTGCAAATGAGCGGTCAAAAATGACCGCTTACCCCTCTCCCGAATTTCAATGCTAAACGCATTGAAATTATCCCTCTCCCTCAAGGGGAGAGGGTAAAGCATCGATAGGGGAATTTTATAAAGGACAAACAATGAAATTTATTGATGAAGCCCTGATTCGTGTAGAAGCAGGCGATGGCGGAAATGGCTGTGTAAGCTTCCGCCGTGAAAAATATATCCCGAAAGGCGGGCCAGACGGTGGCGATGGTGGTGATGGTGGCGACGTTTATTTAATTGCCGATGAAAACCTCAACACGCTAATTGATTACCGCTTTGAAAAACGCTATGCCGCAGGGCGTGGCGAGAATGGTCGCAGTGCAGGTTGTACGGGGCATCGTGGTAACGACATTACCTTACGTGTGCCAGTTGGAACCCGTGCGATCGACAATGATACCCAAGAAGTGATTGGTGATTTAGCCAAGCATGGAATGAAAATGTTGGTGGCAAAAGGCGGTTATCACGGTTTGGGTAATACTCGCTTTAAATCTTCGGTAAACCGTGCCCCACGCCAAAAAACCAATGGTACACCAGGCGAAAAACGTGATTTATTGCTTGAGTTAATGCTCTTAGCTGACGTGGGTATGCTTGGTTTACCAAACGCAGGTAAATCAACTTTTATCCGCAGCGTATCAGCGGCAAAACCTAAAGTGGCCGATTATCCGTTTACCACGCTTGTGCCAAGTTTAGGGGTGGCACGTGTGGGTTCGGATCGTAGCTTTGTGGTGGCTGATATTCCGGGCTTAATCGAAGGTGCTGCCGACGGTGCGGGCTTAGGTATTCGTTTCTTAAAACACTTAGAGCGTTGCCGTATTTTGATTCACCTTGTAGATATTATGCCGATTGATGGCAGCGATCCTGCTGATAACGTGGCGATTATCGAAAGCGAATTATTCAAATATAGTGAAAAATTAGCGGAAAAACCTACGTGGTTGGTATTCAACAAAATCGATACAATGAGCGAAGAAGAAGCTCACGAACGTGCGAAAGAGATCGTTGAACGCCTTGGTTGGGAAGGAGATTATTACCTCATCTCTGCCGCAACAGGTCAAGGCGTGCCAGCCTTAACGCGTGACATTATGGACTTTATTGAAGCGAATCCGCGTGAAGTGGAAGAAGAAAATAAAGAAGCCGATGAAGTGAAATTCAAATGGGACGATTACCACCAAGAAGCGATGCAAAACGCAATTGAAGAAGATGATTGGGACGATTTCGACGACGATTGGTCTGAAGAGGACGAAGAAGGCGTGGAATTTGTTTATACGAATCGTTAATCGCAAATAATTGAATAAAAATGACCGCTTGTACTGCAAGCGGTCTTTTTTTCGATAAATTTTGCTAAAATGGATTAAAAATCGCCTTCAATAAAAGGAACCAATATGAAGCAAATCAATGTCGCCATTGCTGGCAGTGGCTATTCTACCCGCGTTTTTCACGCCCCGTTTTTAAATACCAATGCTCGCTTTTGCGTTAAAAAATGTTATGAGCGTAGTAGCAACCGAGCGAAAGAGTACTTTCCTAATGTGGAAATTGTGCGAGATTTTGATGCGTTACTCTCATCCGACATCGATCTTGTGATTATTACTACGCCAAACCAAACCCACTATGATTTCACCAAGCAAGCCTTGCTTGCCAAAAAACACGTGCTTGTAGAAAAACCGTTGGTGGCAAATTCTGCTCAAGCGTTGGAGCTAGCGAATCTTGCTAAACAGCAAGGTGTAGTTTTATATATTTATCAAAATCGTCGTTGGGATGCAGCAGTTTCAACCGCTCGCGAAATTCTAAGTCAAGGGCTGATTGGTGAAGTAGTGGATTGTGAAATTCGTATTGATCGTTTTGCGAAAGAGAAAAATACCAAAGCGTGGAAAGAAGCGGGCGATGCAGGCACAGGTTTAGTATACGATCTCGGCGTGCATTTGCTTGATCAAGCGGTCGATTTATTTGGAAAACCTGCAAAATTATTTGCGGATATTCGTTACCAGCACGATGGAGCGTTGGTCGATGATAATTTCGACATTCATCTTTATTATTCTACAGGGCTTAAAGTAGCGGTGAAAGCGAGTAAGTATGTGCGTGAAACCACACCGCAATTTGCATTGCACGGCAAGCTAGGCTCTTATGTAAAACAGATTGGCGATTTGCAAGAGAGTAAATTATGTGAGGGTATATTACCACAAGGGAACTGGCAGACGGAGCAAGAAAGCGAGTGGGGCATTTTGCATACTGAAATCAACGGTGAAATTGTGCGTCAAGCTTACCCAAATCCAAATGTAAGCTATCGTACTTTGTATGATAATGTATATGAAAGCGTAACGGCTAAAGCCGCACCATTCGTCACGCCAGAACAAGCGGCTTATGTGTTGCATTTAATTGAAAAAGCCTTTGAAAGTGCAAAAACTGGGCAAGTGGTTGAGGTATAAAAGCGGTATGTTAAACGCTAAATTCTGTGAAATTTTTGATATTCCTTTCTTCCAATTCGCTCAAATGAAAAAATATTGTCCTGAAGATATTCCGATTATCAAGGCAAAATACAAAGCTAATTGGGAAGAGTGGAAAGCGTTAAGCCTTGCGGTGTATCACAAATTGGGAATGCCATTTGCCGAGCCGCATATCGAGCGTTGGTGTAATGGCTGGCAGGTAAGAGCTCATTTCTTCACCTACTATAAATATGAGTTTAATCAAAATTCAGCCGTGATTTTGTCGGTCATTCTAAATCGCAGACGGTTACAAGTTAGCCTTGATTGGCATTGTTACCGAGCGGATCGTTCACAGGTAAAACTACCGCAATATCAGCAATGGTGGGAAAATTTAGATCGAGAAAAATACCAAGATTTTGAGATTTGGCAAGACACCGAAAGCGAATATGCTGATTTCAAAAAGCTCAAAGAGGTTCCTGATTTAACTTTAGAAAACCCTGAAGCCTATTGGTGTATAGGTAAAAATATTGAGCGGGAAGCGTTAGATAAAATAGATGTGGAAGATTTTATTTTGCAAACTATTCAAGAATTATTACCGCTTTATGAGGCGTGTCATCGGTAAAATAAAGATAATGAAAAGGCGAGAAATCAAATTCTCGCCTTCTTGCTAATTATTCTTCTGTGCTTTCGGAAAAACGCTCAATGGTTGCACCTAAACCACGTAATTTTTCCTCGATGTGTTCATAACCACGATCGATATGGTAGATGCGATCTACGATAGTTTCGCCTGAAGCAATGCAGCCTGCTAATACAAGGCTAATTGAAGCACGTAAGTCGGTTGCCATTACTTCGGCTGGTTTTAAACGTTCTACACCGTGGCAAATAGCGGTATTTCCTTCGATTTCCCCTTTTGCCCCCATACGGTTAAGCTCTGGAATGTGCATAAAGCGGTTTTCGAAAATGGTTTCGGTAATACGGCTTGTGCCTTCAGCAATCGCATTTAATAGCGTGAATTGTGCTTGCATATCCGTTGGGAAACCTGGGTGCGGCATTGTGCGAATATTTACCGCTTTCGGGCGTTGACCTTTTGAATCGAGCGTGATGGTATCTTCGGTTACGGTCACTTCCATACCCGATTCGCGTAATTTCTCGATTACCGCTTCGAGGGTATCCGCTTTGGTGCCGTGGCAAGTAATTTTACCGCCAGAAACGGCTGCAGCGATTAAGAATGTACCTGTTTCAATACGGTCTGCAACGATACGATGCTCGCAACCACCTAATTGTTCCACGCCTTCAATCGTAATAGTCCCTGTGCCTGCTCCAGAGATTTTTGCCCCCATTGCATTTAAGAAAATGGCTGTATCCACGATTTCAGGTTCGTGAGCTGCGTTTTCAATTACGGTTGTACCTTCGGCAAGAGTACCTGCCATCATTACTGATAAAGTCGCACCTACGCTGACTTTATCCATATAGATTTGAGTCCCTTTTAATCGACCGTTTGAGGTGGCTTTTACATAGCCTTCGTCCAACTCAATGGTAGCACCCATTTTCTCTAAACCAGAAATGTGCATATCCACAGGGCGTGCACCGATGGTACAGCCACCAGGTAATGATACTTGCCCTTCGTGGAAACGAGCAACTAACGGTGCTAATGCCCAGATTGAAGCACGCATCGTTTTTACTAATTCATAAGGAGCAACGTAATGATCGATTTTACTTGCATCAATATGCACATCACCGTTTTCCGCACGTTCAACAACTACGCCTAATTTACGTAAAATTTTGAAGGTAGTATCAACGTCTTTTAATACAGGAACGTTGGTTAGCGTAACAGGTTTGGTAGCGAGAATGGCTGCAAAAAGAATAGGCAGAGCGGCATTTTTTGCCCCTGAAATATTCACTGAACCGCTTAAAGTAACAGGTCCAGTTACACGGAATTTTTCCATTTGGTGTCCTTAGATTTTATGCTTGAAAGGCGAATTAATCCGCCATTGAGGTATTCGGTTGCTGCTTATTTGACTCTCTCCCCTTGAGGGAGAGAGGGGGTATAGATTTCGTAAAAGAGCGGTCAAAAGGACCTTCTACCCCTCTCCCGAATTTCAATGCTGAACGCATTGAAATTGTCCCTCTCCCTCAAGGGGCGAGGGTAGCATAAGGGATTAACCCGCCATATTTAACAAGCGTTCTTTTTTCCATTGCTCTGTTGAGAACACTTTAATGGTTAAGGCGTGGATAATATTGCTTGAGAATAAGTCACCAAGTGGAGCATAAACCGCTTGTTGTTGTTTTACACGAGAAAGAGCTGCAAGGCTATCGCTTACTACAATAACGCCAAAATGAGCGTTTTCACCTTGTAAATGGATTTCTGTGGCATCAGGTAAATGTGCTTTTAATAAATCTTCGATTTGTTTAAGTTCCATAATTTGTTCGGGTTCCTTAGGCATTAATAACATTTTGATTTTCGGGAATATATTGTTTAATCCAATCGCTTAAGCCATAAAGTTCTGCAAGCGTAAACACGGATTCGTGTACGTGAATTAAGCTGTTTTTGGTTTGTTGTCCGTAATGGTTTAATAATTCAGAGAGTAACGCAAAGCCTGCGGAATCAATCCGTGAAAGTGCTCCTAAATCCCAGTAAATACCTTGATTTGCCTTTACAGATAAAAAAGAAGCACGTTGCTCCCATAATGGCAGCAACGTGTCACGTGTTAATTCGCCTTTGAATTGCACTACTTGGCTTTCATTATTCTGAAAAATGCTCCATTGTAATGTTTTTTCTGGCTTCATACTATTATTTTTTAGAAAGTGTAATCGGTTGTTTTGCAGATTGTGCAACCTGTGCAGTTAACGCATCAATCCCTTGTTGACGTAAAATACCGCTCCACTCGTTTTGTTTGGTTGCAACCATACTTACGTTCTCTGCTGCCATATCATACGCTTGCCATTCGCCTGTACGGCTATTTTTACGCCATTTGAAATCAAGTTTGATTGGCGGAGCATTGTTATTAGAAATCACGTTTACGCGAATGGTTACGATTGAACGACCATCTGTTGGTTTTTCGCTTTCAATCTCAATTTTTTGATCTTGATATTGTGTTAACACTTGTGCATAAGATTGCTCAATAAATTGACCAAACGCAGTGAAGAATTTTTCTCGTTGTTCTTCGCTTGCAGAAGAAAGTGATTTACCTAACACTAATTGACCTGCATATTTAACGTGCACGTGTGGCATTAAATCGTTACGCACAATAGTACGTAAATATTCAGGATTTGATTTGATTTTGCTTTGATTTGCTTTGATGTCGCTGAATAATTTATCCGCTGTTTGTTGCATTAACACATACGGACTCGTTTCCGCAAATGCTTGGTTTGAGAATAAGGTTGCTACAGAAAGTAAGCCTGCAACGATCATTTTTTTGATGTTCTTGAACATTAAAAACACTCCATAAGTAAAGGGTTGTTTGGTTTTACAAGCGGTAAATTTTTGTCAAGATTTTACCGCTTGTAACCGATTAAGGCGTAGCAGGTGTGGCTGCTTTCTCGCCTTCTTGTTGTGATTCAGTGCCTGATGATTTTTTATCGCCATACAAGAACTGACCGATTAAATCTTCTAACACCATTGCTGAATTGGTATCTGCAAAGGTATCGCCTGATTTCATATATTCCGTTTCGCCATCCATCATAAAGCCAATGTTTAAAGCGATATATTGTTCGCCCAATAAACCAGAGGTTTTGATTGAAAGCGAGCTAGTATCTGGAATTTTATTAAATTCTTCGTTTACCGCAAGGGTTACTTTCGGTGTGTAGGTTTTTTCGTCTAATTGAATGTCTGATACTCGACCTACCACCACACCGCCCACTTTAATTGGGGCACGCACTTTTAGTCCGCCGATATTATCGAAAGTTGCGTAAAGATTGTAAGTTTTCTCTGAGCTAAAACCTTGCACATTTGCCACGCGAAGCCCTAAAAAAGCCAAGCCTAATAAGCCGAGTAGCACAAATAAACCGACCCAAAATTCATATTTAATTGATTGACGCATTGTTTTTCCTTACTGATTAGCCACCAAACATAATGGCAGTTAAAATAAAATCTAAGCCTAAAATTACAAGTGAGGCGTGTACCACCGTTTTTGTGGTAGCTTGGCTGATGCCTTCGGATGTTGGTACGGAATCGTAACCGTTAAATAATGCAATCCAAACGACGGCAAGAGCGAAGATAATGCTTTTTACAAAGCCATTAACTAAATCGCTTGCGTGTACGGAATTTTGCATCACTGCCCAGAAACTGCCTGAATCTACGCCTTTCCAATCCACACCGACAAGCGAGCCGCCCCAAATACCAATAGCGGTGAAAATCACAGCAAGAATTGGCATTGAAATCACGCCTGCCCAGAAACGTGGTGCGATAATACGACGAAGTGGATCAACCGCCATCATTTCAAGGCTAGAAAGCTGTTCAGTTGCTTTCATCAAACCAATTTCCGCGGTTAATGCAGAACCTGCACGCCCTGCAAAGAGCAATGCGGTGACGACAGGTCCGAGTTCTCGTAGAAGTGAGAGTGAAACCAACGTACCTAAACTGCTTTCTGCTGCAAAATCGACTAAAACCACGTAACCTTGCAAGCCTAAAACCATTCCGATAAATAAGCCTGAAAGCATAATAATCAGCAAAGATTGCACACCGACTACGTGAAGTTGCTTAATTAACAGCGGTGTATGTTTGCGAAACTGTGGCTTACCAATCAACGCTCCCCAAAGCATAAAAGCAGCTCGCCCAAATGCTCGGATAAATTCAATGGTTGAAGCCCCAATTCGGGTAATAAAATTAATCATTAAACAAATCCTCTACATAATCTTTGGCTGGATAATGGAAATGCACTGGACCATCGGCTTTCCCCGCCAAAAATTGCACGACTTGCGGATCTTGGCTTTCCTTTAATTGTTCAGGTGTACCCTGTGCAATGACAGTTTTATTCGCCACAATATAGGCATAATCCGCAATGCTAAGCACTTCGGTAACATCGTGCGACACTACAATAGAGGTTAAATTTAATGCTTGATTGAGCTTTTTAATCAGTTCAACAATCACGCCCATACTGATTGGGTCTTGCCCTGTAAAAGGCTCATCATACATAATCAAATCTGGATCTAACGCAATCGCACGAGCTAATGCCGCACGTCGGGCCATACCGCCAGAAAGTTCTGATGGCATAAGTTGTGCTGCACCGCGCAATCCCACCGATTCCAATTTCATTAACACTAATTTACGAATCAATTCTTCAGGTAAATTGGTGTGTTCACGAATAGGATACGCCACATTGTCAAAGGTGGATAAATCGGTAAATAACGCCCCAGATTGGAAAAGCATGCCCATTCGTTGGCGAATTTGATAAAGCGTTTTATTCGAAGCGGTGCAGACATTTTGCCCGTCAAATAAAATCTCGCCAGATTCTGGCACGAGCTGACCACCAATTAAGCGTAATAGCGTGGTTTTGCCAATGCCTGAAGGTCCCATAATTGCTGTCACCTTACCTTTCTGCACTTGCAGATTGAGATTGTCGTAAATCACACGCTCACCGCGTTTAAAGGTGAGGTTGTTTACTTCAACCAGGTTTTCAGTGTGTTGCATTGAATTTAATACCTTTCTTAAATACAAAAATAAAGGTGGATTATACTCCACCCAACGAAATAAAGCCAAATAAGCCTTTGGCTTTTCTTTTTATTATTCTCTAAAGATATTTTCTGTTTAGAGAAACTCTCACCCCTTGTGGGAGAGAGACAACTTGGAATTGCGTAAGGCAATTTCAAGCAGAGAGAGGGGGCTACGATATTAATTTCGTAAATGAGCGGTTAAAAATAACCGCTTACCCCTCTCCCGAATTTTGCTTCTGAACGAAGCAAAATTATCCCTCTCCCTCAAGGGGCGAGGGTTTTACCACTCATAACGTGATTAAATAATAGCGGTCAAATTTTTAGAAAATTTTGCAAATTTTAGAACTCTCTAAAAATTTTTCTGTCCTATCAGACACGAATAAGGCAACAAAGTTGCAAGTAACCTTCAGCCGAGGGTAACAAGTTACCCTCGGTTACGTATAATTCAACCCCTTTGGGGTTGGAAGTTTGAAATTAGGAAACAAAACAAATATGAAAACATTAAAAAAATCGCTTATCGCAGCATCAATCTTAGCATTAGGTATGGCATCAGTGCCTGCTAAAGCAGAAATCAATCTTCCATTTATTTCGGCAGTTGCGGGTCAAACCAATAACCAAGCAACCCCATCATTAGCGGATATGTTAGATAAAGTTCGCCCAGCGGTGGTGAGTATTTCTGTTGAAGGAAAAGCAAAAGAAGGGCAACCTCAAGGTCGTAGCCGTATGCGTGATTTACCTGAAGAATTCCAATTCTTCTTCGGTGATATGTTTGGTGACCGTTTTGGCGGGGTAGATGCTGGTCCTCGTCAATTCCGTGGTCTAGGTTCTGGCGTGATTATTAACGCAGAAAAAGGTTACGTAATTACTAACAACCACGTGATCAAAGATGCCGATAAAATCACGATTCAATTAGAAGATGGTCGTGAATTTAACGCAAAATTAGTCGGAGCGGATCCACAATCAGACGTAGCATTAGTGCAAATTGAAAATCCGAAAAATTTAACCGCATTAAAATTTGCTGATTCTGATAAATTACGCGTGGGCGATTTCAGTGTGGCAATTGGTAACCCATTTGGTTTAGGTCAAACTGTGACTTCAGGGATTATCTCAGCATTAGGTCGTTCGACAGGCGATGCTGACGAAGGCTACCAAAGCTACATTCAAACTGATGCAGCAGTAAACCAAGGGAACTCTGGCGGCCCGTTAATCAACTTAAAAGGCGAGTTGATTGGTATCAACACTGCAATTATCTCGCCAAGTGGCGGTAATGCAGGGATTGCTTTTGCGATTCCATCTAATATGGCAAACAGCCTTGTGCAACAAATCATTGAATTTGGCGAAGTAAAACGCGGTATGTTAGGTATCAAAGGTGGGGAATTAAATGCGGATTTAGCCAAAGAATTCGGCATTGATGCACAACAAGGTGCTTTTATTAGCGAAGTATTCCCGAAATCAGCCGCAGATAAAGCAGGCTTAAAAGCGGGCGATGTGATTACCGAATTAAACGGTCAAAAATTACATAGTTTCAGCGAATTACGTGCGAAAATTGCCACTGCTGGCGTAGGTAAAGACATTGAACTAACCTATTTACGTGATGGCAAAACGGCAAAAGCGAAAGTAACGCTTCAATCTGAAATCGGCAGCACAGGTTCAGTGACCGATATTCTTCCAGAATTAAAAGGGGCAGAATATAGCGATCGTGATGAAAAAGGCGTGAAAGGTGTGGCTATTACGAAAGTAGAAAAAGGCTCACAAGCAGAAGCTCGCGGATTGAAAAAAGGTGATTTAATTGTAGGCGTAAACCGCCACCGTATAGAAAATGTAAGTGATTTACGCAAAGTATTGGGCGAAAAACCATCTGTGGTTTACCTCAATATCGTGCGTGATGGAGCGAATTTCTTCTTGATGATTCAGTAATAAACCTTGAAAAAAATGTTTTAACCTCATATACTTCATTTAAAAGAAGTCGGTGTAGAGACATTAAACCTACTACTATTGGTCGGAATGGAGACTGAAAACCCATATCCATTGCAGAGGTAACTGTGAAAAATCCAGATGGAGCGTTTAATTTTAACGCTCCATTTTTTTATGAGGAAAATATGCAGAATAAACCGTTTAAAGATACTGTTAGAGAGACTTATAAAATGTTCACAAGATTATTTTGAACATTTAGTAGAGTTTGATTATCTTATTTACTCAACAAAATTTAAATCGAATAAGTGTTATACAATCTCAGCAAAGGAAGATAATTACTTACATTTGACTGGTGTTTTAACTCAATTATCAGCATCTGAATTTTTTAAAAGATGTAAGAATGGTACATTATCTTGTGATGATTTTGAATTAGGTAGTTCTAGTAATAAAGGGTCTATTAGACGAAAGATGTCAATTTTAGAAAATGCTATAAAAGTATTCACTCAAGAGAATATTATTGTGGAGGAAAATTTCCATAAGAATAATATTTCTTGTTCATTTGCATCTACAGATGGAAGTTGCACCTTAGGATTTATTTTAGCTAAAAATGCAAAACCAAGAACGTTATTAAAAGGAAATGTTATTAAAGAGCCTATAGAAACAGATTTGTTGCTTAAAATTTCTAAAGATGGTTCATATAACATACTTATTAATCTAAATAATTTATCTAATGACGAGATTGAATTTATGTTATCTACTTTTTATTGATGCTAAAAATCTTATAAAAAAATGAATTATTTATAACATAAAATTGCTTTTATAAAATAGATTGCACGCAGGCGAGCTTTAGTCTCGTCTTGATGGACGAATAACCATTCGCCCTCACATAATTCCCTTCAAACCCTCTTCCACTCAATCATCTGTTCAATTAACAAAATCAACCGCTTGCGTTCTACGTCATCTAATTGTGAAAGCATCCTATCAAGCTGATAAATCTGATCGGTGGGTTGGAGCTGGCTGTCGGTGAGCAAATCAGACACGCGGCAGTGGAACAGATTGGCAAAATCGCACAAGCGTTCTACATTGAGCGTAATCGTCCCACGTTCCATCCGCGAAATCGCATCATTACTTAACCCCAATATTTCCGCCACCTGTGCTTGAGAAAGCCCTGCCGCTTTGCGGTATTTTGCAATGGCTTGCCCCACCTGTTTACTGATATTCAACTTATCTTCTGCTTTCACGCCTAATTTCACACTGAACCCCTCGTTTTCGGTTAAATGAGTATAGGCATTCAAAGTTGAATAAAAAGAGGATAAAATTCTTGATATTAAGAATTAAATACTTAAAATAAAGCAAAATTTTTGAAAAAAAGTTGAAAAAAAACTTGCGTGCGAATCAACCGTGCAAATCGATGGGCTAGAATGGCTGCCAAGATTAACCCGCAAAGGAACACAAAATGTCGAGTAAACACGAAAAATTGGCAGAACGTTTAGCCACCATTTTAGTGGAATTAAACACCAAAGGTCAGCTTGATATTAACGAGTTGGCGGAACGCTTTTCCGTTGGCGTAAGAACGCTGCAAAAAGATTTCAACGACCGTTTAGCGTTTTTAGATTGGGATCTCAAAGGCCCGCGTTTTTATAGCCTCAACCGCAATCAGTTTGGCGTTTTCACCAAAGAAGACGTGGAACGCTTCGCCCGTTTTGCCAGCATTCAAGATCTCTTCCCAAAATTAGATCGCGAGCTTTTCCAACGCACCTTAACCGACACCATTCAAGTGAAAGGCTTTCAATATGAGTCGATTAAACATCGTCAAGGTGAGTTTAAACAGCTGCAACAAGCGGTCAAAAATCACAAAAAAATTGCATTTACCTATCAAAAACCAGGGCAAACCGCCACCCATCGCACCCTTGAGCCTTATGTGTTGCTCAATAAAAAAGGCATTTGGTATTTAATTGGGCTTGAGGAAGGCAAGCAAAAAACATTTTGTTTTAGCCAAATGAGCTTTATTGAAACCTTAGAAGAGACCTTCAATCCCGATACCCATTTTTTAAATGAAATTGAGCAAAATGATAGCATTTATCACGGCAATCAATTAAGCGAAGTAATTATTAAAGTAGATGAAAAAGTCGCCCATTATTTTACGCGTCGGAATTTATTCCCAAACCAAGAAATTATCCGCCGATTAGAAAATGGCGAACTGTTAATTTATTGCAAAAATATCCACGAATTAGAAATTATCCCTTTGGTGCAATATTGGATTCCCCATTTAACCATTATTTCACCAAGCGAATTGCAAGAAAAAATGACAAAAACCTTGCAGCAGTATTTAACCAGTCTAAATTAATTTTTTATCAACCCCAAAGAGGAAACACACTATGGCACTAGACCAAAATGAAATTCAAGAACTTCTTGAATTATTCCCAAATAGCAAAGCGGCAATTGAACGTTTTAATAATGCTCAAACAAAACAGAAAGACGCATTAGATAAACTAGCCAAAAAAATCAATAACTTAAAGGAACAAGTTTCCCAGTTAAAAGTTAGACAGGCTGAAGCACGTTCTGAATTTAGAGGTGAAATTGAGGATTTATTAGAGGGATGTGCTAGTTATTCGACAGTCGAGATTTTCTTGGCTGAGCATAATTTAGAGAAGGTTAATATTGACGAAATTATTCATGAGACTTGGGATGTTGAAATGTGGGAGGACGAATCTCAAATTAAACGTGTTCTTCTTAATGCTTGGAATGAAAACTACGATGATAGTGAAATTAAATCATTAGAGTCCACGATTTTAGATTTACAAACCTTAAAATCGCAATTAACTGCGTAATTTTATCGGTGGGGATTTTTACCCACCATTAATATAAATATTGGGGCTGTACTAGATAACTAGACTAAATTCCCCTTAACTAATTGTTTTAAAAT
>CAUUKJ010000036.1:0-25071 GCA_963545995.1 uncultured Haemophilus sp.
GGAATGTAAACGATGTCTTTGGGTTATGATGTAAAGGATGTTATCAGGTTGTACCCAACAAAACCCTCGCCCCTTGAGGGAGAGAGACAGCCGAAAATTGCGTAGGCAATTTTTGGCAGAGAGAGGGGGAACCGTGAAGCCACATTGTACATCCCCTACCTTTCCCGTTAAAATAACCTTATTTTACGAGGAATAAATATGAACCCTTGGATTCTGCTCGGCTTCGCAATTGTTATCGAAGTCATCGGCTCAAACTGCATCAAAGCTAGCAACGGCTTTATCAAACCACTCCCCACCGTAATTGCAATCGGTGCCTTTGTTGTTGCGTTATATCTGCTTTCCGTTATCACCAAAACGCTCCCGCTCGGCATTGTTTACGCGGTTTGGTCTGGCGTTGGCATCGTGCTTACCACACTGGTCGCTCTATTCGTTTTCGGGCAAAAACCCGACCTGCCAAGTATTATCGGAATGGCATTGATTATTGGTGGCGTATTGGTGATTAACCTCTTTTCGGGCGGTCAGGCACATTAATTTGGCTGTGCATATAAAAAACAAAAGCAGCACTAAAAAATTCTAGTGCTGCTTTGTCTTTAAAAGTTTTAAGGCATTTGTTTTTATAGCAATAATTGCTTTTATCCCGCTCACAGGCTAGGAAGTGATTTTCATCACTCAACCTGATACCCCACTTAAACGTGGTCCCAGTCTGTATCAGCATTATTATAGTATGCTAATTAAAATATTAACAGGAAAATTATGACCCAAATCTACATCACTCACGGCTACACGGCAAACGGCGATAAACATTGGTTTCCTTGGTTGGAACAAAAATTAGCCGAAAAAGGCATTACTTGCCAGCGTTTAACGATGCCGAATTCAGACAACCCAACCCCAGAAGAGTGGCTAGCCTATCATCAAGCAAAGATTAACCTCACCGAAGACACGATTTTAATCGGGCATAGTTTAGGCTGTATCGCTACGCTGAATTTTCTCGCCACAAAGCAAAAAAAAATCAAAGGAGCGGTGTTTGTATCAGGTTTTTATGAAAAATTACCGAACCTGCCTGAATTGGATATTTTTGCAGATTTTTATCAGAATCTTACCGCTTATAAGCCTGAAAAAGCGTTTGTGGTTGCTGCATCGGATGATCCTATCGTCGCACACCAATACAGCGATAATTTGGCACGTTTTTTAAATGCGGAATATATTCGATTGCCTACGGGCGGACATTTTTTAGATCGGGAAGGAATTACTGAGTTACCGATTGTGTTAGAATTGGTGGAAAAATTACTTTAAAAGTAGCATTTGAGATAAAACAAAACCCCGTAGCCTAAACTACGGGGTTTCTTGAATTTGATGGCGGAGGAAGTGAGATTCGAACTCACGGAGGGCGTAAACCCTCGCCGGTTTTCAAGACCGGTGCCTTCAACCACTCGACCATTCCTCCGTTGAAAACGGGCGGAATAATAATATAGATTTAAAGTTGAGTAAATAGAAATTTTGGGGTTTTAATCTAAAAGTATTCTTTTCACTCTATTTGTATATTATTTAAACAAAATCAAGCATTTCTATTTCCCTGCCTTTCCTATAAAATATCCCCTTAATGTGATAACTTTATTAATTTTTTTATCTAATCTCAGGCGGATCAAATGGCTAACCTCTCTCAACTAAAACGCGAAAAAATGCTCGCTGCTTTAGAGAAATTAAAGCAGCAGCACAACGATGACGAAACAATGCTCGCAATTAACGAAATCGAAAATGAACTTACCAACAAAAAATACGGTTTGGTGTGGGAAGAACACAGCGAACACGTTGACGAGATGCTTGAAAGCCATATCCCAGTCTTAAGTGAGGTTTCAGAACGTAAAATTTTAGCAGGATCTGGATCGATCGCCAAGATTTTGATCTCTACAATTTATTAATTCAAGGGGATAATCTCCATTCGTTAAAAATTCTTGAAAAAACCCACCGAAATAAAATCGATGTAATTTATATCGACCCTCCCTATAACACTGGCAATAAAGATTTTATCTATAACGATTGCTATGTCGATAATAACGACGGCTATAAACACTCCAAATGGCTTAGCTTTATGAGCAAGCGGTTAGAAATCGCAAGAAATTTGCTCAGTAAAGATGGCGTGATTTTTATTTCTATTGATGATAATGAACACGCTCAACTAAAAATTTTGTGCGATCAGATATTTGGCGAACAGAATTTTATTAATGATATTTCAATTAAATCATCGGAATCAACGGGAGTAAAAATGGCTCACGTCGAAAAGAGATTACCAAAGCTAAAAGAACATATTCTTTTTTATAAAAAACAAGATATAGAAATTAACGATATTCGAATAAGAAAAGATAAATGGGATAATGAATATAAAATACTTGTTGAGGGAGTGTCCAAAGAAGAACTTCAGATTATAAAAGAATTAATGAATAGCGAAACAATTACTGATGAACAAATAGAATATGGAGATAAAATATGTAACAGAATGAAGTTTAGCAATTTAAATAAGCTATACAATGATAATATGAATGATGAAGAGAAAATAGAAACAAATTATTCTAATTCATACAGGATTCTACGTGATGTAGCAACTTCATCTGGAGCAAAGAAAATTGCAGACATAAAAAAAGAGAGAGTTAATGGAGGAGCATTCTTAATTAGGACAAAAAGAAACAAAATTTATCTAATGAGATCAGATTATAATGAGAAATCAACTCAACCAAGAGCAAAATTATTATTCGCTGATGAATATTTAGAAGTGAATGTAGGAGATTTCTGGTTTGATATAAAAACTACAGGACTAGCAGATGAAGGTGAAGTTGAATTTTTAAAAGGTAAAAAACCATTAAAACTTATTGATAGACTCTTAAAAATACATACAAATAAAAACGCAATCATCCTCGACTTCTTCGCAGGTTCAGGTACAACGGGACACGCTGTGGCACAATTAAATAAAGAAGATGGTGGCAATCGTCGCTATATTCTTTGTACCAATAATGAAAATAGTATTTGTGAGAATGTTACCTATCAACGCTTGAAAAATATTCAAGATGAGTTACCGCATAATCTTAAATATTTTAAAACGGAATTTATTCCTCGCTTTAGTGAGGACGATGAGGGTATTAAACAGAAATTAATGCACCATATTAAAGAACTTATTGAACTCGAATATGGATGTGAAATTGATGGAGTCAATAATCTTTTTATTGAAAATGAAGATGCCTTAGCACAATATTTAACGGAAGAATTAAAACAAGAAGCCCGTATTTTTATTGCTCCTTATATTTTATTAGATCAAGCACAAAATGCCTTGATTCATCGTAAACAAGCAAGGGTAATTGATATTCCAGAATATTATTTCCGCAATGAACTTGTGGACGCAGGCGAATTATAGGAGCAGAAAATGATTGGTTTAACGTTAAAAGATTTCCAACAACAAGCGGTCGATTTTTTAATGGAAAATGCAAGAAATCGCCAAAATCAAAAAACACAAATTGTAGTTAAAAGCCCAACAGGCAGCGGCAAAACCATTATTATGGTGGGCTTTGTTGAAACCTATTTGCAAGATAATCCCGAGAGCATTATTTGCTGGTTTAGCGTGGGTAAAGGGGACTTAGAAGAACAATCACGTGAAAAAATGGAACGCTTTGCCCCCACGTTAAAAACAGGCAATATTACCGATATTTTAAATGGCGGCTTTGAAACGGGCACAAGTTATTTTATTAACTGGGAAACAATTACCAAAAAAGATAATTTAGCTTTAAAAGAGAGTGAGCGTAAGAATTTAAAACAATATATTGCCGAAGCACATCGTGAAAATCGTCAATTTGTGATTATTATTGATGAAGAGCATTTAAATAATACCGCCAAAGCCAATGATATTATTGATAGCCTTGCCAGCCCATTAGAAATTCGTGTTTCTGCAACGCCTACTAAAAACCCGAAATCAATTTATTATGAAATTGATGAGGTTGATGTAATCAACGAAGGGCTTATTACCCGAGCAATGTATATCAATAAAGATTTAAATGTGGAACAAATGGAAAATCATTTTAATGAAACCACATTATTGCTTGATAAATCGGATAGCATTCGAAAAGAAATCAGCGATGCTTATTTGCAAGAAAAAGAAGAAATTCGCCCGCTTGTGTTAATTCAATTCCCGAATATGAATGATGAACTCATTGAATTTGTTGAAAATAAATTAGCTGAAATGGGTTATAGCTATGAAAATGGTTTGGTTGCCAAATGGATGAGCCCTGAAAATAAACAAGATAAGCAGTCGTCTAAACTGGGTAAAATTAATGTAGGCGATATTCAAGGCGAAAATAGTATTACTCGAAATAATGCAAAACCGCTCTTTTTACTATTTAAACAAGCGTTGGCAACAGGCTGGGATTGCCCGCGTGCAAAAGTATTAGTGAAATTACGTGATAATATGTCTGAAACTTTTGAAATTCAAACGCTAGGACGTTTACGCCGTATGCCGCTTGCGAAACATTATGGCAAAGATATTTTAGACTGTTCTTATCTTTATACCTTTGATGAAAAATATAAAGAAGCCGTGCGTGAAGTGGGCGGTGAAGAATATAAACGTGTTTTTTTAAAAGATGAACCAAGACATATTCGTTTATTTAAAGAATTACACCATAAAGATGCGGATTTTAGCGATGATAAAGCCGTACGAGCGAATTTATTTAATTTTATTCGTCATCAATATAAATTAACGGGTAATTTACAAGAAAACCGCCAACGTTTTGAGAATAGTGGTTTTTAGATTAGTGAAGAAATTCTATCAAAATATATGCAAGGGCGATTTAATACTTTAGATCAGATTAAAGAATCCCACGCGAATTATCATAGTTTACGCTATCAAGTAAATACACATATTCACGGGATGGATTTAAGACATAATATAGATAGTCTCAAAAATTATGCTAGCATTAGCTATGAAAAATTAAGAACCATTTTAGAAATGCTCTTCTTAAAAGGTGTGAGTAGTCCATTTAAATTATTGGATTTAACCCGAAAAGAATTCTATGCGTTTATTATTAATAATCGTGATGAGTTAAAAACCTTATTCACAGCTTTTGCAAGTCATAAAATAACACAAGATCCGCAAGGGAAACTCGGTTTAACCTATATGCCACAGGCGATTCGTGAGACTCAATTTACGATTCCATTGGAAGAAAATTATCCTTTTGATCCACATTCTAAAGCAAAAGAAGAATTGGAAAGCAATGTTTATCGTGAATATAATCAGATGATGATTACAGGGTGATTCCGCTCTACAAGCGAGCGATTATTTGAAAAATATTGCGAATCTTCTGAACAGGTAAAATTCGTGTATAAAAATGGCGATACAGGGCAAAATTATTTGTCGATTGTGTATGAAACCAATATGGGAAAACAGCGATTATTTTATCCTGATTATATTGTTCAAAAAACGAATGGGGAAATTTGGTTAATTGAAACCAAAGGGGGTGAAGATGCTAAAGGCAATGATAAAAACATTGATAATTACGCAAAATTAAGATTTGCCGCCCTTAAAAAATTCTGCCAAAAACATCACTACCATTTTGGTTTTGTGCGAGATAAAGATGATGAGCTTTATTTAAACAACGAAGAATATAGCGATTCAATGCACGATGATTGTTGGCAAAAAATTCAGCAAATCATTTAATCAATTAAAAATATAGAGGGTAGTATTCTATAATAAAAATCTGTTATGCAATAATCTACCCTATTATCTTTTACCTTGAGATTTTATAATGATAACTAAAATAGCAGTAATAATTCTTATAGGATTTATTAGTTTTTACGCAATTGTATTTTATCAAGCAAAAAAAAGAAATGAAAGAAAGCAGGATAAAATTCTTTAATAAGATAAAGACTCATTATCCAATTATTAGAATAAATGACAACTTATATTATTCTAAAGGTGCTTATTTGTCCGACTCTGATTTTTATCTTAATAATATAAAAATGAAGCATTATCAGAACTTAAATTTTACTTTTAATCTTTTACGTATTGTCAAAAATACATAATTGTTATTCCTAGTTAAATTAACTAGGGCTTTCTTGTGATAGATAGATGATTATTCATATTTCTAGAAACTCATTGCATCTTTCTGCTCAAAAAGCAATCGTTTTCCCTAAAATTTCTTATCCTTGTTAAAAACTCTTTACATTTTTAAATTTTTTGTTATGTTCTAAATACATACAACTTTTGACTATTCAAGGAGCGACGTATGTCAAGCACAACAAAAAATCCAACAAGAGGCTATATTATATTAGCCCTAGACTTCCTGCTGTTTTTGGCTTTGATTAAATTCTTGCCGTTCGCCCCGATGGAAAATCGGGGGTTAGCACTGCTGGTTTTTATCGGGATATTATGGCTGACAGAAGCATTTAACATCACCGTTACCTCGCTGATGGTGCCGATTTTGGCGATTGGTTTGAATGTCTTGCCAACCAAAGGAGCCTTCGCCCCCTTCTCTGAACCGATTATTTTTATGTTCTTTGGCGGCTTTGTAATGGCTGCAGTGATGAATATTCAAAAACTCGATCTCTGGATTGCCAACCACATTATCCACCTTGCCCGTGGCAATCTTAAACTTACCGTTATCTACCTTTTCACCGCTACGGCTGGACTTTCCCTTTTCATCAACAACACCGCTGTTGCAGCAATGATGCTGCCTTTAACACTTGGGATTTTGAAAAAAGCCGATCTAAAAACCAACCGAGCTTTATATGTTTTCGTGCTACTCGGCATTGCTTTTAGTGCGAGCATTGGTGGCATCGGAACGCTCACAGGCTCTGCCCCAAATGCAATTCTCGCCTCACAGCTCAAAATCACCTTCTCGGAATGGTTGTTCTATGGTATGCCTGTTACTATCATCTTGATGATTGGTATGGTATTAAGCCTACTTGTCGTACTTCGTCCGAATTTTAACGTACCTTTTGAGATTTCATTGGAAGAGATTCCGATGACGGGTAAACGCAAAATTACGCTTGCCGTGTTTATCGTTACTGCCTTTTTCTTGGTCTTTGGTGGCTGGCTAGAACCCATTATTCGTCAAGCATTGGAACTGAGCAACCCAATCAAAAATTTTGATGCGGTCGTGGCGATGACTGCGGTTATCGCACTTTGCATTACCAACACGGCAAAATGGTCTGAGATTCAAGACCGCACTGAATGGGGTGTGTTAATGCTATTCGGTGGTGGCTTAGTGCTCGGCATCGTGTTGAAAGAAACGGGAGCAAGCAAAATTTTGGCAGATACTATTGTCGGCTATCTCGGAGTACAACATTGGCTAGTGATGACGCTGATTCTCGCTGCGTTTATCGTATTCTTAACCGAATTTACCTCAAATACCGCAACCGCTGCATTGATGATCCCTATTTTCATCTCTGTCGCTGATGGTTTAGGTTTGCCGCCCGTTTCACTCGCAGCGATTGTAGCTTGCAGTGCCTCTTGTGCCTTTATGTTGCCAATTGCCACACCGCCTAATGCGATTGTGTTTGCCACAGGCTATATTAAACAGAGCGAGATGGTGAAAGTCGGCTTTTTACTGAACATTGTCAGTACTTTAGCTATCGGTGGGCTGTGCTATTTCTTCTGGATCAATTGGCGTTAGTAGAATGCTCAAGCGGTGGTTTTTTCGGAAAACTTGCAAATCTTTCTTTAAAAACCACCGCTTGATAAATGAGAAAACTTTATCTCACCGCCATCTGGAACAACACTACTTCTGCTTGGCAGCTAAATTCCAACCACATTTGCATTAACACTCCATCCTCAAGCGGTTTGATTTCAGACCGAATTGTGCAAGGTTCTGTTTCCACTGATTTTGCTTTTTGCGTGAAATATTCCACCGCTTGTTCAGCTAGCTCTTGGCTATCATACACCGCTTCAAAGGCAATTTGGCGATCTGCATTATCAAGCATTGAATCGCCTTTTAATTTACACATATTGCGTGCTTCGTCAGCTTTTTGTTGAAGTGTTTTGCTCATTTTAAAATCCTCAATAAAAACAAAATATGTTGTTATGGTACGCCTAAATCAGCAATGTAGCAAAGGATTAAAGAGGTCGAGGAAATTCCAGATATAAAAAAAGCACCTCGTGGTGCTATCATTATTTAGAATGGAGCGGGAAACGAGGCTCGAACTCGCGACCCCGACCTTGGCAAGGTCGTGCTCTACCAACTGAGCTATTCCCGCATTTATTTGGTAATTTTAAAATGGTGCCCGAGGCCAGACTTGAACTGGCACGCCCCGAAAGGCGAGGGATTTTAAATCCCTTGCGTCTACCGATTCCGCCACTCGGGCAACTTTTTAAGTTCATCAGTTAGTATCGCTAACTGATGAGGTGCATTATAGAGAATCTGGAAATTAAGTCAAACATATTTTTCAAAATATTTTTTGTTTGCACAAATTAAGATCAAAACATTCATATTTTAAACAAAATAACCTGTTTTTCCGTTAATTTCGCTATTTTGCACCTCAAAAATTAGAGCTCTTTTGTGGCAATATTTAGCACTTCTGCAAAATCTGAAGTCACAAAAGTTGGGTTTGATTGCTCAATCGGTACATTATAGTTATAACCGTAAGTTAAACCGACTACATCACAACCTGCACGGGTTGAAGCAATCACATCATTTTCAGAATCACCCACAAATAACAATTCGCTTGGTTGAATGCCAAATTTTTCGCAAATAAACCACATCGGGTCTGGATTTGGCTTAATTTTTGGTAATGATTGCCCACCCAGCGTTTCGCTAAACAGATGATAAATACCAAATGCGGTTAAAACAGGCTCAACTAATTTCGTTGGTTTATTGGTAATCACGACGAGCGTGAATCCTTTCGCTTTCAAGGCTTCAAGCGTTTCTTTCACGTTTGGATAAAGCGTACTTTCTTCGCACACATAAGTCGCATAGAACTTATCAAAACTCGCACGCATACTCACTTGTTGAGCCGCATCAAGCACTTTTCCCGTGTAAGCGATCGCATTTTGGAAGAAAATATCCGCTCCTTTGCCGACCCAGCTTAACACTTGCTGCTGCGTAACGGTTGGAAATCCGTGCTCTAAAAACATCGAATTTACCACCAGCGTTAAATCTGGCAAAGTGTTGATCAAGGTACCATCCAAATCAAAGCCAATTACTTTATATTTAAAAGCCATTTTTATCCCCTTTAAAGTTGTTGAAAAACCTAATAATGAATCACATTCCCTGCTTGCTGAATGGCTTTCACCACCTTCTCGCCCTCAGGGCTTATCAAAAACTGGTAACTGCTTTCAGGCAACATTGCACGCACGCGTTCAAAATCGCCCGCTTGTATCGCAGCTCGAACACTTGAAGCACTAATCACTTCGCCCGCATTTTGCTTACGTGGCACGACGACACACTCAATGCCTGCTTTTGGCAATTCCGCCTGCATAATCTGATTATAAAGATTGGTCACACGGCTAAACGGCTCTTCGCCCACATAACGCCGTTGAATCCCCAATGCTTTGGCGATCTGGCTGAAAATCTGCAAATCTAGCAACGCATTGCTTTCAATCACCGCATTCTCATTTTCTTGGAAATAACTCGGAAAAGTCGCTGAGCTAATCATATAAGATTGCGTGTCCAAACAATAAACGTTCGGCAAATGAGCCACTCCCGCCTGCACCAACTGTTTTCGCACCGCAAATGGCACAAGGCTTTTATCTTCCGATACCACAAACAGATAAACTACATCATTTTCCGCTGCTGCTTTTTCCACCAAATACTGATGTCCAAGCGTAAACGGATTGGCGTTCATCACAATTGCCGCAATGCGTTGATTTGGCTTAGATGTAGGCACACAAGCGGTTAAATTTGCCAAATAATTTGCAAAGCCCTTGCGTTGATTTTCCATAAAAACCAACTTGCCCTCAATGCGAGCAATTTCATAAAAGCCCAAACTCTGAAAAAACTTCGCCGAATTGCATTTCGTGTAAAGAAAAATATGCGGATTACCTCGTTCATATTGCTCGTTAATCAGATGCGTCACTACTGCATTCATCAAGCCTTCGCCTTGATGTTTCGAAGAAACCGCTAAGCAACGCAAGCTATTCGCGAAACAACTTCCTGTAGCGATAATCTCGCCATTTTCATCATACATCGCACAGGTGTAATCCAAATTCGGATCGCGTTTAATTCCTTCTTCCGCCAAAAGCTGATCAATCATTTGATAAGCCTGTTTATCAAACGCCATTACTCGGTCAATTGGGTAGTCTGCCATTATTTTCTCCTTATGGAGCTATTCTACACTTGCTTTGAGGGAGAATGAATACTTAACCTATGCTACGCAAGAATCTCAATACCTTTTGTTTGTACAAGACTCAAAAGTTTTAAAGCTGCTCCACTAGGTTTTTTCACTCCTCTTTCCCATTCTGAAATCATATTTTTTCTTACATTAAGATAATGAGCGAAAACCGTTTGAGAAACCTGAGATTGTTTGCGAATAGCTTTAATCTCATCGGGGGTAAATAAAGGAACGGGAGTTAAGCATAACTCATCAAATTTTCGCATTGTTTTTTTATCTATTACACCTGCCTCACGTAAATCTACAGCATTTTCGTGGAGCATTTCTAAAAGTTCACTCATCTGTTTTCTCCATTAAAATTTCAATAAAATAACCTTTTTTAATCATCTCTTCTATTTTTTGCATATCTAATTTAGCGTATTCTTGAGCTAATTCTCTTAAGGCTAATAACTCTTGTGAGGAAATATTTTCACGATCATTTTTACTAATCCCTGCTACAAAGTAGCTATTTTCATTAATACGATAAAAAATAAACGTTCTAAAACCCCCACTACGTCCTTGTCCTTTTCTTGCAACTCGCTGTTTAAAAATATTTGCCCCTAAATTTGCATCAATTAACCCTTTTTCTGCTCTAAGAATAGCATCTTTCAAATCATCGTCTGATATCTGATTCTTGAGTGCAAATTTATTGAAAGCCTTTGTTTTAAATACTCTCATTACCACCACTTATTTTGTACTCTTAAAGAGTATATTATAACATCTGTTTTTCTTGTCAATTGCTATCCAAAAACTATAACCACATAAAACAAAAGGCTAAACCCCGAAGGATTCAGCCTTTCTCTTAACTAACTCAAGCTACATTACCATTGGTAACCTACACTTGCTGCAGCACCAGCATCACCACGAGTATTCGTATTCACAGAGAATTTAATACCCACTTTACCGTTGTCTGACAAGCGAGAGTAACCTACCGCAACAGCACTTTCGCCTTTATAAGTACCTGCACCCGCAGCAACCATTGACTTACCAGGTAAGGTCGCGTGATATAAACCACCGGCTGCCATCGCTCCTGCAATACCCGCACGTAAGTTTTTATCCATCTTGTTAATGTGGTTACCAATTTGTGTTACAGCACCTTTTAATTGGCTAACATTAACAGCATCCGTATCTGCTCGACCAGCAGCAACATTTTGAATACGAGTATTACCTGCGTTAATACCTTTCTCATTGATCACCACATTAGTATTATTACCGCGGTCATCTTTCGCTGCCACTTGAACACCTTTCGTATTCACAATGGTATCACCAGCTTTGAAAGTATTTGCTGTCACAGAGTTCACATTAATATCATCTTTCAGTTTCACTTTCACACCATTTGTGTCAGCCACTGTTTCGATATTTTTGTTATCTCCATTTACAGCCACTTGGCTACCCAGTTTCTTCGCACCCGTTGTACCTTTATCCGCATTAAAGGTTAAACCTTTATTGGTTACAGTATCGTGTGCATCAACACCTTTCTTAATATCATCTTTCGTTTTGCTTGAAAGATCTACGGTGTAATCCGTCACTGTCGTTGAGCCATCTTTACGTGTTGTTTCTGCTTTAGTAACAGATACTGCATCAGAACCACCTTGAACATGAGCAGAGTTATCCGTTGAGCTTACTTTGTAGATAGTCTGACCATTATTACCCACACGAGAGGTAATTGTCACATTATCTCCTTCTTCAAGCTCTGTCTTCGCAGCATTTACATTTTTGTTAATGTTATTCACAGCTTGATATAACTGGCTACCGTTCACTGCATCTTTGCTAGTTTCGTTAATGTCGCCATCAGCCACATTAGTCACTTTCTTATTACCAGCATCCACACCTTTCTCAGTTACGCTTGGGCCGCCTTTAATGGTTAAACCATTGTTGGTGACTTGAGTACCACCAATCGTAATTGAGCCATCTTTACCTAAGTCCACATCTTTAGAGAGTTTTACTTTCAAGCCGTTAGTTGCTTCATCATAAACTACACCGATATTGTTATCAGTGAGTTTAGTTGAATCAGCACCACCGGTGATGTTCATTTGAGAGCCTAACGTACGGTTGATCACTTGCTCAGAGTCGCCTTTGAATTTCAAGCCATCATCTAAAGTCGCCACTTCACGTTTAATATCTTTACCATCTTTATCTTTGTCGGTATAAACAATACGAGTAACCTCTTTACCACCATCACGGTCGGTATTCACGGTCGTTGTGCCTTTTTGAACACTCATGTTCGCACTCGCCCCATCTTTACCGTCCGCACCTTTCGGTCCAGTTAAGCCAATTGAACCACCCTTACCGTTAAGTACTACTGATGAACCATCGTTACCGTTTACACTGATAGAACCATCAACGCCGCCTTTACCATCTTTACCTTTCACGCCAAATGTCGCATTCGGGTTGAAGTTAAAGGTCACGTTATTCGCATTTTTGCTAATGATGATATTGCCATCAGTGTTGTTTAAATCAACTTGAGCACCTGGCTTCACATTGCCTTTGTCTTTGCCGTTATTAACACTTAAGTTCCAACCTGCTGTTGCATTTGTCATCACGTGATATAACTGGCTTCCGTTTACAGCATCTTTACTGTTAGCACTTACATCACCATCTTTCACGTTGGTCACTTTATTACCATCAACGCTTACATCACCACCTGAAATGGTTGTGCCACCGTCTTTGTTTAAGGTAATTGTGCTATTACCGTTGTTGATAGTCTCAATATTTTTCAGATTTTTTGCTAATTGGACTTCTAAAGTTCCTTTGCCATCTGCTTTCACATTGATATTGCCTGATGCAGAAGTAAAGTTTGCAGACGCTGCTTTATCCACACCTTCACCAATAATAGTCACTAATGTATTTAACTTGTGATTATTACGTACACCATTATTACCCGTGAAGATTAAACCATCGTTTAATGTCGCCACATTTTCACGAATTGTTTTGTTTGGATCTTGTGGATCTGCATATTCATAAACAATACGTGTCTTCGTTTCACCATCTTTGCCATCAACGCCAGCAGGGCCTTGATCACCTTTAATGCTTAAGCCGTTTTTACCGTCTTTACCATTTAAGCCGATTGAACCATCTTTACCGTTGATAACAACAGACGAACCATCTTTACCGTTCACACCGATAGAACCATCAACGCCATCTTTACCATCTTTACCTTTCACGCCAAATGTTGCATTAGGGTTGAAGTTAAAGGTCACGTTGTTATCTGTCTTGTTCTTCGTGATTAAGATGTTGCCATCCGTATTGTTCAATGAAACTGTCGCATTTGGTTTCACTGTTGTTGCGTTAGTACCATTTGCTTTAATTACCCAACCTGCATTTGCAATTGCAGTTGTTGCATTCAACTGGTCTAAGTTAACCGCATCAGTACCATTAACACCTGGAGCAACGTTAATAATTGTGTTGCCTCCGTTGTTCAAGCCTTTATCCGTCACACTTACCGTTTTGCTTGGATCTGCTTTATTGGTAATCGTAAAGCCGTTGTTATTTAACGTTGTATTGCCGATTGTTACACTACCATTAGATGTTAAATTCACATCTTTAGCAAGTTTCACTTTCAAGCCATCAGTTGCTGTGTCGTAAACCACACCGATATTGTTATCTGTCAATGTCGTTTCGTTCGCACCGCCTGTAATGTTCATTTGTGAACCTAAAGTACGGTTGATTACTTGACTAGAATCGCCTTTGAACTTCAAGCCATCGTCTAACGTTGCGACTTCACGAGTTGTTCCGTTAGTGTCAGTGTATTTAATACGATCGATTTCTTTACCTGCATCTGTCGCATTAACTGTCGTTGTACCTTTCTCTGGTTTCAACGTAACTGATACACCGTCTTTGCCATCTGCACCTTTCGGTCCTGTTAAGCCGATTGAGCCATCTTTACCGTTAATTACAACTGACGCACCATCTTTACCGTTTACACCGATAGAACCATCTTTACCGTCTTTGCCATCTTTACCTACAGTCACTGTCGTAAAGCTTACGTTTTCACGTGTCGCAATCGTAAAGTTGCCTTTATCTTGTGTAATATCCACATTTTGACCTGCGATGAATTTCACCGCGTCGCCTGGATTAATTACTTCTCTCGATGTACCCGATACCGTACCTGTGCTGGTGTTACCTGAAGTCACTACCCAACCCGCAGCATTTACCGCTTTAATTACCTCTTCAACTGTCGCCACACCTTCTTTCGATGCGTTGTTTAATTTACCATTCACATCTGCAATCGTTGTGTTAAATGCACCTTGATTTACGTTGAATTTCACTACACCATTATCGCCAACTACTGCTGTAGTTAATGTGCCATTTGTGAAGTCTAAACCATCTGATAATTTCACCATTTTCGCCGTGCTTGCATTACCATTTGATTTATATGTCAACGGAATCTCTTTCGCTGCATTATCACCGTTAAAGTTTACGGTGTAAGTCGTGCTGTTATTTGCCGCATCTGCCGTTGTCGTTACTGTGATCGGGCTACCTGTCGTCGCGTTAACTTTTACCGCTTCAACCGCTGCGTCTTTCACTTTCGCTTTCGATACAGATACTTCATACTGAGCATTCTTATCGCCTAAAGTTTGACCCGCTTTCGGAGAAACTTCAGCAATGTTATCTGTACCAGTTTTCGCTACCACAGACTCTGTTGATACTGAATCTTTCAACTGTTTCACATTCACTGCGTCATTATCTTTCACGCCTGTTGAAACATTTGAAATCACGTTATCGCCAGCGTTCACACCACCGTCTTTCGTAATGCTTGGTCCACCGTTAATCGTTAAACCACCATTATTCACGGTTGTGTCGCCAATCTTCACGCTACCGTTCGCATCAAAGGTCACATTGTTCGCTAATTGAACACGTAAGCCATTTTTGCCATCGTTGGTCACACGAATATTGTTCGCAGTTGTTGAATCTGTCGCACCGCCTGTAATGTTCAATAATGAACCTAAAGTACGGTTAATCACTGCGTTATCATCGCCTGCGAATTTCAAGCCATCATCTAACGTTGCGACTTCACGAGTTGTTCCGTTAGTGTCAGTGTATTTAATACGATCGATTTCTTTACCACCATCTGTCGCATTAACTGTCGTTGTACCTTTCTCTGGTTTCAACGTCACAGACACACCGTCTTTACCATCTGCACCTTTCGGTCCAGTTAAGCCGATTGAGCCATCTTTACCGTTGATAACAACTGACGCACCATCTTTACCGTTTACACCGATAGAACCATCAACGCCATCTTTACCGTCTTTGCCTACAACACCAAATGTCGTATTCGGGTTCAAGTTAAAGGTCACGTCGTTGTTATCAGATGTTTTGGTAATTAAGATGTTACCGTCTGTGTTATTTAACGATACAGTCGCATTTGGCTTCACGGTTGTTTCGTTATTACCATTTGCTTTAATTTTCCAACCTGCATTTGCAATCGCAGTTGTTGCATTTAACTGGCTTAAGTTAACCGCATCTGAACCTTTCGTACCATTTGCAACATTGTGAACTTGGTTTCCACCCATATCCACGTTACCACCGTTATTCACGGTTAAGTTTGTAGTTGTGGTGTTGCCTGCTGTTACGTTATTTGCAGTCACATTGTTGAATGAAACATCATCCGCTGTTGAGAACGTAAAGTTATTCGCTGTGTGTTTCACTTTCAGGTTTTTACCTGCAGCGAAGAACACTTCTGTGCCTGTTGTTACGTTATCCGCAGTAGTTGTGCCATCAACATTACCACCTGCGTTTGCTTTCCAGTAAGACGCATTGATCGCCTCTGCAACCTCTTTAGCTGTCACTAAACCGTTGCCGTCTGGTACGGTAATCTTGCCGTTGTTGGTCACATTCGATAAAGCGGTCGTATTTACGTTGAATTTTACAACGCCATTAGCTGCCACTTCCGCAGTTGTCTGCGTACCATTGGTAAAGTCTAAACCAGTCGTTAAGTTTACGCTTTGTGCGTTCGCACCATTCGCTTTATACGTTAAGTTGGTAACCTTCGCTGCTTCTGTGCCGTTGTAGTTGATGGTAATACCTGCTGTTGTTGCATTTGTGGTAATTACTTTATCGCCACCTTTCACATCAACTTCTGAGCCTAATTTCTTAATGCCCGTATTACCATTATCCGCATTAAAGGTTAAACCTTTATTCGTCACAGTTGTATTCGCATCAACGCCTTGTTTGATGTCTTTCTTCGTGCCTTCCGTTAAGTCAATCTTAACGTCTGTACCTAATGCAGTCGTTGTGATGTTGCCGTTATCAGCTCCCACAATATTAAATTTCAGACCACCGTCTTTATTTAATGCTTGTGTACCTGTTGATGTGCTGTTATCGCCACCTAAAGACACAGTGTTGTTGAACTTGCTATCTACTGCATATAACTGGCTGCCGTTTACCGCTTCTGTACTGGTTGAAGTAACATTACCTGCACCAACATTCTTAACTTTGTTGTTGCCCATATCCACGTTACCACCGTTATTCACGGTTAAGTTTGTGGTTGTGGTGTTGTTCGCAGTTACGTTGTTGAATGAAACATCGTCTTTCGTTGCATAGATAAACTTGTTGCCATCTTTTTGCAATGCAATGTTTTTACCTGCAATAAAGGTCACGTTATTACCTGCCGCAATATTGCTATCGTCTGAAGTGGTATCTGCATTCGTTTCTACACGGTCGCCTTTTTTCGCAATCCAGAAACTTTCATTTACCGCTTTCGCTACATTCTCAGCTGTAACTAACTTGCCTTTGTCCGCATCTGCTGGTGTTTCTACTTTACCTGCGTTGTCGCCTGTTTTGTTAACGGTTAAATCTACTTTTTCCACTGCTGGGATAATCGCTTTTAACACGCCACCTTCTTTCGTAATGGTTGTGCCGTCAACATTCACATCTACAGCATATTGTTTTGTGCCGTTTGTGTTGTCTGATACCGCTACCGTTACTGGGCTACTTGTTACATTTACTACACTTGATTGGGTGTTAGTATCTGTCGCAGCAATTGTAAAGTTACCTTTACCATCATTTGTAATTTGAACGTTATCGCCTGCAGTTAAACCTGATACATTTGCGTTATAAGTCACTTCTCCATCCGCACCAACAGTTACCGTTGTACCGTTACCGTTTTTGAAGTTCAAGCCTGTTGCTAAACTTACATTTTGTGCGTTATCGCCGTTCGCTTTGTACGTTAAGTTAGTAACTTTCGCCGCTTCTGTGCCGTTGTAGTTGATGGTAATACCTGCGTCTGTTGCAGTTGTGGTAATTACTTTATCGCCACCTTTCACATCAACGGTTGAGCCTAATTTCTTAGCCCCTGTTGAACCTGTGTTACCATTAAAGGTTAAACCTTTATTGGTTACCGTTTCATTTGCGTTTACACCGTGTGTAATATTGGTTTTGGTTGCATCGGTTAAATCAACGGTGTAGTCGGTTACGGTGGTATTGCCATCAGCACGTGTAGCGGTCGCTTTTTCCACTTTTACTGCAGCATTGTTCGCCGCTGCTTGCACGTGTGCAGAGTTATCCACAGTGTCAATCGTGTAAATCGTGTGTCCATCTTTCGCATCTTTCGATTCATTTACAGATGACACATTTTTACCTGCTTTCACTTCGGTTTTCGCTGCCGCTGCACTTGCGTTTAACTGGCTTAAGTTCACCGCATCTGTTGGTGCTGTACCATTTGATACGTTATGAATTTGGTTTCCGCCCATATCCACAGTCGTATTTCCGCCCACTTTGAACGTACTACCCGCGGTATTATTTGGGTTAACGGTTAAATTATTGGTAACCGAGTTATTTGCCGTCACATTGTTGAATGAAACGTCATCTTTCGTCGCATAGATAAACGCATTACCTTTTTTCTCTAATGCAATGTTTTTACCTGCAATAAAGGTTACGTTATTACCTGCCGCAATATTGCTTTCTGCTGTAGTCGCATTATCGTTGTTTGTTTCTACACGAGTACCTTTTTTCGCAATCCAGAAGCTTTCGTTAATCGCTTTCGCCACATTTTCAGCGGTTACTAACTTGCCTTTATCCGCATCTTTCGGTGCATCAACTTTACCTGCGTTGTTACCCGTTGTATTTACGTTAAGCGTAACCGTTTCCACCGCTGGAATAATCGCTTTTAACACACCATTTTCTTTCTTAATGGTTGTGCCATCTACGTTTACGTCCACAGTGTAATGACTTGTACCGTTTGTGTTTTGCGTTGTTGCAATGGTAATCGGGCTGCTTGTTGCATTGGTTACGGTTACTTGCGTGTTGGTGTCGTTAGCATTAATGGTATAAACGCCGCTATTGTTTGTAACAGTCACGTTATTACCTGCTTTAATATCCGCCACGTTCGCATTTACTTGAACATCGCCATTTGCACCCACAGAAACCGTTGTGCCTTGACCTGGTTTAAAGTTCAAGCTCTCGCCAGGGTTTACCACATTTTTCAGCGTGCCATTTTCTTTTAATTGGAAACCGCTTGCTTGAATCGCATCCGCCACCGCTTTATTGGTTGCTAAACCTGTTGCTGTTGCTTGGTTTGTCGCACCCGTTGCCGTGTTCATTCCCACATCAGCTGTTTTTGCGTTAAATTGCAAATCACGACCATTGTGAGTAATGTTGATATATTGACCTTCATTTAAACTTACAGCTTGACCATTTGGTACAGCAACAGCAGTTGTATTAGCCGTTTTAATCGACCAGCCATAGTTTGTATTTGCTTGTAGCTCACCTTTGCTGTTATAGCTAATGGTAGAGTTATCCACTTTTGCAGCAATATTTAATTTAGAAACGCCATTTGCTTCATTGGTTGGAGTAATGGTTACGCCATTGCCCGCTTCAAAGTTTACTTTATCGCCTGGATTAACTAAGCCAACTCTCGAACCATTTGCTTGTAATTGCCAGCCGCTCTTATTGATAGCATCTGCAACATTAATAGAAGTTACTAACCAATCAGCTGGAGCTGTATTTGTTGTACTATAAGCATCACTCGCTCGAGATTTTACTGAGCCATCTGAATTACCGATGATACTTGCCGTATTAGCTGAGAACGTTAAATCACGACCAGAACGCTCTACTTTAACTGAGTTAGTTCCTCTAAAATCAACTACATCGCCGCCTTTTACTTCAGCTGCAGTTGAATCTGCTTTGCCGTTGTCTTTGATTTTCCACGCAGCCGCATTTCGAACAGCAGTGGTGTTCATTTGAATTTGGAAGTTTTGCGGATCGTCGCCTGTCGCTGGGTCAGTAATGGTGATCGAACCATCTGGCGAGGTTACAGAATATTTCTTGATCGCACCTGCAACGGCTTTTAACTGTGCCACGTTCACCGCATCAGAGTCTGCACTACCTGGTGCTACGTTGATGATCTGACGAGTATTATTAGCATCACCCACAGACACTGCACCTTTGTTACCCATTACGGTATTTTTGATCGCTTCTAATGCCCCTGGTGCATCCACAAGTTTTACTGGTGCGTAAACGGTATTTGCATCACCGCCATTGTTGTTATCACTTAAGCCTGTGGTTGCAGCTAGATTTTGAGTATTAATTTGAATTGTATTTTTATCACGAGCAACACGGTTTGCTACAGCACCGTCACCGAGAGCAACACCGCTATCCACAGTCACAGATGAGCCTTTACCTAATGCTAAAGATTGGTTAGCTGTTGCCGTTGCTCCGCGACCTAAAGCCGTAGATTCTGTACCATTTGCCGCCGCACCACGACCAATCGCCGTTGCGTTCGCACCGTGAGCTTGTGCCACAGGACCAATAACGGTTGCATCCGATGCATTTACAACGGCACCACGACCGATTACTGTACTGTTTACCGCATTACTTGTTGCATTTGCATCTGCACCAATTACTGTGGTATTTGCTGCTGTTGCGGTTGAATTTGTACCAATTGCTAAAGAGTTTTGATTTTGTGCTTTTGAATTACGACCAATCGCGGTTGCATTTTCGCCCGTTGCATTAGAGCTGTTACCCAATGCCATTGAAGATTCTTTATCTGCTCTTGATTTATAACCTACAACGACACTTGAACGACCGATAGCATTCGTATCAGAACCCACAGCTGTTGCTGCGTCACCCGTTGCATTCGATAATTTACCAAGTGCTGTTGCCGCAGTTTTATTTGCAAATGCACTCGCACCGATCGCCATAGAGTCATCAGCAACCGCTTGTGCACCTTGAATATTTTCAATAACAGTACTACCAGTAGCAGGAACGTGTCCACTACCAATCGCGATAGCAGAGAAACCTGTTGCATTCGTTTTCGAACCAATTGAGGTAGTCAATTGAGTATTAGCAAGAGCTTCTTTACCTAATGCAATTGAGTAATCTTGTACCGCCTGTGCAGATTTACCTAATGCCGTTGAATATACACCTTTTGCCTGTGCACCTTGACCAAAAGCAGAACCATTTTCGCCTGCAGCCGTAGCTCCCGCCCCCACAGCCGTACCAAAGTTTACATTTGCTTTAGCGTGAGCACCGATTGCAACGGTAGCCACATTTTGAGCTTGTGCATTTGTACCAACAGCAACACTCGCCTGTTCTGATGTATGAGATGTCGAACCTGAAATAGCTGCTCCAGCAATGGTTTTATAACCGATCGCAACGTCTTCTAAAGCACGAGCATTTGCTTCATGACCATAAGCAATCGCGTTAGTATTAGCATAACTGCTAGAGCCAATCGCCATACCGCCACCAAATGTTCCACCAGTGCTATAATCGACAGCCGCCTCCGCACTACCAACTAACGCCCCTGCAGCCGCAGAAACGACAACAGCTGCATTAAGCAGCTTCTTCGATTTTGTTTTTCCTTTTGATTTACTTAATTCAGACACCGCAACCCAACATTGCATCGTTGCGTTCCAAATAACTTTATAGGCCTTATTCATTATCTAGTTACCTAATTGATTTTGCTTAAAAACACCCGATAAAAAAGGGCAATATCTTTTACCCTATTTATCATTTGCTTAAAATGAGACATCTTGCCCCAAAAATGGCATATATTTTACCTTAAAAAATACCGAGTTTTGTCAAGAGAATGTAAAGATGTGAATATTTTATGCAAACTTGTGAGTAAATCTGATCGCTTGTTGACTAATAAGGCTTCAAAGCTTGTAAAACTGTGTGAATTGGCTGGGGGTAAAGTGTAAACGGGCGGTGGGCAATGTGAATTTTTTTGTGTGAATTAAAATATAAAAAAGCCCCTAGCATTATCGCTAGGGGCAAAGTAAATTATAAAGCTGGTGCTAAATCATTCAGCTCTTCAATCCTTAACATTCGGATATCAGAAACTGATGGTTTAAACCAAGAATAAGTTCTTGATAATTGTTGGGCTGCTAAAACACACTTAACCGCTGTCATCTCAGAGCCGCCAAAATAAACACTACCTTGTTGATGATCAAACCCTAAACTTTCGAGTGTTTTTTTAACATCTCCATAAGCATTCTGCCAACTCTCGGATGTGTACAATTCTTTCAACATAGCAGTATCAAGATCAAAAGCAATTGCATACATAATGAATTCCCCTTATAAATAAACTATACATAAATTGTACAATGATAACAAATGCAAAGCAATTTTCTTTAATTTGGTAATGTTGCATTGGCTTGATTAACTTAGTGAAAGAAATTGAGAGATTAGAACAATGAGCGAATTATTTGATGAATTAGTAGAAGGACTTACCGCATATAAAGAATTTGCGGAAGGTAAACGCACGTTAAGAAACGAAACGCTTGCAGCATTCCCTTACGATGAGAGAGTGATTATTACCGCAGACTTGAAAAAAAGAAAAGGCAGGCATAAAATAGAACAGGTCGCAACTCCGTTCCCTTCCTAGCCGTTAGGCTAATTTATTGAAGACTGCAATCAGCAAATCTAGCGTAGCGAACACTTTAAAGCCGATTGCCCCTACTAGCATAGCTAGTATTATCAGAGCAATAATTTCTGATATTTTCACATAAATCACCTCCTTAGTGCTATAAGACTAAGCGACTAGGCAATATGCTACTGGCAGGTAACATACTACCTTAGGTCACCATAGCACGAACGGGATTCTACTAAAGAAAAAGCCGCCTTCAAAGGACGGTTTTTTATTGTAGGACAACATCGCAGCCCCCTCTCTCTGCCAAAATTACCTAACGCAATTTCGGCTGTCTCTCTCCCTCGAGGGGAGAGAGTTGTTTTTCTCCGATTTTCTACCAATACCCCAACGGGGTATGTTTATGCTTAACCGTGGGTACTTGTTACCCACGGTAACCTCACCACAAACAAAATCTCATTTTTCAAAAAGATCCGTTAAATTTTTGATACAATACGCCAATTTATGGCCATAAAAGGAACGATGATGAAAAAAATCGAGGCGATTATTAAGCCGTTTAAACTCGATGATGTGCGTGAAGCATTAACCGATGCGGGCATTACGGGGATGACTGTGACCGAAGTTAAAGGTTTTGGCAGACAAAAAGGACATACCGAATTATATCGCGGAGCGGAATATGCGATTGATTTCTTGCCGAAAGTGAAAGTGGAAGTGATTGTGCTGGATGAGCAAGTCGATGAGTGTATTGAGGCGATTATGGACGTGGCTCAAACGGGCAAAATCGGTGATGGTAAGATTTTTGTCTATGAGGTGGAGCGTGCGATCCGCATTCGCACGGGAGAAGAAAACGAAGAGGCGTTATAGATGAAAAAAACTGGATTAGCGTGGTTATGGCTAAGTTTGGCTGTTATAGTGGGCGATTTGTGGTCGAAATATGTGGTGATTACTCATTTTCGTTTTTATGAAAGCGTGAATGTGTTGCCGATTTTTAACCTCACTTATGCCCGTAACTACGGGGCGGCGTTTAGTTTTTTAGCCGATCACGATGGTTGGCAAACGTATTTCTTTTTAGGCTTGGCGGTGGTGATTTCAGCAGCGTTAACGGTGTTGCTTTACCGAAATAAGGAAACGCAAGCGGTCAAAAAATGGGAAAATATTGCGTATTCGTTGATTATTGGCGGGGCATTAGGCAATGCGATTGACCGTGCGGTGGATAAGTGCAGCCTGTTGGGCGTAATTCCTGATGAGCCTTACAATCGCTTGAATGTTTGTCAAGGCTATGTGGTTGATTTCTTTGATTTTTATTGGAATTGGGACGGCTACCATTTTGCGACCTTTAACGTGGCGGATATTGCCATTTCAGTGGGGGCGGGTTTATTGGTGTTAGCTGCATTTTTTGAAAAGAAAACGAAAAAGAGTGATTAAATGAAGATTTTATTAGCCAATCCGCGAGGATTTTGTGCAGGCGTGGATCGTGCGATTTCAATTGTGGAACTTGCCCTTGAAATTCACGGAGCACCGATTTATGTGCGTCACGAAGTGGTGCATAACCGTTTTGTGGTGGACGGTTTGAAAGCGAAAGGGGCGATTTTCGTTGAGGAATTGGACGAAGTGCCTGATGATGCGATTGTGATTTTCTCGGCTCACGGGGTTTCTCAAGCGGTTCGCCAAGAGGCAAAACGTCGTGGCTTGAAAGTATTTGATGCGACTTGTCCGCTCGTGACTAAAGTGCATATGCAGGTTGCTCGTGCGAGCCGTAAAGGCACGAAAGCGATTTTGATTGGGCACGAAGGACACCCAGAAGTGTTAGGCACAATGGGGCAGTATGATAACCAAGAGGGCGGCATTTATTTGGTTGAATCGGTTGAAGATATTGCGAATTTACCTGTTTCTAACCAAGATGAGCTGACTTTTATGACGCAAACCACGCTTTCTATTGACGATACAAGCGGTGTGATTGAAGCGTTGAAAGAGAAATACCCTGCGATTCAAGGTCCGCGTAAAAATGATATTTGCTATGCAACGACGAACCGCCAGCAAGCGGTGCGAGAGTTGGCGAAACAATCGCAATTGGTGTTGGTGATTGGTTCGAAAAACTCTTCGAATTCTAACCGTTTGGCGGAGTTAGCGAGCCGTATGGGGGTTCAATCTCGTTTGATTGACGGACCAGAAGATATTGATGCGAGTTGGTTAGAAGGCGTGGAAACCATTGGAATTACCGCGGGTGCTTCCGCACCTGAAGTGTTAGTGCAATCGGTGATTTCACACTTAAAAGAGCTTGGCGTGACAGAAGTTGCGAATTTGGAAGGCTTAGAAGAAAATATGTTCTTTGAAGTGCCAAAAGAACTACGAATTAACGAAGTGCAATAGGATGTAAAATTATGGCAGAAATTAACCGCTTTAAATTGGAATGGGCGTGTCGCCGCGGAATGCGTGAACTGGATAAAATGATTATGCCGTTCTATCAAAATCATTTCGATAGTTTAACAGAAGCTGAGCAGCAGGCTTTTGTTGAAATGCTGACTTACCCAGATCCCGAACTTTTCCGCTGGGTAATGCACCAACTTCCCGCACCAACGCAGGCGATTACCGATGTGATTGAGTTGATGAGAAGTAAGATTGATCGATAAAAATAAAGCGATAAGAGAAATCTTATCGCTTTATTTTTCGCTAGATAGTTTATAAAGCATACAATCAAACAAGAATGGAGAAAAAAAGTGTTGATCTTATAAAAAAAAATAGTAATATATGCCCTCGTTACGCAGTATTAAGGGTCGTTAGCTCAGTCGGTAGAGCAGCGGACTTTTAATCCGTTGGTCGAAGGTTCGAATCCTTCACGACCCACCACTTAAACTGCTCAACTCTCTAAAGGGTCGTTAGCTCAGTCGGTAGAGCAGCGGACTTTTAATCCGTTGGTCGAAGGT
>CAUUKJ010000037.1:0-24696 GCA_963545995.1 uncultured Haemophilus sp.
TTTTAAAACAATTAGTTAAGGGGAATTTAGTCTAGTTATCTAGTACAGCCCCTATTTTTATCATCAAAAATAATCAGCTTTAAGGAATGAATATGAAGTTCTCGCATATCGCATTATGCCTTTCTTTAGGTCTTTCATCGGTTGTTTCAGCCCACAACATCTGGCTAGAACCCGCATCAGGCAATCAATATGCTATCAAATTCGGACACGAAACCACCGAACCTTATCTCCTTTCTAAATTAACCCACGTTCAACAAATTGATGCCCACGGCAAGCGATCTGATTTATCGCCTGTTTTCCATAAAACAGAGGGCGAGAAAGGCGAAGCGAGCGTGCAAGTGGCGAATGGCGATATTGTGTTCCTTGCCTTTAACAACGGCGTGTGGTCGAAATTACCAAGCGGAAAATATGTCGAGAAAACCAAAAAAGAAGCCCCGACAGCAGAATTTTCTATTAACCCGATGAAACTCGGTAAAGCGATTTTAAACTGGGGCGAGCAAGCCTTCAAACCGCACGATCAAGCCTATGAACTTGTGCCTCTTGCTAAACCTGAAGCGGGCAAACCGTTGCAAATTTTAGTACTACACAACGGCAAACCTGTGGAAGGCATTAAAGTCGGCTTAGGCGAAGACAAGCCATTCAACCTTTCCAACGCACAAGGCATTGCGGAATTCACGCCAACCAAAGGCTTCAACAAAGTTTGGGCGGAATTTGAAGAAAAAGTGGCAGACAACCCTGATTATTCTGACCGTTCTTACGAATATATGCTGACCTTTGATGTGAAGTAATCGTAGGGTGTGTGAACTAGGGTTCACGCACACTTTTTGTCTTAACGTGCGTGGCTTTTCAGCCACACACCCTACCTAAAATGAAATGATATATGATTAAAACTCTTACCCAAGCGGTCATTTTTTTACTTTTTTCTGCCAATGCGGCTGCCCACGCATTGCATCTGTTTGCCCAATATGACGGGGCGGCAATTTCGGGCAAAGCCTATTATTCCGACCAAACCCCTGCGGCGGAAACCTATGTGGAAGCGGTGAAAATGGGCGAAACAGAACCCGCAGTGTATGGCAAAACCGACCGAGAAGGGCGGTTTTCTTTGCCCTTTACCCAAGATGGCACCTTTAATGTGATTATCGAAGGAACGGAAGGGCATCGGGCGGAAATGGTGGTGCAGAAGATTGCTAATCAACCGCTTTCCAGTTCAGAATTACAACTGGTGCGAGAAGAGATCGCACAGCTAAAAGACAAGATCTACTGGCGGGATATTTTAGGCGGCATTGGCTACATTCTCGGCATTTTCGGGCTGGTGGCGTTGCTGAAAACAAGGAAGGGAAAATAATGCACTTATCGGAAGGTGTTTTACATAGTTCCACCTTGATTGCAGGGGCGATAGTGGCGGCAGTCGGCATGGCGATTGGCTTAAAATCGTTGAAATCTGACCGCTTGTCGCTCACTGCCTTATTCGCTTCCGCCTTTTTTGTGGCAAGCACGATTCATATCCCTGTCGGCATTGGTAGCGTCCATCTGATTTTAAACGGCATTGCAGGCATTTTCTTAGGCTGGGCGGTGTTCCCCGCATTTTTTATTGCTCTTGCTTTGCAAGCCTTGTTGTTCTCGTTCGGTGGATTCGCTGTGCTTGGCGTGAATCTCTGCATTATGGCGTTGCCAGCCCTTGCGGTGCATTATTTAAGCCGTCCATTATTAAGGGAACTGACCCGCAAGCGGTTGATTTTTGCAGGCATTTTGGCAGGCGTGTTGGGCGTTGGCGGTGCGGTGGCGATTGCCTCATTCGTGCTTGCCGTTGATGGCGGCTCGCAATATCACGATTTAATCGGTTTGCTCATTGTGTCGCACTTGCCTGTGTTTGTGGTGGATAGCTTGATTAGCGTGGGCGTGTTGCTTACGCTGGCGAAAATGATGCCCGAGGCGTTGAAATCGTGAGACTGCTTGAACCGCATTACCGCTTAGTGTACGCCTGTTTGTTCGGCGTGGTGGTCAGCAGCCTCAGTTCGGTAAAACTGTTGGCGATTTTGACCGCTTGCGTGCTGTTTGCGGTCTGCTTTTTGCATAGTCATCAACCGAAACATTTGCTCAAACGCTGGCTGAAATTCAATCTGTTTAGCCTGCTGCTTTGGGCAACCCTAAGCTGGAAAATCGGCGAACAAGGCTTGATGTGGAATGCACACGGCATCTCACTCGCCACCCTAATTACACTACGAATGAACCTGATTGTGCTGTCGGTTTGGCTATTTTTACACCACGTTACCGACACTATTCTGGTGCAAGCCATCGCGAAGCTCCCACTGCCGAAAAAGCTGATTCATCTGTTTATTTTAAGCGTGCGATACATTTCGCTACTGGGCGAACTCAACCAAAAAATGGATATGGCAATGAAAGCCCGCGGTTTTCAGCCCAAATGCAACTGGTTCACGATGAAAGTCTATGCCCAACGCGTGGCGTTGCTGCTGATTCACGCAATGCTGAAAGCCGAAAAAGCTGAAATGGCAATGAAGGCACGGGGATTTAAACTTTAACTGCTAATGAAGCGTAGGGTGTGTGGATTGAAAATCCACGCACGCGTGCGTGAACTTTGTTCACACACCCTACCATTTTATAACGAAGAAATGGTACTCAACGTCAATCACTTAACCCTTTACCGCAACCAACAAGCGGTGATTTCTGACTTAACTTTTGCGATTGCCGACCAGCAAAAATTTGTGCTGCAAGGCGAAATTGGTACGGGCAAATCAACGCTATTGCTGGCGTTGCTGGGCTTTGTGCCTGTGCATTCGGGAGAAATTCGTTGGTTTGGCAAATCTTGCCAGCAAGAGGCGGATTTTGTGCCATTGCGTGGCACGGTGGGAATTTGTTTTCAACAAGCCGATGATCAGCTGTTCGGGCCTACCGTATTAGACGACGTTGCGTTTGGCTGTTTGAATCAAGGCAAAAGCAAGGCGGAAGTCTATCAAATCGCCCTTGAACAATTGGAACGTTTAGGCATTGCGCACTTAAAAGATCGCCCAGTGAACTTGCTTTCAGGGGGCGAAAAAAATTTCACAGCTTTAGCTGGCGTGTTGGCAATGCAACCGAAAATGTTGCTGCTCGATGAGCCAACCAACGGGCTAGATGCAAAAAACAAAGCAAAATTGACCGCTTTATTACAAGCTCTGCGCCTACCAATGCTGATCGCCACCCACGATTTGGCATTTAGCGAAGCGTTGGCGGACGAGGTGATTTTGTTGTAAACCCTCTCCCCTTGAGGGAGAGGGATAATTTCAATTCGTTCAGAATTGAAATTCGGGAGAGGGGAAAGCGGTTATTTTTAACCGCTCCTTTACAAAAACTATATTGATCCCCCTCTCTCTGCTTGAAATTGCATTACACAATTTCAAGCTGTCTCTCTCCCTCAAGGGGAGAGAGTTGAACTATGAATGTGACTGACTTATTAACAAAAAAACAATGAGGTACTATGCAAACACCCATCAAAGAAACATTCACAGGCATTGGGCAGATTTTTCTGCAAGAGAACGGTTTAACAGGGCTGGTGATTACCATCGCAATGTTTTTCAGCCATTGGACGCTCGGTGTGGCGTGCTTTCTCGGTTCACTTATCGGCACGCTCACCGCACGCGGATTAAACTACCCGATCAGCCAAATTCAACAAGGTTTATATGGCTTTAACGGCTCGCTCGCCTTTATGTGCGTGATGTTCACCTTCGGCGAACAAGATGCCAGCCACCCGCTGTTGTGGCTGTGGGGCGTGGCGGCAGCAGTGGTTTCTACGCTGTTAATGCGAGCATTCTTGGCACAACGCAAAATTGCCTTTACTTTCCCGTTCGTGCTAACCTGCTGGTTTTTCTGCTTTCTTACCGCCAAATTTCAACTCTTTGGTTTGGAACAAACTACGCCTGAGTTATCCGATTACACTGATACTTTTAATGCCATTCAAAGCCCACTCTACGCATGGGCGGAAGTCAATTTCGGCTCAAGCGTAATTACGGGGGGGTTGCTGTTCGTGGCAATCGCGATTAGCTCCCCCATGGCGGCTATGTACGGTATGGCAGCTGCAGTATTGGGAACAGCATTTGCCCATCATTTATTGGCGGTCGGACACAATAATCTTGCCAACGGCTTATACGGTTTTTCACCAATTTTGGTTGCCTGTGCCTTTGCGGGCAACCGCCTGCGGGATTTTCTCTACATTCTGTTCGGCACACTGCTTGCCGTGTTGATTCAATTTGGCTTTTCTGAACTGGGCATAGCCTCATACACCATCGGGTTTATTCTCGCCAGCTGGATTTTGCTATGGGTAAAATCCAAAACCGAAGCCGTTGATGTCGATAAAGAAAAATGGCTCAAATGGCTGAATCCTTGATTCAGTCGCAGCTAGACAAGCGGTATAATTTCTTCCACATTTTGCAAATCATAGAAGGACAACGATATGCACTTAACATCAAGAGAACAAGAAAAGCTGATGCTTTTCCTCGCGGGTGAATTGGCGGCAAAACGCAAAGCTCGCGGTGTCAAATTAAACTACCCAGAATCTATCGCCTACATCGCCAGCCACTTGCAAGAAGCCGCGCGCGATGGAATGACCGTGGCGGAAGTAATGCAATATGGTGCAACACTTTTAACCGTCGATGACGTAATGGAAGGCGTGCCAGAAATGGTGCACGAAGTGCAAATTGAGGCAACTTTCCCCGATGGCACGAAGTTGGTGACGGTGCATAATCCGATTAGATAAACGAAAATCGTAGGGTGTGTGGATTGAAAATCCACGCACGCAAGCGGTTTATTTTTCGTAGAAAATGGCAAAAGGCGTGCGTGAACTGCGTTCACACACCCTACAAAATACAGGAAATAAACAGAAATGATCCCAGGCGAATACAAACTAGCAAGCGGTGATATTCACGCCAATGTTGGGCGGAAAACCGTGAAAATCGACGTTGTGAACAAAGGCGACCGCCCAATTCAAGTTGGCTCGCATTATCACTTTTTTGAAACCAATAACGCCCTTGAATTTGACCGCACTTTGGCTCGCGGTATGCGTTTGAACGTGCTTTCAGGCAATGCGGTGCGTTTCGAGCCAGGCGAAGCCAAAACGGTGGAACTGGTAGAATTTGGCGGAAACAAAGTAATTTACGGTTTCCATAACGACATTGATGGCAAATTATAGGGGGCAGATGATGGCATTAACAATTCCAAGATCCCAATATGTGGCAACTTACGGCCCGACTGTGGGCGACAGCGTGCGTTTGGGCGACACCGATTTATGGGCGACGATTGAACAAGATTTGCTTACCAAAGGCGATGAATGTAAATTTGGTGGCGGTAAAAGTGTGCGTGATGGTATGGCACAATCTGGCACGGCAACTCGCGACAATCCAAATGTGTTGGATTTTGCGATCACCAATGTGATGATTATTGATGCGAAACTCGGCATTATCAAAGCCGACATCGGCATTCGCGATGGTCGCATTGTCGGCATTGGTCAAGCGGGCAACCCTGACACAATGGACGGCGTAACTCCAAATATGATCATCGGGGCAAGCACCGAAGTGCATAACGGCACGAATCTCATTGCGACCGCAGGCGGTATCGACACTCACATTCACTTTATCTGCCCACAACAGGCACAACACGCCATTGAAAACGGTACAACCACGCTGATTGGCGGCGGCACAGGCCCTGCAGACGGCACGCACGCTACCACTTGTACCCCTGGTGCGTGGAATCTTCAACGTATGTTCCAAGCGGCGGAAGCCTTGCCAGTGAACGTTGGCTTTTTCGGCAAGGGCAACTGCTCAACCCTCGAGCCATTAAGAGAACAAATCCGTGCAGGGGCATTAGGTTTGAAAATCCACGAAGACTGGGGGGCAACGCCTGCGGTGATTGATGCAGCCTTAAAAGTGGCAGACGAAATGGACGTGCAAGTGGCGATCCACACCGACACGCTCAACGAAAGCGGCTTCTTGGAAGACACAATGAAAGCGATTGACGGTCGCGTAATCCACACCTTCCACACCGAAGGCGCAGGCGGCGGACACGCACCAGACATCATCAAAGCAGCAATGTATCCGAACGTGCTGCCTGCTTCCACCAACCCCACTCGCCCGTTCACGGTCAACACCATCGACGAGCATTTGGATATGTTGATGGTTTGCCACCACCTCGACAAACGCGTGCCTGAAGACGTGGCGTTCGCCGACAGCCGTATCCGCCCAGAAACCATCGCAGCGGAAGACATCTTGCACGACATCGGCGTATTCTCGATTATGAGTTCCGACTCTCAAGCAATGGGACGCGTGGGCGAAGTGGTCACCCGCACTTGGCAAACCGCCGACAAAATGAAAGCACAACGCGGCGAATTAGGCAGCGAGGGCAACGACAACTTCCGCATCAAACGCTACATCGCGAAATACACCATCAACCCAGCCATCGCACACGGCATCGCCGATCACGTTGGCTCGTTGGAAGAGGGCAAAATCGCCGACATCGTATTGTGGAAACCAATGTTCTTCGGCGTAAAACCTGAAACCGTGATCAAAAAAGGCTTTATCAGCTACGCCAAAATGGGCGACCCGAACGCTTCAATCCCAACGCCACAACCTGTGTTCTACCGCCCAATGTTCGGTAATCAAGGCAGAGCGACAGCGGAAACGGCGGTGGTGTTCGTCTCTGAAGCGGGCAAACAAGCCGACATTCAAACCCAATACGGCTTGCAAAAAGAGCTGATCGCCGTGAAAGGCTGCCGCAACATCGGCAAAAAAGATTTGGTGCATAACAACGCCACCCCTGAAATCACCGTCGATCCAGAGCGGTACGAAGTCCGCGTTGATGGCGAACTCATCACCTGCGAACCCGCGAAAAAAGTCCCACTGGCACAGCGGTATTTTATGTTCTAAAACGTAGCGTGCGTGGATTGGCACAATCCACGCACGCGTAATAAAATCAATCGGTTATGCGTGCGTGAGCTTTGCTCACACACCCTACAAGAGCGGTTAATTTTCTGAAAATTTTGTCCCTAATATAGGATATTCTATGGAATCAGAAGTTTTAACGATTATAACAACGGTGGTTGTTGCACATTTTCTTGCTTTAATCAGCCCTGGTCCTGATTTTTTGTTAGTTGTTCGCAGTGCGTTACGCAATACTCGAAAGAAAGCGATAGGCGTTGCTTTAGGAATCGCTTTGGCTAACGGTGTTTATATTACGCTTTGTATTTTAGGAGTAGGAGCGATAATTGCACATTCTTTATGGCTAATGGTTACCCTAAAAGTACTTGGTGGATTATTTTTGCTTTATGTGGCTTATCACGCACTGAAAGCAAAAAAAATCAGACTATGATTTCATCAATCAAGAGCAGTCAGTCGAACACCACGCAACGCCATCATTTTTCAAAGAATTTTTACTTGGTATCGCATCAGGTTTATCTAATCCTAAAAATATTATTTTTTATTTAAGTTTGTTCTCTGTAGTTCTTACACCGTCAGTCAGTTTTGGATTAACGATTGGCTTAGGTGTATGGATGGTATCGCTGATTTTCTTTTGGGATACAATGATTATTTTTGTGCTTTCCTCAAAAAGTGTCCGCAGAAGTTTTAGTAAAATTGCGTATTACATTGATAAAACCGCTGGCGTGTTACTCGGTTTTATGGGATACAAATTACTTGAAACTGCAGTAAAAGAAAGCGTATAGCACTTATACAGATTAAGGAGAAATCACAATGAAACTCTGGTACTCCACCACCAGCCCCTTTGCCCGCAAAGTGATGGTGGTGATTAAACATCATCAATTAGAAGACAAAATCGAGTTCAACCGCATTACGGCGTCATTTGATGCCAACTCGCCTCACAATCAAGCCAACCCGCTTGGGCGAATCCCTGCCCTGCAACGCAACTGCGGACGTTGGCTTTACGGCAGCTTGTTGATTGCCGAATACTTGGACAACAAAGGTGCAAACACGTCGTTGCTGCCAAAAGAGGGCAAAATTCACTGGAACATTTTGGCGTTGCACAACCTTATGGACGGCATCGCCGAAAACACAATGCCAGTGGTAGCGGAAAAAATGTTCCGCCCTGAAAATGAATGGTGGACGGCACGCCACGAACAAGTGCGTGAACGCAATTTCCGCAGCTTCCAACAGCTAGAAATCGCCTTGCAAGAGTTCGGCTCCGACCTCAATTTAGGCACGCTCACTGCCGTGTGTTTTATCGACTGGTGGTTGTTCCGAGCTGAAAAAATGGACATCGACCTTGCAAAAGATTTCCCAAATCTGACCGCTTGGGCGGCAGAGATGAATGGGAAGTATGGGGTGTTGGCGGAAACGAAGCCGCACGTTTAATCCGAGGGTAATAAATTACCCTCGGTTAAGCATAAGCGTTCCCCTCTGGGGAACTTGTAATCACAACCCCAACGGGGTTGGTTTATGCGTAACCTAGGGTAACTTGTTACCCTAGGCTTTATAGACAGATAACGAAACAATGAAAATCATCAACCCAATCCTCCCCATTATGGACACCATTCTGGGCAATTTAACCGACCTTCGCACTGAAGGAGAAATCACTACGCAAACCATTGAACGTGTGCCGTTGCAGTGGTATGAAAGCGAACGCAACATTTTGCGGAAAACCACCGAAACGGGGCGTGAAGTGGCGTTTCGCTTGCTCAAAGAAGGACAATGTTTGAAACACGATGACGTGGTGTTTATCAGCGATGATCTCGCCATTGTCATTGAGATTCTGCCGAGCGAAGTTATCGTGCTTTCGCCGAAAACCTTGCCTGAAATGGCTCGAGCTTGTTATGAAATCGGCAATAAACATTCGCCGTTGTTTTTAGATGGCGATGAAGTAACATTGCCTTACGATAAGCCGATGTTTGAATGGCTGCAAGCGGCGGGATTTCATCCGCAAAAAGCAGAACGCCGTTTAAGCCAAGCGTTGAGGGCGAACTCTGCACAAGGGCACGGGCATTTAGATAGCCATTCGCACGATCATCACGGTTATCATCATCACGGAGACGGTAATTGGCACAAACATTAAACCGCAGTTTGGCGGATCTCGGGGCGTTGTTGCATTTGGTCGATCCTACCTTGCCGATTGGCGGTTTCAACCACTCCAACGGCTTGGAAACCTTTGTGCAGCAACGTGTGGTGGACAGTAAAGCGACCCTCGAAGAATATGTGCAAACCCAGTTGCTACAAAACTGGATTTACAACGATGGGGCGTATTTGTCCCTTGCTTTCGAGGCAATGGCAGCCCACAATTTCGACCGCTTATGCGAACTGGATTGGGAACTTTCCGCCACGAAAATCGCCCGCGAAAGCCGTGAAGGGAGCTTCAAACTCGGCGTGCGGTTGCTGAAAATTTTCATTCGCTATGAAAATCACCCTGTGCTAACTGCCTATCAGCAAGCTATCAGCGAAAAACGTGTGCAGGGCTACTTCCCTATCGTGTTCGCAATGGTCGCCCAAGCGATGGGATTAACCAAAGCCGACACGCTTTATGCGTTCTACTACAACGCTGCTGTCGGGGCGATTACCAACGGCGTGAAGCTAATTCCACTCAGCCAAATGGACGGACAAGACATTCTGTTTGACCTCCGCCAACCTTTGCAACAAGCGGTGGAACTAAGCCTCAATCCTGACCTAGACTGGCTCGGTGCGGCAACACTTGCCAATGATATTCGAGCAATGCAGCACGAGCAGCTTTATACGCGGCTTTATATGTCGTAGATATTGAAATTTATTGTAGGGGCGTGTTGCACACGCCCTGTTATTACCTCGATGCTAAAAGGGCGTGCTCAGCACGCCCCTACATAGAGATTAACATTTGAAAGGAAAACCAATGCGTAACTACATCAAAATCGGCGTGGCTGGCCCTGTTGGGGCGGGCAAAACGGCATTAATCGAAAAACTGACCCGCGAGATAGCAAGCAAATATAGCGTAGCGGTCATCACCAACGACATCTACACCCAAGAAGATGCGGAATTTTTAACCAAAAACAGTTTGCTCCCACCTGAGCGAATTATGGGCGTGGAAACAGGCGGCTGCCCACATACGGCAATTCGTGAAGATGCTTCAATGAACTTGGAAGCGGTGGACGAAATGGTGGTACGTTTCCCAGACGTGGAAATCGTGTTTATCGAATCGGGCGGCGATAACCTCTCGGCAACCTTCAGCCCAGATTTGGCGGACGTGACCATTTTCGTAATTGACGTGGCACAAGGCGAAAAAATCCCTCGCAAAGGCGGGCCAGGTATCACCCGTTCAGACTTGCTGGTGATCAACAAAACCGACCTTGCCCCATTCGTGGGGGCGGATTTAAGCGTAATGGAACGCGATGCCCGCCGTATGCGTAATGGTCAGCCGTTTATTTTCACCAACCTGATGAAAAAAGAAAACCTCGATGGCGTGATTGGTTGGATTGAAAAATATGCCTTGTTGAAGAATGTGGAAGAGCCATCTGCTCTTGTTAGATAAAAATAAGCCCCTCTCTTGAGGGGCTTTACGTATTAAACAAACACCATCTGCACTAGCACCATATAAAACACCGTGCCGACAGAAATTGAGAGGAACATATTTTTCTTCCAGAAATGCAACGCCAGCACTAAGGCACTTGCGATAAAATCGGGCAAGCCGCGTGTGCCGCTGAAAATATCGATGTTTTTGTAGCAATAAATCACTAACATTCCAAACATCGCTGCGGGCAGGACTTTGCCAAGATAGCGGATATATTCGGGAATAGGGCGGTTAGCGGGAAAAATCCAAAACGGCACCAAGCGGGTGATTTGTACCGCTAAAACGCAAAGCCCGATAGTAATTACGTGTTCAGTTACGGTCATTTTGTTTACTCTAATTTACCTGCGTCTAATTTTCGTGATAGTTGCGGACGGCGTAGGGTAAGCACGACCCAAATACCGATAAGCGTTGGGATTAAAAAATGCTCTTTGCCCACTGCAAGCAATGAAACAAAGGCAATCCCTAAGCCGAGCAACGAGCTTTCGTGCGATTTTTCTTTCATCCAGTTTTCCGCAAAGATAACCAAGAAGAGAGCGGTCATCGCAAATTCCATCCCTTCTAAATTGACGGGTAGCATTGCCCCGAATAAGTTGCCGATCGATGCCCCAATAACCCAATACACCTGCAAATAAAACGTGACGAAGAACATATACCAGCCTTTGTCGATATGGTCGGGAATTTTCGCCATATAGTTGAGCGAGAAAGATTCATCGACCAATCCGCTGATTAAATACCAGCGTTTTTTACCCAAATGAGCCCCGTATTTTTCGAGCATTGAAATGGCGTAAAAAATTTGGCGACCGCTGACCATCAACGCAATTAAAAAGACGCTTAACGGCGAAAACGGAGCAACTAAAGCCCCCGCGGCGATAAATTCGACCGAGCCTGCGTAAATGAGTAATGCCATTAACATCGGATACAGCACGCCAAAACCGAGGGCTTTCATATAAATGCCGTATGCGATGCCAAGAAAAAGGAAGCCTGCGATCATCGGCGCACTATAAGGCAACGCGGCTTTTGCCGCCGTTTTGATGCGTTCTGTTCGTGAAGAGGCGAGTGTTGTGGATTGCATAGAATATTATTTTTGAAGTGAAAATGAGGAAAATATCATACACGAAAATCAAGTGGTAGGTAATGAGTTCGTATCACTTCAGGGGAAAGTCATTTATAATGGGGTAGTTTTTCAGATGATATAAGGTTTTACCCTCGCCCCTTGAGGGAGAGGGATAATTTCGTTTCGTTTAGAAACGAAATTCGGGAGAGGGGTAAGAGGTCATATTTGACCGCTCATTTGCAAATTAGAGAGCGTTCCCCCTCTCTCTGAAAAATTGCTCTACGCAATTTTTCTGTCTCTCCCTCGAGGGGAGAGAGTAAAATTAGAAAGCCTTATATCCTTTATTTATTTACAAAGGAACACAAAATGGCGTGGGTACAAATTCGTTTAAATAGTACAGACAAACAAGCTGAGCAAATCAGCGATTTTTTAACCGAGATTGGGGCGGTTTCGGTAACTTTTATGGACAGCCAAGACACCCCGATTTTTGAGCCGCTTCCAGGTGAAACCCGTTTATGGGGTAACACTGATGTGGTCGGCTTGTTCGATGCAGAAACCGATATGAGCGTTATTGTGGAAGCGTTGATTATCAGCCGTTTGGTGGAAGCGGATTTCGCCCATAAAATTGAACAAATCGAAGACAAAGATTGGGAACGAGAGTGGATGGATAATTTCCACCCAATGCAATTTGGCAAACGTTTGTGGATTTGCCCAAGCTGGCGTGAAGTGCCAGACCCAAATGCGGTAAACGTGATGTTAGACCCTGGTTTAGCATTCGGCACAGGCACACACCCAACGACGGCACTTTGCTTGCAATGGTTAGATGGTTTAGATCTCGAAGGGAAAACGGTCATTGACTTCGGGTGTGGGTCAGGCATTTTGGCGATTGCAGCACTCAAACTAGGGGCGAAACGTGCGATCGGGATCGATATTGACCCGCAAGCGATTTTGGCATCGACCAATAATGCCGAAGCAAACGGCGTGGCGGATCACCTAGAACTTTTCTTAGCAAAAGATCAGCCAGCAGATTTACAAGCCGATGTGGTGGTGGCAAACATTTTGGCAGGTCCGCTTAAAGAGCTTGCACCGAATATTATCACGCTGGTAAAACCACAAGGGGATTTGGGTTTATCAGGCATTTTGGCGACTCAAGCTGAATCGGTTTGTGAAGCCTACGCCCAAGATTTCAACCTCGACCCAGTCGTTGAAAAAGAAGAGTGGTGTCGCATTACGGGTGTGAAAAAATAAGGAAAAGAGAATAAAAAAACACCGTTTAAATTGGGTTAAACGGTGTGTTTTATTTGAATTTAGGCACAATAAACATTGTTTTTAATTGGCTATCGTCTTCAACTGTTTGCAATAATTGAAAACCGTGTTTTTGATAGTGCGATATGAGTGACTGATTATCTTCACATTCTAAAACAACCACTCGACCACCAACGGAGCGTTTAGCCAGATAAATTTGTTGGTATATTTCCTCAAGAATAGAAGATAAACGAACAGGATTATCAGTAATCTTTTCATTTTTGGCGATCTGACCAATGAGAAATACTTTTAATATATTTCCACTACCTAGCCCACCTGTTAATTTTTTCCAAAGTGTTTTGCTTGCTTCAATTTTTATTTCTTTAAAAGAGAGAGAATAATATGCAAGAATTTGTCCTTTACTATTTAAGATCAAGTGTGTTGAAGCTGCGGATGCTTGTTCAAAACGAATAGCCTTTTGAACTAAGAATTTTTCTACATCCAAGTTTTTGGAACATTGAAATAAAGTTAAAAATTTTTTTGTTTCTTCAATGCCGAGGCTGTCGATTAATTCGCTGAGGCTAATTGTTTTTTGATCGCACATAGTAAATCCTGTTTACGTTGCTCTTCCTGAGGAACATTTTTTTTCTTTAAAGTGATCTCTGTAGGATGTTCAATTGCCTGCAATAAATCTTTTATTGCATTTGGATCATTAATGACAAAGTTTTTACTAAAAGATGAGGTTGCCATAAAATATTCCTTATTTGAGATAGTTTTGATTATTTTATCACAATACTAGTTTTCATAGCAGTATATAAGAACAAGCGGTTCAATTCTGCAAAAAATTTGCAAAAGTGAACCGCTTGCTTTTTTAAAATGAGTTTAAAACACCGCTTCTACTCGCATAAAGCCGTTGAAATAGTGTTTTCGGTTGTTGTCTTTATCATTATAAAAACTGACTTCTGGTTGAATAAAGAGCCATTTGCGGATAATCGGTTGGCGATAGGTTATAAATGGCCCCCAAGCATTGAGTTTGGAAAGCTCTTTGTCAAAATGCCCTCCCACGATAAAGCCATAGCTTAAGGTTTTGTTGCCTGCAAAAGTGTGTTGGCGGTAAAGGCTGTGTCCCCAACCTGTTTCTTCTTCCTTGTCGTGCGTATATTGCAAGAAAGTATGGTTCATAATGAAGGTGCTGTCGCTGTCGAGATAGCGGTTTTCTAGGTTAGTTCGCAAGTAGTGGCGGCTGCGTGAACCGTAGCGATAAATTTGTTCTAAACGCGTGCTGAAATTGTCTGTCCATTCTTGCGTTTTGCTGATGCGTAAACGTCCGAAAACGTCGCCCATTGAACGTAAACCAATATCGAAATCGGTTTTAATGCCTAATGCTTTTGCTCCGTTCGACCAACGCAATGCCATCGAGGCGTTATCGTTTCTTGCTTGGCGAGCATCGTAATTGCGGTTGCGGTCTAAATTCTCGTAGTTTTGCCCGATTTTCAATTTATCGCGAGATTGGTTTTCGATGTCTTCATCCCCGAATACCACGCTCAGATGTTTTTTCAACACAGGGAGTTTGATTTTACCGCGTACGCGAGGTTTGTAAGTAAAGCGATTGTAGCGGTTCCATTCCATATCCATCATCACGCGTAAGCCTGCAGAAGCGGGTTTGCTTGGGTCGGTTTCGCCTAGCCAGTCGTTGATGTTATTCGACCAGCTATGAAGTGTTTGTTTAACGCTAGCGTGTTGCTGATCTGCCCAAGTGTTTTCGGTTTCTTCCGCATAGGCTGAAAGGCTTGCCGTGAGTGCCAAAGCGGGAATAAGATAATGGAATTTGTTCATTGTGAATGCTCTTAAATTGAATGGATGTGGAAATCATAATCCAAAATAAGCGAAGGTTCAAAATGATTGCATAAAAAAGCGGTCGGATTTGTGAAGAATCTTGAAATTAGCGAAAACAAAACCCTCGCCCCTTGAGGGAGAGGGATAATTTTGCTTCGTTCAGAAGCAAAATTTGGGAGAGGGGTAAGCGGTTATTTTTAACCGCTCATTTGCAAAAACTATATCGTAGCCCCTCTCTCTGACGAAAATTGCCTTACACAATTTCCGTCTGTCTCTCTCCCACAAGGGGAGAGAGTTTTGAAAATAAGAGGTTATTTCCAGTATTTATCAATTTCCGCACGAATGGCTTCGGCGGTTTGTTTGCCTTTTTCGCCAACTAACGCACGCCCTGCGATAAAGGCTTTGGCGTTGGTCACTTCTTTGAAAAGATGAATATCTTCAGGCACAATGCCGCCTGTAATAGAGAGTTCTAATCCTTTCGCAGAGAGTTTTTTCATCAGTTCGATGTCTTCAGCTGTCCAGCCTTTGCCTGCCAATTCTGCATCGCGTGAGCGGTGGTAAATCGCTTGTTTTACGCCTAAATCAACCCATTCTTGGGCATCTTTTTCCACCGTCCAGTTGCCGTAGATTTCTATTTGAATTTCTTTTTTCACTTTTAATTCTGGGTGTGCTGCGTTGAAATCGTCTGCTACTTTTTTACACGCCGCTTTGGTGGCTGGGTGAGCGGCTGCGGAAACGGTCAGCCAGTCGGCACCTGCTTCAAATGCCATTTTGGCAAGAATCGCACCGCCATCGGTGGTTTTTAAATCGCACACGATGATGTGATTCGGGTGCAAAGCACGCAAGGTGGAAACGGCTTTCATTCCTTCAGCAAAGGCGAGAATGGTACCGCATTCGATAATATCCACCACGCTTTCAGCTTGTTTGGCATCAGCAACGGCTTTTTCAAGGCTTAAAGAGTCAAGGGCAATTTGGAGAAGTGGTTTAGACATATTGGGTTCCTTTTTTAATTATGAATTCGGTGAGGTTGATAACCCTCGCCCCTTGAGGGAGAGGGATAATTTCAATGCGTTCAGCATTGAAATTCGGGAGAGGGGTAAGCGGTTATTTTTAACCGCTCATTTGCAAAAACAATATCACAGCCCCCTCTCTCTGACGAAAATTGCCTAACGCAATTTCCGTCTGTCTCTCTCCCTCAAGGGGAGAGAGTTATCATTAAAATTAGCCATTCAACGCCGCATCAATCATTGCGTAAACGTCGTCGGCAGTTTTGCAGGCGAGGACTTTTTCGAGGTTTACGCCTGTTTCGCTTTCTTCGTCGTCTAAGACTTGGGTGATTTCCATCAAGCCTTCCATATGTTTGTCAGAATCGCTGCCTGCAAGGGTGATGAACACGCTAACGGGTTCGTCTTCGCCTTCAAATGTCACGGGTTCAGCAAGGGTTACGAGGGCGAATGAGGTGTTAATCACGCCTTCTTCTGGGCGAGCGTGTGGCATTGCCAATCCTGGAGCAAGAATGATGTAAGGCCCCATTTTTTCGATATTGTCGATGATGTGGTCGTAGTAGCGTGGCTCAATTGTGCCAGCTTTCACGAGTAAATCGGTGCCGATTTTGATAGCTTCTTGCCAAGAGTTTGCGTGTTGGTTTAGGGCGATAGAGTGATTTGCAATGAGGGATTCTTTTAACATTGGGTGTCCTTTTCTGATATTTGTTCTGTTCTACCCTCGCCCCTTGAGGGAGAGGGATAATTTCAATGCGTTCAGCATTGAAATTCGGGAGAGGGGTAAGCGGTTATTTTTAACCGCTCATTTGCAAAAACAATATCACAGCCCCCTCTCTCTGACGAAAATTGCCTAACGCAATTTCCGTCTGTCTCTCTCCCTCAAGGGGAGAGAGTGGAGGTTATTTTTATTGATATTTTTTAATCAACGCCAAGAGTTCTTCACCGAAGGTGTTCGGGTTAAGCATATTTTGTACGCCTAGCACGGAGACGTTACCTTCTTGGACGATTTCGTCTTGTAGGTGTTTTGAGCAGACGATGATGTCCACACCTGATACTTTACCTTTATGGTCGGTGACCGCACAAGAGTCCATTACGTTTGGAATGCCGCGTTTATCAAGGTATTGTTTTATTTTCATTTTCATCATCATTGATGAGCCTTGACCTGAGCCGCATACTGCAAGGATTCGTACAGGTTTGACGTCTGCATTTGCAGAAGTTTCGGCTTTTTCGACCGCTTGTTCTGGCTCTGCTTGCACTTGATCTAAACCGTAGCCGTCTAATTGTTCAAGGGTTAAACCTTTGGCTTTTGCTTCTGCTTCTTCAGCACGCAATTTGCGTGAAGCGAAGAACATATAAACAAGGGCAAGAGCAACAATCACGAAGAAGAAACCAGGCACGCTGATGATACCTTGTAGGATTGGTGGGAAGAATAACGCCCAGTCTGCCATACCCATCCAGCCGTTGAAGATAGTGCCTTGGCTGGCAAGCATTTGGATTACCCACGCAGAGCCGAACACTTCAATCATACCCATCACGAAACAGATTTTCATCACCGCTTTCCAGCCACCGAATTGGTTCGCAAATACACCGATGGTCGCATTTGAGAAGAACATTGGGATAAAGCCTGGAATGATGAGGATTGGTGAGCTAAAGCCAAGTAATACGCCAACGGCAACGAATTGACCAATCGCACCCCACATAAAGCCGAATACCATCGCATTTGGTGAGAAAGCATAGATTGCGGCACAGTCGATCGCAAGTACAGAGTTTGGAATTAAGCGTTCAGAGATACCTTTAAAAGCTTCTGACAATTCCGCCACGAACATACGCACACCTGTGACGATGATTTGAATCGCTACTGCGAATTTCAAGCCCATTTCAAGAATGTACATAGACCAGTGGGTTTTGCCCGCCATTTGTTGAAGGTTGTCTAAACCGAATGAGAGAAGAATGATACCGAAGAAGATGGTCATTACCAACGCCGTTGCAGAGATGCTGTCGTGGAAAATGTGTAACCATTTCGGTAATTTCATATGGTCAACAGAGTCGTTTTTATCGCCCAATTTTGGTGCTAATTTAGTGGCAATCCAAGATGCGATTTGTTGTTGGTGACCGATAGAGAAGCCCGCTCCGCCTGTTACCGCTTGAGTGGCTTTATACATAATGTTAGAAGAGATACCCCAGTAGAGTGCCATTAACACAGAGGTGTAAATCACGGTTTCCCACATTGAAGCCCCGATGATCATATAGAACACCGCCACCAAGCCTGCTTGTTGGAACATAATGTGTCCTGTCAGCATAATGGTGCGGATACCTGTGAAGCGTCTGAACACCACAAGCAAGATGTTCAACAACAAGGCACCAATTACCGCATAGCCAACCCATGCGTAGTTATCCGCCATTGTTTGAATGGTCGCTTGCATACTGGTGTATGGGTCGATAACCGCACCAGTCAAGTTGTGGAATTTAGATAAACCTTCAATCACAGGTTTGAAGTTGGTGACCAAGAAACCCGAACCCGCTTGCACGATCATAAAACCAACAATGGTTTTGATTGTGCCTTTAATAATAGTGGTGGAATCTTTTTTTAAGAGAATGTAGCCCAAGCAGGCAACAATACCAAGTAAGAAGGGTGCTTTATTTAACACCTGATCTTTTAAAAAGACCAGAATATCGGTGAGCATTTCCATAAGAGTACCTCTTATTTTGAAATCGAATTACGTCAAAAAGACGCTGTTGAGTGAGAGTGTCATTCAGTAATATGAATGTAACGGTTGAATAATAATCACGTTTTTTTGATAAATAAAGATTATTTTTGATTATTTGTGAGGTTGATCACATTTTATTTTTTATTTTGCCTTTTGTTCGTAAAAACGCTCTCCCCTCGAGGGAGAGAGACAGGCAAAAATTGCGTAAGGCAATTTTTGTCAGAGAGAGGGGGAAATGTTAATCCGTAAAAGAGCGGTCAAATATGACCGCTTACCCCTCTCCCGAATTTCAATGCTGGACGCATTGAAATTATCCCTCTCCCTCAAGGGGCGAGGGTTATACGTTCATTTCAACAAAAAATGAGAACTAGATCACAAAATCAACAAAAAGCGTTTTACAAAATTTTGTGATTATTTATGATTGTAAATGATTAAAACATTCCCTAATTGAATACAGAGAGGAGCATATTATGGCTAACGTTAATGAAATCACTCGCGAAAGTTGGATTCTTTCAACCTTTCCAGAATGGGGCACTTGGTTAAACGAAGAAATCGAAAACGAAGTCGTGCCTGAAGGCAACTTTGCGATGTGGTGGTTAGGCTGTGTGGGCGTATGGATTAAAACCCCAGCAGGTGCGAATATTTGTATGGACTTATGGTGCGGTCGCGGTAAATCTACCAAAAAAGTAAAAGATATGGTTCGCGGTCACCAAATGGCAAATATGGCAGGCGTGCGTAAATTACAACCAAACCTACGTGCTCAACCAATGGTATTAGACCCATTTGCGATTAACGAAGTCGATTTCATCTTAGCTTCTCACTACCACAGTGACCACATTGATGTAAACGTGGCGGCAGCGATTGTAAACAACCCAAAATTAAACCACGTGAAATTCGTTGGTCCGTGGCACTGCGGTGAATTATGGAAAAAATGGGGCGTGCCAGAAGATCGCATTATCGTGGTAAAACCAGGTGATGTGGTGAAATTAAAAGACGTTGAAATTCACGCATTAGATTCATTCGACCGCACTTGTTTAGTGACATTACCTGTTGAAGGGGCGGAAGCACAAGGCGGAGAATTAGCAGGCTTATGCCCATCTGATGAAGAAATGGGGCGCAAAGCAGTGAACTATGTGTTCAAAACCCCAGGAGGTACCATTTATCACGGTGCAGACTCTCACTACTCAATTCAATTTGCGAAACACGGCAAACAGTTTGATATTGATGTTGCATTAAACAACTACGGTGAAAACCCAGTAGGTATCGCAGATAAAATGACTTCTGTGGATTTACTCCGTATGGCGGAATGTTTACGTTGTAAAGTCATCATCCCTGTTCACCACGATATTTGGACGAACTTTATGGCAAGCACGGATGAGATTATTCAATTATGGCGTATGCGTAAAGATCGCCTACAATATCAATTCCATCCATTTATTTGGGAAGTGGGCGGTAAATATGTTTACCCACGTGATAAAGATTTAATCGAATATCACCACCCACGCGGTTTCGACGATTGCTTCGAACAAGAGCCGAATATTCAGTTTAAATCAATGTTGTAATAAAACGTAGGGTGTGTGGATTGAAAATCCACGCACGCAAGCGGTGTTATTTTTAACCTAAGATGCAAACGTGCGTGAACTTCGTTCACACACCCTACAAAATTTGTTCATTGATTAAACACCACAACAAAAGGATTGCCAATGAACGAAACATATAGACACAAACAATTACTTTCGTTACTGGACGAAAAAAAGATACTTTCTACCAACGAGATTATTGATTTACTTGAAATTTCCCCTGCGACCGCACGCCGCGACATCAACAAACTTCACGAACAAGGCAAATTGCATAAAGTTCGTAACGGGGCGGAAGCGATTGAAACAAACACAGGGCGATATTTTTCTAGCCAAATCAATAATGTGAGCGAAAAACAGCGTATTGCCGAAGCTGCAAGCCAATTTTGTTATGACGGTGCAAGCGTGATTTTAACCGCAGGTTCAACGATGCAATTGTTGGGCAACCAACTCTGCGGCAAACATTTGCAAATCATCACCAATTTTCTACCGCTTGCAAACTACTTAATTGAGCACAATCACGAGAATTTAGTGATTATGGGCGGGCAATATAACCGCAATAAACGGGTGACGTTATCTTTAAATAATCAGCACGAAAATAATTATTTTGCAGATGTGATGTTCACGAGCGGTAAAGGATTTACCCCCGAAGGTCTTTATAAGACCGATATGATCCTCGCTAACTCCGAACAAGCCCTTGCCCGTAAGGCACATAAATTTATTGCGTTGGTCGATAGCACCAAATTGGGCAAACAAGTCGGAATGTTGTTTAGCGAGCTAAACGAAATTGATGTATTGATTACAGGCAAAGAGGCTGATCCAACGCTTATTCAAGCTTTAAGAGAAAAAGGGCTTGAGGTTGTGTTGGCGTAAAAATATTCCAATTCCTAATAAAAATCATACTGCTCAGATGTGTTAAGAGAATAAAGATTGATATAGTTAAATTCAGGTTAAATTTTTGTTTAGCCTATGTATATAACTTTATCAAAACTCAACATCAGAGAAGGAAAAACAGAATGGAAAATGTTTTAGACATATTTGGAATTGGCTGTGGTCCATTTAATTTAAGTGTAGCAATCTTGGCTGAAAAAAATGGCTTATCATCTCTTTTTGTAGATAGAAAAAGTTCAATGAATTGGCATAAGGGAATGATGTTGCCATTTGCAACGATACAAAATAGTCATATCAGAGATTTAGTTTCTTTGGTAGACCCTAAAAGTGCCTATACATTTAATAATTTTCTATTAGAAAATGGAAGGCTAGAAGAACATACAATTGCAGACTTTCGGTTTACTAAAAGATGGGAATTTGAACAATATCTTCAATGAGTTACTGTTCAGTTAGATAATGTAGTATTTGGGGAAAATGTTGAGGGAATATCTAGGCATGAAAATGGATTATTTATTATAAATACAAATAATAAAGGAATAGAAAATACATTCTATGCTAAACATTTGGTTGTAGGGACAGGAGTATCTCCAATAATACCTAATTTTTCTAAAAATGTTTCACATGATACTTATTTCCACAATAGCGAATATAATTTCAAGGATAAGAATTCCGTTAAATCAGTTGTAATTATTGGTGGTGGACAAAGCGCTTTAGAAATTTGTTTAGATATTATGGAAAACTATCCTAATGTAGAAAAACTTTCTATTATATACAAAGAATCATTCATTCATCAAATTGAAGCTTCTCAATTTGATGAAGACGCTATTTTTTCAAGTTGGGGATTAGAAAGCTACTTCAATTTATCTGATGATGTAAAAAATAGAATTCTTCCAGATTTGCGTTTTACAAGTGATGGAGCATCTTTAGATACGATAAGAGAATTTTATCAACGTCTTTATCAGAATAAATATTTAACCCATAAAGTTGATTTTAAAATGTACAAACATTCTGAAGTTACAAATTTTGTAAAAGATTTATATACTGCACAAGAAAGCATAATAGAGTCTGAAATGGTAATTCTTGCAACTGGGTATAAACAAGAATTTGCTAACGACTTGTTTTCAAAGGATCTCTTAAAAGAAATTAAACTTCATGAAAACACCCCAGAGATTGATAAAGATTATTGTATATATAAATCTGAAGCAGGTAATTCTATATATATTGTCAATGGGGGAAAACATAAATTTGGTGTAGTGGACCCAAATTTGTCATTAAGTGCAATTAGAGCAAATAGAATCGTTTCTTCAATTATTAGCAAGGAGGGTAAATAATGTTTTATCTTCTGATAGCTTCTTTTTTGTGGGGAACATCATTTATTGCGGGTAAATTCGCATATGAAACACTTGATCCTGCGTTAGTGGTTTTGTTTAGATTAATTATTGCAGGCGTTATTTTATTACCTGTCACATTTAACTTTTTAAGAGAAAGCATCAAGTCAGATATTCAATGGAAAAAGTTAATTCTTTTAGGGTTTCTGACATATCCAGCGACATTTTTGTTGCAGTTCATCGGGTTGCAATATACGTCAGCTTCAAGTGCTGCAACGATGATAGGCATTGAACCACTAATGGTGATTCTAATTGGGCAGTTATTTTTTAAAGAAAAAGCATCTTTAATTATTTGGGTATTAGGAATAATTGCATTTATTGGTGTGTTTTTATTAGTAGGCTTATCGAACAATGAAGAAATCTCATTGTTTGGCTGTATTTTAGTTCTTGCTTCAACAATAGTAGTAGCATTGTGGTTAAGATTATCTAAATCATTATTAGGGAACTTAAGTCCTAAAGTTTATACGGCATTATCGTTACAATTAGGTACATTAATAGGTTTACCTTTTATGCTATTGCTTGTTAAAGATTGGAATATAACATTTTCCTTTTCTTCCGTAGCTGCACTAACCTATTTAGGTATTGGCTGTAGTTTATTTGCCAATTGGGCTTGGAATAAAGGATTATCGGAAACAGAAACAAATAAAAGTGGTATTTTCCTTGCGTTAGAACCTGTTTTTGGTGTGTTATTTTCTATCATTTTACTAAACGATAATTTATCTATCACTTCTTGGGTTGGAGTTATATTGGTTATATTATCTGCCACTATATGCTTAGTTCTTCCTAAGAAAAACTAACTTATTAAGGTAGGCATACTAGCCTACCTTAATATAAAGAGGTCTCTATGAGAAAACACAAACTAGGTATTTACGAAAAAGCCTTGCCGAAAAACATTTCTTGGCAAGACCGACTTTCCATCGCCAAAGCCTGTGGCTTTGATTTTGTTGAAATCTCGATTGATGAAACGGACGAACGCCTTGCCCGCCTTGATTGGAGCAAGCAAGAACGCATCGAACTGGTGCAAGCCATCATCAACACGGGCGTAACCATTCCTTCTATGTGTTTATCAGGACACCGCCGCTTCCCATTTGGCTCGCACGACGAAGCCACTCGCCAAAAAGCCTACGAAATTATGGAAAAAGCGATTCAGCTGGCGCTCGATCTCGGCATTCGCACCATTCAGCTGGCGGGCTATGACGTCTATTACGAAGAGCAAGACGCAGGCACGCTTGAACGCTTCCAACAAGGCTTGGAATGGGCGGTGGAACTTGCCGCAAGCAATCAAGTAACGATTGCGGTAGAAATTATGGACACTCAATTTATGAGTTCGATTTCTCGCTGGAAAAAATGGGACGAAATCATCGACTCACCGTGGTTTACCGTTTACCCTGATTTAGGCAACCTTTCTGCGTGGAACGACAATGTGGCGGAAGAGTTAAAACTCGGCATTAACAAAATTTCTGCGATTCACCTAAAAGATACTTACAAAGTCACCGAAACCTGCAAAGGGCAGTTCCGTGATGTGCCATTTGGCGAGGGCTGCGTGGATTTCCCAGCCTGTTTTAAAACTTTGGCAGAATTGAATTATCGTGGTGCATTCTTAATTGAAATGTGGACAGAAAAAGCGGACGAGCCGATTGCGGAAATCATCAATGCTCGCCGTTGGATTGAACAAAAAATGCAAGAGGGAGGTTTTACCCTATGATCGAATTAACCCCAAAACTTCAAGCCTTAAGAGAACGTGTATTAAAAGCAAATTTAGAGTTGCCAAAACACAGATTGGTAACGTTCACTTGGGGCAACGTGAGCGAAATTGACCGCGAAACAGGTTATGTGGCGATCAAACCTTCGGGCGTAGAATATGACACGATGATGGTGGAAGATATTGTGATCGTGGATTTAAACGGCAACCGTGTATATGGCACGAAAAAACCGTCGTCTGACACGCCAACGCACCTCGAATTCTATCGCCAATTCCCGAACATTGGCGGTGTGGTGCATACCCATTCTCGCCACGCTACGGCGTGGGCGCAAGCAGGCGAAGATATTTTGGCGTTAGGCACAACCCAAGGCGACTATTTCTACGGCTCAATTCCTTGCACTCGCCGAATGACCTCAGAAGAAATTGCAGGCGAATATGAGCTAGAAACAGGCAAAGTGGTGGTAGAAACTTTCCGTACTCGTGGCATCAACCCAGACCAAGTGCCAGGCGTGTTGGTTCACTCTCACGGGCCTTTCACTTGGGGCAAAGATGCTTTCGATGCCGTGCATAATTCTGTGGTGCTAGAAGAAGTGGCGTATATGAATTTCGTCAGCCACCAAATTCGCCCGCAAATTAACTCAATGCAACCAGAATTGCTTGATAAACATTACCTTCGCAAACACGGTGCGAATGCCTATTACGGACAATAAAATAAGGGGCTGTACTAGATAACGAAATAAAATCCCATTTGAGTTAGAATACTT
>CAUUKJ010000038.1:0-23817 GCA_963545995.1 uncultured Haemophilus sp.
TTTAAAACAATTAGTTAAGGGGAATTTAGTCTAGTTATCTAGTACAGCCCCTTATCTAATATGGGTAAGATATATGAAAAAAACGAGTGATGATGTTCTTATTGAACTTCTTTCTTTACTTTGGAAAGGCGGCGTAGCAGTTTATGAGACTTTTGCTGGATCTTCTAAGTCAGGAAAAGAAGCAAGAGATAATGTAAAACGTGAGTTTGAATCTAAATCTGCTGAATGGCGAGAAGCTAGAGACGAGCTTGAAAAGTTAAAGCAAGAGTGAGAACGAAACAAATAAGTTCTTAAATAAAGCGGTCATTTTCCTCAGCGATTTTGCAAATTGCATTGGGAAAATGACCGCTTGTTGTTTCTTTTAAATTACTCTACGGTAACAGATTTTGCTAAGTTACGCGGTTGATCCACGTCGGTGCCTTTAATCAGGGCAACGTGGTAAGAGAGTAATTGAAGTGGCACGGTGTAGAAAATTGGTGCCGTCACTTCATCAACTTTCGGGAATACTAGCGTTTTGTAACCTAAGCCTGCATCGTGGTCGGCGAAGATAAATAATTGACCACCGCGTGCTTTCACTTCTTCAATGTTTGATTTCACTTTTTCAAGTAAATCATTTTCAGGGGCAACGACAATTACAGGCATTTCGTTGTCGATTAATGCGAGTGGCCCGTGTTTTAATTCGCCCGCTGCGTAGGCTTCCGCATGAATGTATGAAATCTCTTTTAATTTTAACGCCGATTCCATTGCGATTGGGTAGAATTCGCCACGACCTAAGAATAAGCTGTGTTGTTTATCTGCAAAGTCTTCAGAGAGTTTCTCGATCTCTTTTTCGTGGGTTAACGCACTTTCAATTAACGCTGGCAAACGTTGTAAAGCGTGAACGATGTCCGCTTCTTGAGCCGCTGAAATGTTGCCTTTTAAGCGACCTAACGCTGCGGTTAATAACAATAAGCAGGTTAATTGGGTGGTGAATGCTTTGGTTGAGGCTACGCCCACTTCCACGCCTGCACGGGTCATAAAGGCGAAGTCAGATTCACGCACGAGTGATGAAGTTGCCACGTTACAGATGGTCATCGCTGCCATAAAGCCTGACTCTTTCGCAAGTCGTAAAGCCGCCAAAGTATCCGCCGTTTCGCCTGATTGTGAGATAGTCACTAATAAGCTATTTGGACGAGTTACAAATTTGCGGTAGCGGAATTCAGAGGCAATTTCCACATCACACGCCACGCCTGCGATCGATTCTAACCAGTAGCGTGCCACCATACCCGCGTTGTAAGAAGTACCACAGGCGACGATTTGAATATGTTCTACTTTAGATAAAATTTCCGCCGCATTTGGGGCAATCGCTTCTAAATTGACTTTACCTTCTTTAATGCGGCCATCAAGGGTGTTCATAATTGCCACAGGTTGCTCGAAAATTTCTTTCTGCATATAGTGGCGATATTGTCCTTTGTCTGCCGCATCTTGTTCGAAGTTGCCTTCGTGAATTTCACGGGTTACTTTGTTGCCTTCGCGGTCGTAAATATCGACTGAAGTGCGAGTGATTTCGGCAACATCGCCTTCTTCTAAATACGCAAAACGGCGAGTCACACTTAATAATGCCAGCGGGTCAGATGCGATGAAGTTTTCACCGATACCATAACCGATCACCAATGGCGAACCTGAGCGTGCAACGATTAAATGCTCTGGTTCTTCTTCGTTTAACACCACTGTGCCGTATGCTCCACGCAGTTGTTTCACGGTTTTTTGCACGGCTTCAAGTAATGAACTTGCAGTGCGGAACTCCCATTCTACAAGGTGTGCGATCACTTCTGTGTCGGTTTGCGATTGGAACACATAGCCGCGAGCTTGTAATTCAGCACGTAATTCTTCGTAGTTTTCGATAATACCGTTGTGAACCACGGCAATTTTTCCTGAACGGTGCGGGTGTGCATTCGCTTCAGATGGCTCACCGTGCGTTGCCCAACGGGTGTGTGCAATCCCTGTACCACCTAATAAGGGTTTAGCTTCTAACGCATCGTCTAACGCTTTGACTTTGCCCACACGGCGAAGAATTTGCATTGCTTTATCTGCACCTAAAACCGCCACGCCCGCAGAGTCGTAACCACGATACTCTAAGCGGTGTAATCCATCGACTAAAATTGCTGCCACATCACGTTGTGCTACCGCACCGACAATTCCACACATAAATTTGTTTCCTAACTTTGTTTAATTTGAATTTGTTATTTTACCCTCGCCCCTTGAGGGAGAGGGATAATTTCAATGCGTTCAGCATTGAAATTTGGGAGAGGGGGAAGCGGTCATTTTTGACTGCTCATTTGCAAAAATTGCTATCGTAGCCCCCTCTCTCTGCTTGAAATTGCCTAATGCAATTTCAAGCTGTCTCTCTCCCACAAGGGGAGAGAGTTAGCAGTAAATTTGTAGTATCCCTAAATATGTTTCTACTTGTAGGTAAGACTTATCATTTCGCCACAATCACTTCTACACCATTTTGTTCAATCAAAACTTTCGTTTCGTAACTTAAGTGGCTATCCGTAATCAATTTGTCAATCTTCGACCAATCAAGTTCCACATTGGGCATTTTTCTGCCGATCTTTTGTGATTCGATTAACACAATCACTTCACGGCTCACTTCCGCCATCACTTGGCTTAATCCAACTAACTCATTGAACGTCGTCGAACCACGTTCTAGATCTAATCCGTCCGCCCCAATAAAAAGTTGATCGAAATCATAAGACCGCAAAGCGTTTTCCGCCACTTTGCCTTGGAAGGATTCGGAACGAGCGTCCCAAGTACCGCCTGTCATTAACACCGTCGGTTCGCATTCAAGCGAAGTTAATTCTGTCGCCAGAGAGAGCGAATTGGTCATAATGACCAAGCCCTTTTGGTTCAAGGCTTTGACTAACGCCCCTGTGGTGCTACCGCTATCAATGATAATGCGATTATGATCGGCAATTACCTCACAAGCCGCTTTGGCGATAGCTAACTTTTGTTTCGAAAGTTGCTCATCGTTACTTTCTTCTTCCATCAATTCAGATGGAATTTTGATTGCTCCACCGTAGCGACGCAATAAAAAACCACCTTCTTCTAAGACACGCAAATCCTTGCGAATTGTGACTTCAGAAGTTTCGAAAAACTGGGCGAGGTAATCCACGCTTAATTCATTTTGTTCCATCAGCATTGAAACAATCAGCTGCCGACGTTGTTGAGTGTTTCGTTTTGACATAAAAATAAACCATTAAGTTTCGTTTCAAAACTTTGCGAATTATAATGAATTTTTGACCGCTTGCAAGAATAAAAAATGGCTAGGGGTTGCCTAGCCATTCGTTTCTGTTGATTCAAAGCGATATTGTATTAAAGCGAAGTTACGCCTTCACATTCTCTTTCAAGAAGGCTAGCAGTTGATCTTTCGCAATCATCTGTTTTTCACCTGTACGGCGGTTTTTGTATTCGATTTCGCCGTTGTCGAGGTTTTTCTCGCCGATAACGACCATATGCGGTACGCCGATGAGTTCCATATCCGCGAACATCACGCCTGGGCGTTCTTTACGGTCATCAAAAATGACGTCCACGCCTTGTGCTTTTAAGGTGGCGTAAAGCTCTTCCGCGAAGGTTTGTACTTTTTCAGATTTGTACATATTCATTGGCACGACGGCAACGGTGAATGGGGCAATTTCGTCTGATGGCCAGATGATGCCGCGTTCGTCGTGGTGTTGTTCAATTGCCGATGCTACCACGCGAGTCACGCCGATACCATAGCAACCCATCGTCATTACAAGCGGTTTACCGTCTTCGCCTTGTACGGTCGCTTTCATCGCTTCAGAGTATTTTTTGCCTAATTGGAAAATATGCCCCACTTCGATGCCACGTTTGATTTGTAGCACGCCTTTGCCATCTGGGCTTGGGTCGCCTTCCACCACGTTACGCAGGTCGAACACTTCTGGCGTTGCCACATCGCGTTCCCAGTTTACGTTGAAGTAGTGTTTGCCGTCGATATTCGCGCCTGTGCCAAAGTCAGACATTAACGCCACAGAGCGGTCGATAATCGCAGGAATGTTCAAGTTCACAGGGCCTAATGAACCCACGCCAGCACCGATTTTGGCTTTGATTTCGGCTTCGTCTGCAAATTCAAGCGGATCGGCAACCAGTGGGTGTTTTTGTGCTTTGATTTCGTTTAACTCGTGGTCGCCACGAATAATGAGGGCAACAAGCGGTTGATTTTCGTCTGCACCTTTCACAATCAAGGTTTTCACGGTTTTCTCAATCGGCAGATTGAATTGTTCCACTAATTCCGCAATGGTTTTTGCATTTGGCGTATCCACTAAGGTCATTTCTGCCGTTGGGGCTTGGCGTTCGCCCACCGCCACGGCTTCTGCTAATTCGATGTTCGCCGCAAAATCGGATTCCGTTGAGAACACCACATCATCTTCACCACTTGACGCTAACACTTGGAATTCGTGCGAAGCCGAGCCGCCGATAGAACCTGTATCCGCCTGTACCGCACGGAAATCTAACCCTAAACGGGTGAAAATGTTGCTATAAACTTGGTACATCACATCATAAGTTTCTTGCAAACTTTCAGGCGTGGTGTGGAAAGAATAGGCATCTTTCATAATAAATTCGCGTGAACGCATTACGCCGAAACGTGGGCGCACTTCATCACGGAATTTGGTTTGAATTTGGTATAAATTGAGCGGAAGTTGCTTATAAGAAGAAACTTCGCGGCGTACTAAATCAGTAATCACCTCTTCGTGGGTTGGACCTAACACAAAGTTGCGGTTGCCACGGTCTTCAAAACGAAGCAATTCAGGGCCATACTGATCCCAACGACCAGATTCTTCCCACAATTCCGCAGGCTGCACCACAGGCATTAACACCTCAATCGCCCCACCTTTGTTCATCTCTTCACGAATGATGTTTTCCACTTTTTTCAACACACGAACGCCTGTTGGCAACCAGTTATATAAGCCTGAAGCCATCGGGCGAATCATACCCGCACGCAACATTAATTGATGGCTCACCACTTGGGCATCGTTTGGGGTTTCTTTCAGCGTGGAAAAGAGATATTGACTTGTACGCATTGTTGTTCCTATTAAATTAAAATTGGTTAAGTAAATTTATCTGCAAAATGCGGCTATTTTAGCGTAAAAAGGCGTGGTGTGGTATGATTGCCCACAATAAATAGCAGAATTTCAGCAGGGGAAAAAGATGATTGTTGTTACCGCAGGCCACGTCGATCATGGCAAAACGGCTTTATTGCAAGCCTTAACGGGCACGAATACGGCTCACCTACCTGAAGAGAAAAAACGTGGGCTGACCATTGATTTGGGCTACGCCTATTTGCCGATCACAAATCAACAAGGCAAGCCTGATGTGCTGGGCTTTATTGACGTACCAGGACACCAACGTTTTTTGTCGAATATGCTCGCAGGCGTGGGTGGCATTCAGCACGCCTTACTCGTCATTTCTGCCGAAGAAGGCATTAAACCGCAAACCGAAGAGCATCTTGCCATTTTGCAGTTGCTGCAATTTCCGCACATTATGTTGGTAATTACCAAAGCGGATCGTGCCAGCGAAAGCCAAATTGCACAACTTGAGCAAGAAATTCGCAGTCGCTATCCGTTCTTAGCAAATGCCCCATTATTTGTGACTTCAGCTCATACTGGACAAGGCATTGAAGCACTTAAAACGCATTTGATTGCTTTAAACGAACAGGCGAAAAGTGCAACTGATAAACCATTCCGTTATGCCATCGACCGCGTGTTTAATGTAAAAGGTTCGGGCTTGGTAGTCACAGGCACTGCAGTGGCAGGACAGGTTAAAATTGGCGATGAGTTTTACCTTTCAAGCGGTCAAAAAGTGCGGATAAAAGGCATTCACGCCCAAAATACCCCGTCGGAAATCGGCTTGGCTGGACAGCGTTTAGCATTGAACCTTGCCAACGTGGAAAAAGAGGAGATTAAACGTGGCGATTGGATTACCCAACTCGCCCCGCATTTTGCCACCGACCGCATTACCGTGCAACTCAAGCCCATTCAGCCGCTAAAAGAAACAACGGTGGTGCATCTTTACCATTTTGCGTCGCACGTCATAGGCAAAGTGAGTTTGGTCAATGCCAAACAAGCGGTCGAAAATGGCGATTATTTTGCAGAAATTTTGTTGGACGAGCCGCTGCATATCGCGTTAAACGATAAATTGATTATCCGCAGCGGTGACGATCGCCAAACGCTTGGTTGTGCCCAAACCCTCGAAATCCATTCGCCAAAACGCCACAAACGCAGCGAAGTTCGCCTTAAATTGGTAAATGAATTGGCAAAAACGACCGCTTGCGATGATTTCCCCGCTCGCCTTTCGCTCTACTTGCAGCAAAAAGCGGTGGCGATTGATTTCTTACTTTGGACAGAACAGCGATTTGCCAGCCAATTGCCTGAACGGGCGGACGTAGAAATTTTCGATAAATGGATTTTTACCACCGATTTCAAACAGCAAATTCAGCAACGTATTATCGCGAAATTGGCGGAATATCACGAGCAGCACCAAGACCAACTCGGACTTTCCAAAGCTCGCCTTTATCGAATGGCGGTGTTGGAACAACCCGAAGTTTTAGCGGTGCATTTTATGAATGCGTTGGTCGCAAACGGCACGCTTTCGCAAACTTGCGGCTGGTTGCATTTGCCTGAGCATCGCATTGAATTGAACGTTGCTGAGCTGCAACTTTGGCAGCAAATTCGACCGCTTTTTGAGGCAACCAACCAAGCCCTTTGGGTGCGTGATATTGCGAACGAATTGAATGTGGACGAAACGGAAATGCGAAACTTGCTTTATAAAGCAGGCAAGCTCGGCTACCTGATTCCAATCGTCAAAGACCGTTTCTTATTAAGCGAGCAAATCCAGCAATTCGCTACGTGGATTAAAGATTTCATCGCACAGCACGGTTCAATTTCGGTAAACCAATTGCGAGATGAAATTCAATATGGGCGAAAACTCACCGTGCAGCTGATTGAATATTTTGACCGCTGTGGTTTCTTACGCCGCAAAGGAAACGTGCATTTGTTGAGGGATAGGGAGAGTTTTTAGTAGATATTCCCTTCTGAATTTAAATCAACATCACTCTCTCCCCTCGAGGGAGAGACAGACGGAAATTGCGTAAGGCAATTTTCGTCAGAGAGAGGGGGACGATGTTGATTATGTAAAGGAGCGGTCAAAAGGACCTTCTACCCCTCTCCTGAATTTCGTTTCTGAACGAAACGAAATTATCCCTCTCCCTCAAGGGGCGAGGGTATGTTTAGAGACATCAATTAAAAATATGAAAAAAAAACCATCTTCCCGTGCGGTTGCCGCACAAATTATTTTAGACGTGCTTGATCAAGGTAAGTCGCTTTCGAGCCTGATCCCAGAAGCACAATCGCAGCTCGAACCAAAAGATTTACCACTGGTGCAAGAAATTACCTTCGGCATTTGCCGCGTACTGCCGCGTCTTGAGGCGATTATCAAACAGTTGGTCGAAAAGCCTCTGAAAGGCAAAACCCGTTTGGTGCATTGCCTGCTATTGGTTGGGTTGTATCAACTGCTTTATATGCGAATTCCTGCCCACGCGGCGGTAGACGAGGTTGTAAATGCGACCAAAACGCTGAAACTCGATAATTTCCGAGCTTTAACCAACGGTGTGTTGCGTCGCTTTTTGCGTGAACAAGAGCAGATTCTAGCCATTGTCGATAAACATTGGCAAACGCTACACCCAGAGTGGTTTGTGAACAAAATCAAGAAAGCCTATCCACATTGGCGTGAAATTGTGGAGGCGAACAACCAGCGTCCACCGATGTGGATTAGGGTAAATGCTCAACATAGCCAACCCAAAGCCTATGCAGCGTTGCTTGGCGATTTAGCAAATCAGCGTGAGAATTCGACCGCTTGCGTGCCAGATTGTGCGATTTTGCTCGATCACCCTGTGGGCGTAAATCAGCTGCCGCATTTTGAACAAGGTTGGGCGACAGTGCAAGATGCTCACGCTCAATGGTCGGCGGAATTACTAGATGTTCAAAACAGTGAGACGATTTTAGATGCCTGTGCCGCACCGGGTGGCAAAACCACGCATATTTTAGAAAAAGCCCCGCAAGCGGTCGTTTTTGCGTTGGATATTGAAGAAAATCGTCTCAAACGTGTGCGTGAGAATTTGGCTCGCTTAAACCAAACCGCGACAGTTATTTGTGGCGATGCCAGTCAGCCCGATCAATGGCTTGAACAAGACGTGATGTTCGACCGTATTTTGCTGGATGCTCCTTGTTCTGCAACGGGCGTAATTCGTCGCCACCCAGATATTAAATGGCTTCGCAAAGAGAGCGATATTGCCGAACTTGCGGCATTGCAGGCGAAAATTCTCGAGGCTCTTTGGGCAAAATTAAAACCAAAGGGCACTTTGTTGTATGCAACTTGCTCGATTTTGCCTGAAGAAAATCACTTGCAGATTGAGCGTTTCTTGCAATCTCACGCAGATGCCGAAGCGGTGGAAATGGACTTTAATGGCGAAAAAGTAACGGAAAAACAGTTCTTCCCACAACCGAATGGGGGAGATGGGTTCTTTTATGCGAAGATGAGGAAAGTTGGTTAAATTTTCCTTTTACCCTCGCCCCTTGAGGGAGAGGGGTAAGCGGTCATTTTTGACTGCTCTTTTGCAAAATTTATATAACCCCCTCTCTCTGAAAAATTGCTCTACGCAATTTTTCTGTCTCTCTCCCTCGAGGGGAGAGAGTGATAATCACAGTTCAATAAACAATATTATGAAAATAATCATCCTTGGTGCAGGTCAGGTCGGTTCAACCCTTGCTGCCTCACTTTCTAACGACGAAAACGACATCACACTGATTGATGAGCGTCAGGATTTGCTCGATAAATTGCAAGAAAAGCACGATTTACGCGTGTTGAAAGGCAACGGGGCATCGCCACGCATTCTACGTCAAGCAGGTGCGAATGATGCGGATATGTTGGTCGCAGTCACGGATAGCGATGAAATCAATATGATCGCAAGCCAAGTTGCTTATAGCTTGTTTAAAGTGCCGACCAAAATTGTGCGAATTCGAAACAGCGATTATGTGCGTGAGCGTGAGAGTTTGTTTGGTAACGACAATTTGCCGATCGACCACGTGATCGCCCCAGAGTTATTGGTACAAAAAGATATTCTGCGACTGATTAACTACCCAGGTGCATTGCAGGTGGCTCATTTTGCCGATGATTTGGTTAGCCTTGTGAGTGCTAAAGCCTATTATGGTGGACCTTTGGTAGGCTATCCGATTTCAGCTTTGCACGATCATCTGCCTTATATTGAAGCTCGTATCGTGGCGATTTTCCGACAAGATCGGGCAATTATGCCGCAAGGTTCAACGATTATTGAAGCAGGTGATGAGGTGTTTTTCATCTGTGAAACGCAAAATATTAAAGCGGTGATGAGCGAATTACAGCGGCTGGAACGCCCGCATAAACGCGTGATGATCGTAGGTGGCGGCACAATCGGTTTGGGTTTGGCGAAAGATTTAGAAAATCAATGCAGCGTAAAAATCATTGAACGCAGCCGTGAAAAAGCCGAAGTGCTTTCAACTAAGCTAGAAAAAGCCCTTGTGCTGCAAGGCGATGCGTCGGATCAAGAGTTGCTGTTTGAAGAGCATATCGAAAATATCGATTTGTTCCTCGCCTTAACCAGTGATGATGAAGCCAACATTATGGCGGCATTATTGGCGAAACGATTAGGGGCGAAAAAAGCAATTGTATTAGTTCAACGGATGTCTTATTTACATTTGATTCAAGGCGGAACCATTGATATTGCGATGTCGCCACAGCAATCGACAATTTCTGCTCTTTCAAGTTATGTGCGGAAAGGCGATATTTTGAAGGTCGTTTCACTTAAACAAGGTTTAGCTGAAGGAATTGAGATTGTTGCTCACGGTGATGAGGAATCGTCTAAAGTTGTAGGCAGAAAAGTCCGTGATTTAAAATTGCCACAAGGGGCAATTGTTGGAGCAATTGTGCGAGAAGGGTTGGTCTTTATCGCCCATAAATCGACCGTTATTCAAGCTAACGACCGCGTCATTTTATTCGTCAACGATAAAAAACACGTTAGCGAAATCGAAAAACTTTTCCAAGTGAGTTCGTTTTTCTTATAGTAAAGCTACTTACCCTCGCTTTAGGTGGCGAGGGTCATATCAAATCTTGATTACCAAATCACTTCTAGTTGTTGTTGATACTGCTCTAAGAGCTTTTCAGGCAACGCTTCATCCGTAAACAACTTATCCACTTCATTCAATTCACATAATTTGAATACGTCTTTACGCTCAATTTTAGAATGGTCGGCAACTAAGAATTTCTGTTTGCTGGCGGCAATCACTTTGCGTTTAAACGGCAAATTGAGTTGGTTGGATTCCCAAATTGCCCCGTTGAAAATACCCGTGCAAGAGAAAATCGCAATATCTATGTGTAGCCGAGAAAAAAGATGCTCGGAAAATGGGCCATAAAAGGCATCGTATTTTTCGGAATAAATACCGCCTGTGGCGATGGTTTCGATGTGAGGTTTATGGGCGAGGGCGTGGATGATACGCATTGAGCTGGTAATGATTTTACACGGAATATTAGGCAGACGTTGGGCGATATACCACGCAGTTGAGCTGGCATCAAGCACAATCACCGCATCTTCAAAAATCTGTTCGCGAATTAGCTCGGCAATGTGTTTTTTGCCGTCATTATGGGATTTCTTACGGGTAGAAAAAGATTGTCCAATATTCTGGCTTTGCAAACTCATCGCTCCCCCGTGCGTGCGATAGAGCTTGTTTTGGTCAGCGAGTTTGTTTAAATCGCGTCGGATAGTTTCAATCGATACCCCTAAACTTTCGGCAAGTTCTGCCGAACCTGCCTCTTCATACTCTTTTAAGTAATCTAAAATCAGCTCGTGGCGTTTTTCCATCGTCACATCCTGTGGTTTGTCGGAAAAGAATTTACCAATTTTGAGTGAAATCAGACCGCTTGTCGAGCAAGAAAGGCGAAAATTGGGAGGGGGATCACAAAATTCATCAACATAAAACTTTGTTCGTAGGGTGTGTGAAACAAAGGTTCACGCACGTAAGCGGTTAATTTTTATTGAGGTTTTGCGAAAATGTGTGTGGATTTTGCACATCCGCACACGATACATTTTCTAGAGGTATTTTTGTAATGCTTTCAGCTTTAGCTACGAGTTTTTTTCTCAATCATAACCATTTGTTCTGTACTTTTTATTAAGCGATTGAAGAGATTTTTATCCATTATCCTTTCCTTCATCAAAAGAAATAAATGTTGATTTTTCAAAGAAGTATACTTCTTTTAGTTGTTATTGACATAACAACTAAACAATATTGATGAATTAAATTTATGAGGTGTTAGCTATGTCAGATAGTTTTAAAAATAGCCCTGAATATGATGATTGGATTGAATCAGGTGGGCGTGATTCAGATTACGAATACTATTACAATAAATGGTATCGTAGAACTCACGGGTAATTAGGAAATGGCAAGCTAATTTATTGATGAATTAGCTTGCTTTTTATTTGTTATTTAAATAGGAGATTTGGTATATGGGACTTTTCGATTTTATTGATGAAGTTGTTTCAAAAGCTACGGATTTTGTGTCGGATACAGCAGAAAGTGTAGCCTCAACGGTTGGCGATGTTACAATGGGAGCGTTAGATGTTACGCTCAACACCATTGAAAAAAGTGTTGATCTAGTCGGTGATGGGATTTCTGCAACGGTTGAAACAGTGAGCGATGCAACGGATACTGTTTCAGATTTTGCGAAAGAAAATCCGACTGTAACCACAGTTGCAGCAGGTGTAGCAGTGGCTGCAGCAGCGACAGTAGCTGCTCCAGCAGTCGCTACAGCCCTTGCTAAAACAGGAATTTTAGGTGCGGCAAGTACAGGTGCTCAAATTAGCAGTTTAAGTGGAGCAGCTCAGACAAGTGCTGCATTAGCTAAAATTGGTGGTGGTGCTAAAGCTGTTGGTGGCTTAGGCGTTGCAGGTGGCAAGGGCGTTATTGGTGCAACTGGTGGGGTTTGGGGCGGTGGTATAGGAAATAATTTTTCTTCTGATAAATAGAACTTTAATCGCTCAAATTTTCGCAAAAAATTTGCTAAAAAAGCAGAAATCTTTTATAATCTCCAACCATTTTTGCATAATTTTTCGGCTGACGAATTATCGTCAGCCTTTTGTGCTTTATAAAAAAAGTAAGTCTGTTTGTCATTTTATGGGCTTGTTTGTAAATTCCTTCCCCTTTTTAACCGCTTGCAGTAGTGATTTTTGACTCAAGAGAGGAAAAAGGAAAATGACACATCGTACTCTATTTTAATGCCACTTCCAGCCGAGTTTTCTCGTGTCGGATTGTGAAATCTCAACCAAATACATAAAAATCAGAGGCTATCTAGCAATGGCATACTCATATTCCGAGAAAAAGCGTATTCGTAAGAGCTTTGGTAAACGTCCACAAGTTCTGAACGTACCTTATCTATTAACACTTCAACTTGATTCTTATGAAAAATTCATTCAGCAAGATTCAGAAGGACAACAAGGTTTAGAAGCGGCATTCCGTTCTGTGTTCCCGATTGTGAGCAACAACGGTGCAACAGAATTGCAATACGTTTCTTATGAATTAGGTGAGCCTGTTTTTGATGTGCGTGAATGTCAAATTCGTGGTACCACTTATGCCGCACCATTACGCGTGAAATTACGTCTTGTGACCTTCGACCGTGAAGCGGTGGCAGGCACAGTGAAAGACATTAAAGAACAAAACGTGTATATGGGCGAAATCCCATTGATGACCGACAACGGTACTTTTGTAATCAACGGTACTGAGCGTGTTATCGTTTCACAATTACACCGTAGCCCGGGCGTATTCTTCGATTCTGACAAAGGTAAAACCCACTCTTCAGGTAAAGTGCTTTATAATGCACGTATTATTCCTTACCGTGGTTCTTGGTTAGACTTCGAGTTCGATCCAAAGGATAACTTATACGCACGTATCGACCGTCGTCGTAAATTACCTGCAACGATTATTCTTCGTGCTTTAGGCTATATGACCGAAGAAATCCTTTCAATGTTCTTCGAAAAAGTGAAATTTGTGGTTTCAGAAAACAACAAACTTCAAATGGAACTTGTGCCTGAGCGTTTACGTGGCGAAACAGCGTTATTCGACATTGAAGCAGACGGTAAAGTTTACGTAGAAAAAGGTCGTCGTATCACAGCAAAACACACTCGCGATTTAGTGAAAGCGGGCGTGAGCAAAATTGATGTGCCAGTAGAATATATCGTGGGCAAAGTCGCGGTGAAAGACTACGTGAATTTAGAAACAGGCGAGATCATCTGCCCTGCGAATATGGAAATTTCTTTAGAAATGTTGGCAAACCTTTCACAAGCTGGCTATAAAGAGATCGAAGTATTATTCACCAACGATTTAGACCACGGGCCTTACATTTCTGAAACGTTACGTGTAGATCCAACTTACGACCGTTTATCAGCGTTAGTGGAAATCTACCGTATGATGCGTCCAGGCGAGCCACCAACAAAAGAAGCGGCAGAAGCATTATTCGATAATATGTTCTTCTCACCTGAGCGTTATGATTTATCGGCTGTAGGTCGTATGAAATTCAACCGCTCTTTAGGCATTCCTGAGGGAGAAGGTTCAGGCGTATTAAGCAACGAAGACATCATCGGTGTGATGAAAAAACTGATCGAAATCCGTAACGGTCGTGGCGATGTGGATGATATCGACCACTTAGGTAACCGTCGTATTCGTTCAGTGGGTGAAATGGCTGAAAACCAATTCCGCATCGGTTTAGTGCGTGTAGAACGTGCGGTGCGTGAACGCTTATCATTAGGCGATTTAGATGGAGTAACGCCACAAGATTTAATCAACGCGAAACCAATTTCTGCGGCAGTGAAAGAGTTCTTCGGTTCTTCTCAACTTTCGCAATTTATGGACCAAAATAACCCGCTTTCAGAGGTTACACACAAACGTCGTATCTCTGCATTAGGTCCAGGTGGTTTAACGCGTGAACGTGCAGGCTTTGAGGTTCGAGACGTACACCCGACCCACTATGGTCGTTTATGTCCAATCGAAACCCCAGAGGGTCCAAACATCGGTTTGATCAACTCACTTTCTGTGTATGCACGTACTAATAACTATGGTTTCTTAGAAACTCCATTCCGTAAAGTGGTGAATGGTCAAGTAACCGAAGATATTGAGTACTTATCTGCGATTGAAGAAGGTAACTACGTTATCGCACAGGCGAACTCAAACTTAGACGAAGAGTTTCGCTTTACTGATACTTACGTCACTTGTCGTGAGCAAGGCGAGTCTGGTTTATACAAACCTGAAGATGTTCACTATATGGACATTTCAACTCAACAAGTGGTATCGGTTGCGGCAGCATTGATTCCGTTCCTTGAGCACGACGATGCGAACCGTGCGTTGATGGGAGCGAACATGCAACGTCAAGCAGTTCCAACATTACGTGCGGATAAACCATTAGTCGGTACGGGTATGGAAAAACCAATCGCCCTAGACTCTGGTGTCGCGGTAGTTGCAAAACGTGGTGGTTTAGTACAATACGTTGACGCATCACGTATCGTGGTGAAAGTAAACGAAGATGAAACTATCCCAGGTGAAGCAGGTATCGACATCTACAACTTAATTAAATACACCCGTTCAAACCAAAACACCTGTATCAACCAAATTCCTTGTGTGAATTTAGGTGAGCCAGTGGCGCGTGGTGAGATCTTAGCCGACGGTCCTTCAACAGACTTAGGTGAATTAGCGTTAGGTCAAAACATTCGTGTGGCATTTATGCCTTGGAATGGTTATAACTTTGAAGACTCAATGTTAGTGTCTGAGCGTGTGGTTCAAGAAGACCGCTTCACCACTATCCACATTCAAGAATTATCTTGTGTGGCGCGTGATACCAAATTAGGTGCAGAAGAGATCACAGCCGATATTCCAAACGTAGGTGAATCTGCATTAAGCAAACTTGACGAATCAGGTATCGTTTATGTGGGCGCGGAAGTAAAAGGTGGCGACATCTTAGTGGGTAAAGTAACGCCTAAAGGCGAAACCCAATTAACCCCAGAAGAGAAACTTTTACGTGCAATCTTCGGTGAAAAAGCGTCTGATGTGAAAGATTCTTCATTACGCGTGCCAAACGGTACTTCAGGTACGGTTATCGATGTTCAAGTCTTTACCCGTGATGGCGTAGAAAAAGATAAACGTACATTAGAAATCGAAGAAATGCAGCTTCGTGAAGCGAAAAAAGACTTAACCGAAGAGTTAGAGATCTTAGAAGCAGGCTTATTTGCACGTGTACGTAGCCTTTTAGTAGAAGGTGGCGTGGCTGAAGCAACATTAGATGGCGTGAACCGTGAGAAATGGTTAGAACAAACGCTTGAAGATGAAGCAAAACAAAACCAATTAGAGCAACTTGCTGAACAATACGAAGAGTTACGCAAAGAGTTTGAACGCAAACTTGAAATCAAACGTAACAAGATTATTCAAGGTGATGATTTAGCACCTGGCGTGTTGAAAGTGGTTAAAGTTTACCTTGCGGTGAAACGCCAAATCCAACCAGGGGATAAAATGGCGGGTCGTCATGGTAACAAAGGGGTTATCTCAAAAATCAACCCAGTTGAAGATATGCCGTACGACGAAAACGGTCAGCCTGTTGAAATCGTGTTGAACCCACTGGGCGTTCCATCACGTATGAACATCGGTCAGATCTTAGAAACACACTTAGGTTTAGCAGCGAAGGGTATCGGTGATCAAATCAACGCAATGATCAAACAGCAACAATCTGTAGCGAAATTGCGTGAATATATGCAAAAAGCGTATGACTTAGGTCACGGTTCACAAAAAGTGGATTTAAGCACCTTCACCGATGAAGAGATTATGCGTTTAGCTGAAAATCTACGCAAAGGTTTACCGCTTGCAACACCAGTATTCGATGGTGCACACGAAAGCGAAATCAAAGGTTTATTAGAGCTTGGCGGCTTACCAACTTCAGGTCAAATTACCTTATTTGACGGTCGCACAGGGGAAAAATTCGAGCGTCCAGTAACCGTGGGTTATATGTATATGCTCAAATTGAACCACTTGGTAGATGACAAAATGCACGCACGTTCAACAGGTTCTTACAGCCTTGTGACACAACAACCGCTTGGTGGTAAAGCACAATTCGGTGGTCAGCGTTTCGGTGAGATGGAGGTTTGGGCATTAGAAGCATATGGTGCTGCTTACACCCTTCAAGAAATGCTAACCGTGAAATCGGATGACGTGAACGGTCGTACGAAGATGTATAAAAACATCGTGGACGGCACGCACTATATGGAACCAGGTATTCCAGAGTCGTTCAACGTAATCACCAAAGAAATCCGTGCATTAGCGATTGATATGGAATTAGATGAGGCGTAATTCTTTATAAGAATGCGTAACAAGCGGTTAAATTTCGCAGATTTTTGGCAAAAATTGACCGCTTACCCCTCTCCCTGATTTTGCTTCTGAACGAAGCAAAATCTGTCCCTCTCCCTCAAGGGGCGAGGGTTACTCTCTCCCCTTGAGGGAGAGAGACAGACGGAAATTGCGTAAGGCAATTTTCGTCAGAGAGAGGGGGAATTTTCCAAATAAAATCAACGGTGGGCTAAAGCCCGCCTACAAGAATTAACCTCAAACTAGGGGCAAAACGTGAAAGACTTAGTTAAGTTTTTAAAAGCACAATCTAAATCAAACGATGATTTTGATGTAATTAAAATTGGTTTAGCCTCACCAGATAAGATCCGTTCTTGGTCTTTCGGTGAAGTTAAAAAACCAGAAACCATTAACTACCGTACCTTCAAACCTGAACGTGACGGTCTTTTCTGTGCACGTATTTTCGGACCAGTAAAAGATTACGAATGTTTATGTGGTAAATACAAACGCTTAAAACACCGCGGTGTGATTTGTGAAAAATGTGGCGTTGAAGTAACACAAACTAAAGTTCGTCGTGACCGTATGGGTCATATCGAATTAGCTTGCCCTGTGGCACACATTTGGTTCTTAAAATCACTTCCGTCCCGTATTGGTTTGATTTTAGATATGCCATTGCGTGATATTGAACGCGTGCTTTATTTTGAAAGCTATGTGGTAACAGAACCTGGTATGACTGATTTAGAAAAAGGTCAGTTATTAACCGAAGAACAATACCTTGATGCAGAAGAGCGTTGGGGTGATGAATTCGAAGCGAAAATGGGTGCAGAAGGTATCCAAGCGTTATTACGCAATATGGACTTAGAACACCAATGTGAAATGATGCGTGAAGAGTTACAAGAAACCAACTCTGAAACCAAACGCAAAAAAATCACTAAACGCTTAAAATTATTAGAAGCATTCCAACAATCTGGCAATAAACCAGAGTGGATGGTAATGACCGTATTACCTGTGCTTCCACCAGATTTACGTCCATTAGTACCACTCGATGGTGGTCGTTTTGCGACTTCAGATCTGAACGATTTATACCGTCGTGTGATCAACCGTAATAACCGTTTAAAACGCTTATTAGACCTAGTAGCACCAGATATCATCGTACGTAACGAAAAACGTATGTTGCAAGAATCTGTGGATGCGTTATTAGACAACGGTCGTCGTGGTCGTGCAATTACAGGTTCAAACAAACGTCCATTAAAATCTTTGGCAGATATGATCAAAGGTAAACAAGGTCGTTTCCGTCAAAACTTGTTAGGTAAACGTGTAGACTATTCTGGTCGTTCGGTAATTACCGTAGGTCCATACTTACGTCTTCACCAATGTGGTTTACCGAAAAAAATGGCATTGGAATTATTCCGTCCATTTATTTATTCAAAATTAGAATCTCGTGGTATTGCATCAACAATTAAAGCTGCGAAGAAAATGGTTGAGCGTGAAGAACCGATCGTATGGGATATTCTTGCAGAAGTTATCCGCGAACACCCGATTCTTCTAAACCGTGCGCCAACTCTTCACCGTTTAGGTATTCAAGCGTTTGAGCCAATTCTTATCGAAGGTAAAGCAATCCAGCTACACCCACTTGTTTGTGCGGCGTTCAACGCGGACTTCGATGGTGACCAAATGGCGGTTCACGTTCCATTAACGTTAGAAGCACAGTTAGAAGCACGTGCGTTAATGATGTCAACCAACAACGTACTTTCACCAGCAAGTGGTGACCCAATTATCGTTCCATCTCAAGACGTTGTATTAGGTTTGTACTATATGACGCGTGAGAAAGTAAACGGTAAAGGTGAAGGAATGTACTTCTTAGACCCTCGCGAAGCGGAAAAAGCGTATCGCACAGGTCAAGCAGAGTTACACTCACGTGTTAAAGTACGTATTACTGAATATGTGAAAAATGAAGCGGGCGAATTTGAGCCAAAAACTTCATTGATCGATACCACAGTTGGTCGTGCAATTTTATGGATGATCGCACCGAAAGGTATGCCATACAAATTGTTCAACCAAACGTTAGGTAAAAAAGCGATTTCTAAGCTTATTAACGAATGTTACCGTCGTTTAGGCTTGAAAGAATCTGTATTACTTGCTGACCAAGTAATGTATACAGGTTTCGCATATGCGGCACGTTCTGGTGCATCAGTGGGTATCAACGATATGGTGATCCCAGCACAAAAAGAAGAGATCATCCGTGCAGCAGAAGCTGAAGTTGCTGAGATCCAAGAGCAATTTAACTCAGGTCTTGTAACCGCAGGTGAGCGTTATAACAAAGTAATCGATATTTGGGCAGCGGCGAACGAACGCGTGGCAAAAGCGATGATGGACAACCTTTCAACGGAAGAAGTGATTAACCGTGAAGGTAACCCAGAAAAACAAGCTTCATTCAACAGCATCTTTATGATGGCGGACTCTGGTGCACGTGGTTCTGCAGCACAGATTCGTCAGTTAGCAGGTATGCGTGGTTTGATGGCTCGTCCAGATGGCTCGATCATCGAAACCCCAATTACGGCAAACTTCCGTGAAGGCTTGAACGTTCTTCAGTACTTTATTTCAACCCACGGTGCACGTAAAGGTCTTGCCGATACGGCGTTGAAAACTGCGAACTCTGGTTACTTAACGCGTCGTTTAGTAGACGTAGCACAAGACTTAGTAATCATCGAAGACGATTGTGGTACTTCAGAAGGTATCGTAATGACGCCTCACATTGAAGGTGGTGATGAAAAAGTACCATTACGCGAATTAGTATTAGGTCGTGTAGCGGCTGAAGATGTATTAAAACCAGGTTCAGAAGAAGTATTGATTCCGCGTAACACCTTAATCGATGAGAAATGGTGTGATGTGATTGATGAAAACTCTGTTGATAGCATCAAAGTACGTTCTGTTGTAACTTGTGATACCGACTTCGGTGTGTGTGCGAAATGTTACGGGCGTGACTTGGCACGTGGTCACTTAATCAACCAAGGTGAAGCGGTGGGTGTTATCGCAGCGCAATCAATCGGTGAACCAGGTACACAGTTAACGATGCGTACGTTCCATATCGGTGGTGCGGCATCTGCGGCAGCGAAAGAATCTAGCGTACAAGTGAAAAACAACGGTACTATCAAATTAGCGAATGCGAAATTCGTTACTAACAAAGATGGTAAGTTAGTTTTAACTTCACGTAACACTGAATTAACCGTAATTGACACCTTCGGTCGTACCAAAGAGAACTATAAAGTGCCTTACGGTGCAGTGCTTTCTAAACACGACGGTGACGAAGTTGCCGTGGGCGAAGTAGTGGCGAATTGGGATCCACATACAATGCCAGTTATCTCTGAGGTAGCAGGTCGCATCCAATTCAGCGACATCGTTGATGGCTTAACCGTAACACGTCAAACCGACGAATTAACAGGTTTATCATCAATCGTAGTTCAAGACGTGGGTGAACGTGCAACTGCAGGTAAAGATTTACGTCCAGCATTACGTTTAGTAGATGCACACGGTAACGACATCTTAATCCCAGGTACAGACGTTCCAGCACAATACTTCTTACCAGGTAAAGCAATCGTAACGCTTGACGACGGTGCAGAAATTGGCGTGGGTGAAGCGTTAGCACGTATTCCACAAGAATCTGTGGGTACGAAGGATATTACGGGTGGTCTTCCACGCGTAGCAGACTTATTCGAAGCACGTAAACCGAAAGAGCCAGCCATCCTTGCGGAAATCTCAGGTATCGTTTCATTTGGTAAAGAAACTAAAGGTAAACGCCGCTTAGTGATTACCCCAGCAGAGGGCGAAGCATACGAAGAAATGATTCCAAAATGGCGTCAGCTCAACGTATTTGAAGGCGAAATGGTACAACGTGGTGACGTGATTTCTGATGGTGCGGAAACACCACACGACATCTTACGCTTACGCGGTGTACACGCAGTAACCAACTACATCGTGAACGAAGTACAAGAAGTTTACCGCTTACAAGGGGTAAAAATTAACGATAAACACATCGAAGTTATCGTTCGCCAAATGTTGCGTAAAGCAATCATCACCAATGCTTACGACTCTGAATTCCTCGAAGGGGAACAAGTGGAAGTGGCACGCGTGAAAATCGCCAACCGCAAACGTGCAGCCGAAGGCAAACCGTTGGTGGAATACGAACGTGAATTGCTTGGTATTACCAAAGCATCACTTGCAACTGAATCATTCATCTCAGCGGCATCGTTCCAAGAAACCACACGCGTATTAACAGAAGCGGCTGTGGCGGGTAAACAAGACGAATTACGCGGCTTGAAAGAGAACGTAATCGTAGGTCGTTTAATCCCAGCGGGTACAGGTTTTGCTTACCACAAAGCTCGTGCAGAAAAACGTGCTGCAGCGTTAGCAGGACAAGCGGTTGCATTTGCTGAAGAAATTGCAAATCCAGCAGCAAGCAGTTTTGCAACTGACGCTGACATCGAAGCTGAATTTGAATTCGTTGCAGACGATGCAACTCAAAGTTTAGCGGCATTGTTAAATGCAGGCGATGATGAGTAATCATTTGTAAAATAAACATAGAAAGCCCTCAGAATGGATGTTCTGGGGGCTTTGTTTATGGAGAAAGAATGGAAAATAAATCAGTCAACAGATGTAGCTGGGCTGGCAGCAGTGAAATTTATATTCATTACCACGATACAGAATGGGGAAAGCCAGAATTTGACAGCCAAAAATTATTTGAGAAACTATGCTTAGAAGGGCAACAAGCAGGACTTTCTTGGATCACCGTTTTAAATAAACGTGAAAATTACCGTCGAGCTTTTTTCAACTTTGAACCGCATAAAATTGCTCAAATGCAAACTCAAGATATTGATAATTTGATAGAAAATTCAGGGCTTATTCGTCATCGAAAAAAACTAGAAGCCGTTGTGAAAAATGCTCAGGCATATCTTGCAATGCAAGCGAAAGGCGAAGACTTTAGTCAGTTTATTTGGTCGTTTGTTGGCGGTAAACCATTGGTAAATGATGTGCCAGATTTAACCGCTATTCCCACTAAAACAGAGATTTCAAAAGCACTATCAAGGGCATTAAAACAGAAAGGTTTTGTATTTGTGGGAGAAGCAACGTGCTACGCTTTTATGCAGTCAATGGGATTGGTTGATGATCACTTAAATGATTGCTTTTGTAAATCGAAAAGATGATTTTATGAAAACGCCCATCTATCTTTGGATAAATGGGCGTTTATTATTCTGCCGCTACAAGCGGTCAAATTTTTTCTGCTCTTTGCAAATTATGCGTAGTACATTTCAAATTCCACTGGGTGTGGTGTCATATTTAAACGTTCCACTTCTTTGCGACGAATGCCGATATAAGCATCAATGAATTCTTTGGTGAACACGCCACCTTGGGTTAAGAATTCATAGTCTGCCGCTAATGAGTCTAACGCTTCACCTAATGAACCTGCCACCGCTGGAATATCTTTCAATTCTTCTGGCGGTAAGTCGTAAAGGTTTTTGTCCATTGCATCGCCTGGGTGGATTTTGTTGATCACACCGTCAAGACCTGCCATTAACAATGCCGCAAAACATAAGTATGGGTTCGCTAATGGATCTGGGAAGCGCGCTTCAACACGGGTTGCTTTCGGGCTAGTTACCGCAGGAATACGGATTGAAGCCGAGCGGTTACTTGCAGAGTAGGCAAGCAATACAGGGGCTTCAAAGCCTGGCACTAAGCGTTTGTATGAGTTGGTTGAAGGGTTAGTAAACGCATTCAACGCTTTGGCGTGTTTGATGATACCGCCGATGTAGTAAAGTGCGGTTTCAGATAAACCTGCGTATTTGTCGCCCATAAAGACGTTTTTGCCATCTTTGCTTAATGACATATTACAGTGCATACCTGAACCGTTGTCGCCTGCGAATGGTTTTGGCATAAAGCACGCCGTTTTGCCGTGTTCAAGGGCAACGTTTTGGACGACATATTTGTAGATTTGGGTTTCGTCTGCTTTTAAGGTTAAGCTGTTGAAACGGGTCGCGATTTCGTTTTGACCTGCGGTTGCCACTTCGTGGTGGTGTGCTTCGATCACTAAGCCCATTTCTTCCATAATTAAGCACATTTCAGAACGAATGTCGTGTGCGGTATCGATTGGTGCAACGGCACAGTAGCCGCCTTTTTTCAATGGGCGGAATGCGTTGTTGCCGTTTTCATATTTGCGATTGGTGTTCCACATCGCTTCCACATCATCAATATGATAAGAAACATTTTGTGGTTCGGTTGAGAAACGCACATCATCAAATAAGAAGAATTCAGGTTCAGGACCGAACATCACGCTATCAGCAATGCCTGTTGATTTTAAGAAGTTTTCCGCACGAATCGCAATAGAGCGAGGGTCGCGGTCATAACTTTGCATTGTGTTAGGGTCGTAGATACTGCAGCGGATTGAGAGGGTAGGGATTTGGGCGAAAGGGTCAACAACGGCGGTTTCAGCGATTGGCATTAACAGCATATCTGCTTTGTTAATGGCTTTCCAACCTTCGACCGATGAGCCGTCGAACATCTTGCCTTCTTCGAAAAGGTCTTCAAGATCATCTGCGACGAGACTAACAGGTAAAGAGACACCGTGTTCCTTTCCTTTAATATCAGTAAATCGTAATAACACAAATTTGATGTCGTTTTCACGAATCAGCTTGGTTACATTGGCAATTGCATTGGTGTTTGACATTTAGCTTCCTCATTAAGTACACAACGTAAAAAATTAAAGCAGAATAATAGCATTTTTATAAGATAAAGAGTGATATTTTCACAGAGAATTTACAATGTTTTGCTTTTGATTTATGGTTAATGCTAAAATTCAGACAATAAAAAGATAATTATCGTTCATTTTGTATAAAACAAGAACAATTAAACAAAAATTTACTTTTTTTTTCAAAAAGTGCTAGACAAGGGGATGTGAAATCTATAATATACGCCCTCGTTGCGACGCATTACTGAAAACAACGCGTTCGTAGCTCAGTTGGATAGAGCGTTGGCCTCCGGAGCCAAAGGTCGCAAGTTCGAATCTTGTCGAGCGCGCCAGAAGTCAATGCGATGAACAACTAATCAATGGTGGCTATAGCTCAGTTGGTAGAGCCCTGGATTGTGATTCCAGTTGTCGTGGGTTCGAATCCCATTAGCCACCCCATCTTCTCTTAATTGAGAAATCTGACGGCGAGTAGCGCAGCTTGGTAGCGCAACTGGTTTGGGACCAGTGGGTCGTAGGTTCAAATCCTATCTCGCCGACCACTTTTTATTTTGTTCTTTAAAAATTTATCAGACAATCTGTGTGGGCACTTGTTGATTGACTTAGTTAAAAATATTATTT
>CAUUKJ010000039.1:0-23397 GCA_963545995.1 uncultured Haemophilus sp.
CAAAATGTAAACGATGTCCTTAGGGAAAAATGTAAACGATGTTTGGGTTGTACATCGTTTCGTTCAGAAACGAAATTCAGGATAGGGGTAGAAGGTCCTTTTGACCGCTCCTTTACATAATCAACATCGTCCCCCTCTCTCTGACGAAAATTGCCTTACGCAATTTCCGTCTGTCTCTCTCCCTCGAGGGGAGAGAGTGATTTTTCTCCGATTTAACATTCCCCACAAAAACAAACCCTCGCCCCTTGAGGGAGAGGGATAATTTCAATGCGTTCAACATTGAAATTCGGGAGAGGGGTAAGCGGTCATTTCTGACCGCTCATTTGCAAAATCAACATCGCAGCCCCCTCTCTCTGCCAAAATTGCCTAACGCAATTTCGGCTGTCTCTCTCCCTCGAGGGGAGAGAGTGATTTTTCTCCGATTTAACATTCCCCACAAAAACAAAACCCTCGCCCCTTGAGGGAGAGGGATAATTTCAATGCGTTCAGAATTGAAATTCGGGAGAAGGGTAAGCGGTCATTTCTAACCGCTCATTTGCAAACTTTTCTTACCTTTAACCGCTTGTGTATACGAACTTTGTTATTACCGCAGACTTGAAAAAAAGAAAAGGCAGGCATAAAATACAAAAGGTCGAGGCTAGCGACCAACTAGCCTCTTCCCGATTGTTTTAAGACAATCTTGTTAAAATGTTGATAATGAGATCAAGCACGGTTAAATACTTGATGCCCAATATCGCAATTGTTATCACAATTAGCAATATTATTACGAAGTATCGCAATACATTCACATAGATCACATCCCTAGTGCTATAAGACTAGGCAATCAGGCAATGTGCCACGGTCAAGCAACACATTGCTCAGGTCGCCATAGCACGAACGAGATTCTACCAAAGAAAAAGCCGCCTTCAAAGGGCGGTTTTTTATTGTGGGTAACATCGTAGCCCCCTCTCTCTGCCAAAATTGCCTGACGCAATTTCGGCTGTCTCTCTCCCTCAAGGGGAGAGAGTGATTTTTTCTCTGATTTAATATCCCCCACAAAAACAAAACCCTCGCCCCTTGAGGGAGAGGGATAATTTCAATTCGTTCAGAATTGAAATTCGGGAGAGGGGTAAGCGGTCAAATCTGACCGCTCAATAACCAATTAACAATCCTGTTTGCCATAAGCTTCTTGACGAAGAATCGCACGTACGCTTGCATCGAATTGTGCTAATACTTCATCGGCATTTTTCGGATCGGTGCCGCGTGCATCTAAGTAGAACTTGATTTTCGGTTCTGTACCTGATGGACGAGCAATTAAGCGGCTGCCGTTTTCTAACACGAACACTAAAATGTCGCTTTGGCGATCGGTTTTGGTGTGGTCGATAAAGGTTGCCACTTTGAAACCGCCTACTTCCGCAGGTGGGTTGTTGCGTAATGCACTCATTAATTTGCCGATTTCAGATAAATCGCTTACACGGATAGAAATTTGACCGCTTACATAAGCACCAAATTCTTTGGTGAAGTCTGCTGCGTAATCCGCAAGTGTTTTGCCCTCTTTTTTGAGGCTGCGAACTAAATCTAAGAACACGATTGCCGCTGAAATACCGTCTTTATCGCGAACTTTATCAGGGTCAACTAAGTAGCCCAACGCTTCTTCAAAGCCGAATAATAAGCCTTGTACTTTACCGATGTATTTGAAGCCTGTTAAGGTTTCTTCAGATTCAAAGCCGTATTTTTTCGCAATTTCTGCCAATGCTGGTGAAGACACTAATGAGCACGCCAATACGCCTTTTTTGCCTTGTGCGTGGTATTGTTTTGCTAAATACCAGCCTAAGAAGCAGCCGATCACGTTGCCGTGCAATGGTTTCCAGTTGCCTTCTGCATCAGGCACGGCAACTGCTAAACGGTCTGCATCTGGGTCGTTTGCGATGATAAATTCCGCATTTTTCTCTTTCGCTAATTTAATTGCTAAATCTAACGCCCCTTTCTCTTCTGGGTTCGGGAAGTTGACGGTTGGGAAGGTGCCATCTGGCCATACTTGTTCAGCAACAACGTGCGGTTGTGGCAAGCCTGCTTTGGCAAGGGTTTTGCTTAATACTTCATAACCTACGCCGTGCATTGCGGTGTAAACGTAGTTGATGTCTACAGCAGGCTCTTTCGCAAGGCTTGCGGTTTTCGCAATGTAAGCATCCACGATTTCATCGCTTAATACGGTAAAGTTTTGGCTGCGTGGTAAATCTTTAATATTGCCTGCCGCCACTTTGTCGATAAGGGCTGCGATGTCTTTATCCGCTGGTGAAACGATTTGACCGCCGCCATTCGCTTTACCTAAATAAACTTTATAGCCGTTATCTTCTGGTGGGTTGTGGCTTGCGGTTACCATCACGCCTGCGGTGGTGTCGAAGTATTGAATTGCGTAAGCCAGCACTGGGGTTGGTAATTTGCGTGGTAATAAGTAGGCTTTGATGCCTGCACCCGCCATAATTTCTGCGGTATCGCGTGCGAATACGTCAGAGTTTTTACGACCGTCGTAACCAATTACGATAGAAGGTTCTTTGTCGTAGCCTTTTAAATATTCCGCTAAACCGCCTGCCGCTTGAGCCACTAACACACGGTTCATTCCCATTGAACCTGCTTGTAAGCGACCACGCAAACCTGCCGTACCAAATTGTAGGCGACCGTTAAAACGGTTTGCTAATTCCGCTTGAGCCGCGGCATTCCCTGCTTTTGCTTCAGAAATCAGTTGTTCTAACTCTGCACGCGTTTCTTGATCAGGGTCTTGATTTAACCAATTTTGAGCAGTAGTGAAAAGTGTCTCCATAGTAAATCCTCTATAACGCTAGTGTGAATAAATACGGTGATAGACTAGCCGAAAAGCGGTCAAATTTAAATGATTATTTGCAAAAACCCGCTCATTTTTTGATGGAAGTAAAAGAATTGAAAAACGAAAACGGTTGGCAAAAAAGATTACGCAGCAGGCTTATCCAATACCTTCGTAGAAAGGCGAGCCACAGCACATAAATTGCCCTCTTCATCTCTGGTTTCAATATTCCAAACGTGCACTTCACGCCCTAATTTTAACGGATAAGCACGAGCAATCGCCTTTTTACCTGCTTTGATTGCTTTTAAATGGCTGATATTTAATTCCATTCCTACCGCAATTTGGTGCGGTTCACAAACAAGCAACGATCCCGCATTTGCCACCGTTTCTGCAAGCGTTGCGGAAATCCCACCGTGCAATACGCCAAATGGCTGCATTGTTCTTTCATTCACGGTTAATTCTGCTTCTAACCAATCATCCCCAATTTGAGTGAATTGAATACCTAAATGCCCTACTGCCGAGCCTTGGCAAAGTTGCGTTAAAAGCTCTGGCGTGGCAGTTTGTTTCCAAATGGTTGTCATTGTGTCCTCGTGTTTTATAAAAAATAAATGCTAAAAGTAGATACATCATACCGCAAATTCCTCATACCTAAACATACAAATGCCCGTTTTTCTCGTTTTTTATCCAAAACGGGCATAGCTTTTAGCCATTTCACGTCTAAAAAGCGGTCATTTTTGTGATCCACTTCACAAATCCATACATAAAATGGCGTTTTTCTTCAAAAAGTAGTTTGCCTGTGAATAATAAGACTCAGAAAGTTTATTCATCCAAACCAATCAGGAGAATTTTTATGAATGCTCTCAAATCGACTCCAGTAAAAATTGGTATCCGCCCAACCATCGACGGTCGCCGTTTAGGGGTGCGTGAATCGCTCGAAGATCAAACAATGAATATGGCAAAAGCCGTTGCCGAGTTAATTAGCAAAGAAGTCCGCCATACTAACGGGGATTTCGTGGAATGCGTGATTGCCGATAGCTGCATCGGTGGCGTGGCGGAATCTGCCGCTTGTGCTGAAAAATTTAAACGTGAAAACGTGGGTGCGGTAATCACTGTAACCCCTTGCTGGTGCTATGGTTCTGAAACCATTGATATGGATCCACACACACCAAAAGCGATTTGGGGTTTCAACGGGACAGAACGTCCAGGAGCGGTGTACTTAGCAGCAGCTCTTGCAGGACATAACCAACTTGGTTTACCAGCCTTCTCTATTTATAGCCACGAAGTGCAAGAAGCGGACGACCGTTCTATTCCTGCCGATGTGCGTGAAAAATTATTACGCTTCGCCCGTGCAGCCCTTGCTGTGGCGACTTTACGCGGTAAATCTTACCTCTCAATCGGTGCCGTTTCGATGGGGATTGCTGGCTCTATCGTAAATCAACCGTTCTTCCAAGAATACTTGGGTATGCGTAACGAATACGTTGATATGTCTGAAATCACTCGTCGTATCGACCGTGGCATTTACGACCACGAAGAGTATGAATTAGCACTTAAATGGGCGAATGAATACTGCATTGATGGCGTTGATGTGAATGCACCAGAAAATCAAATGAACGCTGAAGAAAGAGCGGAATTGCGTAAAACCTTAATCAAAATGACCATCATCGCCCGCGATTTAATGGTCGGCAATCCGAAACTTGCTGAACTCAACTTTGGCGAAGAAGCGTTGGGACACAATGCGATTGCGGCAGGTTTCCAAGGTCAACGTCATTGGACAGACCATCGTCCAAACGGTGACTTTATGGAAGCGATGTTGAACTCCACTTACGACTGGAACGGTGTGCGTCCGCCATACATTCTTGCCACCGAAAACGACAGCTTGAACGCCGTGAATATGTTGTTCGGTAATCTTTTAACAGGTCAAGCCCAAATCTTTGCCGATGTGCGTACTTATTGGAGCGAAGACTCTGTAGAACGCGTCACAGGCTGGCGACCAGAAAACGGTTTCATTCACTTAATCAATTCAGGTTCTGCGGCATTAGATGGCACAGGTCAACACCAAGACAAAGATGGCAATCCTGTAGTGAAACCTGCTTGGGAAGTGACCGAGGCAGACGGCAAACGTTGCTTAGAAAACACCCGTTGGTGTCCTGCTGTGTATGAATACTTCCGTGGGGGCGGTTTATCTTCTCAATACCTCACCAAAGGCGGAATGCCGTTCACAATGCACCGTATTAACTTCGTCAAAGGTGTTGGTCCTGTGTTGCAAATCGCGGAAGGTTGGTCAATTGACTTACCGAAACACGTTCACGACATCTTGAACAAACGCACAAACGAAACTTGGCCAACCACTTGGTTTGAACCACGCTTAACAGGCAAAGGTGCTTTCACTGACGTGTATTCTGTGATGGCAAACTGGGGGGCAAACCACTGTGTGGCAACTTACGGACACGTTGGGGCAGATTTAATCACCCTTGCTTCAATGTTGCGTATTCCAGTGAATATGCACAACGTGGAAGAAAAAGACATCTTCCGCCCAAGTGCGTGGAATATGTTTGGTCAAGACAAAGAAGGTCAAGACTACCGTGCTTGTGCGAACTTTGGACCGCTTTATAAATAGAAGCACAATCCTCTGCCGAGGGTAAACAAGTTACCCTCGGTTACGCATAAACCAACCCCTTTGGGGTTGTGAGTTTGAAATACTCCAAAGGGGTATGCTTATGCTTAACCGTGGGTATACTTACCCACGGCTCTTAAAGGAGATACTATGGCAATCGCATTTATCTTCGACTGTGGTGCAACCAACCTTCGCACCATTGCCATTAACGATGCGGGGAAAATCCTCAGCGCCCATCATCTACCGAACAACACCCAAACAGGGGCAGAATGTGCGGAATATCACATCTGGGATATTGATGAAATCTGGGGCAAATTGCTTACCTGTGCCAAACAAACCTTAGCTGAATTAACCGCAGAACAACGCCAACAAATCGTCGGAATTTCAGTCACCACTTTTGGCGTGGACGGGGCTTTGTTTGATGAAAATGGCAACCAACTCTACCCGATTATTTCATGGAAATGTCCGCGTACCTTGCCGATTATGACCAACCTCGCCAACTACATTGACGTGGAAAAACTCTACCAACGCAACGGCGTAGGACATTACAGCTTTAACACCCTATTCAAACTGCTTTGGCTAAAACAAAACCAACCTGAAATTTATGCCAAAGCGAAAAGCTTTATGTTTATTTCGTCCATCTTGACCTACCGTCTCACAGGGGTGCAAAGCACCGATCGCACAATGGCGGGAACCTCAATGATGACCTGTATTTCCCAAGACAGCTGGGATGATGAAGTCCTTAAACTGCTCGGCTTAACTAAAGAGCATTTTCCGCCAATGAAAAGTGCAGGCTATGTGGTCGGTGGATTAAAAGCTGACCTTGCCTCAGAACTCGGCTTGCAAGCTGATATTCCTGTTATTTCTTGCGGACACGACACCCAATTTGCGATTTTCGGCTCAGGTGCCGATTACAACCAACCTGTTTTAAGCTCTGGCACGTGGGAAATTTTGATGGCTCGCACCCAACAAGCCAAACCTGAATGGCAATTCGCCCAACACGGTTTAACCATTGAATTCGACAGCCAAGCGGGTTGCTTCAACCCAGGCGTGCAATGGGTTGCCTCAGGCATTATGGAATGGCTCGGCAAACGCTTCTTCGCCGATGTCGCTGGCACGGACGCCTATTATCGCACGATGATTGATGAAGCCCGTGAAATCCCTGCAGGGGCAAATGGGGTTCGACTCATCGGCAATTTCGATGGCACAACCGACCAAATGGGTTCTATCATCGGACTTTCAATGCACACCAAACGCGGCGAAATCTACCGTGCAGGCTTGGAATATATGGCATATCGCTTAAAAGATGGCTTACAACTCTTACAAAAAGTCGGCAATTTCAATGCAGAAAGTTTGATTTGCGTGGGCGGTGGCTCGAAAAACGCCCTTTGGAATCAAATCCGTGCCGATGTGTTGAACTGCCCGATTGATGTGGTCGATTTCCCTGAAACCACCGTGTTAGGTGCAGCAATGTTTACCTTCTTCGGTGCAGGCAGATTCGGTTCTCCACTTGAAGCTCAACAAGCAATGCGACCAAGTGTAACAAGGGTTGAGCCGTCGGAGAATAGTAACAATTACGCATAAATCATTTCACTTCTGAAAATCACTCTCTCCCCTTGAGGGAGAGAGACAGACGAAAATTGCGTCAGGCAATTTTTGGCAGAGAGAGGGGCTATGATGTTGAATTTGTAAAAGAGCGGTTAAAAATAACCGCTTACCCCTCTCCCGAATTTCAATGCTGAACGCATTGAAATTATCCCTCTCCCTCAAGGGGCGAGGGTGAAAGAAAGGAACAAAAAAACAAAAGGAGACACCCTATGTTAAAAGGCATTCACCCTGCGATTTCGCCAGAATTATTAAAAACCCTTGCAGAAATGGGACACGGCGATGAGTTGGTGCTTTCCGATGCCCACTTCCCTGCTCACCAATTACACCACAAAGTGATCCGAGCTGACGGGGTGGACGTGGCGACATTACTGCTTGGCATTACGGCGTTGTTTGAATTCGACCAATATGTCGATGCCCCATTGGCGATGATGCAAGCGGTGGAAGGCGACAGCCTCGATCCAAGTGTGGAGAGCCGTTACTTAGACGCGATTAAAAAAGTGAACGGCAAAGCACCAAAAGTAGAACGAGTAGAACGTTTCGCCTTCTACGAACGTGCCAAAAAAGCCTACGCGGTGGTGATCACAGGCGAAACCGCCAAATATGGCAATTTGATCATTAAAAAAGGGGTAACGCCTGTAGCTTAATCACTCTCTCCCCTTGAGGGAGAGAGACAGCCGAAAATTGCGTTAGGCAATTTTTGGCAGAGAGAGGGGGCTGCGATGTTGAATTTGCAAAAGAGCGGTTAAAAATAACCGCTTACCCCTCTCCCGAATTTCAATGCTGAACGCATTGAAATTATCCCTCTCCCTCAAGGGGCGAGGATTATAGCTACAAGCGGTCAAAATCCCACAACCATTTACCAATCTTAGAATAAAAAGGTGAACAATATGAACCGACTAGAACTTTCCCAAAAAATCATTGATACCTGCTTGGAGATGACTCGCCTTGGCTTAAATCAAGGCACGGCGGGCAATGTGAGTGTGCGTTATAAAGACGGTATGCTCATTACCCCAACAGGTAAACCTTATGAACTCACTAAACCTGAAGACATCGTTTACGTGGATAAAAACGGTAAACACGAAGAAGGGAAATTACCTTCTAGTGAATGGCAATTCCATTTGGCGGTGTATGAAGCTCGTCCCGAAGCGAATGCGGTGGTGCATAACCACGCGAAAAACTGTGCGGGGCTTTCTATCTTAGAAAAACCAATTCCGCCTATTCACTATATGATTGCCGTGGGCGGTTCAGACCATATTCCGTGCGTGCCTTATGCCACTTTCGGGACACATCAATTAGCCGATTATGTGCGTGAAGGGATTAAAGAAAGCAAAGCGATTTTGCTAGCTCACCACGGGTTAATTGCTTGCGAAGAAAATCTCGATAAAGCCTTATGGCTTGCCCACGAAGTAGAAGTGTTGGCAACGTGGTATTTGCAACTGTTAGCCACAGGCTTAGAGATTCCGCTACTCAACCAAGAACAAATGGACGTTGTGCTTGAGAAATTTAAATCTTACGGATTACGCATTGAAGAGTAACCCCATCCCAACTTAGTTCATATCCATTCAATATAAGGAACATTTTATGAGCGCTAAAGTTTTAGAAAAGAAATTCCTTGTCCCCTTCATTCTCATCACGAGCTTGTTTGCGTTATGGGGATTTGCGAATGATATTACCAACCCGATGGTTGCCGTATTCCAAACTGTAATGGAAATCCCAGCCTCTGAAGCGGCACTTGTGCAATTTGCCTTCTATGGCGGTTACGGCACAATGGCAATTCCAGCCGCACTTTTTGCTAGTCGTTATAGTTATAAAGCTGGCATTATGTTGGGCTTAATTCTTTATGCAATCGGGGCATTTTTATTCTGGCCTGCTGCAAAATATGAAGTGTTTAATTTCTTCTTAATTTCACTTTATATCTTAACTTTCGGCTTGGCTTTCTTAGAAACCACAGCAAATCCTTATATTCTTGCAATGGGTGATCCACAAACTGCAACGCGTCGTTTGAATTTTGCACAATCTTTCAACCCACTAGGCTCAATTACAGGGATGTTCGTTGCTTCTCAATTAGTATTGACTAATTTAGAATCAGACAAACGCGATGCTGCAGGTAACTTAATTTTCCATACGCTTTCAGAAGCAGAAAAAATGGGTATTCGTACTCATGACTTAGCTGAAATTCGTGACCCTTATGTAGCACTAGGTTTTGTGGTAGTTGCCGTGCTTGTCATCATCGGTCTTTATAAAATGCCAGCAGTAAAAGTAGAAGAAGGTGCTCGTATCTCATTTAAAGAATCTTTTGGCCGCCTAATTCAAAAAGCGAAATATCGTGAAGGTGTGATTGCACAAGTATTCTATGTGGGTGTACAAATTATGTGCTGGACATTCATCGTACAATACGCTGAGCGTTTAGGTTTCACTAAATCGGAAGGTCAAAACTTTAACATTATCGCGATGGGTATCTTCATTGTGAGCCGTTTTGTCAGCACTAGTTTAATGAAATATCTTAAAGCTGAATTTATGTTAATGCTCTTTGCTATCGGTGGTTTCTTCAGCATCTTGGGTGTCATTTTTATCGACGGAGTATGGGGCTTATATTGCTTAATCTTAACTTCAGGCTTTATGTCTCTTATGTTCCCAACTATCTACGGTATCGCTTTAGATGGCTTGAAAGAAGAATCAACTTTAGGTGCAGCAGGTTTAGTCATGGCGATTGTGGGCGGTGCGTTAATGCCACCACTACAAGGTATGATCATTGACCAAGGCGTTGTTATGGGCATCCCAGCTGTAAACTTCTCATTCATCTTACCACTTATCTGTTTTGTGATGATTTCAATCTACGGTTACAGATGCTGGAAAGTCTTAAAATAAATTTTTGATGGCACAGGATGTGCCATCATTCCCTCTTCTTTAATTTGTAAAATCATGGAGTCTATTATGGCTAATCGAATCATTCTTAATGAAACCAGTTATCATGGTGCAGGTGCGATTGGACATCTTATTGATGAAGTACGCAGTCGCCAATTCAAAAAAGCTTTTGTCGTAACTGACAAAGAATTAGTGAAATTCAAAGTTGTCGAGAAAGTTACCCGCTTGTTAGATGAAGCAGGCTTACCTTACGAGATCTTTGATGAAGTCAAAGCTAATCCAAGCGTAGAGGTGATTAAGCAAGGCGTAGCAAAATTTAAAGCCAGCGGTGCGGATTACTTAATTGCTATTGGTGGCGGTTCACCAATTGATAGCTCAAAAGCGATTGGGATTATTATCGACAACCCTGAATTTAGTGACGTATTATCACTGGAAGGTGTAGCGCCAACACGTAATAAATGTGTACCGATTATCGCTATTCCAACTACTGCAGGGACTGCGGCTGAAGTGACGATTAACTACGTTATTACTGATGAAGAGAAAAAACGCAAATTCGTTTGCGTTGACGTGCATGATGTGCCCATCGTTGCATTAGTCGATCCAGAAATGATGGAAAGCATGCCAAAAGGTTTAACTGCAGCAACCGGTATGGATGCCTTAACTCACGCCATCGAAGGTTATACTACCAAAGCTGCTTGGGCATTAACCGATGCATTACACTTAGAAGCAATCCGCTTGATCTCTAGCTCCTTACGTGGTGCGGTAGCGAATACCAAAGAAGGCCGAGAAGGTATGGCACTCGGTCAATATGTTGCAGGTATGGGCTTCTCAAATGTGGGGTTAGGTATTGTACATAGTATGGCTCACCCTCTTTCTGCCTACTACGACACACCACACGGCATTGCAAATGCGGTGTTATTACCTTATGTTTTAGCATTCAATGCACCAGCAACAGGTGAAAAATTCCGTGAAATTGCACGTGCAATGGGCGTTAAAGGCGTGGATGAAATGAGCCAAGCTGAATACCGCCGTGCAGCAATTGATGCGGTAAAACAACTTTCACACGATGTTGGCATTCCTGAAAAATTACATATGATTGGCGTAAAAGAGGAAGATTTGATGGCTCTTTCTCAAGATGCGTTAAAAGACGTATGTACAGGCGGCAACCCGCGTGATTGTACAGCAGAAGAGATCCTAGAAATCTACAAAACTGCATTTTAATTTAAAACAATAATAACAACTTAACTCCGTTTGCCCGATTATTTGTCGTGTTTGAATAATCGGGCTTTTTTCGGCATCAATTATTTAACTTGACTACCAATCACACCACCCAATGCGGCACCGCCTAAGGTTGCACCTGTTGAGTTACCGATCATATTGCCAGCGACTCCTCCAATTGCCGCACCGATTGCGGTATTGCGTTGTTGTCTATCCAGATTGCCACAAGCTGCAACGCCCATCACTAAACCTAATACGAAAATTTTTGAAACTAATTTCATTTTAAATTCCTCTATAAATTATTGCGTGAAATTACGCATTACTAAGACGAATTAGATCAGTATAAGTTCTTTGCAAAGGAAAATCTTTGCAATCATCTCAAAACTTGTATAAATGAACAGCCTTCTTTATAATCTTCTCTTTTCAAGCGGTCATTTTTAGATAATTTTTTGCAATGAATACTCAACTTTTAGATGGCGTGCCACTCACAAGCCTTTCTGGCGTGGGAGCGGCGATTGCCGAGAAACTTAGCCGAATTGGCATTAACAATGTGCAAGATCTGCTGTTTCATTTGCCGATGCGGTATGAAGATCGCACGCGAGTTACACCTATCGCTGATGTTCGCCCTGAAAGTTTTGCCACCATTGAAGGCTATGTGCAGCATACTGAAGTGCAATTTGGTCGCCGCCCGATTTTATCGGTCACGCTGTCTGATGGCACGAGCAAAATTATGCTCAAGTTCTTCAATTTCAATGCAGGAATGAAAAATAGCCTCGCTACAGGCGTGCGGGTAAAAGCCTTTGGTGAAATCAAACGCGGTCGCTATATGGCGGAAATTCATCACCCCGAATATCAAATTATCCGCAATAATCAACCGCTTGCATTGGCGGAAACGCTCACACCGATTTATTCCACCACCGAAGGCTTGAAGCAAGCCTCATTACGCAAAATGACCGAACAGGCGTTGGCGGTGTTGAATAACGTGCAAGTGGCAGAATTGCTGCCCGATCGCTACAATCCGCATCAATATAGCTTGAAAGAAGCCTTAGCTTTGCTACATCGTCCACCGCCGAGTGTTTCAGCGGAAGTGCTAGAGAAGGGCGAACACCCTGCTCAAAAGCGATTAATTTTTGAGGAATTATTGGCACATAACTTGGCAATGCAGCAACTTCGCTTGGGCGTGAAACAGCAATATGCGGAACCGCTGACCTATAAAACGGATTTGAAAAGCCGTTTTCTCGCAAGTTTGCCCTTTGAACCAACAAACGCTCAAAAACGGGTAACCGAAGATATTGAGCGTGATTTGGCACAGTCTTCACCAATGATGCGATTGGTGCAAGGCGATGTAGGCTCAGGAAAAACGCTGGTTGCCGCCCTTGCGGCACTTGCAGCGATTGATAACGGCAAACAGGTCGCCTTGATGGCTCCGACCGAAATTCTTGCCGAACAGCACGCCAATAACTTCGCCAACTGGCTTCGCCCGTTTGGCATTGAAGTGGGCTGGTTGGCAGGCAAAGTGAAAGGCAAAGCACGCAATGCCCAACTTGAGGCAATTAAAAATGGCGATGTGCAGATGATTATCGGCACGCACGCCCTATTCCAAGAAAGCGTAGAATTTCACGATCTTGCTTTGATTATTATCGATGAGCAACACCGTTTTGGCGTGCATCAACGCTTAACGCTACGTGAAAAAGGGGCAAAAGCGGATCATTACCCGCATCAGCTGATTATGACCGCAACCCCCATTCCACGTACGTTAGCAATGACCGTGTATGCGGATTTGGATACCTCAATTATCGATGAGCTTCCACCTGGTAGAACACCAATTAAAACGGTGGTAGTGTCGGAAGATCGCCGCCCTGAAATCGTACAGCGGGTTTATCACGCTTGTAAAAACGAACAGCGACAAGCTTATTGGGTTTGCACCCTCATTGATGAGTCGGAAGTTTTGGAAGCTCAAGCCGCTGCTGCAATTGCCGAAGATTTGCAACGAGCATTGCCTGATTTACGCATTGGGTTGGTGCACGGACGAATGAAGCCACAAGAAAAACAAGCGATTATGGCGGAATTTAAGGCAGCGAATATTGATTTGCTGGTTGCCACCACCGTGATTGAAGTAGGCGTGGACGTACCAAATGCTAGCTTAATGATTATTGAAAACTCCGAGCGCTTGGGCTTAGCACAGCTTCACCAATTGCGTGGACGTGTAGGGCGTGGGGCAACCGCTTCCCATTGTGTCTTGATGTATAAACCACCGCTAGGCAAAATTTCAAGCAAACGCTTGCAAGTGATGCGAGATAGCCAAGATGGCTTTTATATTGCGGAAAAAGATTTAGAGATTCGCGGCACGGGTGAAATTCTAGGGACAAAACAGACGGGAATGGCAGAATTTAAGGTGGCGAATTTAATGCGTGATCGCAAAATGATTCCGCTCGTCCAACGCTACGCTAAGCAAATTATTGTAGAAAATCCACCGCTTGCAGAAGCATTGATTAAACGCTGGTTAAATGAAAAAGCGGAATATACGAATGCTTAAGTAAAAAACACCGTCTTTAAAAGACGGTGTTTTTCTTTAAGATTTAAAAACTTTCTGCAATACGATCTAACTCTGCTTTTGCAGATTGCTGTGCTTTTTCAGCCGCTTCTGGGCCATAACCAAAACCTTCTGCATACACAAATTCCACATCAGTAATACCGATAAAGTTTAGCACAGTTTGCATATAAAGTTTTGTTAGATCCGCAGGACCATACTTGTAAATACCACCGTGGGCTAAAACCACAATCGCTTTTTTACCTTTAATTAAACCTTCGGGACCATTCTCAGTATAACGGAAAGTCACATCTGCACGATTTAAATAATCAATGTAAGTTTTAAGCTGTGCAGGAATACCTAAATTGTACATCGGCACACCGAATACAAGCACATCACTATTATTTACTTCACCGATTAACTGATTTGATAATTCTAGTGCTTTTTGTTGAGCATCAGTTTTAGGTTCACCACGCGTACCTGTTGCCGCATCTAAATCATAATAAGGAAGTGGATTTGCACCGAAGTCGTGTTCAGTAATGTTCGCAGAAATTTTTGAAATGAAATAATCAACTAATTGGCTTGATTGTGAATTTCCAGCCAAAATGCTTGATTTAATAACTAATACATTTTTCATTGGATGCTCCAAATAAATCATTATGAAAAAACGAGATTAGTTTATGGAAAATAAAAGGATAAATAAAGATAGGAAAACTAAAGAAACTCTTTAAGAAAATTAAAGAATACAAAATAAGAAAAGAAAAAGGTTGATTCTGGTATTCCAAAATCAACCTCTAAAAAGCTAACTCAATCTGAGTTTAAATTATTCTGCAGCTTCAGCTGAAACTTCAGGACGATCTACAAGCTCAATGTATGCCATTGGAGCGTTGTCGCCTGCACGGAAACCACATTTTAAGATACGAGTATAACCACCCGCACGTTGTTCAAAACGTGGACCTAATTCATTGAATAATTTAGCAACTGTTTCGATGTTGCGTGTACGAGCAAAAGCTAAACGACGGTTTGCAACGCTGTCTTCTTTTGCTAAAGTAATTAATGGTTCAACTACACGACGTAACTCTTTTGCTTTAGGCAATGTTGTTTTGATGATTTCGTGTTCAACTAAAGAACTTGCCATATTGCGGAACATCGCTTGGCGATGACTGCTGTTACGGTTTAATTGACGTCCACTCTTACGATGGCGCATAACCTATTCCTTCTTAGAAAATCTATTGACCCGAAATTAGTCTTCAGCAATGCTTGCTGGCGGCCAATTTTCAAGGCGCATACCCAGTGATAAGCCACGAGAAGCGAGCACATCTTTAATCTCTGTAAGAGATTTCTTACCAAGATTAGGTGTTTTTAATAACTCAACTTCTGTACGTTGTACTAAATCACCGATATAGTGAATTGTCTCTGCTTTCAAACAGTTAGCAGAGCGTACTGTTAATTCAAGATCATCAACTGGACGAAGAAGAATTGGATCGAATTCCGGTTTTTCTTCTTTCACTTCTGGTTGACGAACATCACGTAAATCAACAAATGCGTCTAACTGTTCAGCTAAAATCGTTGCAGCACGACGGATGGCTTCTTCTGGATCGATTGTGCCATTTGTTTCCATCTCAATAACGAGTTTATCTAAGTCTGTACGTTGTTCTACACGAGCCGCTTCAACATTGTAAGCAATGCGATCAATTGGGCTGAAACGTGCATCTACAAGTAAACGACCGATTGGACGATCATCGTCTTGAGTGTGTACACGAGCTGATGCTGGTACATAACCACGACCACGTTGCACACGAATACGCATATTGATGGTCGCATTTTTATCTGTCAAATGACAGATAACGTGGTTAGGATTTACAATTTCAACATCACCATCGTGAGTAATGTCGCCTGCAGTCACAGGGCCAATTCCAGATTTAGTCAGTGTCAAAACAATATCATCTTTGTTTTGCACTTTTACCGCTAGACCTTTAAGGTTTAACAATACTTCAAGAATATCTTCTTGTACGCCTTCTTTGCTGCTGTATTCGTGTAATACACCATCAATTTCAACTTCAGTTACGGCACAACCTGGCATTGACGAAAGTAAAATGCGACGGAGTGCGTTACCTAACGTATGGCCAAAACCACGTTCTAACGGCTCTAGGGTCACTTTTGCGTGAGTTAAACTAATTTGTTCAATATTCACTAAGTGCGGCTTTAAAAATTCTGTCACAGAACCCTGCATTTTATCCTCTCTTTGTTTATAAGCTTACTAATAATTAAATAATATATGTTAAATAAATTAACTATTATTTAGAGTAAAGCTCAACGATCAGATGTTCATTGATGTCTGCTGATAAATCAGAGCGTTCAGGGGTACGTTTAAATACACCTTCCATTTTAGTTGCATCAACTTCTAACCAAGTTGGTTTTTCACGTTGAGTAGCTAATTCTAATGATGCTTTAATACGTGCTTGTTTTTTAGATTTTTCACGAACAGCAACTACATCATCAACAGAAACTTGGAATGAAGGAATATTTACTACACGACCGTTTACTACGATAGATTTGTGGCTTACTAATTGACGTGCTTCAGCACGAGTAGCTGCAAAACCCATACGGTAAACTACGTTGTCTAAACGACCTTCTAATAATACTAATAAGTTCTCACCCGTATTACCTTTTAAGCGGTTAGCTTCTTTGTAATAGTTACGGAATTGACGCTCTAAGATACCATAGATGCGGCGAACTTTTTGTTTTTCACGTAACTGACTACCGTAGTCAGATAAACGTGGCTTACGAGCACCGTGTTGACCTGGTGCTACATCAAGTCTATTTCTACATTTTGATTCAATCGCACGAACGCCTGATTTTAAGAATAAATCAGTACCTTCACGACGGCTTAGCTTGAGCTTAGGACCCAAATATCTTGCCATTTTCTTTCTCCAACTATCCTATTACGCCATTAAACACGACGTTTTTTCGGTGGACGACAACCGTTATGAGGAATCGGAGTCACATCTGTAATGTTCGTGATACGGAAACCTGCTGCATTTAACGCACGGATTGTTGATTCACGACCTGGACCCGGACCTTTAACCATAACTTCCAAATTCTTTAAACCAAATTCTTTAACCATTTCTGCACAACGCTCTGCAGCAACTTGAGCAGCAAATGGAGTTGATTTACGAGAACCACGGAAACCTGAACCACCCGCAGTAGCCCATGCTAAAGCGTTACCTTGACGGTCAGTAATGGTTACGATTGTGTTATTGAAAGATGCGTGGATATGAGCTACGCCATCTGCAATCTGTTTTTTAACGCGCTTACGTGCGCGAACTGGTGTTTTAGCCATTATTACTTACTCCGACTATTTTTTGATCGGTTTGCGTGGACCTTTACGGGTACGCGCATTAGTCTTAGTACGTTGACCACGTACTGGTAAACTACGACGATGACGTAAACCACGGTAGCAACCTAGGTCTAAAAGACGTTTGATGCTTAAAGTTACTTCACGACGTAAATCACCTTCGACAGTAAATTTACCAACTTCTTCACGCAGTTTTTCAATCTGCTCTTCAGACAATTCTCTGATCTTTACATCTTCAGCAATACCCGCTGCAGCACAGATAGCTTTAGCACGAGTTTTACCGATACCGTAAATTGCAGTTAATGCGATTACAGTGTGTTTTTGATCAGGAATGTTAATGCCTGCAATACGGGCCACTATGCACTCCTATTATTTAAGTTTATTGATATGCTGATCTTGAAAAGCCCGTTTCAGGATACTCAAACAGCATATCAGGACGAATGAGCTGAGCAGTATACCTGCTCAGCGGGTTCTTTGCAAGAAATATACGATTAACCTTGACGTTGTTTGTGTTTAGGATCGCTACAAATTACGCGAACAACACCTTCACGTTTAACAACTTTACAGTTACGGCACATTCTTTTAACTGAAGCACGAACTTTCATCGCTTATCCTTTTTCTAAGGGCTATTGCCCTAAGCCTTTCAAATTGGCTTTCTTCAACACAGAATCATATTGTAAAGACATCATATGACTTTGAACCTGTGCGATGAAATCCATAATAACTACCACTACGATTAATAATGAAGTTCCACCTAATTGGAATGGCACTTTCCATAATGATGTAATGATATAAGGAACCAAACAAACAAAGGTAATATACAACGAACCGATTAAGGTTAAACGTGTCATTACTCTATCGATATAACGAGATGTTTGTTCGCCTGGTCTATAACCTGGTACAAACGCACCTGATTTCTTAAGATTATCCGCTGTATCTCGTGGATTATACTGCATTCCTGTATAAAAGAAAGCAAAGAAAATCACAGCCATCGTAAATAATACGATGTATAACGGCTGTCCTGGCTGTAGTAACTGAGATAAATCAAATAACCACTCAAAACCTTCGCTACTTTGACCAAACCACTGCGTAATACTTGCAGGGAATAAAATGATACTAGATGCAAAGATTGCAGGAATTACACCTGCCATATTTACTTTTAATGGTAAATGAGACGATCTTGCAGGTGCCATCATTCTACCTTGTTGGCGACTTGCATAGTTTACCACAATTCTTCTTTGTCCACGTTCAACAAAGACAACAAAATATGTTACTGCAAATGCAATAATTGCTATTAGTAATAATACAAGGAAAGAAATTTCACCTTGTCTTGCTTCTTCAATTGTTTGCCCAATTGTTGCTGGAAGACCTGCAACGATACCTGCAAAGATAATTAAAGAAATACCATTACCGATACCACGCTCTGTAATTTGCTCACCTAGCCACATTAAGAACATTGTTCCTGTTACTAAACTAATTACGGCTGTGATATAGAATAATATATTCGGATTAGGAACTAATCCTGGCAACATATTAGGAAGGGCAATAGAGATACCAATAGACTGAATAAATGCTAATAACAAGGTTGCATAGCGTGTATATTTGCTAATTTTACGACGCCCAGCTTCGCCTTCTTTTTTCAATTCAGCTAACGGTGGGTGAATCGCTGTCAATAATTGGATAATAATTGACGCAGAGATGTAAGGCATAATACCTAATGCAAATATAGAAGCTCTGCTTAATGCACCACCAGAGAACATATTGAACATATCAATGATGGTGCCTTGTTGTTGTCGAACTAACTCGGATAAAACAGAAGCATCAATGCCAGGAACAGGTATAAAAGAACCGATACGGAATACGATTAACGCACCTAAAACAAATAATAATCTTGATTTAAGCTCGCCAGTTCCTTTTTGTGTACTACCTTGGTACCCTGGTTGCTTTGCCATTTATTATTCCTCGATAGAACCACCAGCAGCTTCAATAGCAGCTTTAGCACCTTTAGTTACGCCTAAGCCTTTAACTTTAACCGCTTTTTCAATTTTACCTGCTAAGATTACTTTTGCAGATAAGATATCTTTAGTGATTACGTTAGCCGCTTTTAACGCTTCTAAAGTTACAACTTCGCCATCTACTTTCGCTAAGTCGTTTAAACGAATTTCAGCAACGCGGAATGATTTTAATGAAGTAAAACCAAATTTTGGTAAACGACGGTATAAAGGCATTTGACCACCCTCGAAACCACGACGAACACCACCGCCTGTACGAGATTTTTGACCTTTGTGACCACGACCACCAGTTTTACCTAAACCAGAACCAATACCACGACCTAAACGTTTAGCACTGTGCTTAGCACCTTCAGCTGGAGAAAGAGTATTTAAACGCATTCTATTACTCCTCCACTTTAACCATATAAGAAACTTGATTGATCATACCGCGTACTGCTGGAGTATCTTCAAGTTCTACGGTGTGACGAATATGACGAAGACCTAAGCCTTTTAACGTTGCTTTATGTTTCGGTAAACGAGCGATAGAGCTACGAGTTTGAGTTACTTTAATTTTTGCCATATTCAATTACCCCAAAATTTCTTCAACTGTTTTGCCACGTTTTGCAGCAACCATTTCAGGTGATTTCATGTTCTCAAGTGCATCAATTGTTGCACGAACAACGTTAATTGGGTTAGTTGAACCGTATGCTTTAGAAAGAACGTTACGAACACCTGCAACTTCTAACACTGCACGCATTGCACCACCTGCGATGATACCAGTACCTTCGCTTGCTGGTTGCATAAATACGCGTGAACCTGTGTGTGAACCTTTAACAGGGTGTTGTAATGTACCTTCGTTTAAAGCTACATTGATCATATTGCGACGAGCTTTTTCCATCGCCTTTTGGATCGCTGCTGGAACTTCACGTGCTTTACCGTAACCAAAACCTACACGACCATTACCATCGCCCACTACTGTTAAAGCAGTGAAACTCATGATACGACCACCTTTAACGGTTTTTGATACACGGTTAACCGCGATTAGCTTCTCTTGCAGTTCACCAGCTTGTTTTTCGATGTTTGACATCTCAATTTACCTCATTAGAACTGTAGACCAGCTTCACGTGCAGCGTCCGCTAAAGTTTGGACACGACCATGATATTTAAAACCGGAACGGTCAAAAGCAACGTCTTTAACGCCTTTTGCTAATGCGCGCTCAGCAACAAGTTTACCTACTACTGCTGCGGCATCTTTATTACCGGTATATTTAACTTGCTCACGAATTGCTTTTTCAACAGTTGAAGCAGCGGCAAGCACTTCTGAACCGTTTGGTGCAATAACTTGTGCGTAGATATGACGCGGAGTACGGTGAATAACTAGACGAGTTACACCTTGCTCTCTCATCATATGACGTGCACGAGCTGCACGACGGATACGAGCTGATTTCTTATCCATAGTGTTACCTTAATTATTTCTTCTTAGCCTCTTTCATACGTACTACTTCATCAGAGTAACGTACACCTTTACCTTTATAAGGTTCAGGACGGCGATAAGCACGAATATCTGCTGCAACTTGACCAATTAACTGCTTGTCTGCACCTTTTAAAACGATTTCCGTTTGTGAAGGGCATTCTGCAGTAATACCTGCTGGTAAAGTGTGCTCCACAGGGTGAGAGAAACCTAAGCTTAACGCAACTACGTTGCCTTTAACTTGAGCTCTGTAACCAACACCCACTAGTTGTAATTTCTTAGTGAAGCCTTCAGTAACACCGATAACCATTGCATTAACTAATGCACGAGCTGTACCCGATTGAGCATTCGCTTCAACAAAACCTTCACGTGGAGTGAAAGTAAATTGACCATTATCTTGTTTAACTTCAACTGAGTGATGAATTGTGCGAGATAACTCGCCATTTTTTCCTTTTACTGTTAATAGCTGACCGTCGAGTTTAACTTCAACGCCGGCAGGAATATTAACAGGTGCCTTTGCAACACGAGACATTTTCCTACCCCTCTATTAAGCTACGTAACAGATGATCTCACCGCCTAAGCCCGCTTGACGAGCTGCACGGTCAGTCATAACACCTTTAGATGTAGAAATTACAGCAACACCTAAACCACCCATAACTTTTGGTAATTCGTCTTTACGTTTGTAAATACGAAGACCAGGACGGCTTACACGTTGGATGCTTTCTACAACCGGTTTGCCTTGGAAATATTTTAAAGTAATTTCCAATTCAGGTTTTGCACCTTCTAAAACTTTAACGCTTTCGATATAACCTTCAGCAGCTAATACGTTGGCAATTGCCACTTTTAGCTTGGAAGAAGGCATATTGATTGCAACTTTGTTCGCAGCTTGACCGTTACGAATACGGGTCAACATATCTGCGATTGGATCTTGCATACTCATTGTACTTTTTCTCCGATTCCAAAATAAAGTGGTATATTACCAGCTCGCTTTTTTAAGGCCTGGGATCTCACCGCGCATAGCAGCTTCACGAACCTTAATACGGCTTAAACCAAACTTACGTAAAACGCCGTGAGGACGTCCAGTTTGGCGGCAACGGTTACGTTGACGACTAGGGCTAGAATCACGTGGTAAAGTTTGTAATTTTAACACTGCATTCCAACGATCTTCGTCAGAGGCATTGACATCAGAAATGATTTTCTTTAATTCTGCGCGTTTAGCGAAGAATTTTTCAGCCAATTTAACGCGTTTTACATCGCGTGCTTTCATTGATTGTTTTGCCATTATAACCTGCCTTATTTACGGAATGGGAAATTAAAGGCAGCAAGTAGTGCTTGACCTTCTTCATCATTCTTAGCAGTAGTTGTGATAGTGATATCTAAACCACGTACACGATCTACTTTATCGTAATCGATTTCAGGGAAGATGATTTGTTCACGCACACCCATGCTATAGTTACCACGACCATCAAATGATTTCGCGCTTAAACCGCGGAAGTCACGAATACGTGGAACAGCAATTGTAATTAAACGTTCAAAGAACTCCCACATACGCTCACCGCGTAGTGTTACTTTACAACCGATTGGATATCCCTGACGGATTTTAAAGCCAGCAACAGATTTACGAGCTTTAGTTACTAAAGGTTTTTGACCGCTAATTGCTGCTAAGTCCGCTACTGCGTTGTCTAGCAATTTCTTATCGGTCAATGCTTCACCCACACCCATATTCAGGGTAATCTTTTCGATTCGTGGGACTTGCATGACAGATGAGTAGTTGAATTTTGCTTTTAATTCATTAACTACTGTATCTCTGTAGTAATCATGCAGTTTCGCCATCGCATTACTCCAGTTTTAATTAAATAATTTCATTATTAGATTTGAAGAAACGTACTTTTTTACCATCTTCGAATCTAAAACCTACACGGTCAGCTTTATTTGTTTTCGGGTTGAAGATTGCAACGTTTGAACCATCAATTGCAGCTTCTTTTTTCACTAAGCCACCAGCTTTACCTAAAGCAGGAACTGGTTTTTCGTGTTTAGTGATGATGTTGATACCTTCAACAACAACTTTACCGTTTGGTAACACTTGAGTTACCTTACCACGTTTGCCCTTGTCTTTACCAGCAAGAACAATTACTTCATCATTTTGACGGATTTTAGCAGCCATTACATTCCCCTTACAGTACTTCTGGAGCTAAAGAAATGATCTTCATGAATTTCTCAGAACGAAGTTCACGAGTCACAGGTCCAAAAATACGAGTACCGATTGGTTGCTCAGTGTTATTGTTTAAAATTACACAAGCATTGCCATCGAAACGAATAACTGAGCCATCTGGGCGACGAACACCCTTCTTGGTGCGCACAACAACTGCTTTTAACACATCACCTTTTTTAACTTTACCGCGTGGAATTGCTTCTTTCACAGTAACTTTGATGATATCACCAATAGCAGCATAACGACGGTGCGATCCACCTAGAACCTTGATACACATTACACTGCGAGCCCCTGAGTTATCAGCAACATCCAGCATAGTCTGTTCTTGGATCATATTAGTGCTCCGTTAAATAAAAAAAACACCCTTTCGGGACGAAACCATCTCTTCCAAAGAGATAGCTCGACAATTATACATAGTTAATATAGAAAACACAACTTTATTTCTACTTTGAAAGAAAATAACACCGTAAAAGTAATATCGTATTTTCCACGTAAATATGTAATGAAAAAGCCAATGGCATAACCACTGGCTTTTTCTTGAACCTGAAGATAGGTTAAAAGTTAAAATCAAAATTATTTGATTTCTACTTGTGCACCAGCTTCTTCTAATTCTTTTTTAAGAGCTTCAGCTTCTGCTTTAGAGATGCCTTCTTTTAAGTTAGCTGGAGCAGATTCTACTAAGTCTTTAGCTTCTTTTAAGCCTAAACCAGTTGCACCACGTACTGCTTTGA
>CAUUKJ010000040.1:0-23210 GCA_963545995.1 uncultured Haemophilus sp.
TATCTGCCGCGTGACCGCGGTATGTACGAGTCGGTGCAAATTCACCTAATTTATGTCCGATCATTTCGTCTGAAACATAAACTGGAACGTGCTGACGACCATTATGGACTGCGATGGTCAAACCAATCATTGATGGAATGATCATTGAACGACGGGACCAAGTTTTAATTGGTTTTTTATCCCCGCTTTCCACCGCCTTCTCTACCTTCTTCAACAAGTGTAGGTCAAGGAAAGGACCTTTCTTGAGAGAACGTGGCATGGCTTATCCTCTTATTAATTTAAATTATTTGCCACGACGACGTACGATATATTTATCAGTACGTTTGTTGTGACGAGTTTTCTTACCTTTAGTTTGAACGCCCCAAGGAGTTACTGGGTGTTTACCAAAGTTACGACCTTCACCACCACCGTGTGGGTGATCTACTGGGTTCATTGCAGTACCACGAACTGTAGGGCGAATGCCTCTCCAGCGGTTAGCACCAGCTTTACCCAATACGCGAAGCATATGTTCTGAGTTACCAACTTCACCGATTGTAGCAACACATTCAGCTAATACTTTACGCATTTCGCCTGAACGTAAACGTAAAGTCACGTAGTTGCCTTCACGAGCGATGATTTGTACATAAGCACCAGCAGAACGAGCGATTTGACCGCCTTTACCTGGTTTTAATTCAACGTTATGTACTGTTGAACCAACTGGGATATTACGCATTGGTAATGAGTTACCCACTTTAATTGGTGAGTTAACGCCAGATTGGATTTGATCGCCAACTGACAAACCTTTAGGTGCTAAAATATAACGGCGTTCACCATCTTTATAAAGCACTAAAGCAATGTTAGCTGAACGGTTTGGATCATATTCTAAACGTTCAACAACCGCTGGGATATCTAACTTGTTACGTTTGAAATCGATTAAACGGTAATGTTGTTTATGACCACCACCGATGTGGCGAGTGGTAATACGACCATAATTATTACGACCACCAGTTTTAGATTTAGTATCTAGAAGAGGCGCGTAAGGTTTACCCTTGTATAATTCAGGGTTCACGATTTTAACAACGTGACGACGACCAGCGGAGGTCGGCTTACATTTAACGATAGCCATTCTCTAATTTCCTCCGATTACTCTGCACTGTCCACGAAGTCCAAGTTTTGGCCTTCGGCTAAAGTTACATAAGCTTTTTTCCAGTCGCTGCGACGACCCATTTTGTTACCACGGCGTTTAGTTTTACCTTTAACAACCACAGTACGAACTGAATCAACTTTTACTTCAAATAATTGAGCAACAGCAGCAGCAATTTCAGCTTTGTTCGCATCTAAAGCAACTTTAAGTACAACAGTGTTAGATTTTTCAGCATTGTTAGTTGCTTTTTCAGAGATGTGCGGTGCACGTAGCACGCTTAGCAAACGTTCTTGACTCATGCTAGGATCTCCTCAATTTGTTTCACAGCGTCAACAGTAACAATCACTTTATCGAAAGCGATTAAGCTAACTGGATCGATACCTTGAACATCACGTACATCAACTTTATATAAGTTACGTGCTGCTAAGAATAGATTTTCATCTAAACTTGCTGTGATAATTAACGCATCTTCAACTGCTAAATCTTTTAATTTTTGTACTAAAACTTTAGTTTTTGGTGCATCTAATTCGAATTTTTCAACAACAACCAAACGGTCTTGACGAACTAATTCAGAAAGAATGCTTTTGATAGCACCACGGTACATTTTCTTGTTCACTTTTTGGCTGTGATCTTGTGGTTTAGCCGCGAAGGTTGTACCACCAGAACGCCAGATTGGTGATTTGATATCACCAGAACGAGCACGACCTGTACCTTTTTGACGCCAAGGTTTTTTACCTGAACCAGACACTTCAGCACGAGTTTTTTGCGCACGAGTACCTTGACGAGCACCTGCTGCATAAGCAACAACAACTTGGTGAATCAAAGCTTCGTTAAACTCACGTCCGAAGGTAGTTTCAGAAACAGTTAGTGCGTTTGCACCTACAACTTGTAATTCCATCTCTATCTCCTAGACTTATGCTTTAACTGCCGGCTTAACGATAACATCGCCATTGATAGCACCAGGTACAGAACCTTTTACTAATAGCAATTTACGCTCAGCATCTACACGAACAACTTCAAGTGATTGAACGGTTACACGCTCAGCACCTAAATGTCCTGCCATTTTTTTACCTTTAAACACACGACCTGGAGTTTGGTTTTGACCAATAGAACCAAGTACACGATGTGATAAAGAGTTACCGTGTGTAGCATCTTGAGTACGGAAGTTCCAACGTTTAACACCACCTTGGAAACCTTTACCTTTAGAAGTACCAGTAACATCTACTTTTTTAACATCTGCAAAGATGTCAACATTGATTTCTTGACCTAAAGTGAATTCTTCACCTTCAGTACGAAATTCCCATAAACCGCGACCAGCTTCAACACCTGCTTTCACGAAATGACCTGCTTCAGGTTTAGTTACACGATTCGCTTTTTTAGAACCAGTAGTAACTTGAACTGCAGTATAGCCATCGTTTTCAAGAGTTTTAACTTGAGTTACGCGGTTGGCTTCGATTTCGATAACGGTAACTGGTACAGAAACACCGTCTTCATTGAAGATACGGGTCATACCAACTTTACGACCGACTAAACCAATCATTGTAATAACCTCTTAATTAACCTAGGCTGATCTGCACGTCCACGCCGGCAGCCAAATCTAAACGCATTAATGCATCAACAGTTTTTTCTGTTGGCTCAACGATATCAACTAAACGTTTGTGAGTACGAATTTCATATTGGTCACGCGCGTCTTTATTCACGTGTGGCGAAATCAATACGGTGAAACGTTCTTTACGAGTTGGTAAAGGAATTGGACCACGAACTTGTGCACCAGTACGTTTAGCTGTTTCTACGATCTCCGCTGTTGATTGATCGATTAAACGATGATCAAACGCCTTTAAGCGGATACGGATTCTTTGGTTCTGCATTAGACCAGAGCTCCATTAAAATTTAGCTAATAAAAAACCAAACTACCGCTTATCTAAAAAGAATAAGGGAGCTCAGTTACACCTATTATAGTTCCAAAATTAGGAACATTATATGTGCTGCCAAATCGGCAACACCATTTGATAAATGATTACATCAAACGACTTAACTATACACCTTCTCGCAAAGATGCACGAGAAAAGTGGCTGTATGATACCGATAAAATCCCATTTTAGCAACTCTTTTTTTCTGCAAAACTGCTAATTTTTTGAACCGCTTTCTGCAAGCAAAATTTTTTAGCATTACTTATCACAATTGCTAAAACTTTGAAATACCGCAATATTCTTTCTAATATCAAAATATTTTTTCTAATTTTTCGAGCAAGTTCACATTTTTGAACATTGGTGGTTGCAACCTTTATCAATTCTCAGTATTTATAAAAAAGATTTATTTATTTTAAAAATTAAATTGCATACACAGGAGTACAAATGCAACCAATTCAAGCTGTTGAACAACCTATTTCTACCCTTTTTGAACCCATCGTCGGCAAAGTAAAAATCAAAACTTACTTTTCCTATTACGGCATTTTTGCCGATGGTTTTATGCTCGCACTTTACAAAGATAATATGGTCTTTCTACGAGCCTCTACCAATACAAAATCAGAAATCCAACAACTTGAAGGTACTTATCCACTCCAAGATGCCAACGTAGGTATCAACACCAAGAATTTTTACGCAATGCCTTACGACTTTGCGATCCATTCGAGGCAATTTTCTATCTGGTTAAAGAGCATTCTTGAAGAACTCACAACCCAACGCATCTTGGAACAAGAAAAACGGAAAACACAAGTGCGTTCATTACATAATATGAGCTTCAAAATGGAGCAAATTTTAAAACGAATTAACATCAAAAATGTGGAACAATTCCATCAAAAAGGCTATATGAATACTTTTATTGAATTGATTAAACAAGGTGCCGACCGTTCAGATTTATTGCTATACAAATTACACGGAGCAATTCATCAAAAATCAATTTACCACATCACAAAAGAAGAACGTATCGAATTATTAAGAGAAGCAAACCAAGCCTTTTATGATGCTGGGCTAAGACATAAATTTTACATTCCAGAGGAAGAGAACGCTTAATAAAGCTGTATTTCTCTCAGCTTTTTGAAATTACAACATAACGCTATCCCGCCAAGCGGTTGAATTTATGTTAAAATTTACGCATTTTAACTCGCTTATCTCAAGGCGAAATTTAATTAGCCAAACAATATATAAAGGCGGGAAAATCCGCCTTAGTAGGAATCGTTATGTTAAAACAAGTTTCAGAAAGCCTACTTACCCCAAGCGGTATTGAGCTTTCTCATCTTTCTCAGGTTTTAGACCAATTTTCTCATCGTCAGATTGATTATGCCGACCTTTATTTCCAACTCAGCCAAGACGAAAGCTGGGCGTTAGAAGATAGCATTATTAAAGAAGGCGGTTTTTATATCGACCGTGGTTTTGGTGTGCGTGCCGTATCGGGTGAGAAAACGGGCTTTGCCTATGCAGACCAAATTAGCTTAAATCAGCTCAATCAATGTGCAACAGCGGCACGCTCAATCACCTCTGAAACTGGCTCGCTATTAGTAAAAAATTTCAAAGAAACGACCGCTTGCCCACGTTATGCCGCAATCAATCCGCTAGATACCTTAAGCCGTGAGCAGAAAGTCGAGCTGCTACATTTAGTCGATCGCACCGCACGAGCGGAAGATACCCGTGTGGCACAGGTCAATGCGAGTTTATCTGCCGTTTACGAAGAAATGTTGGTTGCCGCAACGGACGGCACTTTAGCAGCAGACATTCGCCCATTGGTGCGTTTATCGGTTTCGGTTTTAATGGAAGAAAATGGCAAGCGTGAACGTGGTTCGGCAGGCGAAGGCGGTCGCTATGGTTTGAATTATTTCTTCGAGCCAAAAGTGATTAACGGCGAAATGGTGGGTTACAACCGTGCGGAATACTTGGCGAAAGAAGCGGTAAGAATGGCGTTAGTCAACCTTGGTGCAATGCCCGCACCAGCAGGCACAATGCCGATAGTGTTAGGTGCAGGCTGGCCAGGCATTTTATTACACGAAGCGGTTGGACACGGTTTGGAAGGCGACTTCAACCGTAAAGAATCTTCGCTTTTCACAGGCAAAATTGGTGAATTGGTGACTTCGCCACTTTGTACGATCGTTGATGATGGCACGATCCAAGATGCCCGCGGTTCAATGAACATTGATGATGAAGGCGTGCCATCACAACGCAATGTGTTAATCGAAAACGGGATTCTCAAAGGCTACTTGCAAGATAAACTCAATGCTCGCTTGATGGGCGTTGCACCAACAGGCAACGGCAGACGCGAATCTTATGCCCACTTACCAATGCCGAGAATGACCAACACTTATCTCACTGAAGGCAACCACGAATTTGATGAGATGATTGAATCGGTCGAATACGGCATTTTCGCCCCGCATTTCAGCGGCGGACAAGTCGATATTACCTCAGGCAAATTCGTGTTTTCGACCGCAGAAGCCTATTTAATCGAAAAGGGCAAAATCACTAAACCTGTCACAGGGGCAACCTTGATTGGTAGTGGCATTGATGCAATGCAGCAAGTGTCAATGGTCGGCAAAAAAACGGAACTCGACCCTGGTATCGGCACTTGCGGGAAAGAAGGGCAAAGCGTGCCAGTAGGTGTAGGGCAACCAACGGTGAAATTAGACAAGATTACCGTAGGTGGCAGAGGATAATTTCAATCAATAGTCCTTCTCTATGCTTAACTTGGAAGGACTTACTCATTTAAAAGTTATGAACAGCAGACTATTTATTTCGACTAAACTTTCTCAAAATGGGACGACTCAACTCGCTGAGTATTTTGCTACGCCTCCTTTTAAGGTTATGACCCTACCCAACTATTCAAATTCGTGGACAAATGGTCTTAACGCAATGCAAATATCCTCCTCCCCTGGTGTATTAGCGGGCGATTTGTTAGATATTCAAATCAATCTTGCTCAATCGACCACCCTATCACTCAATACACAGGCTTTTACCCGTGTGCAAGCGATGAATGAGGGAGATAGAGCGGAGCAAATTACACAAATTCATCTGGCTGAACAAAGCCGTTTATTCTACCTACCACACCCGCTCGTGTTACATAAAGATTCCGCTTTCAAGCAGAAAACTCTGATAGAAATAGGTAAAGAGTGTGAATTGATTTACGGTGAGATCATTGCGATTGGTCGTGTGTTAAATGATGAGCGTTTTGCATTCCGTCAATTTTCGTCGCACCTGAAAATTTATACTTTGCAAGACGATGGCAAAAAACGCCCGCTTGTCTCAGATTGTATCCAATGGTTACCTGCAAAAACCGATCTGACTGCGTTGAGCCAGATGGAAGATTATTCACATCAAGGTTCATTAACTTATTTGAACCTAGGCAAAACGCCAGCTGAAATCAAACAGCACGTGCAACTCTTGCAACAAAAATTTGCTGATGAAAAAACAATGTTAATTGGTATTTCTCAGTTAAATGAATCAGGATTGATGGTAAGAGTTCTAGGACATCGAGCAGATCAAATTCAGCATTTGTTTGAACAAATGGGCGAATTACTGAGAAGTTAAATCTATAGTGCTCAAAGCACAAAAAGCGGTTGAAAATTTAAATTTTCAACCGCTTATCATCTCGAGATTAACGTCTAAACATTCCGCCTAGTCCACCTAAGCCGCCAAGTCCGCCGCCCATCATTCCTTTCATACCACGCATCATTTTCGCCATTCCGCCTTTACGCATTTTTTTCATCATACGTTGCATTTCGTCGAATTGTTTGAGCAGTTTATTCACATCTTGCACCTGTGTACCAGAACCAAGTGCGATACGACGACGGCGAGAACCTTTGATAATGTCAGGGTTTGCACGCTCTTTCAACGTCATTGAATTGATGATCGCTTCCATTTTAATGAACATTTTGTCATCCACTTGATTTTTAACGTGATCAGGCAAGTTTTTCGCCCCTGGTAATTTCTCAAGCATCGACATCATTCCGCCCATTTTTTTCATTTCAACAAGCTGATCGCGGAAATCATCAAGGGTAAATTCATCACCTTTTTTGAATTTTTGAGCAATTTTTTCTGCTTTTTCTTGGTCTACACTGCGTTGTAAATCTTCGATAAGTGACAGCACATCACCCATACCAAGAATACGAGAAGCCACGCGGTCTGGATGGAATGGCTCTAATGCATCTGTTTTCTCACCCACACCAAGGAATTTGATTGGTTTTCCTGTGATTTGACGGATAGACAATGCCGCACCACCACGAGCATCACCATCGACTTTGGTTAAAATGACACCCGTTAATGGCAAAGCTTCATTAAATGCTTTAGCGGTGTTTGCGGCATCTTGACCTGTCATTGCATCCACAGTGAAGAGCGTTTCAATCGGGTTAAGCGTCGCGTGGAGCTGTTTGATTTCGTCCATCATTTCGCCATCAACGTGTAAGCGACCTGCGGTATCGACAATCAACACATCAAAGAAATTCAGTTTTGCGTATTTTAATGCCACTTCTGCAATTTCAACAGGCTTTTGCGTGGTTTCAGTTGGGAAGAAATCTACTTTTAACGCTTCCGCCAAAGTTTGAAGCTGTTTGATCGCCGCTGGGCGGTAAACGTCGGCAGAAACCACGAGCACTTTTTTCTTTTCACGTTCTTTAAGGAATTTGGCTAATTTGCCTACCGAGGTGGTTTTACCCGCACCTTGCAAACCTGCCATTAAGATTACCGCTGGCGGTTGGGTGGCAAGATTCAGCCCTTCATTTGCTTCGCCCATTGCTTGCTCAAGCTCAGCACGCACGATTTTAAGGAACTCTTGCCCTGGCGTGAGGCTCTTGTTTACTTCCTCACCGATTGCACGCTCTTTTACTTTATTGATGAATTCACGTACAACAGGCAAAGCAACATCAGCTTCAAGCAATGCCATACGCACTTCGCGGAGGGTATCTTTGATGTTATCTTCGGTTAAACGCCCTTTGCCAGTAATGTTTTTGAGCGTTTTAGAAAGTCTATCGGACAAATTTTCAAACATATTTATTCTCTTTGAATTTTATAAAGTTCTGTAATAAATCCCCCTCTTTAGAAAAGAGGGGTTAGGGGAGATTTGATTGCGATGTTGATTTCTAATATGAGCTTCATTTTATCTTCTGCCAAAATCTCCCCCTGCCCCTCTTTGCTAAAGAGGGGAGTCAATTCTTTGCAAAATATGAATTAAACGAAAAAATAGATTGGTGCATTATACAAAAAATCCCCTCACTTGGGGAATTTCACGTTAAATATAAATGGTAGGATACTAGAAAAGCAAAAACCCTGATGATTTCTCATCAGGGCTTCTTAATATGGCTCCTCCTGCGGGACTCGAACCTGCGACATATGGATTAACAGTCCACCGTTCTACCGACTGAACTAAGGAGGAAATGGTGCCTCGAGGCGGAATCGAACCACCGACACGGGGATTTTCAATCCCCTGCTCTACCGACTGAGCTATCGAGGCATCTCGTCGTTTACGGGGTGCATTATGCAGTTTTTTTCAGACCCCGTCAAACGTTTTTTTTACAAAAAATTAAAAATTCCGTTTATTCGATCTTTTTTTGTGCTAATTGTATTTTTTAACATCAAATTATCGAACTGAACGATATTTTTCACGGGCTTTAGATACTTTCTTCAAGTAATTTCTCGCCTGTGCTGATGGGTGAGCCGTGGTTAAAATACGATAAACAGCGTCTGGTGAAAGCTCGTTAATACGATCGATTGCTTCATACTTATCATAATCAAACACTTTTAATACCGCACCTGCTCCACTGTTATAAGCAGAAATCATCGCATAACGCATTGAGGTTGGGTTAGTAATCCCATCTAAATATTCTTCGTGCAAAATAGTGAGATACATCGTCCCCGCATCAATATTTTGCTCTGGATTATATAAATAAGCACGATCAGGCTGACCACCAAATCCTTTACGAGCAAAAATATCACGCCCCGCAGTTCTTGGCACCACCTGCATCAAACCAATCGCATTCGCATAGCTGACCGCATACGGGTTGAACGCCGATTCCACTTCCATAATGCCCAGAATCAAACTTGGCTCAATGCCGTAGCGTTTTGCCATTTTACGCACTAACGGCAAATATTGACGAGCACGAATCTCAATATGCCCCTCCACCATCTTAATTTGCACCACCGAAACAGTTCGCCCATTTTTCAAACGGCGTGTCGTGGCATTTTGCACCAAGTAATTAGCGAAATCATTAGCAATAACCGCATTCGTGACATAACGCCCATACTGGTCTTTTACCTGACCTGCAAGGAACGGATTCGCACTAATCAGCGTATCGCCAGAGGCAAACAAGTCAATTCCTTTCGGGTCACCGCCCATTAAAAGAGTATGTACAATCGCATTTTTCAAACGATTCTGATCCGCCAACGTCTCAATCGTAATCACACCATCTTCAAATGAAATATGGCTACGAGTGTAATATTGGTCAGTATATTTCACGTAATCTTTTTTGGTCGCCACCAATAGCTCTTGGCTGCCCCAAATATCATCAATATTATGCGAGAACTGCCCCGTTAAAATATCTAAACCATTGGTATCTTTAAAATCATAGTTATGATATTTACCCGCGTGTCTTTTCGTATGTTTTTTCGGGCTACTGCCACACGAAATCAAAAACGGAATCAACGCAAGCAATGGCAAGTATTTGCTATATTTTTTCATAACCTTGCCTTACTCAACAGGTTTATAACCATCAATCACAACATCTTTCCCTTCAAACAAGAAATTGACCATCTCTGTTTCCAATAATTTACGATGTTCAGGATTCATCATACTCAATTTCTTCTCATTAACTAACATCGTCTGTTTTTTAATCCACTCATTCCACGCTTGTTTACTGATCGAATCAAAAATGCGTTTGCCAAGTTCACCAGGGTAAAGTTGAAAATCTAATCCTTCTGCTTCTTGTTTTAAATATTCACAAAATACGGTACGTGCCATAATCAATCCTTATTATTTTCTCGAGATAATTCGTCTAAAATCCGCTTCACGGGCGTTGCTAAACCAATTTCATTAGGTAGAGTGAAATCATACCAATAATTCGCCTTTGAAGATACAAAATAGAGGGAATTTCCATCATTTTCTGCTACCTGAAGCGGTTGATTTTCTGCCGTTTTTTGCAAAATCGGCTCAACCAAAATAGGGGTGATATCTAAGTGAAAATGACTGAAAGTGTGGCGAAATGCGTGCAAATAACGGCTTATTTGCAGATTTTGTGCCGAAATCGCCCGCTTGAGTTCTGTCTCATTCTCAAATTGCGGGAACACATACAACCCGCCCCAAAGCCCTTTTGCTTCCCGCTGTTCCAACAAAATCTTATGCCCTTGCTTTAACACCAGAAAATAGGCTTGTCGTTCGGGTAAAATTTTCTTCGGTTTCTTGGCAGGAAATTTATCCCACGCCTCCAGACGATTGGTTTCGCAACGGGCTTCCAACGGACAGAGCGAACATTTCGGTTTCGTTCGCGTGCAAATCATCGCCCCTAAATCCATCATTGCTTGATTAAAATCCGCTGTTTGCTCAACAGGCGTGACTTGAGCGGTTAAATCCCAAAGTTGATTTTCAACCGCTTTTTCGCCGCTCCAACCTTCCACCGCAAAATAACGCGACAGTACCCGTTTCACATTACCATCCAAGATCGGATAAGGGGCGTTCAACACCGACGACAGCACCGCCCCAGCCGTACTTTTACCCACGCCTGATAACGCCAATACATCCTCAAAATCCGTTGGAAACCCCCCGCCAAATTGATCGCGAATCGCTATCGCTGCCTTATGCAAATTGCGAGCCCGAGCGTAATAACCCAACCCCGTCCATAAATGCAAAACCTCATCAATATGAGCATTCGCCAAATCCACCACCGTTGGGAAACGAGCCACAAATCGCTCAAAATAGGGAATCACCGTTGCCACCTGCGTTTGTTGCAACATCACTTCCGACAGCCACACTTTATACAGCGTCTTTTCCTGCTGCCACGGCAAATGCTTACGCCCATACACCGCAAACCACACCAAAACGTTGTGAGCAAAGAGTTCATTAGAATGAGATTGAGCGAGATGAACGGCAGAATTTGAGGGCGATTTAATCTTCATTGGCACGGAAAACTTGAAAAATGGAAAAGGAAAGATGATACTGCAAGCGGTTTAATTTCTCAAAAGATTTACAAAAAATGACAACAAAAACGCCTATTCTCGGATTTCACCACGTTGCGATTATTGTCAGTGATTACGCCCAATCGAAACGGTTTTACACCACAATGCTCGGGGCAGAAATTCTGGCAGAAACCTATCGTGCTGAACGCCAAAGCTACAAGCTCGATCTCAAATTTGCGGACGGTTCGCAAATCGAACTGTTTAGCTTCCCAAATCCGCCGCCACGCCCAACTACACCTGAAGCCTGTGGCTTGCGGCATTTGGCTTTTCGGGTGGAAAACATCGAACAAGCGGTCGAATTTTTGGCACAAAATACGATTGTATATGAGCCGATTCGCACCGACGAACTCACGGGCAAACGCTTTACCTTTTTCCGCGATCCTGATGGATTGCCCCTTGAATTTTATGAGGTTTAAATGCGATTTCCACCGCTCTCATCGGGCATTCTGATCGCCCGCTACAAACGCTTTCTTGCGGACGTTCTGCTCCCCAACGGCGAACAAATTACCCTGCACTGCCCCAATACAGGGGCAATGACAGGCTGTGCCACCGCAGGCGATACGGTGTGGTTTTCCACTTCCGATAATCCCAAACGTAAATACGCCCACACTTGGGAACTCACCCAAACACAAGCGGGCGATTTGATTTGCGTGAACACTCAACGGGCGAATCAGCTGGTGCAAGAAGCCTTGCAACACAAGCATATCGCCGAACTTGCCGCCTATAACGACATTCTGCCCGAGCAAAAATATGGCACGGAAAACAGCCGCATTGATTTCTTATTAAAAGAAACGGGGTTGCCCGACTGCTTTGTAGAAGTGAAATCCACCACGCTACTCACAGAAAACAATGTGGGAATGTTCCCCGACGCCAAAACCGAACGTGGGCAAAAGCACTTGCGTGAGCTGATGCACATCGCAGAACAAGGGCAACAAGCGGTCATTTTTTTCGCAATTTTGCACACAGGCATTCAGCGTTTTGAAGTGGCGAAACAGATCGACCCGAAATATGCCACCCTTTTTCAGCAAGCGGTTCAACAAGGCGTTCAGGCTTTGGCTTATCGTGCTGAAGTCGAATGGGAAGGCAATATGCCTGTGGGAATGATTTTGCAAAAAGCTGTGGAAATTTAAGATATAAAAAAGGTAGATCCATTTGATCTACCTTAAACTTTTTATAGAAGGCTCATTAGAAACCGAATAATCCACGAACAGATTGAATCGCACTTACTCCAGATTGAATCGCTGAAGCCCCTGAGTGAATAGTGCTAGAATAAGCAGCTGCTTTAGTTGCTTGATTCACAGATTCCTCTGTTTCATTTGCTCGTTGTTTACGATATTGATTTAACTCATCTGAAGAAATGGTTGAAGAATTTGCACCACGAGCTGCAGCAATATCGTTACTTCCTGCACAAGCAGTTAAAAATACTGAAAGACCTAAAAGAAAAGCTAGTTTTTTCATAAATGACCTCTTTTATATTATTAAATTAAAAGCTAGTAGATATAAATCTTTTGTTTACTGCGATTTTCATAAGCCTTATTAATCGCTTTCCCTCTATTCATTTCCATAGTACCTAAATCTTCAATAGCATCTTGACGACGTTTACGTTCAATCTGGTAATCTTCGTTTTCTAAGGCTCTGATTCTCGCACGACGTTCTGCGACATCTAAATCGCTTTGAGTATTTGGCGTAGGTAAGTACATAGAACTGATGGCACTACAAGCACTAAGTGCAAACATAGGAATAAGAAGCATCAATTTCTTCATTGCAACCTCTAAATTTAATATGATGTGAGTGGTTTTCGAGCATTTAACTTCTTATAGTTAAACAATCTTATTGTAAAAAAAAAAAAAAAAATGCAAGAATTCACAAAAATATTTTTTTGAAATTTATTTAGGCTTTTTAACCGCTTGATCTTGAAAAGCCCCAAACCTTCCCCAATTTATCAGCCAGTTTTTATCAAAATAAAGGATCAACAATGACAACGATTGTATGTGTTCGCAAAGATGGCAAAGTGGCGATCGGTGGCGATGGTCAGGCAACATTAGGAAATTGCGTCGAAAAAGGCACGGTGCGTAAAGTGCGCCGTTTATATAAAGACAAAGTGGTCACAGGCTTTGCAGGCTCAACGGCTGATGCGTTTATTCTGCGTGATTTATTCGAGAAAAAATTAGAACTGCACCAAGGACATTTGGTCAAATCTGCCGTGGAACTCGCCAAAGAGTGGCGTACCGAGCGTTCATTACGCAAATTAGAAGCGATGATGATTGTCGCCAACGAGAGCGAATTCTTGCTCGTGTCAGGCTCAGGCGATGTGATCGAACCTGAATTTGATGTATTGGCAATCGGCTCAGGCGGTAACTTCGCCAAAGCAGCCGCCCTTGCTCTGCTTCGCACCAAAAACGATTTAACCGCGAAGGAAATCGTCGCCGAAGCCCTCAAAATTGCAGGCGATATTGATATTTATAGCAATTACAATCACGTGATTGAAGAAGTGTAAAAATAAAACTCTCTCCCTTGAGGGGAGAGAGACAGCTTGAAGCTACGTTCAGTAGCGGAAAGCAGAGAGAGGGTGAATTGAAAAATAAGCTTTAAATTAGACCGTTTCCCCCTCTCCCTGTCAAAAATTGCCTAACGCAATTTCTGACTGTCCCTCTCCCTCTAGGGGCGAGGGTAATGAATTCAAAGGAACCCAAATATGTCAATGACCCCTCGTGAAATTGTGTCGGAATTAGACGCACACATTATCGGACAAAATGAAGCTAAACGTGCGGTGGCGATTGCCTTGCGTAACCGCTGGCGTCGTATGCAGTTGCCAGAAGCACTGCGTCAAGAAGTTACCCCGAAAAACATTCTGATGATCGGCCCTACAGGCGTGGGTAAAACTGAAATCGCTCGCCGTTTGGCAAAATTGGCAAATGCCCCGTTCATCAAAGTAGAAGCCACGAAATTTACCGAAGTCGGCTATGTGGGCAAAGAAGTGGATTCAATTATCCGCGACTTAGCTGATGTGTCGATGAAATTGGTTCGCCAACAAGCGGTCGAAAAAAACCGTATGCGTGCACAAGATGCGGCGGAAGATCGTATTTTAGACGTGCTGCTGCCCCCAGCAAAAGACCAATGGGGCAACGTGCAAGAATCCGACAACGCCTCAACTCGCCAAATCTTCCGCAAAAAATTGCGTGAAGGTCAGCTCGATGACAAAGAGATTGAAATCGATGTAGCAACGCAAATGAGCGTGGAAATTATGACCCCACCAGGTATGGAAGAGATGACTTCGCAACTACAATCGTTGTTTGAAGGAATGTCGCCAAGTAAAACCAAAAAACGCAAAATGAAAATCAAAGATGCGTTAAAAGTGATGGTGGACGAAGAAGCGGCGAAATTGGTCAACCCAGAAGAACTCAAACAGCAAGCGATTGAAGCGGCTGAACAGCATGGTATCGTCTTTATTGATGAGATCGACAAAATCTGTAAAAAAGGCGAACACTCAGGCGGCGATGTATCGCGTGAGGGCGTGCAACGCGATTTACTGCCAATCATCGAAGGCTCAACGGTTAACACCAAACACGGTATGGTCAAAACAGACCACATTTTGTTTATCTGTTCAGGGGCTTTCCAAGTGGCTCGCCCATCGGATTTATTACCAGAATTGCAGGGTCGTTTACCAATCCGCGTGGAACTCAAATCGCTCACCAAAGCTGATTTCGAGCGAATTCTAACCGAGCCGAACGCTTCGCTCACGCTACAATATCGTGAGTTAATGAAAACCGAAGGCGTGGACGTGGAATTCACCCAAGACGGTATCAGCAAAATCGCTGAATCTGCCTTCCGCGTAAATGAAAAAACCGAAAACATCGGTGCTCGTCGCTTGCACACTGTGTTAGAACGTTTGATGGACGGCATTTCATTTGATGCCAGCGAACGCGCAGGCGAGAAAATCGTGATCGACGAAAAATATGTTTCTGAAGCGTTAAATGACGTGGTGGAAAATGAGGATTTGAGTAGATTTATTCTGTAAGCTCAAAACTTGCATAAAATAAAATCTCTGATAAACTGAAAAACGAGGTAGGTTACCAGCCTACCTCTAACAAAATGGCACTCACTAGCCAAGTATCAACGATACTAATTGAAGTAAGGTAAATACTTCAATCATTGCCGAAGCAATAGCGAGAAGAATAAGTAAAACCAATACTTTCTTCATAGCAAGTCCTCCTTAGTGCTACTAAGGATGATTTAAGCCCGACGTGCTACCGCAAATAGCCCGTCACACGAGCTTACCAGCAGCACGGCAAAATTGTATCATAAGAAACCGCAGAAATGCGGTTTTTTTATGTTTAAATTTCCAGTTATAAAAAAGCGGTGGAATCCGCAATTTATTCTGCAAATTCCACCGCTTACACGTTTTTCTTTAAATCCCTTTCGGCTTACTCACCATAATTTCAATCACTTGACGGTCTGTGTATTGCATACTGCGGGAAGCAATGGCACATAGGTTGTTAATCGAACGGTCGATTTGGTGTTCGACGATGCCTTCGTTACCCGTCACTTGTGTGTTATCCAACGCCATTAAAATCGATTTATAGCTTGAGGTAACACTGGTCGAAACCTTCATCGCACAGCTGTTTGCGGCACCATCGCAGATAATGCCGCTGATGTCACCAATCATACTGCTAATTGCCATACTCACTGCATCAAAACTTTCCGTCAGTAACCACGCAACACCTGCACAGCTGCCCATTGCAGCGGTCGTTACGGCACAGAGAGCCGAGAGTTTCGGCAGTTTGCTATGGATGTAAATCGCCATTAAATGCGAGAGAAACAGGGCTCGGATAAGCTGCTCTTCGCTGGCATTGATATGGCGTGCGACCACCACCACAGGCATTGTTGCGGTAATGCCTTGATTGCCTGAACCTGAATTACTCATCGCAGGTAAATTTGCCCCGCCCATTCGGGCATCGCTAGCGGCGGTGGTTTCAATCACAATTCGATTGAGCAAGTCATCACTAATTAAGCCTCGCCCGATTTGCTTTTGCAGCGTGCGTCCAATATGCAAACCATAGTCGGTGCGTAAGCCCTCTTGCGACAAGGCGGAATTCAGCTCTGCTGCTTTTTGGATAAAGCGGATTTTGTCTAAATCAACACTCAAGGAAAAATCGTACATATCCTTGGCGGTTAAATCGGAGAATACGCACGGAGCATTGCCACTTTCCACCAAGCAAGGCACAGAAAATAGCACTTCGCCATTTTTTTCGATATAAATCACGTTGGTGTGATGTGCCGCAATGCGTACCGTCACTTGCTCATTTTGGGCGAAAAGCGTCGCTTCCGAATATAAAATATGCTCGGTGTCGAAAATTGCCACGTTTACTAAATCTTGGCTAATCATCTGTTTTGCTAACGCCACTTGATCAGCAGAAATGCTTTTGAGCACTTCTAATCCTGCTTGATGATCGCCCCCAATAGCCCCAATCGCTGCTGCCATCGTTAGCCCCACCGTACCAGTATTTGGCACCGTTACGCCCATTCCATTTTTCATCAAGTTAGGCGATACTTTCGCCTCAATACGCTCTGGCAGTTGCCCTAAATAATGACGAGCCGTTGCCGATGCCAACGCTAAAGAAATCGGCTCAGTACAGCCCAATGCGGGCACCACTTCTTCTTGCACCACACGTAAAATATTTTGCTCAATTGTTGGGTCAAATTTTGTCATTTTCTGTTGCCTAAAAAATTTAATGAACTTTCTTATTTTGCTTGAGTCTTATTTTACAGTTTTTTTCATTATGATTAACCCTCTTCCCCAATTTAAGGACAAAAAATGAAATCATTAAAAGCATTATTAGCCTTAGCCGTTGCAATGACAGCCACCTCATCTTTCGCAGAAACAGCAAATCCATTAGCAACATTCAAAGAAAGTGCAAAAACTTCAATTAACGAGCAACTTTCTTCTGCAAAACAAGCCGCAACAAATACAAAATCTGCTGTTGTTGAAAAAGCAAAATCTGAAACGACAACACAAATGAAAACAGCTCGTGAAACGTTAAATTCTGTAAAAACACAAGCAACAGACAAAGCAACTTCAGTGAAAGCTCAAGCTGCAGATAAAGTTGCTGCAACAAAAGAGAGCGTAAAAAATGCAGCTACTCAAAAAATGGCGAAAATTAACGTCAATAAAGCAGATGCAGCAACCTTACAGCAATTAAGCGGTATTGGTGAGGCGAAAGCAAAAGCGATCGTGGAATATCGCAATAAAGTGGGCAAAATTAAAAATGCAGCGGAATTAAGCAAAATTTCAGGCATTGGTAGTTCAACGATTGAAAAAATCAGCCCGTTCTTAACGTTCTAATCTGTTATATTTCAAACCAAATACGATAAAGACCTCACAAGCGGTACATTTTTTGCAAACTTTTGCAAAATTTATACCGCTTTTTTTCTGACTCGCCTTGTATTTGCTAAATTTACCCCCATAACTGGCGGGTATTTAAATTTTTATATTACGCAACAAACACAAAACGGTTACTGAGCCTGTCGAAGCATTAGTTTTGTGCATCATAAACTAAAATTACTTATCCTTCGACAAGCTCAGGAACCGTAATTTTTCATTACCCAAAAAGGAACATAAAATGGCATTAGATTTCAACTCAGTTTCATTTGACAGCGTAGAAGCAAAAGGCGGCTACGGTATCGGTTTACAAATCGGTCAACAATTATTAGGCAGCGAAATGGACGTGGACGCAGAAGCGGTTGCTCGTGGTATCTACGATGTATTAAACCAAAACCCACCAGCATTAGATTTAAACGAAGTAACAAAAGCACTTCAAGAATTAAGCCAACGTGCAGAAGAAGCTCAAATGGCAGCATTCAAAGCGTTAGATGAAGAAAACAAAGCATTCTTAGAAGAAAACAAAAAAGCAGCAGGCGTGAAAGTAACCGACAGCGGCTTACAATATGAAGTATTAACCGAAGGTACAGGTGCTAAACCAACTGCAGACAGCACTGTTCGCGTACACTACACAGGTTCTTTAATCGATGGTACGGTATTCGACAGCTCAGTAAAACGTGGCACTCCAGCTGAATTCCCAGTAAATGGCGTAATCAAAGGCTGGACAGAAGCATTACAAATGATGCCTGTTGGTTCAAAATGGCGTTTAACAATCCCACACGAGTTAGCATACAGCGAACGCGGTGCAGGTGCATCAATCCCACCATTTGCAACATTAGTGTTTGAAGTGGAATTATTAGATATTCTTTAATTTTCATCTCCTAGAAGAATGGCTAACCTTTTGGTTAGCCATTTTGTTATAAGTGCTTTCAAATTATAGCAACAATGCTGATCCCCATTTGATAATATCAAAGAAGAATTTATTTTGATTGGTTGCAACCCCATCGGTATTTTTAGTTTCGTCCGTTGATTTTGTTTCCTCAACCATTCCACTCTTATATTGTCCTTTTACCACCGCTAAATCATCACGAGCTTGAGCACGCAATGTTTCGCATTGTTGGCGAGTCAAAGGTTTAATTTCCGAAGGTTTATCTTTGAATTTTTTGAACTGATATTGTGCATAACCCATTGATTTTTCATCTGCTTGCACAATTTTGACATACTCTTCGCCAATCACTTTCTCAAGCGGATAAAAAAACACATATTGGGCGTGAATATAACTATCCTCTTTTGAAAAATGCTCTTGCTGAATACGCGTTAAATTAGGGTAAATACATTCGCGAGCTTGCTCACTTTCTGCCACCCATTTTTGAGCATCTTGATCAGAAAGCACATAATCTGCATCAGCATATTGTCCAGGAAAAGCCTCTTCTACTTGATGAGTGGAACAAGCCACTAATGCGAATGGTAATGTAAGAATCAATGATTTTTTTAACATAATAAAATATCGTCCTGTGGATTGTTGGAAATATTGTAGTACCACTCACTACTAAAAACTACCTTTTATGTAAAATAAAAACGCCTTACATTTTGCAACATAAGGCGTTTTTCTTTCAGGTTAAGGAAAATTATTTCAAGCTACTTATTTCAAACTACCTACCATATCTTCAGGACGAACCCATTTGTCGAAATCTTCGGCAGAAACTAAACCAAGATTGAGCGCTTCTTCTTTTAAGGTTGTACCGTTTTTGTGTGCAGTTTTTGCGATTTTCGCTGCATTTTCGTAGCCAATGTGCGTATTTAACGCAGTTACCAACATTAAAGATTGCTCTAATTGTTGTTTAATACGTGGATAGTTCGGTTCAATACCTACCGCACAATGTTCGTCGAATGATACGCACGCATCTGCTAATAACTGAGCAGATTGTAAGAAGTTGGCGATCATTACTGGGTTGTACACGTTTAATTGGAAGTGACCTTGTGAGCCTACAAATGAAATAGTAGTGTCGTTACCTAATACTTGAGCACAAACCATTGTCATCGCTTCGCATTGAGTTGGGTTCACTTTACCTGGCATAATTGATGAACCTGGTTCATTTTCAGGGATTAAAATTTCACCGATACCAGAACGCGGGCCTGACGCTAATAAACGAATATCGTTGGCAATTTTGAATAAACTTACCGCTAATTGTTTTAACGCACCGTGTGTTTCCACAATCGCATCGTGAGCCGCTAAGGCTTCGAATTTGTTTTCTGCAGTTTCAAATGGCAAGCCTGTGAATTGTGCAATGTATTCCGCCACTTTCACATCGTAACCTTTTGGTGTATTCAAGCCAGTCCCTACTGCTGTACCACCCAATGCTAATTGGCGTAAGTGTGGAAGCGTGTTCTTCAATGCGATTAAACCAAAGTGTAATTGAGCCGCATAAGCCGAGAATTCTTGACCTAATGTTAATGGAGTTGCGTCCATTAAGTGCGTACGACCAATTTTCACCACATCTTTAAAGGCTTCTGATTTTGCCGCTAAGGTTTTTTGTAAACGTTCAACGCAAGGAATGGTGTGTTCTACCACTTTTTTGTAAGCCGCAATGTGCATTGCAGTTGGGAAGGTATCGTTTGAAGATTGTGATTTGTTCACATCATCATTTGGGTGAATGATTGATTTTTCGCCTAATTTGCCACCGTGAATCACGTGTGCACGATTTGCCACCACTTCATTCACGTTCATATTTGATTGCGTACCTGAACCTGTTTGCCAGATCACAAGCGGGAATTGATCATCGAGTTTATTTGCTAGAATTTCATCGCACGCTTGAGCAATGAGATCACGTTTTTCCGCAGAAAGTACGCCTAAATCGTGGTTTGCAAACGCCGCCGCTTTCTTCAAATAACCGAATGCTTCAATGATTTCGTGCGGCATTGAAGCTGCAGGCCCGATTTTGAAGTTATTACGTGAACGCTCAGTTTGTGCTGCCCAGTATTTATCTGCTGGTACTTTCACTTCGCCCATGGTGTCTTTTTCAATACGAAATTCCATAAAATACTCCGTTAGATAATAAAAGAGAGATATAGCCCCTAGCGGGTTCTATAACAATTTTGAGGTATGACATAATAGTACTGATTTAGTGCCCACTCAGCTATGATTTTCTTACTGTTTTATGATGTAGATCACAAAAAAGTAGGGTGTGTGAAACTTGTTTCACGCACGCAGATTTACACAAGGCACAAATGCGTGCGTGAACATAGCTCACACACCCTACAAAAATTTTTATGCTTTTTTCGCACGCAACACTCGCGAGGTGAAAATCGCCAAGCCAGCAAGGAAAATTACTAAGCCAAGCACTTCCGCAATGCCGTCCCAGTTTTCAAGATTTAACGCCAACGGTGCTTCTGAACCGCCTGAGCTGACCGATGCCGCAATCACAAAGGCAAGAATCACGCCCATTAAACTTTCACCCACGATTAAGCCTGCGGAAAAAAGCGTCCCGAAGCGTTCCGCTCTTGCAGAAACTTCTTTATCGCCCGTGCGTTTCGCGTAGTTGGCGACATGGCGGCTGATAAACCACGCCAAGAATGCCCCTACGATCACAGGCATATTAATTGAAGGCGGCAAATAGATACCAATCCCCACCGCAATCACAGGTAAGCCGAAGGCTTTGTTGCTGATTTTTTTCAAGAAGGCATCAATAATAATTAACACTGCCCCTAAGCCTACGCCGCTTAAAATGTACGTCCATTCCAATTTGTTGGAGAAAATCCCTTGTGAAATGGTGGTCATCAGCGTGGCTTGTGGTGCGGATAACGCTTGCGATGGATCCATATCAGGACGTGGCAATGCACCGCTGAAACCATAGGCGTGGTAAAGAATTTCAAGCACTGGGGCAATCACTAACGCCCCTACGAAACAGCCGATAATCAACGCCACTTGTTGACGCCAAGGGGTAGCGTGAACGAGCAAGCCCGTTTTTAAATCTTGCAAGTTATCGTTTGAAATAGTCGCCGTGGTTAACACGATTGATGCGGTGAAAAGCGTTAAAGCGGTCAAAAATTTCTGACCATCTGCCGTTTCAAACAAGCCAGAAGCATTACCGATAGAAACCAACACCAACGAAATCACGATTACCGAAATAATCCCGATCCCCGAAATTGGGCTTGAAGATGAACCCACTAAGCCTGCCATATAGCCCGAAGCCGCCGCCACGAAAAAGCCGATAAAGACCGCTAAGAAAGTACAAACCACCACCAATAACACTGCTAATTCAGGCGAAATTGGCACAGCGGCGATAAAGTGATAAAGCGAAATCACAATGAGTGCTACGGTCGCAATTAAGATGTAAATCATCGTTTTTGGCGACAGGTCAAGATCAACACGTTCCACCGTTTCATTCGAGCCACCTTTGAGCATACGGAACGAATGCACCATACCTTCAATCATCGGTTTCATTAAGATGAGCAATGTCCAAATTGCCGCAATCCCGATGGTTCCTACACCGATAAACCGCACTTTGGTTTTCCACGCAGTCATCGCTACATCAACCATATTTGCGTCCATTGCAACGTCTGCGGTGGACGTGAAATACGGCACAGCAACGCCCCAAGTAAGCAATACGCCAATCAACATCGCGATACCGCCCACGATACCGATCAAATAGCCTGCACCGACTAACGCCAGAGAGAAGCCCATTGGCAGTTGGAACATCGCTTTGCCATTGCTCACCCACGCACTCGCACCATCTGCCACCACGCGTAAACCGTTGGTGATAAACGCAACGATGGCAGCGAAAATCCCACCGTAAGCAATATCTTTCACGCCGCTATCGCCCTCTTCGTGGTTGCCCGCCTTCAAAATTTCAGCCGCCGCCACGCCTTCAGGGTAAGGCAAGTCGCTATTCACTACCATCGCTTTACGCAACGGAATGGTAAACAACACGCCCAGCGTACCGCCCGCGGCACAAATCAACATTGTTTGCCAGAATGGGAAATCTTGCCAATAACCCATCATCAACAGACCAGGTAACACGAAGATCACCGAAGACAGCGTACCCGCCGATGAAGCTTGCGTTTGCACCATATTATTTTCGAGAATGCTGGAATCTTTAAAGAATTTCAGCACCGCCATTGAAATCACGGCAGCAGGAATAGAAGAGGCGAAAGTCATCCCCACTTTCAGCCCAAGATAGACGTTTGATGCGGTAAAAATCACCGTAATCAACGCCCCAAGCAGAATGCCCCGCAGGGTCAATTCTTTGAGATTATCATTATTGTGCATAATGCGTTCCTTTATTTTTAAATTAAAAATGGCTGTACAATCGCAGAAAATGCTATGTATTTCAAGCAATCTTTAAAGAAAATATCCCAAATTTTAGTAATGGAAAGATTTTGTGCGTGCGTTAGGACAGAAAATAGGAGTAAATATTGAAGAGATTTATTTCATTTTACACAATAAAAAAGACCGCTTGTTCTTTTTAAGAAGCTCAAGCGGTCTCTTTTTCTGCAGAATTTGCTATTTATTTTAGGGGCTGTACTAGATAACTAGACTAAATTCCCCTTAACTAATTGTTTTAAA
>CAUUKJ010000041.1:0-22248 GCA_963545995.1 uncultured Haemophilus sp.
AAGTATTCTAACTCAAATGGGATTTTATTTCGTTATCTAGTACAGCCCCTTATTTAAATATAATTAGTTTGACCGTAACTAAGCGGATATGCCGAAACATATCCGCCTTAATTACCCCTTAAGGTTTAATTATTCACCTTTAGCTTGTGCAAATGCTGCTGCCATTGCGTTTGGCACTTCAACTTCTTGTTTGTTTACTTGAGCGATTGCTGCTGATTCTTCAGCTTCTGCTTTCGCACGAACAGATAAGTTGATTACGCGAGCTTTACGGTCAACACCTGTGTATTTCGCTTCGATTTCGTCACCTACTGAGATTACAGAAGTGATGTCTTCTACACGGTCAAGAGTTGCTTCGTTTGCACGGATGAATGCTTCAACGCCACCTTCTAATTCAACAGAAACACCTTTAGCGTCAACTGCTGTTACTTTACCAGAAACAATTGCACCTTTTTTAGTTGCATCAATAAAGTTAGTGAATGGGTCTGAGCTTAATTGTTTGATACCTAAAGAGATACGCTCTTTCACTGCATCAACTTGTAAAACAACAGCTTCTACTTCGTCACCTTTTTTGTAGTTACGAACTGCTTCTTCACCTTGAACATCCCAAGAGATGTCAGATAAGTGAACTAAACCATCAATACCACCTTCTAAACCGATGAAGATACCGAAGTCAGTGATTGATTTGATTTTACCTGAAACTTTGTCACCTTTGTTGTGAGTTGCAGCGAAGTGTTCCCATGGGTTAGGTTTACATTGTTTTAAACCTAATGAGATACGACGACGTTCTTCGTCCACTTCAAGAACCATTACTTCAACAACATCACCTACGCTTACTACTTTAGATGGGTGGATGTTTTTGTTTGTCCAATCCATTTCTGAAACGTGAACTAAACCTTCAACACCATCTAAGATTTCAACGAAACAACCGTAGTCTGTTAAGTTAGTTACTTTACCAGTTAATTTGCTGTTTACTGGGTGGTTTTGAGCGATTGCTCCCCATGGATCTTGACCTAATTGTTTTAAGCCTAATGATACACGAGTTTTCTCTTTGTCGAATTTAAGTACTTTAACAGTAACTTCTTGACCTACTGTAACCACTTCGCTTGGGTGTTTAACACGTTTCCATGCCATATCTGTGATGTGTAATAAACCATCAACACCGCCAAGATCAACGAATGCACCGTAGTCAGTTAAGTTTTTAACGATACCTTTAACTTCAGAACCTTCAACTAAGTTTGCTAACACTTCTTCACGGTCAGCTGAGTTAGTTGTTTCGATTACTGCACGACGTGATACAACCACATTGTTACGTTTTTGGTCTAATTTGATTACTTTAAGTTCTAAAGTTTGACCTTCAAGATTTAAAGAATCACGAACTGGACGAACGTCAACTAATGAACCTGGTAAGAACGCACGAACACCGTTTAATTCAACAGTGAAACCGCCTTTCACTTTACCGTTTACGAAACCAGTAACAGTTGCTTGTTCTTCGAATGCCTTTTCTAATGCAATCCAAGCTTCGTTACGTTTTGCATCACCACGAGAAACAACTGTTTTACCGAAACCGTCGTCTGTTGCTTTTAATACAACATCAACTTGATCGCCAACTTGAACTTCTAATTCACCTTGTGCGTTCATAAACTCTGATGCTTCAATGCGAGATTCAGATTTGAAACCTGTATCAACGATCACATAACCTTTTTCGATAGCGACTACGGTACCTTTAACAACTGAGCCTAAACGAGCTTCGTTTGAAAAGAATTCTTCAAGTAGTTGAGCAAAATTTTCTGACATAATTTTCTTCTTAATAAATAAAACGTCCACCTAACGTCCTGTTAAATGGGGTTGGTAATAAAAGCAAAACAATCCTTGTTTTGCTCAATAAAAATTAAAGACCTTTTGATGAAATATAAGCTAATGCTTGTTGAATCACTTCATCAATAGACAAATACGTTGAATCTAACACTAACGCATCTTTAGCTGGAACAAGAGGTGCAACGACACGATTTCTATCGCGGTAATCACGCTCTTTTATTTCACCTAAAATCTGTTCAAAGTTAGCATTAAATCCTTTAGATTGCAACTGTTTTACACGTCTTTTTGCACGTTCTTCCGCACTAGCATCTAAAAATAGCTTAATTTGAGCTTCTGGGAAAACAACGGTGCCCATATCTCGACCATCTGCTACCAACCCATTTTGCCCCGCAAAATCACGTTGTCGTTGCAATAATGCTGCTCGTACTTTGGGAAATGCCGCCACTTTAGACGCATTCTGCCCTGCTTCTGCCGTACGAATTTGATCCCCAACGTTTTCACCATCTAAAATCACATTGACTTCACCTGCATCTGGCACAAATTGCACATTTAGATTACGTCCAACTTCAGCTACAGCTTCTTCATCTTCTAAATTCACGTTCTTTTTTACTGCCGCTAATGCCGTAATGCGATAAATCGCCCCCGAATCTAGAAAATCAAATCCTAGCTTCTCAGCCAATGCATAACAAAGCGTACCTTTCCCAGCCCCACTCGGGCCATCTACAGTAATAATCACATTACTCATTATTCATCTACCTGTAATAATTCAGGGAACTCCCCTACAACCACATTAAATTCTAATTGCTTACCTTGTCTTAATACAATCACTTTCACTTTTGTATTCGGACTAATGTTGCCCAATGCTTCCATCATTTGTGAAGGCGAAACTGCATCAATATTATCTATTTTCAACACAATATCGCCAACTTGAATACCCGCTTTTTCCGCGGGTCCATTTGGATTAACCCCTGTGATTAACACACCTTTATCCACGCCTATTTGTTGAGCGTTAAAGAAAATATCACTTCTCACCCCAAAATAGCCACGAATCACACGACCATCTTTGATGATTTTATTCATAATCTCGACCGCTTGATTGATAGGAATAGCGAAATTCAGTCCTTCCGCAATGGCATCAGATCCAGTCACACTCAGTTCTCTAATTTCCCCACTATTTTTCAAACTAATCGTGTTGATACCAATCAACTCACCAGCGGTATTGATTAACGCCCCGCCTGAATTTCCTTTACTAATCGAAGTATCCGTTTGAATAAAGTTTTGTCGCGTACGGTCGGAAATCGTATTACGCCCTTTCGCACTAATAATACCCTGCGTTACGCTCTGCCCTAAATTATACGGGTTTCCAATCGCCAACACCACATCGCCAATTTTTGTTTCACGATCTGGATTTCGAGGAATAGTCGGTAATTTATCGCCATCAATTTTTAACACCGCTAAATCCGTCAACGTATCAAATCCAACTAACGTTGCCGAATAGCCCTTGCCCGATTGCAAATAAACATCGATTTGATATCCATCTTTGATCACGTGATTATTGGTTAACACATAACCATTCTCCGTCATAATCACGCCAGATCCTAAATTCAATCTTGACCCATTTGCGGTAGATTGGTCCAAAATCTGAGTATAAATATTCACCACCGCAGGCGATGCTTTTTGCACCGCATCAGAATAGCTAAACACTTCAGGCTGAAACACATCTAATTTCTTTACCTGTTTCCCCACCCACGGGAAAAGCAAAATCAGCCCTGCAAAAATCAATCCAAATATAACCGCTTGTATTATCTTCTTTAACATCGTTCCTCTCCCCTTTAGGGTAGTAGTATATCATTCTTCTTTCTTTTAAAAAGTAATCCCGTTTATTTTAACAGTAAAAAAAGCGATATTTCTCGTTTTTTATACATTATGCTAAAATTCGCAAAATTTATTACTTTTTGAACCGCTTATTTATTATGAATATCAATGATTTCAAACCAACTTCCAATCCAAATATCAACCAATTCTTAGCGTTAGTTGCTCAACTTCGCAATCCTGATGGTGGCTGCCCTTGGGATTTGGCTCAGAATTTTGACACAATGTTACCGCATTTATTAGAAGAAACCTATGAAGTTGCAGAGGCAATTCACACCAAAGATCGTACATCGTTACGTGAAGAATTAGGTGATTTACTACTTCAAGTCGTCTTTTTAAGCCAATTGGCAAAAGAAGAAGGTTCTTTTGATTTTAATGATGTTTTGGCAGATATTTACAATAAATTGATCTACCGCCATCCTCACGTTTTTGGCGATAAAAAAGCGGAGAATAGTGAAGAGGCATTGAAAACGTGGGAAGCTCAAAAAGCGCAAGATGAAAAACATCAAGCTCACAATTCTATTTTAGATGATTTACCTTTTGCCTTGCCTGCTCTCACACGTGCTCATAAATTGCAAAAACGCTGTTCCAAAGTGGGATTTGATTGGGATAATCCTCAGTCTGTCTTCAATAAAGTGGAAGAAGAATTGCAAGAAGTGTGGGATGAGATGAGCCAAATGCCCGTGCACGAGGCAAAATTAGAAGAAGAATTGGGCGATTTGCTTTTTGTTAGCGTGAATCTTTGCCGTCACTATAAAATTGATGCAGAAAGCTGCTTACGTAAAGCGAATGCGAAGTTCGAACGTTGTTTCCGTGCGGTAGAACAATTAGTTAAAGCAGAAGAAAAACAAATGACCGACTACTCTTTAAGCGAATTAGATGCTTTCTGGAACGAGATAAAATCTCGTGAATAATTTGAAAAATTGCTCAAAAGTTGTAAATTATTCGTAAAATTTAGATGAAAATTATTCAAATAAGCAAATTAAAAGGTGATTATTATGCCTGAAATTTTACTTGTCGATGATGACTTAGAACTGACGGAACTCTTAGCCGAATTACTTTCACTTGAAGGATTTAATGTGACTGTAGTTCATAACGGTCAAGAAGCCCTTTCTCTTTTAGATACCCGATCGTTTGATTTAATGTTATTAGACATTATGATGCCTGTATTAAATGGCGTTGAAACACTCAAACGACTACGAAAAACATCTAGTATGCCTGTTTTGATGTTAAGTGCTCGTGACGATGATATTGACCGTGTACTTGGGCTAGAGCTAGGAGCAGATGATTATTTACCAAAACCATTTAATGATCGTGAATTAGTGGCTCGTATTAAAGCCATTTTACGCAGAACATCTTCTACAGCACCATCACAACCAATAGAACCTGTTATAAAAACGAGTGCTGATCCAAACGAAGATAAACAGCTGTCTTTTAGTGGTATTGAACTTCATTCAGGACGCCAACAAGCAGTCTATGAAGGACGTGATCTAGAATTAACTGGCACCGAGTTCGCTTTATTACAAATTTTAATTCGTAACCCAGGCGTTATTCTCTCACGAGAATTACTCAGCCTTGAAATTCTAGGAAAACATTTGACACCTTACGACCGAGCAATTGATATGCATATGTCTAATTTACGTAAGAAATTACCAGAACGCGATGATAATCTTCCTTGGTTCAAAACGTTACGTGGACGTGGTTATCTATTAGTTACCGAATAATCCTTTTTCCCAATACCCTCGCTTAGGCGAGGGTTATTCTTTGAGAATATTATGTCAATAAAATACAGATCTATATTTCCCTTAGTCAGAAGCTATTTATTCTTCCAGCTCTTTTTCTATTTCGGTGGCGTTTTTATTTTTGTCTTATTTCTAACATTTTCTATTTCTAATCTTGATGATCGGAAATTAATTCCTTTAAACGAGAAAGATATCACCTTTCTAGAGAAAGAAATATCAAAATTAAAACATCGTTATGATTTTGATGACGTTTTTGAAAAAGATTTATCTATACAAACACCTAGTGGTTTAGAACTTGTTCTCGTAGATAAACAAACAAATATTGTTAGCGGAATGGAACAATCTAATATTAGACCACTACTCTCTTTCTTATATCAAACGGAAGATAATAACCAACCAATGGCTCGTAGTTTTGATGACTTACGTATAAATGGTCCCTTCTTCTTAGATAGCGAAACGCGTCATTACAAAGCGTATTTTTTGTATTCCGTACAACCTCAAAAAGAGTGGCTAAATAATATTTACGACAATCCTCTTAAAACGATTGTTATTCTATTGGCATTTGTACTTCCTACTATTTTTATTCTTTCTTGGCGAATTACACGTCCATTTAAAGCTCTACGCCAAACAGCCGAAGCGGTCGCAAGAGGCTCTTTAACTGCAAATCCGCAAATTGAAGTGCAAGGCATTAAGGAATTTAGATCGGTGGGACGAAGTCTTAACTATATGATTCGCTCATTACAGGCATCTAAAGATCATCAACAACGCTTGTTGTCAGATATTTCTCACGAACTCAAAACGCCATTGGCTCGCTTGCAACTTGCCACTGCAATTCTGAAAAAGAAAAATGGCGAAACCAACGAGACCAAACGTATTGAAAATGAAATTCAAAAAATGAACAGTATGGTGTTAGATTTACTCTCGCTTTCTCGCTTGCAGTTAGACCAACACGTTTCCAGAAAAATTTTCCCTGCAGAAGATATTTGGCACACTATTTTAGAAGATGCAAAATTTGAGACTTCACAGAATGGACTAAAATTATTCATTGAAGATCATATTAAAGATAAAGCTCATTGCACACTAAACGGTAACGTAAATTTATTAGCAAGTGCTTTAGAGAATTTAGTTCGTAATGCACAAAAATATGCGAAAAGTGCAATTAAAATTGAAATTTCACTTATTCAAGAACAAGAAAGAGAAATTTTATTGATTGCTGTAAATGATGATGGCATTGGCGTACCTGATTCAGAATTAGAAAATATCTTCCGCCCGTTCTATCGCGTTGACGAAGCAAGAGCCAGAGAAACAGGTGGCACTGGATTAGGCTTAACCATTGTGGCAAATGCTATCACACAGCACGAAGGACAAGTTAAAGCAAGCCGCAGCCAAATGGGCGGTCTACGCGTTGAAATCCTACTTCCACTCTGGATTGCTTAATTAAAATACCTGAACTAATCGCAGCCTTGTCTGTCTAGTAAATAGTAAATTTCTTCTCTTTTTTAACCGCTTGTATTACTTGCAAGCGGTTAAATTTTCTTAATTTTTTACCAAGCAAACACAATATGAACACAACAATTACGAACGTCATTGAAATCGAAAACCTCAACAAATATTTTGGTGAAGGTGAAAACCGAGCTCATATCCTAAAGGATGTGAATGTAAAAATTCAGCAAGGCGATTTTGTTGCCATTATTGGGGCTTCAGGCTCGGGCAAATCTACCTTGATGAATATCATCGGCTGCCTTGATACCGCCTCTTCTGGCGTATGCCGAATTGCGGGTAAAGAAACGCAACAGATGACCGCAGACGAACTTTCCGATCTCAGACAACGTAAATTTGGCTTTATTTTCCAGCGCTATAATCTTCTCAGTGCCTTAAATGCGAATGAAAACGTGGCTCTGCCCGCCATTTATGCAGGAATGGATAGCCAGAGCCGAAAAGCTCGTGCTAACCAACTTCTAGAGAAATTAGGGCTTAGCGATAAAACCGAAAACCGACCAAACCAGCTTTCAGGCGGTCAGCAACAACGTGTGAGTATTGCCCGAGCCTTAATGAACGGGGGTGAGATTATTCTTGCTGATGAACCGACAGGAGCTTTAGATTCGCATAGCGGTCAAATTGTGTTAGGCATTTTGCAAGATCTGCATAAAGAAGGACATACCATCATTATGGTCACTCACGACCCGAAAATTGCCGCCACTGCAAGCCGTGTGATTGAAATTAAAGATGGGCAGATTATTCGTGACGAACGCCAACAGCCTTACAAGGTTGAACCACAGCAAACGCCTCCACCACATAAAAAACCGCGTTTCTTTGACCAGCTTACGGAATCGTTCAAAATGGCAATTAGTGCGATCTTCGCCCATAAATTGCGTGCTTTGCTTACGATGTTGGGGATCGTGATTGGTATTACCTCCGTGATCTCTGTCGTTGCTCTTGGTCGAGGTTCACAAGAACAAATTTTATCGAACATTAATAGTCTGGGTACGAACACAATGACCATTATGAACGGTACGGGCTTTGGTGACCGCAGAGCAAATCTTACTAAAAACCTGACGATTAGCGATGCAACGATGCTTGGCAAGCAAAATTATGTGGCAAGCACTACCCCTTCTAGCTCGTTAAGTACTACCCTCATTTATGGCAATCAGAATGTGACTGGTTCGGTCAATGGCGTGGGTGAACAATATGCCGATGTACACGGGATAAAAATGCTTTCAGGACGTTTCTTTACTGAAGATGAGGTAAATAATGCGGCTCAGGTCGTTGTGATTGATAAAAACACCCAGAAAGACTTGGGACTAACCTCCCCCGTTGAAGGCAAGATTATTCTTGTTGGGAAAAAACCGCTTCGCATTATTGGCTTGGCGGAAGAATCCAATAATATGAACCAAACAAGTCTGAAGTTATGGACACCTTATACCACGCTAATGCAACGAATTTCGGGCGAAAAATCAATCGATTCACTCACGGTCAAAATCAAAGATAACGTGGAAAGCCAAACGGCAGAGAAAAGTGTTACCGAACTGCTTACTGCCAAACACGGCAAGAAAGATTTCTTTATTATGAACTCGGATACCATCAAACAAACGATTACCAGCACAACGAACACAATGACGTTGCTTATTTCTTCAATTGCATTGATTTCTCTCGTTGTAGGTGGCATTGGCGTAATGAATATTATGCTAGTATCTGTTACTGAACGTACCAAAGAGATTGGTGTTCGAATGGCAATCGGGGCAAAACAGAGCAACATTTTGCAACAGTTTTTAATTGAAGCGATTTTGATTTGTTTACTTGGCGGGGTAATTGGGATTCTCTTTGCTGTTGCTATTATCACTGCATTTAACATGCTAGGCAGTGATTTCAAAATGGTGCTTTCACCAGAGTCTGTCGTGCTTGCAGTTTGTTGTTCCACCTTAATTGGCGTGATTTTTGGCTATATGCCAGCAAAAAATGCGTCTAAATTAAATCCAATTACAGCATTGGCACAGGAATAAGACTTTAATAGTCATAAATGTGGTTTTGTCTTTGTCTACTATGCCCACAAAAAAACTCATCCCGTTCGAGATGAGTTTTTTCTTATATCAGTGAATAATTAACGCTCTACCCACTTACCATCCACGTAATCCATAATCCATTTTGTTTTCTTACCGTTCTTTTCAGAAGTCACATATTGACGTTTTTCTTTACGGCTAAAACTGATAATCGCTGGATTTCCTTCAGGATCTGTTAATGGTGCATCAGCCAAATACTGCAATTTTTCAGGTAAACGCTCGCGATATTGAGCAAGTTCACTGACTTTTGCAGGACGGCTTTCACGCACTTTCGGGAAATTATGTGCCGACATAAAGACCCCAACCGCACTATCACGTAATACAAAATAGGCATCTGTTTTTTCGCATTTTAATTCTGGGAACGGAATTGGCTCTTCACGAGGTGGAGCAACTTCACCGTTTTTTAGAATTTTACGGGTGTTATCACAGTTGGTACAGCCCATATATTTGCCGAAACGCCCCAGTTTTAAGTGCATATCCGCACCACATTTATCACATTCCACGATAGGACCATCATAACCTTTAATTTTAAATGTGCCTTCTTCAACCACATACCCATCGCAATTTGGATTGTTACCACAAACGTGTAATTTACGATGAGGATCGATAATGTAGCTATCCATCGCCGAATCACATTTCGGACAACGTTTACGTGCCATTAACGCCTTAGTTTCTGAATCTTCATCTAATACGTTAATCAATTCCTCTTCAGGAATTAAATTCATTGTAGTTTTGCAACGCTCTTTCGGTGGTAATGCATAACCTGTACAGCCTAAGAATACACCCGTTGAAGCGGTACGAATTGCCATTTTGCGTCCGCAAGTTGGACAATCTATATTGGTTGGTACAATACTATTTGGCTTCATGCCACCTTGCAGCTCATCTAATTCTGCTTGAGTGAGTTGCTCGGAAAAATCTTTGAAAAATGCATTTAACGCATCAATCCAATTCTCACGACCTTCTGCAATTTTGTCGAGCGTTTCTTCCATATTCGCAGTGAAATCATAATTCATTAAATCGCCAAATGATTCGTTTAGACGGTCGGTAACAATTTCGCCCATTTTCTCTGCATAGAAACGGCGGTTTTCAACATGCACATAACCACGCTCTTGAATAGTCGAAATAATCGAGGCATAAGTTGAAGGGCGACCAATACCACGTTTTTCCAACTCACGCACTAATGCCGCTTCCGAGTAGCGTGCAGGCGGTTTGGTAAAATGTTGGCTAGGATTAACCGCTTGTAACGCTAATTCTTCATTTAAAGCAACATTTGGTAACTCCTGGTCTTCCGCCGTTTTACCTTGCACAGGTAACACTTTCGTCCAACCATCGAAACGTAAGACGCGACCTTTCGCTTTCAATTCATAATCGCCAGCACCAACAGTTAAACTAGTTGAATCATATTGTGCTGGAAGCATTTGGCAGGCTAAGAAACGACGCCAAATCAAGTCGTATAAACGTTCAGCATCTTTCTCCATACCCGATAAATCCGCCATTGTGACATTTACATCTGATGGGCGAATTGCTTCGTGAGCCTCTTGAGCATTCTCACGGCTAGAGTAGAAATTTGGTTTTTCGGGTAAATATTGCGAGCCGAATTGTTTATCGATATAACTACGAGCCATATTCAACGCATCTTGGCTCAAGTTAGTTGAGTCAGTACGCATATAGGTAATATAGCCCGCTTCATATAAGCGTTGAGCCAACATCATCGTTTTCTTTACGCCAAAGCCCAAACGGGTGCTTGCCGTTTGTTGAAGCGTTGAAGTGATGAATGGCGGACTTGCTTTTGAGCTGGTCGGCTTTTTCTCAATGTCGGTAACGATAAACGCAGATTGTTGCAAGTTTCTCACCGCTTGCATTGCTTCTGCTTCGTTCTTTGCTTGCCATTTTTTGCCGAGATAATTTGTCAGATCAAGCGGTAGTTTTCTGCCATTTGATTGCGTATCCGCCACAATTTCCCAGAATTCTTCGGGCTGGAAAGCTTTGATTTCACGCTCACGTTCAACCAATAATTTCACAGCAACCGATTGCACACGACCAGCCGATAAACCACGTGCCACTTTTTTCCATAGCAATGGCGACACCATAAAGCCCACCACGCGATCTAAAAAGCGACGTGTTTGCTGTGCATTCACGCGATCTAAATTCAGTTGTTCTGGTTTCTCAAAGGCTTTTTTAATCGCGTTTTTGGTAATTTCATTAAACACCACACGACTAAAACGGCTATCATCGCCACCAATGACCTCACGCAAATGCCACGCAATCGCTTCCCCCTCTCTATCCAAGTCGGTTGCGAGATAAATATGGTCAGCTTTTTTCGCCAACGTTTTTAGTTCAGATACCACTTTCAGCTTATCAGGCATAATTTGGTAGTTGGCTTTCCAACCGTGATAAGGGTCGATCCCCATACGTTTTACCAACGCATTACGCTCTTTTTCTGCCTTAATCTTGGCTTTTTCTTCCGCACTTAAGCCTTTGGTTGAAATCGGTTTCGCTCGTTCCGTTTTTTCTTCTGAGCCACTTTTTGGCAAATCCCGAATATGCCCGACACTTGATTTCACAACATAATCACTGCCTAAGTATTTATTGATTGTTTTTGCTTTGGCTGGTGACTCAACAATAACTAATGATTTGCCCATTGCTATTTCCTAATAATTAAAAAGGTAAAAATGCTTTTCCGCTTACTATTTTTACAATAACAAGGCTACAAGCAAATTACAACATAAACAGATTAAATAAGATGGCGATTGTTTAAAACAAATTCAACTTTCTTTTAATTATAATACGTATTAGCAGAAAAAAACCTATTAAGAAATCTCTTAATAGGCTAAATTTTATCTACATTGTGCTTTAAAACGAAGAAGGTGGTCGAGTAAAACAATCGCCATCATTGCTTCAGCAATTGGGACGGCTCGAATACCTACGCAAGGATCGTGTCTGCCTTTGGTAACCACTTCCACAGGCTCGTTGTTTAAATTAACGCTCTGCCCTGGCACGGTAATGCTTGAGGTTGGTTTTAAGGCAATATTAGCGATGATCGGCTGACCAGAACTAATCCCGCCTAAAATGCCGCCTGCGTGGTTTGATAAAAAGCCCTCAGGGGTCATTTCATCGCGGTGTTGGCTGCCTTTTTGTTCCACTACTGCAAAACCATCGCCAATTTCGACCGCTTTCACAGCATTGATGGACATCAAAGCGTGAGCTAAGTCGGCATCTAAACGGTCAAAAACAGGTTCCCCTAAGCCAACAGGCACATTTTCAGCTACCACCGTCAGTTTCGCTCCGATTGAATCGCCCTCTTTTTTCAGCTCACGAATAAGCTCATCAAACTGCTCTACCGCCACAGGATCTGGGCAGAAAAATGGGTTACTTTCCACTTGTTTCCAATCAATTTGGCTAACGTTTTCTACCGTTTTAGGATCAATTTTTACCGACCCAATTTGCGATAAATAGCCTCGCACTTCAATACCAAATTGCTCACGCAAATATTTTTTCGCAATCGCTCCTGCCGCCACACGCATTGCCGTTTCACGAGCAGAGGAACGTCCACCACCGCGGTAATCGCGAATACCATATTTTTGCTGATAGGTATAATCTGCGTGACCTGGACGGAATTTGTCCATAATATCGCCATAATCTTTTGAGCGTTGGTCGCCATTTTTGATGATTAAACCGATGCTTGTGCCTGTGGTTTTGCCCTCAAACACGCCCGATAAAATTTGTACTTCATCATCTTCACGACGAGGGGTGGTATAACGGGATGTGCCTGGCTTACGGCGATCTAAATCAGGTTGAAGATCTGCCTCACTTAATTCCATATTCGGCGGTACACCATCCACGATACAACCCAATGCGATACCGTGCGATTCGCCAAAAGTGGTGACCTTAAATAATTGTCCAATGCTGTTGCCTGCCATATTGCTTTCCTTTTATTGTTATTTGCAAAATTCTATGCGATTTTACCCGCTTGTGTTGCCTGATTATCTTCAGCAGAATGCAAGTGAACATCAAGCTGATTGAGTGCAAAACGGATGCCATTTTCTCTAAAGAGTTGATTGATGCGATATTGCAAGAAGTTCATTGTCTCTATGCGATCGCCCAATTCGCCCACAAACACGAGCAACTCGTGTTCTAATGCATTATCGCCAAAATGAAGCATATTGATTTCCACTTTTGGCTCATTCAACACTTTTGGTGCTTCATTGACTGCCTGGAGAAGTAATCGCTGCATCAAATCGAGGTCGGTATCATAACTCACTTTAAAGAAAATTTGTAAACGAGTGATGGTATTATTCAGCGTCCAGTTGATAAAACGATCCGTCACGAAGGCTTGGTTTGGTAATACCACTTCCAGATGATCTAAATTCAACAAAGTAGTCGAACGCAAACGAATTTTAGTGATAATCCCCGTGTATTGGCCCACCGTTACCTTATCGCCCACGCGAATCGGACGTTCGAATAACAGAATCGAACCCGATACAAAACTACCGAAAATTTCACGCACCCCGAAACCAAGACCGACTGAGAGGGCGGTAAAGATCCATTGAATTTTCGTCCACGAGATCCCGAGTGCTGAAAACGCTGACACACTGCCAACCGTCACAATAATGTAGGTCAACATAGTGATAATTGTCTGCGGAGTGCCTTTGGAAAGGTGCATTTTCGAGAAAAGCGTGACTTCCAGAATACCTGCAATATTCTTAATCAGCACATAGGTTACTACCACATAAAGCGAAGCTCGCATTAAGTTAAGCAACGTAATAGATTCTGCCTGATTACCGTCATTGCTTTGCCATAAAATCACGCCATCAAGATAATACGCCACACTGATTAGATCCGACCAAATTACATAAAGTGAAGCGAACAACACTACCCAACCGATTAAATCGGTTACGCGATAAATTTGTTGATTAACCACCGAAAGTTTGATCGTTTCCTCTGCTTTCGCATCCTCTTTTTGCTGTTGCTCTAAGGTTTGTTCACGTAGCTTTTTACGTTTTTCTTGTAAACGACGATACGCCAAACGACGAGCCGAAATTGCCACAAAACGATACGCAAAATAACGCCCGAAGACCCAGAGTAAAATCACAAAATAGCTGTTAAGCAAATGGGTAATTAAATAGACTGCCGTGTAGTAATAGCCTAATACGATCAACACAATGAGCGAAATAGGGACAATCACTAAAATCAAACGTAATAGGCGGAATAAACCAATGCTAGTGGTGGTCGCTCCCTCTGCTTTTTTCGCTTTTTGATACTCTTTAATCGCACGGTTAAGCAATGGGCGAACCGCAAATAAGCAAAGTGCAAGGGCAATTATCGACATTACCTGCCCAATAGCGTCGTTTAGATACCCGATCTCATCAATTTGCGAAGGAATTGAGGAAACCAACAACAAGCCGACAATCCAAATGGAATGTTTAATAATGCGTTGGAAAATGCGGTTACTCTCTTGTGGCATACCGAAATGGCGAAACGCCAAGCCATTTGGTCGCAAAAACGATAACATCGTGGCGAAAAACCACCAATACAGCGTCAACTTCAAGCCCCAACGCCACAACGCAATGGGATTATTGAAAAAGAGTAACGTAATAACATTATACGCTGTGAAAAAAATCAACGTACTCGGCAATGCCAACAAAATCGTCCAAAACATCGCCTCTGGCGTGAGCCAATGACTGTCATTCGTGAGCGTATTTACCCGTGCAGCAATGTCCGCCAAGCGGTCTTTTATGACATTTTTTTTCCAATTAATTAAAAACGCAATCAGCAAGAAAATGGAGGCAAACAATGCCGTTGGCAATAAATTTGGCTGCACATTGGCGAAGCTCACATATTGCGTCAAAATACCCACTTCCGCAAACGCCAACGCAGGGAAACCTTTCAACCACGCTAAATCAATCGGATTATTACTATTTACCCAAAAACTTTGTTGCTGTAATTTACGTTGCAAGGCATCGCCAATAGATAACGCCTGTTTTTGGTTATTTTCAATAGTAATAGAGAGATTAAGCTGGCTGTTGAGCGACTTGATAATATCATCAAGTAATTTCTGACGTTCTTTGAGAATATTATTCAATGCCGTATTTTCTTCAGGCGTAAGTGGCTCTTCCAAGTTGTGGGTTAAATTGCGAACATAATCATCAATGTTGTAAAGCTCATCTCGTTGCTGTGAATATTCAAATAAATTCACCCGCACATTCGAAATCGATTTTGCCAAATCGTTGTTAATTTTCTCGGTTGGCAAAGTTTGTTTCTGTTTGTTGATTACTTTTGACAGCACAAGCGTACCTTGCAAGGCACTAATTTGCTCATCAATATTACGTTGCGTTTGGGTAAGGCTTTCCAGCACATTTCGCATACGCAAATCATCGTGCGAAAGCGTATTCAGTTTCTTGGTTTGTTGTACCAAAAATTCACTCAATTCTTGGTTGTGATCTAATTCATCCTCAATCAAGAAATTTTGAATACTGCTGGTAATACGTTGATTCGCCACATCTTTGGCTTTTTGCTCAGAATCTTCGAGTCGTTTTGCATTCAATTCTTCTTGCAACACAGCAAGTTGTTTTTGCAATAAAGCCTGACGGGCTGCCGCTTCGCTGCGTTTCGCTTCATCAAACGCAATCAATCGCTCCGCATTATTACTTAATAGCGTGTTATAGCGGTTATTTTCTTCAATAAAACGCAATTCGGCTTCCCAGCGTTCCATTGCTGAAGCAGTAGATTGGCTTTGTTGAGCAAGATTTTTCACGCGGTTAATTTCTTGCACACGTGCCGTGTTTTCATCCGTTAATCGCTGATTATTTTTCAGTAAATTACGGTCATTTGAAATTTGAGCATCTAACGCGAGCAATTGCGATTGCACGCTTTGCAAATCCGCCTGAATACTATCTTGACGTTTCGTCAGTTCCGCTAAAGAAAGTGAAGAAAAATTAGCTGAATTCACGCTATCTAAATCTTTCTTATACCCTTCCGTGCGTTTTTGCACATCCGTAAGATCTTTAGATAAGGTTTGAATTTGCTTCTCTAACGCTGCAATGTCATTTTTTTGCTTTAGTGTTTGATCATTAAATCGCTTGGTTAATTCTAGGTTTTGATCTTGTGCACTACTCTCAGGAACTTCCAAAGTACCTGACCTTAATGCACTTATTTGTTGTTTAACGCTTTCATCCGCTTTATTTTGGGAGGACTCTGCCCAAGCAATGTTGAGCAGAAGACAAGCAGATAAACCAATTGCGGTGATTTTCTTTAGCATCGCTTTCCTAATTTTTATTCGTTAAATTTTCCGTTGCCCATTTAACCTCTTCATTGGTCGTTTGATTTTTAATGAAGATATCCAATTGATTAAAGGCAATCTCAATACCGTGTTGTTCAAATAATTCATTAATACGGCGATTTAATTGGTCAATAGTGCGAGTACGTTCGCTTAACTGCCCTACATAAATGCGTAATTCGTGATCAAGCGTGCTTGCTCCAAATGAGAGGAAATAGGCAGCAGGGGCAGGATCTTTTAATACCGCACTGTTTTCTTCAGCCGCTTGTAATAAAAGTTTACGCACCAATTCTAAATCTGAGCCATACGCCACGCCAACGCTGATAACTAAACGCGTCATCGAATTAGTTAACGCCCAGTTCACTACGCGTTCGGTAATAAACGCTTTATTCGGCACAATCACTTCTTTTTTATCGTTATCAATTAAGGTCGTTGCACGAATACGAATTTTCGACACCGTTCCATTAAAGTTGCCAATCGTTACCATATCCCCAACGCGAACAGGACGCTCAAACAGAATGATGATCCCCGAAACAAAGTTACCGAAAATCTCCTGCATACCAAAACCTAAACCGACTGATAAAGCGGTAAAGAGCCATTGCAATTTAGACCAAGACATTCCTAAGGTCGAGAACGAGAATGCCGCTCCTAACACAATGAGTAAATAGGTTAATAATGTGGTAATGGTATAAGGTGTACCTTGCGAGAGTGACAGATGTGGGAAAACAAAGGTTTCCAGCAAGCCGCTCAAATTCTTAATTAGCACGTAGGTCACCACAACAATCAATATCGCCACCAACAAATTGAGCAAAGTAATTGATTCCATTACCACGCCAGTGTCGGTCGTCACACTTTGTTGCCATAGCGTCACGCCTTTTAAATAATAAGCGACGGTAATTAAATCCGACCATACCCAATAAAGTGCGGCAAATAAACCAATCCAAAGCACAAAATCAGTCACTTTGAGCATTTGATCTTTAATTTCGCTTACGGCAATTTCATCTTCTTTAATCTCAATTGCGACATCATCTTCTGCGAGATTATGAGCTTGTTCACCAGAGGCTTGTTTTGCCAAATGCTGCTCTTTTTTCTCTTGTAATCGACGATGAGCTAAACGACGAGAAGTGACCGTAAAGCCACGATAACACACATTTCGCACAATAATCCAAGTGGTTACCACAAAATAGGTCGAAATTAAATGCTCAATAATCACTAAAGAGGTGTAGTAATACCCCATCACGATTAGCACAATCAAAGCAATCGGGGCTAATAAAAGCACTAACCGAACAAAACTTAAGGCACCTTTCGGAGCGTGAATATCTTCGGCTGTATGTTGATAGGTGGAAATTGCCTTCCTAAAACCAGGAGCAATAATAAAGACCGTCATTACCAACACGGTAATGGTCATAATTTCACCTAAAACATCATAAGTAATGCCTGTTTCTACATTGGCAAAAATCGAGGTGTTCAATAATAACCCAATGACCCAAACTGAGCGTTTTAAAATGTTATAAAACAACTCATTGCTCTTTTGCGGCATATCGAAGTGGGTATAACCAATGCCGTGCGGACGCAAAATCGCCATCATAAACGCAAAACAGAACCAGTACCCTGCCATTTTCAAGCCCCACGGCCAAATAGGCAGCGGATCTTGGAAACAGATATAAGTTACCAAAATAAACACCATTAGGAACATAAAGGTACTTGGCAAGCAAAGAATGGTCGTTAAGAAAATCGCTTTTGGCGTGTTCCATTGACTATCGGTTTCCACCGATTTCATACTATTATTGATTCGAGTTAATTCGCGTTTAATTCGCTCTTTTTGACGCAAAATCAGCCCAATTGCCAACAATAAGCCACCAATTAACAAACTTGCAGGTACAACATTATCTCGCCAGTTCGAGAAATCGAATTGTTTACGAATTTCATCTAATTGATAGCCTAATATCGGACCTAATTTGGCAAACCACGCCAAATCTATCGGATTATTACTTTTTACCCAGAAACTCTGTTGCTGCAATTTTTGTTGCAATTCATCACTAATGGTTTGCACCTGTTTCTGACTTAATTCAATATTAATCGCTAAATTAAGCTGTGCATTAAGGGATTTAAGCAATTCGGCAAAAGTGTTAGAACGAGCAGAAAAAATCTCAGTTAATTGTTTCTTTTCCGCATCCGTAAAGGTGGTTTTCTCATCTTTCTCCAATTTAGCAATATAGCTTTTCGGATCAGCAATTTTGTCTTTGAATTCGGTTAAATCAAAGATATTTACCCGCAATTCATTGATGCGATCCATCAAACCTTTAATCATTTCATCTTGCGGCAAAGATGCACGTTGCTTATTGATTATCCGCGAAAGCACCAGCGAACCTTGCAATGAACTAATTTGCTCATCAAGGTTATGTTGCGTTTGCTGTAAATTATCTAAAACCCCTTTAATGCGTAAGTTTTCTTGCGATAGCTCATTCATTTTAGTGGTTTGATCGAGCAACTCTTGTGACATTTTGGCATTAAAATCCAACGCACGCACAATCACAGGATTGCTTTCGGCATTCACATTTTGCTCAAGTGACTGATTCGCCTGCTCTACTTTCACTTTTGATTCTTGCACTAATTTCTCGCTAATCGCTTGCTGAATTGCCGTGAGTTCATCTTGTAATCGTTGTTGCTGTAATTTTTTCTCTTCTAACTGGCTGTTATAAAGAGCAGACAGATCTTCATTACCACGCAATAAAGTTTGGTTGTAATTATTTTGTAAATCAATCAACGTCAGTTGCGTATTGAGATTCTCTTTTTTCTCATCACTGATATTTGCATCAGCTAATGCAGAATTGACTTCTTGCTTACGCGTGACATTGTCGCTTAAATTCGCTTGTGCTTTATCAGGCACTGCGTTTTGTGTCACCAATTTTGCATTGATTGCCGCAATGTCATTTTGCAAACTATTTAAATCATCCTGTTTGGTCGAAAGCAACGCCTGCAAATCATCAAGTGAAGTACGATTAAAAGAAGGCGGATTTCCCGCACTATTTTTCAATGTCGCTAGATTAGCTTGGCTCTTTTTAAGGCTCGCTTTGGAATGATCAATCTCATTATTTAACGCATCATTATCCGCTTTCTGCTTTACGATTTGAGCTAATAATGCTTTGGTGTCTTCCAATGTTTTAATATTCGCCTTAGTTTCATCGGTTTGCTCAACCTTTTGTAAAGCATCAATTTGAGTTTGCAGTGATTTTTCCGTTGGCAGCTCGGCATTTGCTACAGAGATGCAAAACATCATTGCTATCAAGCTAAAAATATATTTTTTCATTGATTATCCTTGCGGGCAAAGTGCTGCCGCAGCTATTTTAAGTTGTTTTCTGGAGATTTTAATGCCACCTTGCTGAAACGCCTCAGTCTCTAATGGCACATAGTGAATAGGTTGTCTAAATCTTTCTAAATGTTGCTTCGCAAAAGATTGCAGCTTTTCGACCGCTTGCGATGAAAATGGTTCTAGGAAATCTACCATCGCCACAGGACGTTCGCCAAACTCACGATCGGCAATTGGCACAACAAATACTTGCTTAATCAGCCCCGAACGAAACAGTACTTTTTCCACTTCTTCGGGCTGAATATTTTCCCCGCCCGAAATAAACATATTGTCCAGTCGTCCTTTTACGACCAAATGCCCTGCTTCATTCCACTGCCCAAGATCTTTTGTTTGCAGCCAGCCTTCTTGATTAGTAAGCGGTTGAATTTCGCCATTTTTTTGCCAATAGCCCAACGCCAAACAATGCCCTTTCACCCAAATTTCATTATCCACAAGCTGAACATCACGTCCTGCCAGCGGCTTACCCACATTGCCGACTTCATCTTTTACCGCACAAATCGTCGATGCCATTTCGGTCATTCCATAGCCCGAAAAAGTGGTAATACCTTGCTGTTTTGCCGCTTCTACTAATTCTGAGGGAATCGCTGCTCCACCCAGTAAAATGCTCTGATTTTTTAACCGCTTGTGAGAGAATTCTCGGCAATCTAAATAACGTTGTAATTGAGTTGGCACAAGAGAAGCGTGCGAAGATTGAGCCAAAAACTCAAAGAAATCGGCTTTATTTTCATTAACACAAAGTGTCGCCCCTTGCAAAAGCCACCGCCAAACAATCCCCTGCCCTGAAACGTGAAATAGCGGCAAACTCAACAACCACATATCACCTTGTTTGAAATCCAGAAAATCACACACCCCTTTCGCATTGGCTAAATGGTTTGCCACACTATGTACGACTGCCTTAGGCGAACCTGTTGAACCAGAAGTTAGCGTAAGTGTTGCGGGAACAGAAAAATCTAATTCAGGCAAAGAACAAGCGGTCAAATTTTCCGAAAATTCCGCAAAAAGTTGATCGGTTATCAAAAACTCAACGCCCTGCTGCTGGCAAATTTGCTCGGTATTTTCAGCGGATAAGGCAGGATTTAGCATTAAAATCTTCTTATTCAATGCAATGACAGCACAATAACTGAACACACCAATCAAGCGATGAGAACCTTGATACGCCACCAATTGAGCTTGTGAAAATAAAGGTTGGGAAGAAAGAAAAGTAGCGACTTGAGCCACCAACTGATGGCATTGTCGCCAGCTGATTTTTTCAGATAAAAAGGGGAAATAGGCACAATCCCCTCTTTGCCAAACAATGGCGGTCGCATCAGCATTGCGACCTGATAATTCATCGCTCCAATAAGAGGTTAAAAAAGCGGTCAAAAAACGAGAGGAATTTACCATATTCAACGTTTATCAAAAATTATACAAATAAACCTTGAACGCGTTTGATCATCGCTTTCGGCAAACCCATTTCACTCATCATATTGGTCACGATAAGTCCCTTACGATGAGTATTATTATTGGTCACCACCCAAAACGGCGAATTTGGGATCTGTTTTGCCTTTACACCGCTACCGTGACGGAGTAATGAGGCTTCATCTTTCGCAAAATAAGTGCGTTCGTTCCCCGTTACCACTTCAGCCGCTTTAGCAAAACTCTCTGAATTTACTTGGTATAACGCTTCCAATAACGCTAAAAAACGCACAACACCCTTTGATTTTTCAGTAAAAATCTCAGATTTCAAGACTTTCTCCACTTTTTGAAGATCTTGATCATTTGTCACTTTTTTCTTCGGCTTTGCCACATCTTTTGATTCTTCAATCACATTCTGTTGTACCAATGCGAATGGTTGAGGAGAAGATGGCAAACGCAAAAGACGACGCAAAATATCAGACGCACTTTCGCCAATAAACTGTGTTCTGCTCGCAATGTAATGATATAGTTCATCATCGATTTCGATGTTTTTCATCTTATCCCCTTAATTTACTTGAATTTTACTGTCCGAATATTGTGTCGCATTATAATATAGTTTCAGGATCTTTTTGTAGATTAAATTTGATCGATTTGAATAAATAACGATTAAATCCACCCCAGCTGTCTTAATACCAGCAAACCAATACTTGATACAAACATTGAACCAAGAGTTGTAATCCCGATAAGATTTGCCGTTGAAGTAGCATCTCCTCCATAGTTGCGGATCATCGCATAGGTTGCGGCGGCAACAGGGGCTGAACCTGTCAGGAATATAATGCCTAGTTCCACTGGGGGTAAACCAAAACCCCATTTGCCAAGTGAAAAAAGGAAAATTGGTGCAATGACTAAGCGGATAAAAGCAGAGAGCATCACAAGACGATTTTTCTCACTATCTTCTCCTTTCTTAAATTTGGCAAGTTGTTTTAAATTTAGGCTTGCCCCTGTGCAAATGAGGGCTAAAGGTAGCGTTAAACCTGCAATGGCTTGCCCTGTTTTAAAAAGAGGGTCAGGAATACTGATTTTAAGTTCATTTACAATCAAGCCTAATACTAAACCTACAATGAGCGGATTTTTAAGGATAGAGAGTAGCAATTTAGGCAGATTGATTTTGGGGCTGTACTAGATAACGAAATAAAATCCCATTTGAGTTAGAATACTTCA
>CAUUKJ010000042.1:0-21516 GCA_963545995.1 uncultured Haemophilus sp.
GACAAACGACAAACGACAAACGACAAACGACAAACGACAAACGACAAACGACAAATCTGGTGACCAGATCCTCGCCCAGTCATTTTTAAACGATCTCGATGAAAAACTTTGGAGTTCTGCTGATAAACTCCGCCAGCAGCTCGATGCCGCCAACTACAAACACATCGTGCTTGGCTTAATCTTCTTAAAATACATCTCCGACAGCTTCACCGCACAGCAAGACAAAATCCGTGCCGAGCTTTCTAATCCTGAAAATCCCCTTTATCTTGACCGCACTTTTTACAACTCCGATGAAGAATATCAAGAAGCCTTAGCTTTTGAATTGGAAAATCGCGACTACTACACCGCTGACAACGTGTTTTGGGTTCCTGCTCAAGCCCGTTGGCAAGCCTTGCAGGAAGTCTCTATTTTAAATACAGGGGCGGAACTACCTTGGGGTGGAAAATTCGCAGGCGTGGCGCGTTTGATTGACGATGCCTTCGATGCTATCGAAAAAGACAACGAAAAACTCAAAGGCGTGTTGCAACGCATCAGTGGCTATGCGGTGAATGAAGACACCCTACGTGGGCTGATTATGCTATTCTCCGACACCAACTTCACCGCCCCAAGCTACAACGGGCAGCCTGTGCATTTAGGTGCAAAAGACATTCTTGGACACGTTTACGAATACTTCCTTGGCAGATTCGCCCAAGCCGAAGGCAAACGTGGCGGGCAGTATTTCACGCCAAAATCCATCGTATCCCTGATTGTAGAAATGCTCGAACCTTATTCAGGGCGCATGTACGACCCTGCAATGGGCAGCGGCGGCTTTTTTGTGCAAACAGAACGTTTTATCACCGCCCATCAAGGCAACATCAACCAAGTCTCCATTTACGGGCAAGAATTTAACCCCACAACGTGGAAGCTCGCTGCGATGAATATGGCAATTCGCGGCATTGATTACGACTTTGGCAAACACAACGCCGACAGCTTCGCTCAGCCGCAACATCTGGATAAAAAGATGGATTTCATTATGGCGAACCCGCCGTTTAACATCAGCGACTGGTGGAGCGAAAGCCTTGCCGACGACCCACGCTGGGCATACGGCACACCGCCCAAAGGCAACGCCAACTTCGCGTGGCTGCAACATATGATTTACCACCTTTCACCCAACGGCAAAATGGCACTTCTGCTCGCCAACGGCTCAATGAGCAGCCAAACCAATAACGAAGGCGAAATCCGCAAAGCTATTGTAGAAGCCGATCTTGTAGAAGCGATGGTGGCACTCCCTGGGCAACTTTTCACCAACACCCAAATCCCCGCCTGCATTTGGTTTTTAAACCGCAACAAGGCACGCAAAGGCGAGGTGCTGTTTATCGACGCCCGCCAAATCGGCTATATGAAAGACCGCGTATTGCGTGATTTCACCGCGGAAGACATCGCCAAAATCGCCGACACCTTCCATGCGTGGCAAAAATCCGACAGCTACGAAGACCAAGCCGCCTTCTGCAAATCTGCAAGCTTAGAAGATATTAAAGCCAACGACTACGTTTTCACCCCTGGTCGATACGTCGGCACGGCAGAACAAGAAGACGACGGCGTACCTTTTGCAGAAAAAATGCAAAATCTGACCGCTCTTTTAAAAGAACAGTTTGCCAAAAGTGCGGAATTAGAAGCGGAAATTAAGAAAAATTTGGGAGGGTTGGGGTATGAGTAAGATTTTGCTTGGAGATTCAACTATTGAATTTATTGATGGGGATAGGGGGAAAAATTATCCGAAGCAAGAAGATTTCTCTAATAAAGATCACTGTCTTTTTTTATCAGCAAAAAATGTAACGGCTAGCGGATTCAATTTTGAAACTAAGTCTTTTATCTCAAAAGAAAAGGATCTTCAGTTAAGAGCTGGAAAACTGAAAAGAAATGATATTGTGATTACGACAAGAGGAACAATAGGTAATGTAGCTATTTATAATCAAAGAGTTCCGTATTCTGATATTAGAATAAACTCTGGAATGCTAATTATAAGAGTGAATGACGATAAATGGGATACTAATTTCCTTTATCATTATTTTTCTTCAAAAGATTTTAAAGATCGAATCTCTGCTTTAATTAGTGGATCTGCAGTTCCGCAATTACCAGTTAGAGATATAAAAAAATTAACCATTCCAAATATATCAATAAAAAAGCAAAAGGAAATTTCAGATATTATTTCATCTTTTGAAAATAAAATAGATAGTAACACCCAAATCAACCAAACCCAAGAACAAATCGCCCAAGCGATTTTTAAAAGCTGGTTTGTAGATTTTGACCCTGTGCGTGCCAAAGCCGCCGCCTTAGAAAGTGGTAAAACCCACGCCGAAGCCGAACTTGCGGCAATGCAAGCCATCAGCGGCAAAACCGCAGAAGAACTGGCACAAATGCCGTCTGAAAGCTATGCGGAATTGGCGGATATTGCTAAAGCGTTTCCGAGTGAGTTTGGGGAAGATGGGGTGCCGATGGGGTGGGAGGTTAAGCCTTTGGATAAAATTGCACATTACCAAAACGGCTTAGCATTACAAAAATTCCGCCCAAAAGATGATGAACCCTTTTTACCTGTTGTGAAAATTGCTCAATTAAGACAAGGTTATGCTGATGGTGAAGAAAGAGCCACAGCAAACATTAAGTCTGAATGTATTATTGATAATGGCGATGTTGTTGTTTCTTGGTCTGGCAGTCTATTGGTTGATATTTGGTGCGGTGGAAAATCTGCATTAAATCAACATTTATTTAAAGTAACATCTGAGAATTATCCAAAATGGTTTTATTATTTTTATACAAAACATCATTTAGCGGAATTTCAACGTATCGCCTATGATAAAGCCGTAACAATGGGACATATTAAACGCGAGCATTTATCGTTGGCGATGTGTGTCGTACCAAACAATGAATTATTACAAAATAAGGTAATTGATAATTTATTGGAAAAAATAATTTTAAATAGATTGGAAAATTTCAATCTCCAAAATACAAGAAATTTATTGTTGCCTAAATTGTTAAATGGTGATTTGTAGGGTGTGTGAACCGCAAGGTTCACGCACGCGTAATGGGTTTTATTACGCAAAATGTTGTGGTGGTGATTGCGTGCGTGGATTGTGCCAATCCACACACCCTACGGTTAGCCGCCCCAATTTTCGGGATAAATTTGATTTTTGACGTATTGATGAAATGTGGAAAATTGCCAATCTTTTACATTCTCGACCCAACCGTGTTTGACAGGGTTGTAATGAATGTAATTCACGCAATTTTCAAAATCTTTATCATCTCGAATAGTGTGTTCGTAAAATCGACGTTGCCAAATGCCTTTTTCTTTTCGTCGTTGTTTACTCGAAGATAAATGTTTTTCAGCTTGAAAATGTGATGAAAACTTTGTTTTTAATAATCGCCAGCGTAAAGAATAATTACTGTCATCTTCAGGTAACGTCCAAATGCAATGAATATGATTGGGAAGAATACAAATTGCTTCTGTTTTAAATGGATATTTTTGTTGAACAAATTGATACGCTTCTCGTAATAAATCAATATGTTCAATTAATAAATTAGATTTTGGATCAGCAAGTTTTACAGTAAAGAAAAATGTGCCACCTTTAATATAATTTCGACGATAGAAAGACATAATGTAGGGTGTGTGAACCGCAGGTTCACGCACGCATTTTAATGAAAATTGAATAAATTATAAATAATTCATAATGTATTCAAATAATGCCTTCTCAATTTTTCGATCGAGATCGCAAAATTTATTCTTTATTTTGTAATTTGTGGGGTGTTTTATACCGCTTGCGTGCGTGAACCTGCGGTTCACACACCCTACGAGAGGTTTATATGATTAACGAAAACACAATCGAACAATTAACCCTTTCCCGCCTTTCCCATCTCGGCTGGGAATACCGCTACGGCAAGGATTTGCCAGTATCCGAAAGCGAGTTTGCCCGAGGGGATTTGGGCGGCGTGGTGTTTGTGGAAATTTTACGCCACGCGGTGCGGAAGTTAAATCCACAGTTGCCTGAAAGTGCGGTAGATTTTGTGGTGAAAACGGCGACCAAAGGCGATATTGGCGATTTGGTGGGGCGCAATCAGGCGTTTTATAAGCTCTTGCGTGATGGCGTGAAGGTGGAATATCAGCAAAACGGAGAGCAGAAATATGATGTGGCGCGCCTTGTGGATTTTGACGATTGGGCGAATAACCGTTTTGTGATGGTGAACCAGTTGGAAATCAGAAGCCGCAAAGGGGGCAAACGGATTCCCGATATTATCGGCTTTGTAAACGGCTTGCCGCTGGTGGTGTTTGAGCTGAAAAATCCGCTGCGTGAATCGGCGGATTTGTTGCAGGCGTTCAATCAGCTGCAAACCTATGAAGATGAAATCGCCGATTTGTTTGTGTATAACCAAACGCTGGTGATTAGCGATGGCTTAAATGCGTGCTTGGGTTCGCTTTCAGCAGATTTTCAGCGTTTCACACCGTGGAAAGTGGTGGACGAAAAAGCGGAAAGCAAGCGGTTGGATTTTGGCGATGAATTGCAAAATCTGCTAAACGGCTTGATGACACCGCAAAAGCTGTTGGATTATGTGCGTTATTTTGTGCTGTTTGAACGGGCTTCCAACGGCACGTTGATTAAGAAAATTGCTGCTTATCATCAATATTACGGCGTGAATGAAGCGGTGGAATCTACCGTGTTTGCCACCAGTGAACAAGGCGACAAACGCATTGGCGTGATGTGGCACACGCAAGGTTCGGGCAAGTCGATTTCGATGTTGTTTTATGCAGGCAAATTGCTTTCGCAACCTGAATTGCGAAACCCGACGATTTTAGTCGTGACCGACCGTAACGATTTGGACGGGCAGCTGTTTCAAACCTTCAGCAGCGGTAAAGATTTAATCAAACAAACGCTGCAGCAAGTGGAAGATCGCGAAGCCCTTCGCCAATTATTGAGCGAGCGAGAATCGGGCGGTGTGTTTTTCACTACCATTCAAAAATTCGGCTTGGACGATGACGAAGACAAATTCCCCGTGCTAAATAGCCGTTCCAACATTATCGTAATCAGCGATGAAGCCCACCGCAGCCAATATGGTTTTTCTCAAAAACTGAATAAAGAGACAGGCAAATTCCAAGCTGGCTATGCCCGCCATTTGCGTGATGCGTTGCCGAATGCGTCTTTTATCGGTTTTACAGGTACGCCGATTAGTTTGGAAGATAAAGACACGCAGGAAGTGTTTGGGCAGTATGTGTCTATCTATAATTTTACCGATGCGATTGATGACGGCACCACCGTGCCGTTGAGTTACTTGCCGCGTCAGATTGATTTAAACAAAACCGACCATCAGGCTTTATTTAAGGAAATTGATGAGATCTTAGATGAAGAAGATAAAGTGCGGTTAAATTTGCGGGAGCGTTTACTAGGTGCACCTTCTCGCCTAAAAGATTTGGCGAAAGATATTGTGCCCCATTTTGAAAAACGCAATGAACAGCAAGATGGCAAAGCGATGGTGGTGGTGTCAAGCCGTCGGATTTGTGTAAATTTGTATAATGAAATTGTGCACTTCGCCCCGAATGGCATTCGGACGATATAAACCAAGGGGCGATTAAAATTGTAATGACGGGCAGTGCAACGGACGATCCTGAATTGCAAAAGCACGTGTATAGCAAACAAGAAAGACAAACGCTAGAACGTCGATTTAAAGATCCGAATGATTCGCTCAAAATGGTGATTGTGCGTGATATGTGGCTGACAGGTTTTGATGCCCCTTGTTGTAATACGATGTATTTAGACAAGCCGATGAAAGGGCATAACTTGATGCAGGCGATTGCACGCGTCAACCGTGTGTTCGCCAACAAAAGCCGTGAAAATGGCGGATTGTTGGTGGATTATGTCGGGTTGACAGACGAACTCACCAAAGCATTGAAAGAATATAGCAATGCAGGCGGTGGCGAAGGGTTTGTGAAAGATACGCAATCGGTGTTCTTCAAAATGAAGGAACATCTGGAATTTATCCGCGCGTTGTTTGCGACGAAAGTGGAAGGCAAGCCGTTTGATGTACAAAATGCGATTAAACAGACCGAACCTGTCGCCTTATTAAAAGCAATTGCGTTGGCAGCAAACCATATTGTGGCACTTGACCAACTGCCTGATGATGGCAAGGCTCATCATCAACATTGGAAAGCATCAGACGACCCCGAACCACGCAAAAAAGCCTTTTTGAAAACGGCTTCCAGCCTGAGAAAAGGCTATGCCTTGTGTGGTGGATTGAAAGAGGCGGAAGAGTTCAATCAAGAAGTGGCATTTTATGATGCGGTGCGTTCGGTGCTTTCTAAACGTGAGCAAAACGGAACTGGCGTGAAAGAGCGTTTGGTGCAGCTTCAAGCCTTAATCAACCAAAGTATTGTGTCGGAAGGCACGATCGACCTGTTTGATTTATTAGGCAAACCGCAAAAAGAGATGCAGTTGCTTTCAGACGACTTCTTGCAGGCGATGAAAGAGAGCGAGACCAAAAGTCTATGGATGTTGGCGATGGAGCGTTATTTAAAGCAGGAAATCAAAACCAAAGCAGGACGAAATCTCGCTGCTCAGAAAGATTTTGAGCAACGTTTGCAAGAAGCGTTAAATCAGTATCACAACCATAATTTAACGGTGGTGGAAATTCTTGATGCCTTGGTGCAAATGGGGCGAGATTTTTCCGAACGCTTAGGGCGTGGCGAAAAATTGGGCTTAAGCCAGTCAGAACTGGCGTTTTACGATGCCCTTGCCCAAAACGACAGTGCAAGAGAGTTGATGGCAGACGAAACCCTTTCCGCACTCGCCAAAGAAATTACCGATATTCTGCGAAAATCTGTCAGCATTGACTGGCAACACAAAGAAGCTGTGCGGGCAAGAATCCGCTTGCTTGTGTGCCGTGCTTTGCAGAAATATCGTTATCCGCCCGATAAAGCGGCAGAAGCGGTGGAGTTTGTGTTGAAGCAGGCGGAGGAGATTGCGGATGAATTGTCGGCTTAATTCCTCTGTTGAATAATTGACTAGACAAACCACCTCTTCCTCGCTAGGATTGAGCCATTTTTGATTTATGGCTCAATCTTATGTTATCTGAAACAAACCAACCTCTCGAACATCACCCGTTTAATCCGATTTTACCCCCTCAAGCAAAAGTCGTGATGATGGGCACATTTCCACCTACTGATGAAAAACGCTGTATGGAATTTCATTACCCGAATTTTCAAAATGATATGTGGCGAATTATGGGGAAAGTGTTTTATGACAACGTGGATCATTTCCGCGTAGGCGATGAGAAACGTTTTGACCCTGTGCGAATTGAGGCGTTTTTGCGAGAGAAAGGCATCGCTCTTTGTTCTTCCGCAAAAACAGCAATTCGTTTGCGTGGCAATGCAGCGGATAAAGATCTAAAAATTGTGGAAGCGGTTGATATGGATAAATTATTAGCCGATTTACCTCAATTAGAATGGCTTTTTACAACAGGCGGTTTAGCGACGGAAACGCTATTGGGCTTGCTGCCTGAAAAGGTAAAACCGCCCAAAACCAATGAATTTATTGATTATCCTTATTTTGCAAAACATCCTCTCAAACTTTACCGCTTGCCGTCCACTTCTCGAGCGTATCCGTTAAAATTTGAGAAGAAAGTGGAAGCCTATCAAACCTTTTTCAAAATGGTGGGGTTAATTTAATGAAATACGATTTACATTCACACAGCACCGCCTCAGATGGTTTATTAACGCCCACGGAATTGGTTTTACGAGCCGTTGAGCAAGAAGTAGAAATGTTGGCATTGACTGATCACGACACCGTTGCTGGGATTCCAGAAGCGAAAAAAGCGGCAGAAAATCAGCCGATTCGCTTAATTAGCGGGGTAGAGGTGTCAATTGTGTGGCAAGAGAAAAGCATTCATTTAGCTGCATTAAATGTGGATGAAACACACCCTGAGTTAGTCGCCTTATTAGAAAAACAAGCCATTTTACGTGAGCAACGAGCGGTCGAAATTGGTGAAAAACTTGCAAAAGTAGGGATTCCGAATGCGTATGAAGGAGCGAAAGCCTTAGCCAGTGGCGAGGTTACTCGGGCTCATTATGGGCGATTTTTAGTGGAGCAAGAATATGTTCGCAATGTGGAACACGCCTTCAAAAAATATTTAGGTTTAGGAAAATCTGCCTATGTGAAGCCGATGTGGTGTGAAATGCAAGAGGCAATTGATACGGTGCATCAAGCAGGTGGCGTGATTTCGATTGCCCATCCGTTACGTTATAAAATGACAGGGCGTTGGGTGCGTCGTTTAATTGACGATTTCAAACAAACTGGCGGCGATGGTATTGAAGTCGCAGGGTGCGGACAAACACCAGATCAGCGTCAATTGATTGCACGTTGGGCGAAAGAGTTTGACTTGTATGCTTCTGTTGGCTCAGATTTTCATTATCCGACAGGTTGGATCGAACTTGGGCGAGGTTTGACATTACCGCAAGAGTGTAAGCCGATTTGGGAGCTGTTTTAGTATTCTCTAAGTAACGTGATAGAGCAAATATAAGGGTGATAAAAGCTGTATATCGAAACTTTTCGAATACAGCTTTTTCTCTTTGATTTAAAAAGAGAAATCAACGCTTTAGCCTATCTTTGCGTTTACATTCGGTAAGCAAAGTATTATTATCTCTACAATTTTTCATTAGTAACTTTAGAGGATAGAATGCAAAACTTAGAAAGTTTGGTCGCACAGGCAGTTGAGGCGGTAAACGCTGCCCAAGATGTGGCTGCTCTTGAAGCATTAAAAGTAGAATATTTCGGGAAAAAAGGGCATTTCACTGCCTTAATGCAAGGCTTGCGTGATGTGCCTGCACAAGAACGTCCTGCGGTAGGTCAAAAAATCAATGATGCAAAACAAATTGCCCAAAATGCGTTAAATGCGAAAAAAGAAGCGTTAGAAACAGCAGAATTAAATGCAAAATTAGCGAATGAAAGCATTGATGTCTCTTTACCAGGTCGTAAAACAGAACTAGGTGGCTTGCACCCTGTTTCTATTACGATTGAACGTGTGGTGAAATTCTTCTCTGAATTAGGTTTCACGGTAGAGCAAGGCCCTGAAATTGAAAGCGATTACTACAACTTTGATGCGTTAAACATTCCAGCTCATCACCCAGCCCGTGCCGACCACGATACTTTCTGGTTCGATGCCGAGCGTCTTTTACGCACCCAAACTTCAGGCGTGCAAATCCGTACAATGGAAAAGGTGCAACCGCCTTTACGCATTGTGGCACCTGGTCGTGTATATCGTAACGACTACGACCAAACTCACACACCGATGTTCCACCAAATCGAGTTGCTTTATGTGGATAAAAAAGCAAACTTTACCGAGCTGAAAGGATTAATCCACGACTTCTTAAAAGCATTCTTCGAAGAAGATTTACAAGTACGTTTCCGTCCTTCATTCTTCCCATTCACAGAGCCTTCTGCGGAAGTGGATGTAATGCGTCAAAACGGTAAATGGTTGGAGGTGTTAGGCTGCGGTATGGTTCACCCGAATGTGTTACGCAACGTGGGTATCGATCCTGAAGAATACAGCGGTTTTGCGGTAGGTATGGGCGTGGAACGTTTAACAATGTTGCGTTATAACGTGACTGATTTACGTTCATTCTTCGAGAACGATCTGCGTTTCTTAAAACAGTTTAAATAATGTCATTGTTTAGCGTGCGTCAGCAAGCTGACACACACTACAGATAATTGTAGGGTGTGTGAAACAAGGTTTCACGCACGCAGAACAGAACAAGCGGTCAGATTCCGCAAAGATTTTACAAAATTGGAAAGGATATAAAATGAAATTCAATGAATCTTGGTTGCGTGAGTGGGTGAACCCTGCGATTTCAACGGAGCAGTTGTGCGACCAAATTACGATGTTAGGTTTAGAAGTTGATGGCGTGGAGCCTGTGGCAGGTGAATTCACGGGCGTAGTTATTGGTGAAGTAGTGGAATGTGCCCAACACCCAGATGCGGACAAATTGCGTGTGACCAAAGTGAATGTAGGCGGTGATCGCCTATTAGACATCGTTTGTGGTGCACCAAACTGTCGCTTAGGCTTAAAAGTGGCGTGTGCCGTTGAAGGTGCGGTGTTACCTAGTGATTTCAAAATTAAGAAAACCAAATTACGCGGCCAGTCATCAGAAGGTATGCTTTGTTCATTCTCTGAATTAGGTATTAAAGAAGATCACAGCGGCATTATCGAATTACCTGCAGATGCACCAGTTGGCACGGATTTCCGTGAATACTTAAATTTAAACGATGTGGCGATTGAAATCAGCCTTACTCCAAACCGTGCAGACTGTTTAAGTATTGCAGGGATCGCACGTGAAGTGGGCGTAATTAATCGTGCAGAAGTGAAAGCTCCTGAAATTCAGGCGGTTCCTGCAACTATTGCAGACAAAGTTGCCGTAGAATTACAAGCACCAGAAGCTTGCCCACGTTATTTAGCCCGTGTGGTGAAAAACGTGAACGTGAAAGCACAATCGCCATTGTGGTTACAAGAAAAATTACGCCGTTGTGGTATTCGTTCTATCGACCCAATCGTGGATATTACCAACCTGAGCTTGCTTGAATTAGGTCAGCCAATGCACGCTTTTGATGCCGCAAAAATTGAGGGTGCAATCCAAGTACGTATGGCAAAAGCCGACGAAGAGTTAGTTTTATTAGACGGCACAACAGCAAAATTACAACCGAATACCTTAGTGATTGCAGACAGCAAAGGTGCGTTAGCAATGGCAGGGATTTTTGGTGGCGAAGTAAGTGGTGTGAGCGAAGAAACCAAAGATGTGGTGTTAGAAGCTGCATTTTTTGCACCGCTTGCGATTACTGGTCGTGCACGTCAATATGGTTTACACACTGATGCTTCGCACCGTTTTGAACGTGGTGTTGATCCACAATTAACTCGTCAAGCAATGGAACGTGCAACGGCATTATTACTTGAAATTTGTGGCGGTGAAGCGGGCGAAATTGTGGAAGCAGTTGCAGAAGCACATTTACCAACTCGCCACACTGTTAGCTTACGTCGTAGTAAATTAGATGCGGTAATCGGTCACCATATTGAAGATGCAACCGTGACGGATATTCTGACCCGTTTAGGTCTAAATGTGACTTTTGAAAATGACACTTGGACAGCCGTTGCCCCAAGCTGGCGTTTTGATATTGAAATTGAAGAAGATTTAATCGAGGAAGTAGCTCGTATTTACGGCTACAACAGCATTCCAAATAATTCGCCATTGGCTCATCTTGAGATGAAAGGCACGCCAGAGAAATTATTGGAAACTATCCGCATACGTACTGCATTGGTAGATAGCGATTACCAAGAAGTCATCACCTACAGTTTCGTTGATCCAAAAGTGCAACAATTATTGCACCCAGACCAAGAAGCATTGATTTTACCAAACCCAATTTCAAGCGAAATGTCGGCAATGCGTGTATCGCTTTTAACAGGTTTATTGGAAACAATCGTGTATAACCAAAACCGTCAACAAAACCGTGCTCGTATTTTTGAATATGGTTTACGCTTTATTCCAGATGCGAATGCGGAATTAGGCGTACGCCAAGAGCTTGTTTTCTCTGCAGCTATCGTGGGCGATAAACAAGCTGTGCATTGGGAAAATAAATCACAAGCGGTTGATTTCTTCGACTTAAAAGGCGATTTAGAACGTGTGCTTTCTTTAACTTCAGCACGCAACGATCTACAATTTGTTGCAAAACAATTCCCCGCATTGCATCCAGGACAATCTGCGGCAATTATGCTTGATGGTAAAGAGATCGGCTTTATCGGTACAGTTCACCCAAGCATCGTACAAAAATTGGGTATTAAAGGCAAACCAGTGGTGTTTGAACTCTTAGGTTCAGCGATTATTGAACGCCCAGTACCTGCCGCAAAAGAGATCTCTAAATTCCCTGCGAATAACCGAGATATTGCGGTGGTAGTTGATGAAACCGTACCAGCAGGCGAAGTGTTAGCGGCTTGTCGTCAAGCAGGTGGTGAGAAATTAGTTGCCGTAAACTTATTCGACGTTTATCAAGGTGCAAACCTTGCAGAAGGTAAGAAAAGTTTAGCCATCAGCTTAACCATTCAAGATACCGAGAAAACGTTAGAAGAAGAGGAAATCAATGCAGTAATGCAAGCGGAATTATCTGCATTAGCAGAACGCTTTAACGCAATACTTCGTGATTAACGGTTAATTTCGGCACTCATTCTTTTTATACAAGGATATTTTATGGCTCTCACAAAAGTTGAACTTGCAGACGCATTGGTATCAAAACACGGTTTTGATAAACAACAAGCTAAGCTGTTTATTGACCAATTCTTTGAAGAGATCAGAAAAGCATTAGCCTCTGGCGAAGAAGTGAAATTATCGGGTTTTGGTAATTTTTCTCTTCGTGAGAAAAAAGCACGTCCAGGGCGTAACCCTAAAACAGGCGAAAGCGTGACCATTTCAGCTCGTCGTGTTGTCGTGTTTAAAGCTGGGCAGAAAATGCGTAATCGTGTGAGTTCAGCCAAAACGGGAGCATAAAACCAACTCAAACGTGCTACAAGCGGTTGTTTTTAGACTGTTTTTAGCACGTTGATTGGAGGGGCTATGAAAGCATTTTTTAGAAATCAGTTAAATCGAAAAGGCATTGCCAAGTTAATGTTGGTCAGTGTTGCGGCAATTTTGACCGCTTGTTCATCAGGTCCATCGACGACACAAGCGAGTAAAATTTACCGCACCAATAAAACAAGATTAGGCGATCCAATTATGGTTATTGCCAATTTAAGCGAACATCAGCAAGAGTGGAAAGGCACACGTTATCGTTTAGGCGGCACATCGCGTAATGGCGTGGATTGTTCAGGCTTTATGCAAGTGACTTTCAGAGATTTGTTCGGTATTGATTTACCAAGAATGACGGTAGATCAGGCAAAAGTAGGCACAAAAGTGGCTCGACACGAAATCAAAACTGGCGATTTGGTGTTCTTCAACACGGGGCGAGGACCAAATGGCAAACACGTGGGCGTTTATGTGAAAAATGGACAGTTTTTACACGCTTCCACGAAAGGTGGGGTAATTTATTCGAGTATGAATTCGCCATTCTGGTCTAAGACATTTTGGCAAGCACGTCGCTTATAATTTAGTATGATTTTGATCAAAAAAATGATCTCTAAATAGACTGAAATTTGAAGTCGATCACAAATTTAAGCATTGGTTTTTTATTTTTGTAAAATGCGTTGGAAAAAGCAAAAAATTTGGCGTATCTTTGCAACCAATAAGAACGAGAGTTGTGTTCAGCAACCGATTTCATAAATTTGCTTTCCGAGTAGCCCCTTATTCAGGGGCTTTTTTTATTGCGTTTTGATTGCTTTTATCTCTGAAAAAATAGACAATATTTCTACTTTTATCTCGTCAAAAAGAGGAAACTATGCGTTGTCCATTCTGTACGAAAGAAGAAACAAAAGTGATTGATTCACGTTTGGCGGCTGATGGGTTTCAAATTCGTCGCCGTCGTGAATGTACCAGTTGTAAAGAGCGTTTCACGACCTTTGAATCCGCTGAACTTTTTATTCCCTACGTTGTTAAAAATAATGGAAATCGTGAGCCGTTTGATGCTAATAAATTGCGAGTCAGTCTTGCAAAAGCATTAGAAAAACGCCCTGTGAGTGCAGACGATCAGGAAAAAGCAATTAACCATATTATTGTGCAATTAAGAGCAACGGGCGAGCGTGAAGTACCAAGTAAATTAGTCGGCACGCTTGCGATGAATGCGTTGAAAAAATTAGACAAAGTGGCGTATATCCGCTTTGCTTCCGTCTATCTCAGCTTTGAAGATATTGACGAATTTATTAAGGAAATCGAACAACTAAAAGCCTAATCAGGCTAAGAGAGGAATTATGGATCTCGCCTATTTAGCCGAACTTCCAAGAGAAGAGTTTACCGCTCGTCGTGAAAAAGTTTTCGCTCGAATGCAGGATAATTCTGCCTTTATTATTTTTACGGAAACGGAAAAACGTCGTAATAATGACTGTAATTATATTTTTCGCCCAGATAGCTATTTCTGGTATCTCACGGGCTTTGCGGAGCCTGAGTCCGCATTACTTTTAATTAAACGTGACGGGAAATGTGAAAGCATTATCTTCGTTCGCAAAAAAGATCGTGAAAAAGAGATTTGGACAGGTCGTCGTTTAGGGGTAGAAGATGCACCGAAAACGTTAGACGTTGATGTGGCTTTTGAAATCGAGCAACTTGCACAGGTTTTTGCAGAAAAAACGCAAAATCTGACCGCTTGTTACTATGCGAAGGGGTATCAATCGTGGGGCGATGCGGTGGTGGAATCTCAATTTAAAGAGGTGATTGATTGGCGACCGATGCTATCGGAAATGCGTTTGATTAAATCAACCGCTGAAATTGCGTTAATTCAGCAGGCTTGTCACATTACTGCTCTTGCCCATATTCGGGCGATGAAACAAACCCGTCCAAATCGTTATGAAATGGAAATTGAAGGCGAAATTCAGCACGAATTTAACCGTTTCGGTGCTCGTTTCCCGTCATATAATTCCATTGTGGCAAGTGGCGAGAATGCGTGCGTACTTCACTATGATGAGAATAGTGCGGTAATGAGAGACGGTGATCTTCTGCTGATTGATGCTGGGGCGGAATTTGCTTATTACGCAGGCGATATTACCCGAACGTTCCCAATTAACGGACGTTTTAGCGAGCCGCAAAAAGCGATTTATGAACTGGTATTAAAAGCCCAGAAAGAAGCAATCAAGCTTTTAGTGCCGAATAATTCGATTAAACAAGCGAACGATCGCGTGATTGAAATTTTCACCGAAGGTTTAGTGGCATTAGGTATTTTAAAAGGCGATGTAAAAGAGCTAATTGAAGCAAAAGCCTATCGCCAGTTCTATATGCACGGTTTGGGACATTGGCTCGGTTTGGATGTACACGATGTGGGCGATTACAGCAATGAGCGTAGCCGACCATTGGAAATTGGTATGGTCATTACGGTTGAGCCTGGATTGTATATTGCTCGCGATGCGGATGTGCCTGAAGAATATAAAGGCATTGGTGTGCGAATTGAGGATAATTTATTGATGACCGAGTATGGTAATAAAAACCTTACCAGTGGCTGCCCGAAAGAGATTGCGGATATTGAGACGATAATGGCGGGAGAGCAATCTATTTAAAATAATCATACTTTAATGTCTCTATTTTTGCTAAAATACCCTCAATTTTTTAACAGTGAGTATCTTATGAAAAAACACCATATTGAAACGCTGATTTCTCGTGAAGAAGTAAATTCTCGCGTAAAAGAGTTAGCCCAAGAAATTAACCGCCATTACCACCAAATTGAACACTGCCAAAATCTGGTGGTTGTAGGATTGTTGCGTGGTTCATTTATGTTTATGGCGGATTTAGTGCGTCATTTAGACTTGCCTGTGGAAGTGGATTTTTTGACCGCTTCAAGCTACGGATTAAGCACAGAGTCAAGCCGTGATGTGAAAATTCTTAAAGATCTCGATAGCGAAATTCAAGGCAAGGATGTTTTAATCGTTGAAGATATTATCGATACAGGTTTTACGTTGAATAAAGTCCGTGAAATTTTAAAACTTCGTGAACCACGCTCAATTGCAATTTGTACTTTATTAGACAAGCCTTCACGCCGTGAAGTGGATGTGCCTGTTGAGTGGGTTGGTTTTGCGATTCCTGATGAATTTGTGGTGGGTTTTGGTATCGACTATGCACAACGTTACCGTAATTTAGATTACATCGGTAAAGTGGTGATTGAAGAGTAATTCAATGATTCAAACAACCGCTTGAGGTTCACAGCTTCAGGCGGTTTTGTTTTATCGCCTTTTTGTAGCCTTTTAAGGAAAAAGAAATGTGGAAAAAAAGTTATTTTGCCCTCTGTTTAGCCTCACCGCTGGTTTTAGCGGCAACTCCAACGCAGCCGAAAGTCAAAAATGAAACACAAACTGCGGCAACTATTAACCTTGCCGATTGGGAAAAAGGCTGGAAACAAGCTCAACAACTTCAGCAGCAAACTAGGCTAATGCAACGAGCTAATTTTTTGCAACTCGAATCTTTATTAAAAGCGGCAGAGCAGCAGAAAACACTTTCTCCGAATACCCTATCGCTCGTTAATCAATTACAAGAAACGCTTGTTTCTTACCCACTTTTTGAAGATGCACAATGGGCATTAGTCAAAGCAAAAATCAAATCGGGTATTTTAACTGACGAAGAATTGAATAAATTTATTCAAGATTATCCACAAATTGCCAAACGTAACCAGCTGGCACAACGCCCGTTTGAAACGCTTTATCAGCAACAAAAATGGGCGGAATTATTGGCATACGGCAAAACCACAGCGGCAACGAGCGTGTTGAATCAATGTCGCCTATTCTCAGCTCAATACCAATTACTTGCGGAACAGTTGCAAGTCAATCCAGAACTGTCTCAGGCAACGCAAACCAATGAACCTCGTTCGGAGGAAATGGATAAGCTCCTGACAAAATTCGAACAATTCTGGCAAGGTAATAATGTCGAGAATAACGATTTTTGGCTGACACCAAGTCATATTGAACCCAATTATTGGAAAGCAAACGGGCAATTGCCGAATGAGTGTGCAGGCATTGAAGCTTATTGGCAAGATCAAGGGCTTCGTACTGCAGAAAAAATCAAACAAAAAGCGGTCTATTTTTTCCAATTAGATGCAAAACAAGGCATTGCAGATTTACTCGCTCAAACACAAGAGCCTGAATTACAAAATTGGCTTGCAGCGGTTCAAAAATTGCAAAATGAACCGAGTAGTTTGCAAAGTTTTGTCGAAAATCAACCGCTTAATGCCGAAAACAAAGCATTGATTATTGCGACGTTTCCTAAAATGATAAAAACGTTGAATGAACAAACGGCAAGCCCAAGTTTTTCGTTGTATCAACAATGGGAGGAAAAATGGCAGCTTTCCGCCCAAGAACAACGTGAGTGGAAAATCAGCTTTATCAGCCGCTTGTTTGATAATCAAGATCCTGTTTTCCAACTTTGGCGTGACGAGCAATTGCAAGAGCTGAAAGCGGATAACCTGACCGAACGTCGTTTACGTATGGCAATTTGGCAACAGAGTAATCTGGAAACGTGGCTTTCGTTGCTCAGCGATGAGGCAAAAAACAAACTGGAATGGCGTTATTGGCAAGCAAAAGTCTTGCCTAAAGAAGCTCAACAGAAAATGTGGTCGGAGCTTGTTAAAGAACGCGGTTTTTACCCAATGTTAGCCGCAAAACAGTTAGGGCAGAGTTATCAAGTTCAGATGCTAAAAGTGTCACCATTAACCGATTTGCAAAATCAGCAGTGGAAACGACCGCTTGAACGCATTGCAGAATTACGAGAATTAAACCGTTTCCCTCAAGCTAAAACAGCGTGGATTGATTTATTGCAAACGGTGAATTTTGAAGAAAAAGTTGCATTAAGCCAATTTGCCTTAGAGCAAGATTGGTATGATTTAGCGGTGGAAGGCACGATTCAGGCTAAAGCGTGGGATTATATTCCTTTGCGTTTACCAAATGCGTATGCAGTCTGGTTTGCAATGAACTTGCAAGATAAAGCGATAAGTCAAACGTTTGCGATGGCGATTGCCCGTCAAGAAAGTGCGTGGAATCCGCAAGCTCGTTCACACGCGAACGCCATCGGTTTGATGCAAATGCTGCCAAGCACGGCAAGCAATACGGCAAAAGCGAACCAGTTGATTTATTCAGGCGAAAGAGATTTAACCGAACCATTTCGCAATATTATGCTCGGTACAGCGCATTTAAATGAGCTGAATGAAACATATCCCCAAAATCGTATTCTGATTGCTGCTGCTTATAATGCGGGGGCAAATCGTGTTACTCGCTGGCTTGAACGGGCTAATGGACGGCTAGCAATGGATGAGTTTATTGCTTCGATCCCATTTTTTGAAACACGCGGCTATGTGCAAAATGTCTTAACCTACGATTATTATTATCAGTTACTGCAAGGCGTTGAGAATCCGAAAATGTTTAATGAGGAAGAGTGGGGGAGGAAGTATTAGATAGGCAGTGATTTTAAATAGATATTAAGGGCATAGTGCCCACTTTATCAAAGGAAAAATGATCTCATTGAGGAGTAAAAATGGCAAATTCAAGCACAGAACACAGTAAGAAATTGAGAAGTCAAACAGCTAACGAATGGCAAAAAAAACAGCGAGAAGCAGGTTTAAAGAAACAGATTGCCATCTTTGCAGATGCGGCAATTGCTGAAGAGTTCAACGCATTATGCAACGAAATGGGGCTATCAAAACCTAAAGCACTAAAAGCAATGATGGATTTCTACAGAGCTAACCAGTAAGCAAAAAGCCGTGAGAAAAGGCGAGCAGCTCAATATCTCACGGCTTTTATTATGCTCGTAATTCGTGCAACGTAAAATTAAGCACAAAATAGAAGATAAGATAGCCACCAAACAGCAACCACTAAAATGCTATTTCCATTTGTCCGCCGCTTGCTGATCGCTTTCACGTCCTTCAATCCAGCGTTCGCCGTTCGTTGTGGTTTCACGTTTCCAGAACGGGGCTTTGGTTTTGAGGTAGTCCATAATGAATTCGTTTGCGGCATAAGCATTGCCGCGATGGGCAGAACTCACGCCAACTAACACAATCTCGTCCCCTGTATAAAGTTGCCCAATTCGGTGAATGACAGCAATGCGTTGTAATTCCCAACGGCTGCGGGCTTCTTTCACGATTTCGTGTAATGCTTTTTCAGTCATTGCAGGGTAGTGTTCGAGGTATAAGCCTGAAACATCATCGCCTAAATTCATTTCACGCACCTTACCAACAAAAATCGTAGCTGCTCCTACGGAATGATGTTCACTTAGCCAGTGATAAATTTCATTTTGGTCGAATGCTTCGGTTTGCACTCTAACTAATGTGCTATCCATTTTAACCTCCAGTGACAGGGGGAAAGAACGCTACTTCATCGCCATCTTTAATCGATGCAGAAAGCGGTGAGATCGTTTGGTTAATTGCCACTAATAATTTTCCTGCTTTTAATGCCAACGCCCATTTGCCACCTTGTTCAGCTAAGTGATGTCGTAAATCTTCTGCCGTCTCGAACTTAGCTTCGATTTCTAGTTTTTCTACGCCAACCAATTCACGTGTTTGTGCAAAAAAAAGTACTGTAATCATTTTGCCCCCTTATTTTGCGACGAAATCGCCTGATTTACCGCCACTTTTGCTCAGTAGTCGAACGTGTTCGATTACCATATCTTTTTGCACCGCTTTGCACATATCGTAAATCGTGAGTGCCGCAACGCTTGCTGCAGTTAAGGCTTCCATTTCTACGCCTGTTTTGCCTGTCAGTTTACAAAGTGATTCAATGCGAACTTGATTGCTTTCTGGCAAGGCTTCAAGCTGAATTTCCACTTTTGAAAGCATTAGCGGATGGCAGAGCGGAATAAGGTCCCACGTGCGTTTAGCGGCTTGAATCCCTGCGATACGAGCGGTGGCAAATACATCGCCTTTATGGTGATTGCCTGAAATAATCATTTGAAGTGTTTCTGGATTCATTCGAATAAAGGCTTCAGCACGTGCTTCGCGGACGGTTTCTTGTTTCATTGAAACGTCTACCATATTGGCTTCGCCATTTTGATTGATATGTGTAAATTGAGACATAATAACGTTTTGATTTTTAAAAGAAAATGTGAAATAAGCGGTCGGATTTTGTAAAACTTTTGCAAATTTCAACCGCTTGAATGATAAGTTTAACCGCCAATAGACGCCAAATTGTTTCGCACACCGCTATCGCCAATATGCAGATAATGATGCTCCCGTTTGCCTTGTAAGGCAGATTTTAAGCGGGTTTCCAATTGCAATTGTTGTTCATCAGATTGCAACAAATCGCGAATATCCACACCTTCTTCGCCAAACAAACAGAGATGCAACTTGCCTGTGGCAGAAACACGAAGGCGATTGCAGCTGGCACAAAAGGATTTTTCATAAGGCATAATTAAGCCAATTTCGCCTAAATAATCGGGGTGCGATAACACTTTTGCTGGCCCGTCAGATAAGGCTTTGGGTTGTAATTTCCAGCCTTCATTTAACAAGCGTTGTAAAATAGTTTGCCCTGAAAGATGCTGCTCGTGGAAAAAGGAGTCCATTTCGCCCGTTTCCATTAGCTCAATAAATCGCATTTGAATAGGCTGATGTTTAATCCACGCAAGGAATTTATCAAGCTCAGCGAGGGTATATTGCTTCATCAACACTGCATTCACTTTGATTTTTTGATAGCCAACATTAAAGGCGTTGTCGATTCCTTTTAGGATCGTTTGTAGCTTATTTTCACCTGTAATGAGGTGGAACTGACGCGGATCTAAGCTATCGACACTCACATTAATGTCAGTAATTCCCGCTTCTTTCCAAAGATGAACTTCTTTTTCCATACGGTAACCGTTGGTGGTTAAAGCAATTTTACGGATGCCTGCGGTTTGAGAAAGCGTGTGTGCAATTTCAAGGAAATCTTTGCGTAAAGTTGGTTCGCCACCTGTGATGCGAATTTTTTCCGTGCCAAGAGACGCAAACGCATTGGCAACTCGCTGAATTTCAGGTGGCGTCAAAAACGTTGGCTTTTTTCCTTGTTGGGCTGGCGGTTGATAGCCATCAGGTAGGCAATAAGTACAGCGAAAATTGCAGACATCCGTAATGGAAAGTCGCAAATAAGTATATTGGCGGTGGAATTTATCCACCAAACCAGAGATATTTTCGCCGACATCATACCCTAAATTTTTGATAGGAATAATCGGGCTTTGCATAGACACCTTTCTAAACACGAGTGGCTCGTTCATTTCTTCACAAACCATTGAGCAATTTCTTGCTGCAGGCTAAGCTACCATATCTCTCAACTTAGGCAACCTAGCTCGGAGTCAAATAATAAATTAGAGGTATTTTAAAGGAGTTAAAAAATAACTCAATAGCTAACAAGCGGTAGATTTTTCTGACTTTTTTGCAAAAGCTAAAGAAAAATTATTTTAAATCTATTTTTTATGGCGGTAGGTTGGAGAAAAGTATAATTTTGAAAAAACGTCTCACATAAAAATGCAAGACGTTGATTTTAAAGGGGGTAAAGGATCTCATATTGTTTTAAATTGAGGGTATCGCAAGGCGTACCCTTATTATTGACGGTTGTCAACGTATGAAAACGTAAGAAGAAATAAGAGTAGGGAATAGTGAAAAAGCGTTGAAGCCTTGCAGCGTAAGGCTCTAGCTTATGTTGGCGTAAGAGAAAATAAGAAATAAAAAAGCCGCTAAAAAGCGGCTTTCTTCGTTTTTGGTGCCTGGGCGAGAACCGTGCTATATAGTCTAATGCCTTGATACTACACGAATCTTCTAAGATAGAATTTTTAAAATATAGTCATTCGTATAGTTAAAATTAAAAATCACTTTGTGAGCAACATATAAAATTTGGGGCTGTACTAGATAACTAGACTAAATTCCCCTTAACTAATTGTTT
>CAUUKJ010000043.1:0-13114 GCA_963545995.1 uncultured Haemophilus sp.
TTGAAGTATTCTAACTCAAATGGGATTTTATTTCGTTATCTAGTACAGCCCCTTAATCAATATTACTACAGCAGTAAGTTCTTAAAAAATACCGTGCATCAATCTGTTTTATCAGGTTTTAAAATGGGTGTAAGACAAGCGATAGGGCTTGTTTTAGCGGAAGTATGGTTTGAATTAAGAGAAAGTTTACCGAAATTATTAGAAAAGCAAAAACAAAGTTTTAGCTTTGGCACGCTCATTTCTGATATTGGAGAAATCTTAAAAAATATTGGGGAACGCGTTAAAGAAAGATTCAAAGATATATTAACCACATTTAAAGATGCAATGTTAAGTGGGATTTTATCAAGCATTACCACAACGCTATTAAATATTTTCTTTACCACAGGAAAATTAGTGATTAAACTGATTCGTGAATTATGGACAAGTTTAGTACAGGTCGCAAAACTGATTTTCTTTAACCCAGATAATTTGCCGTTAGGTGAACTCACTAAACACGTCTTTACGATTTTAGCAGGTGCGGTTGCAACGGTAATTGGTTCTATCATTAACCATAAATTAAATGCGTTGCTTGCAACTGTGCCTTTTGGCTTGGAGATTTCTGCATTTTTAAGTGCATTACTGACAGGGATTTTAACTTTAGGGGCAACATACTTTTTACAATATAGTGAAATAATGAAAAAAGTATGGCGTGCTTTAGATAATTTCTTCAAAAATAAATATGATTTACTTTTAGATGAATTTAAAAAGGCAAATAGAGAATTAGAGGCATATTTAGATAATTTATCGAGAGTTGAATTTAATTTAGATGTATCTGAAATCAGGGCATTTAATGATAGTCTTGCAATTTATGATGATGAACTAGCAAAAACACGTATTATTAAAGCTGAATTAGAAAAACGAAATATTGAAATGCCGTTTGAATTTGGTAATACCGACAGTATGAAAAATTGGTTAATTGGATTGAGAAAATAAAATGACTCCCTTCCCCTGCACCGCCTGTGGCAAATGTTGCCAGAATGTGGATAAAAGCGAGCAAACGGCGTTTTTAGATCGTGGCGATGGGACTTGTCGTCATTTTGATGAAAGCACTAAATTGTGTTTAATCTATGAAAATCGACCGCTTGTTTGCTGCGTTGAGCAGTATTACCAGACTTATCTTAAAGATGTATACGAGTGGGATGAGTTTGTGAAAATCAATCTGGCGATTTGTGAAAGGTTATAATAGTAAAACAAGCGGTAAATTTCTCATCAAAATTTACCGCTTGTTTTTGTTTATTTAGGCAAATTAACCATTATATTTTTGGAACACTAAGCAAGCGTTCGTACCACCGAAACCGAAGCTGTTTGACATTACAGTGGTTAATGCTTTGTCTTGACGTTCTGTTACGATGTTTAATCCTTGAGCTTGTTCATCTAAGGTTTCAATGTTGATGCTTGGAGCGATGAAACCATTGTCTAACATCAGTAATGAGTAAATCGCTTCGTGAGCACCTGCTGCACCTAATGAGTGACCTGTCATTGATTTGGTTGATGAAATCGCTGGTGTTTTGTCGCCAAAGACGTTTTTGATTGCACCTAATTCTTTTACATCGCCTACTGGCGTTGAAGTGCCGTGTACGTTGATGTATTCGATTTCACCGTTTACTGTTGCCATCGCTTGTTTCATACAACGTTCCGCACCTTCACCGCTTGGTGCGACCATATCGTAACCATCTGAAGTTGCACCGTAGCCAACGATTTCTGCGTAAATTTTCGCACCACGTGCTAAAGCGTGTTCTAACTCTTCTACAACCACAACTGCACCACCGCCTGCGATAACGAAACCGTCGCGGTTTGCATCATAAGCACGGCTTGCTTTGGTTGGCGTGTCGTTATATTTAGTTGAAACTGCCCCCATTGCGTCGAATTCGGTTGCACATTCCCAAGAAAGTTCTTCCGCACCACCTGCGAAAACCACATCTTGTTTGCCTAATTGGATAAGTTCCATTGCGTGACCGATACAATGTGCTGAAGTTGCACAAGCAGAGCTGATTGAGTAGTTCACACCACGGATTTTATAAGGGGTTGCTAAACAAGCTGATACGCTTGAAGCCATTGTTTTGGTTACGGCATAAGGACCAACCGCTTTCACACCACGAGGACCACGCACCGCATCGCACGCCACTAATTGGCTATGTGCAGAACCTGTACCTGCACCAATCACTAAACCTGTGCGGTCATTTGAAACTTGATCTTCTGTTAAGCCAGAATCTGCAATCGCTTCTTTCATTGAAAGGTAAGCGTATGCTGCAGCATCGCCCATAAAACGGAATACTTTGCGGTCGATTAGCTCAGCAGGGTTTAATTTGATCGTACCTGCTACTTGGCTACGCATTCCCACTTCTGCAAATTCAGGCACGAATTCAATACCTGATTTCCCTTCTTTTAATGAAGCCAAAACTTCTTCTTTATTGTTACCGATACTAGAAATAATACCTACGCCTGTAATAACAACTCTTTTCATTTTTTATCCTTTGAATGCTTGGAAATATAAAATAAATCGTTCAAACTTTCAGCAATGCAAGGTGAAAGTTAGAAAAACCGCTATATTCTACACAATTTTACGCTTTCTCTGAACCACTTTAGTATATTGAATTGTGTGATCCGAGCTGTTCTTTGGGGAAAATCAAACTTCTTTTTTATTCCAAAAAAGCACGAAGGCTTTAGCTTTACTTTTTTCGTCAAACTGATAGAGTTACCCAAAATATTGTAGAAGGGATTCTGATGTGAGAAATTTAACATCGATAGCACCTAATTCCATTCATATTCGTTCTATTGATCGTGAAGTTCTGCCCGAAATGGATTCGCAGCTTGCCAAAGCCATTGCGAAAGTTAACGCATTAGATCAGTATCGAATTCGTCGTGCATTGGCGGCTAATGATGCCCACTTTAAGCACGTGTTTCATCTCTTGCCTTTGCTTCTACACTATAACTTACCTGAACTGCCTGCCTATGTGGAAAACGCTCCGCAAGGTATTGCCAAATTTTCTTTTAATCATTACCAACAACGTTTTTTCGACACTTTAATTCCTGAGCCTGAAAAACAAGTCGTTTCGCATTGTGCCTTTGATGGGCTTTATTCAATGGGCAGCACAGGATCTATTGTTCAAACAACCCTTTCCGATCTGGATTTATGGCTTTGCCATTCCGAAGATCTGACGACCGAAGAATATCAACTGATTGAACTCAAATTAGCTAAATTAACTCAATGGGCAAAAGGGCTAGGTATTGAAGTCAATTTTTATTTGATGAATCCTGAACGCTTTAAAGCGAACCATTACAACTGTGGCGTGAGTGAAGAGCATAGCGGTTCGGCACAACATTTTTTCTTACTTGATGAGTTTTATCGCTCCGCAGTTCGCTTGGCGGGCAAACGTCTGCTTTGGTTGCATTTTTCCGATCAAGATTACAAAGAGATAATCGCCTCACAAAAAATTGATTTAAACGAATGGATCGACTTTGGTGATTTCTCTTCTCTTTCTACCGCTGAATTTTTTGGGGCAAGTTTGTGGCAGCTCTATAAAGGGATTGAAAGCCCGTATAAATCAGCGATTAAAATTTTACTGCTAGAAAGCTACGCTCAAACTTACCCCGAAACGAACCTCATTTCAAAACAATTTAAGCAGAAATTATTGAGCCCTAAAACAGGGAGTTACCACTTCGACCCTTATTTGGCAATGCTTGAACAGGTTACGCATTACCTGCAAGATCGCAAAGAATTCGCCAGATTAGACCGCTTACGTCAATGTTTTTACCTCAAAGCGAAGGAAGGACGCGTGCTGTATAACTGGCGTGAGCGTGAATTGCAGGCATTAATGAGCGAATGGCATTGGAAAGAAGAAGAGGTCGCTTTGCTGAATGATCGCCCAAATTGGAAGATGAAACAGGCGATTGTGCAGCATAAAATGTTGGTAGAACAGCTTTTACAAAGTTATCGCAATTTAATCAACTTTGCCCGCAAATTCCATATCGATCCAAGCATTATGACGAACGATACCGACATTTTGATGCGGAAGCTCTATTCTGTTTTTGAAGTGTTGCCAGGAAAAGTCACTTTACTTAACCCGCATATTACGCCTGATTTATCGGAACAAGATGTGACTTTTATTGAAGCGAAAGAAGGCTCGGCAATGAAACCTGGTTGGTATTTGATTAACCAATCTCCAAAAGGCACCTATGATTCTTCACAACGTTTTGTGCAATATAATAAAAATCTGCACAAGCTCGTCGCGTGGGCGTATTTCAACAGCGTGATTACGGTAAGCACCAAATTGCATATCGTGAGCCGCAACGTTGATTTAGCAAAATTGCGTCAATTTATTACCGATTTACGGCTTTTTTTCCCTGTTTCTGCACCGAAAATCACCGAAAATGAATTATTGCATCCGAATGAAATTCGTAGCCTGATTTTGGCAATTAACCTCACGAACGACCCAACGAAAAATTTTGTTGATCCGCGTCGTGATTTTCATTCAAGCGATCTGTTTAGTTTCAGTGCCTATGAGCAAAATTTAGTCGGTAGCGTGAGCATTATTTACCGCAATATGTGGAACGAAATCCGTACGCAACATTTTGAAGGCGAACAGGCGATTTTAAATGCCCTCAAGCTGATTTCAAATAAAATCTACCGCGATTCTGCCCCACCGCAGTCGGTCAATGTTTTTTGTTACAGCAAACAGTTTAGAAGTGAGTTGCGTGAAACCATCGCGAACCTTGTACACCGCTGTATTTCGGTGCAAACGGGCTCAATTTATGCGAACGCCTTTAATACCGTTAAAGTAGCAGGCAGAACGTGGCAGCTCGTGTTTAGCGATCAAAACGTGAAAATCAAACCTGTAGAAGAACAAGCGGTCGAAAAAGTGAAACGACTTACCAACTTAAGCCATTTGAGCAAAAAAGGAGAAAATAAAGTCGTAAGCTATCCGCGTGCGATTAACGATTTCGCTAGCGAAGGGTTCCTACAATTTTTCTTTGAGGACGGTAAAAATAGCTGTTTTAACGTCTATATTTTAGACGAAAACAACCACATCGAGAGCTATACCAGCTGTAGTGGCACGAAAGAAGAAAAAGTGCGAGAAATCAACCGCTTGTATGCCGAACGCTATTTAGAAAACGACCAAAACAGTATTTTTAATTACCCGCAGTTTTATCAGATTTTAGAAGATGAAAGTGAGGTGATGATTGTACCTTTCCAAAGTAAACAACATCGAGATTTTTTAAAACGTATGGAAAAATAAAAAAAGTGAGTAAAGGCAGCCTTTACTCACTTTATGTTTTTATCTATGGAAGAAAATCATCGTCCACGGTAGCACATAGGCTTGAAGCACGGTGAGCAAGCCTAAGAAGGAGCAGAAAATCAAACTGTGTTTGATGGTGAAGCGGAATAAATCCGATTCTTTACCCTCTAGCCCTACTGCCGCACAAGCGATGGCGATAGATTGTGGCGAAATCATTTTACCTGTTACGCTGCCAATCGCATTTGCCGCCACTGTTAATTCAGGCGCAATGTTGAGCTGGGTGGCGGTGTTGGCTTGTAATGAGCCAAATAACGCATTGGCTGAGGTATCTGACCCTGTTAAGAATACGCCTAACCAGCCTAAGAATGGCGAGAAGAATGGGAAAGTTGTCCCTGTTGCGGCTAACACCAACGCAAGGGTTGAGGATAAGCCTGAGTAGTTCGCCACGAAGGCAAAGCCCAATACTAAACCGATGGTTAAAATAGAGAGTTTGAGTTCTTTTAAGGTTTCGACAAAAGTTTCAACCACTTGTGCAGGTTTCATTTTGAGCAAAATCGCAGAAATGATTGCTGCAACCAGAATCGATGTGCCGACTGCACTGAGTAAGTCAATTTTGAAAATTGCCGCATAAGGTGTTGGCTCATTCACAATCGGTGCGGCTTTCAACACCAAATTATGCAACGCTGGCCATTCAAATTGAATGGTGGCGAAAGAAAGTGCCGCTTTCACGTCTTTTAACGTCCACACACTCACGCATAGGGTTAAAATCGCAAATGGTGACCACGCACGAATAATTTGCCCTGTGGTGTATTCTGATTTCGCTTGGCGAGTCGGTTGTTTCATTCTGTCGAAAGTGAAAATTTCTTTCGGTTGCCATTTTTTCAAGAATGCCGCTAGTGCAACTAAGCTCACGAGCGAAGCGGTAATATCGGGTAATTCAGGGCCGATAAAATTGGTGGTGAGGAATAAGGTTAACGCAAACGAACCGCCCGCCACTAATGCGGCTGGGAAGGTTTGTTTTAAACCACGCCAACCATCGATCATTACCATTAACCAGAATGGTACGATAATGGCTAAAATCGGTAATTGACGACCTGTAATTTGTCCGATATGGAATGGGTCGAGGTTCGACACTTGCCCTGCCACTAACACAGGAATGCCCATTGCCCCGAATGCCACAGGTGCTGTATTCGCTACTAAGCATAAGCCTGCTGCATAAAGCGGTCTAAAACCTAAACCAACAAGCAAAGCCGCAGTAATCGCTACTGGTGCACCAAAGCCCTCCGCCCCTTCTAAGAAAGCACCGAACGAGAAGCCGACCAATAACAGTTGCAAACGTTGGTCTTCCGTAATAGAAATGAGAGAGGCACGGATAATATCAAACTGCCCTGTTTTTACGATAAGTTTGTAGAGGAACACTGCGGTGACGATAATCCATGCAATCGGCCACAAGCCGTAAGCAAAGCCATAAACGGCAGAAGATGCCGCCATTGACACGGCATTCCAAAGCCAACGATTGCCACCGCAAGGGTAATGAGCAACGTAATTAAGCCCGCCACATAGCCTTTCATTTTCAGCACCGTGAGGGCAATAAAGAAGAATACAATCGGCAGCAACGCCATCGCTGCCGTCATATATAAACTACCGCCAAAGGAAGTATAATTCTGTAGCCAAGTTTCCATAGGTTTTCCTTTAGTTTTAGTTAGATTTATTGGGATTATCTTAGAAGGGGATTTGTTAAAAATCTGTGAAATGGATCACAAATTTGAAACATCGAGGAATGAACGTGTAAAAAATGAACAAAAAAGCTGCTCTAAGAGCAGCTTCCAGAAAGGATGTAAGCGGTTAAAAATTAAAGTTTTTTTACGTTTACCGCAGATAAACCACGATCTGATTTTTCTACTTCGTATTGCACTTTTGAACCTTCTTCTAACGTGCGGTAACCACCGTTATTTTCGATAGCTGAAAAGTGAACGAAAATATCTTCATCGCCTTGTTCTGGAGCAATAAAACCAAAACCTTTTGTTGCGTTGAACCATTTAACTGTGCCGATTGATGCTGACATAGGATTTTCCTTCTAAAAAATAAATACAATGCTTAAAGAGAGATGATGGACAACTAAAACACTCTCATTAGAGAAGAAAAGAGATCACATTAAGTCACGAAAAGCTCGCTGATTAGACCATTTATTCAACAGGAAAGCAAATGTTATTTTTATAATTAATAAAGAAAGGAACTTTTAAGCAAGTGGGATTGACTTATTTACACGAAAAGCTATGGACGAATGAAGTCAAATAAAATATAGTTACGGCTTTAAACCTTATGCTATTTACCCTCTTATTTTTCAGTTAAAAACGGAATAGATTATGTCTGAACAAGAACTACAAGTTGCTGTTGAAAGCACAGAAAAAACAGCAAACACAGCAAACACCAACAAAGTTAACCCACCTGTTAAAGAAGTGATTGCTTATTTAGCGGAGAAATTCCCGCTTTGCTTTAGCGTGGAAGGCGAAGCAAAACCAATTAAAATCGGTTTATTTGAAGATTTAGCGGCAGCATTAGCCGATGACGAGACAGTGAGCAAAACACAGCTTCGCCAAGCATTACGTGGTTATACAATGAGCTGGCGTTATCTTGCCGCTTGTAAGCCAAATGCGGTGCGTGTGGGCTTACAAGGCGAAGAATCTGGTGTGGTAGATGAGCAACAAGCAGAACACGCAGCTCAAGCATTAGCACAATCTCGCGAAGCATTTGCGGCACGTCGTGCAGAACAACGCAAAGCTCAACGCAAAGAGTTCTTCAAAAAACAACGTGCAGAGCAAAATAAAGCGGCTCGTAAAAACCATAAAGCGAAAAAAACAGCTGCATCAAATGCAACACCAGCATCAGCCGCTTCAGCAGAAAGTTTAGCTGCATTAGCGACAAAATTTGGTCGATAATTCATTTTTATTGTAGGGTGTGTGAACGAAGTTCACGCACGCAAGCGGTGTAAAATAATATAAATTTTGCAAATGTGCGTGGATTTTTAATCCACACACCCTACGATGTACAAAGCATATTTATAGCATATTAGGATTAGTATGAAACTCAATAAAGTAAGCCGCTTGGTGGCGTTATTTACAATGGGGCTTTTTGTAAATAGCAGCTTTGCGGTTGAACCTCAAATCAAAGAAAGTGCGTTAGTGATTCCAAAACCTAACGATCAACACAGCATTTCTACCAAACGCGTAACCGCTCGTTTAACCCAATCTCACTACGAAAAATTCAATTTAGATGACGCTTTTGCAGGCAAGATTTTTAATCGTTATATCGATTTTCTCGATCCTTCGCACAACACGTTTTTGCAATCTGACGTGGAAGAGATGCGTGCAAAATATGCGACGAAGTTAGACGATCAGCTTTATGCGGGCGAGTTAAGTGCAGCATTTGATATGTATGATTTGATGACGAAACGTCGCTATGAACGCTATAAATATGCTTTGTCTTTACTTGATAAAGAACCTGATTTAAAAGGCAACGATCAAATTGAAGTTGAACGTGATAAAGCTCCTTTCCCAACCACAACGGCTGAAGCGGATAAACTGTGGGAAGAGCGTGTAAAAAATGACATCATTAGCCTTTATTTGAAAGACAAAAAATGGCCAGAAATCAAGAAAACATTGGTGAAACGCTATGATTTAGCGATTAAACGCCTGACACAAATTAAAGCCGATGATATTTTGCAAACTTATCTGAATGCGTTTGCACGTGAAATCGATCCACATACAAGTTATTTATCGCCACGTGCAGCAAAAGCGTTCCAAGAGAGTATGAACTTATCCCTTGAAGGAATTGGGGCAACGCTTTCAATGGAAGATGACATTACCACGATTCGTTCGCTTGTACCTGGTGCACCCGCGGCTCGTAGTAAAAAAATCTCGGTTGGCGATAAAATTGTCGGGGTTGGTCAAGGCGAGAAAGGTGAAATTGAAGATGTTATCGGCTGGCGTTTAGATGATGTGGTCGATAAAATCAAAGGTAAAAAAGGCTCAAAAGTTCGCTTAGAAATTGAACCTGAAAAAGGCGGAAAAACCAAAATCATTACATTAACCCGCAATAAAGTTCGTATTGAAGACAGTGCGGCAAAATTAACGGTAGAAAAAGTTGATGGTAAAAATATTGCCGTGATTAAAATTCCGTCTTTCTATATCGGTTTAACAAGCGATGTGCGTAAATTGTTGGCGGAAATGAAAGAGAAAAAAGCAGACGGTTTAATCATCGATTTACGTGAGAATGGCGGCGGTTCATTGCCTGAAGTAATTGAATTATCTGGCTTATTTATTAAAGAAGGTCCTGTAGTACAAGTGCGCGATGCGTTCAATCGTATTAAAGTGCACGAAGATCCTGAAGCAGATAAATCAATTTACGATGGCAAAATGTTGGTAATGATTAACCGTCATAGTGCTTCTGCATCAGAGATTTTTGCTGCGGCAATGCAAGATTACAATCGTGCAATTATTGTAGGGCAACAAACCTTTGGTAAAGGGACGGTACAACAAAGCCGTTCATTGAATTTTGTGTATGATTTGGATAAAGATCCGTTGGGCTATATTCAATATACCATCCAAAAATTCTACCGTATTAACGGTGGAAGTACGCAGTTAAAAGGCGTGGATGCGGATATTAAATTCCCTGAAATCATCAATGCCGCGAAAACAGGGGAAAGTTTCGAAGATAATGCTCTTCCTTGGGATAAAATTCCTGCCGCAACATATCAACAAGCGGGGCACGCACGCGATGCGGTGGATTCATTAACTAAAAAACACGAAGAACGTGTGGCGAAAAATCCTGAATTTATTGCAGTCAATGAAGATATTGCATTACGTAAAGAGCGTGATGAGCGTAAATACCTCTCTTTAAATTTGGCGGATCGTCAAAAAGAGAATCAAGCGGATGAAGATCGTCGTTTGAAAAATTTAAATGAACGCTTTAAACGTGAAGGCAAAAAACCGTTGAAAAACATTGATGCCCTACCAAAAGATTATGAGGCTCCAGATTTCTTCTTAAAAGAAACAGAGCAAATGATGGTCGATTGGCTAGAAATTGATAAGAAGTCATAAAATCGTTTATAATAGCGAAATCTTACTAAGCCGCTTGGGTATTAGCCAATAAGCGGCTTAATTTTTAAGTTTGATTGAAAGAAATGGTAGGGGGTGTGAATGGATATTCACGCACGCTTTCCTGAATGGGCGTGCGTGAAACAAGGTTCACACACCCTACAGGCATTTTCTTTTATCAATATTAGAGAATGTAATAATGAATAAATTTAAATTACTACCACTCGTGATGAGCCTTTCTGCAATGGCATTCGCGGAAACCGCAACGGTGGAACAAGCTCCTCAATCTGTTACAGCACCTCAAGCTCAAGCTGTGGAACAAGATAAAGTTCTGCCACAACTTAGCTTTGAAGTTCAACAAGCTCGTGCAGCTGCATTGGCAAAAGATGCTCAATATGCTCTTGAACAAGAACAAATTCGTCAAGAAAACGCACGCAAATTAGCCGAAGCGGAAACTCGCATTAAGCAAGAAATTGGCAATCATACTTTATTGCTCAGTTCAACGACTGCTAAAGTCTATTTAGATCACGACTTTGCTCCAATGTGGACGGATGCTCAAGCAACTCGCACCTTCTTGAAAGAATATGCTTTGTTTGCAGCAAGTGGCATTTCAAATAAATCCGCTAATGTGTTGCAACAAATTTTAAATCAGCCAGAAGGTTTTGCTCGTGACATTTTACTGACAGATGCCTTTTTAGATTACCTTTACTACAACAAAAATGTGGCTCGCAATGCCAATAACTGGCTGTATAACTTAGGCTCTTATCGTACTTCTGCTCCAAGTATTGAAAATATTTCAAGCTGGATGGATGCAGTAAAACAGGGTAATGCAAGCCAATTTGTGAATAACCTTGTGCCGCGTAATCATCTATATCAAGAAACAGCTGCACGTTTATTTGCAATGTCACCGAATAGTTCTGCTGCAGCAAGCGGTGCAAAAAAAGCAACGAAAGGCAAATCTGCAAATAATTCGCAAAATTCGACCGCTTCAAACTCAACAACCTTCTATAAATTGGCATTGAATGCACAACGTTTGCGTATTATTCCAAATTTTAATAACGGAATTTTCGTGAATATTCCAAGCTATCAGCTTTACTATTTCCGCGATGGCAAACCTGTGTTGCAATCTAAAGTCATTGTTGGGCGTGAAGATCGCCGCACCCCTGTGATGTATAGCAAATTGAGTAACGTGGTTGTGAATCCGCCTTGGAACGTTCCACCAACGATTTTAAGCAAAGACATTATTCCAAAATTAGCTCAAAACCCAGGGATTGCAGATGCTCGTAATTATGAAATCCTTGACGGTAGTGGAAATAAAGTCAATCCATATAGCGTAAACTGGTCAAAATATTTGAATGCGAAAAGCATCCCTTATCGTGTGCGTCAAAAAGCGGGTGATGATAGTGCGTTAGGTCGTTATAAATTCAATATGCCAAGCTCCGATGCGATTTACTTACACGACACGCCAAATCGTGGCTTATTTGGTAAAACAAATCGTGCATTAAGCTCAGGTTGCGTACGTGTAGCAAAAGCGGACGAATTGGCTACCGTATTACTACGTGAAGCAGGTTGGTCAGCGGATAAACAGCAAAAAGTGCTGGATAGCAAAAAGACGACTTCAGCAAGCATTCGCTCTGATAACCCCGTTTACTTATATTATGTGACTGCGTGGGTGGAAGGCGGAAAAGTCTTTACGTTGCCTGATATTTATAATTTAGATCAGAATTTAGCAAAACCTGCAATCAACTGGAATGCGGTTAAAAATGTGATCTAATTCGCAAAAATGAAAAATTCCGAGAAGAAATAAACACTTCTCGGAACTTTTGTTTTTATAATAATCTCCAATTAACTATAGTTATTTCGTGCGTGAATTGTTCCAATTCACACACCCTACAATTTCCATCAATATGTAGGGTGTGTGAACGAAGTTTACGCACGTAAACAAAAAACTAGTTGAATAAACTTAAGTTACCCAATCGGTTTCGGCAAATTTAATTTTATTCAACTCGAAGAATGAGGTGAACAATGGATCCAATCAATCTTACACGCCGCAAATGGCTTTCGCTTGGCGGTGTTGTTTTAGGGGCAAGTTTATTGCCACAGCAAGTAATGGCAAGCCTTTCTACCGTTCAACCACTGGCATTACGCTTTCGAAATATCAATACAGGCGACACCCACGCAGTGAAATTTAGCGGTAATTCATTAGCGGCAAAAGATTTAAGCCAACTCAACTATTTAATGCGAGATCGTCGCACGGGCGAAGTAAAACGCATTGACCCAAATTTATTCGTTAAACTCAACCAACTACAACAACGCTTAGGTTTACGCAATGCGGAAGTGGTGGTAATTAGCGGCTATCGTTCAGCGAAAACGAATGCAAAATTACGCCGTGAACATCACGGTGTGGCAAGTAATAGTTTTCATATCAAAGGGCAAGCGGTTGATATTCAAATCTCAGGCGTGCCTTTAGCCAAAGTAAAACAAGCCGCAGAAAGTTTAAGTAATGGCGGCGTGGGGTATTATCCTCGTAGTAATTTTGTACACGTAGATACAGGCCCAGTCCGCACTTGGCGTGGGGTTTAATATTTTTACAAATAAGCGGTCAATTTTAACCGCTTACCCCTCTCCCGAATTTCACTTCTGAACGAAGTGAAATTATCCCTCTCCCTCAAGGGGCGAGGGTTTTATTTGGTACAACCTGATAACATCCTTTACATCATAACCCAAAGACATCGTTTACAT
>CAUUKJ010000044.1:0-13069 GCA_963545995.1 uncultured Haemophilus sp.
CCAAATAGGAACTCAATGGATGGCCCGTCCAGAGTTCGGGTAGGTTGCTTGAGCGTAATAGTGATGTTACGCCTAGAGGAATGATTGTCCACGACAGAACTCGGCTTATCGACCAACTCACCAAATTCTGGAGAACTGCGAAAGTGGTTCGCTTTTTTTCTATGTTATAAATGTAGATACTCAAACAAGGAAGACCCGATGAAATATCTTCTCGCCTGTCTTTTTTCTCTGTTTTCCTTCAATGCTTTTGCTCATCCGCACGCTTTTGTGGATTTAAAAACGCAAGCGTTGGTGGAAAATCAAACGCTCAAAGGCTTTCAAATGTCTTGGACGTTGGACGAAATTGCCTCAAGCACGTTGATTTATGAAATGCAATCCAGCAAAGATCCGCAAAAAACGAAACAAAGCCTTACGCAAGAGATGATCGATACGGCAAAAACGGATCACTATTTCAGCTATCTTTATAACCAAAAAAGCAACCTGATTCCGTTTACCGATAAGCCTTCCGATTATGGCTTTGTGGTGGAAAATAACCGCATCATTTTTTCGATGAACGTCTATTTAAGCGAGCCGCAAAAACTCAGCATTGTACCGATCACGTTGCTGACTTATGAGCCGACTTACTATATGGCGATGGAATATAACCAACAGCAAGATGTTTCAATTAGCGATCCGCAATGTGAAATTAAAGTCGTTCAGCCGAAAGTGGACGACACTTTGAAACTATATGCCTCAAGTTTGGACAAAGATCAAACACCTGAAGACCAATCTTTAGGGCGTGCATTTGCTCAAAAGGTCGAAATAAAATGCAAACACGAACAAAAATAACGCTTTTATTGCTGGTTTTTCTATCGGTTGGTGCCTATTACCTTTACCCTCATTTACTATACCAAGTGATGCAGTGGCAGAAAACTTTTAACCTTGAGCTTTCAAACTCATTGCATCAGCTTAATCAACAGAATCAAAAAGCGGGCATTACGCTGATTTTAATCAGCTTTTTCTATGGTATTTTTCACGCAGTAGGACCTGGGCACGGCAAATTTATTCTCACCAGTTATCTTGCATTGGAGCAATCGAAACTCAAACAAGCGGTCAAAATTAGCTTGGCATCTTCCCTTATTCAAGGCGTTGTGGCGATTCTGCTTGTGTCTGTGATTGTGGTAATGTTCACGCTCTCACGCCAATATTTTAATCTGACGCTCCAATGGGTAGAGCGTTTGAGTTTTCTGCTAATGATTATGCTCGGTATTTTCTGGGTATATCAAGCGTGGAGAGGATTCCGTACTACACAAAAACCGAAGATTCAGAAAATGACGATATTGCAAATTTCGCCCGAAAAAGTACCGCTTGTCACGCATCACGTTCACGATGAACATTGCGGTTGTGGGCATCAACATCTTCCTTCTTCTGAGCAAATGACACAATCGATGAATTGGAAAAGCCAACTGTTCTTGATATTCAGCATCGGTTCTCGCCCGTGTTCGGGGGCGATTCTGGTATTGTTCCTTGCGTATACGCTGAATATTTATCTCTGGGGTGTATTGGCAACGCTGATGATGGCTTTCGGCACGGGGATTACGCTGACCTTATTTGCGTTGATTGTCGTGTTTGCTCGCGAAAAAGCGGTGAGATTACGTTTTTGGTATCAGCCAAAAGGTAAAAATTTCCCGATTGCCAGCAGCTTAAAATTGCTCACGGGAATGGTGCTAATTGGAATGGGCGTTTTGTTGCTACACAGCAGTTTTATTGAAGTGGCGGCAAGTACGATTTTTAGAAGATAGAGTATTGTTTGTAGGTAGGATAAGGCAAAGCCTTATCCTCTCATTAATTTTTTTTAGCCTGTTCAGCCGCTTTTTTACGGCGGATTTCTTTCGGGTCGGCTAATAATGGGCGGTAGATTTCAATTCTATCGCCGTTTTCGACCATATCGGTTAATTTTGCCGAACGGCTGAAAATGCCGACTTTATTTTGGCGTAAATCAATGTCGGTGTATTTTTCTAAAACACCTGATTGCACAATCGCATTTTGGATTGAAATGGGGGCATCTAACGTCAATTTCTTCAAAAAATAACGTTCTGGATAAGCATAAACCACTTCAACAACAATTTTTTCTGACATATAAACCTCTCATAACAAGCGAGCGAATTTTACGTGAACTTTGCGAATTTATAAAGAGACACTTTTGATTTGCAGATAAACCGTTTGCCCTATTTCCAGTTTCAGCTCGTCAAACGCCCAAAGGCTAATGCTCGCCCAGATGGCTTGCCCTTCCACTTTTACCTGAACATTCACTTGCTGTGCTTGAGGGTTGATTTTTATAATCTCGCCCTGCAAAATATTACGAATTGAGGTGTTTTCGGGTTTATTGCGTGTAATTGAAACATCTTTGCTGTTGATGGTAATTCGCACGTTGTCATTGAGTTGATAACGCGGGAATTCGCCTACCCACAAAGATTGCTTACCAAGAGCAAGTTCAAGCATTTGATAATCTGTTCGATGCGATTTGATTGGCAATTCTAACAAACTCAGCGGATATTGCTCAGGCAACCATTTCTGGAAAGCAGGATGCTGCCAGATGTTTTTTACCTGATCGAACGCCATAATTTGCCCTTGCTCAATTAGAATCACTTGATCCGCAAGGCGAATGATTTCATCTAAACTGTGCGTGACATATAAAATCGGAATTTCAAGCTGAGTAGAAAGTTGATCTAGATAATTCAGTAATTCTTGTTTTCGAGGCAAATCAAGGGCAGAAAGTGGTTCATCCATCAGTAAAATATCAGGATTGCTGAGTAAAGCACGCCCAATCGCCACGCGTTGTTTTTCACCGCCCGATAAACTGAGCGGAAAACGCTCTAGCAAATGTTGGATGCCAAGCAAATTCACGATTTGCGAAAAATAACTTGAATCGAACCGCTTGCAGCCATATTTTAGGTTCTTTTCAACGGTATAATGTGGGAACAGGCGGTGTTCTTGGAAAACATAACCAATATGGCGTTTTTCGGGCGGTAGATTGATTTTGCGTTCGCTATCAAACAAAATGGTGTTATTTAGCGTAATCTTGCCTGATTGTGGCGTAACCAACCCCGCCACAAGGTTGATTAAGCTAGATTTTCCTGCACCAGAGCGACCGAAAATCGCGGTAACACCTTTGGCAGGAATATCAATATGAAGATTGAGGGATAACGCTCCGAGCGTTTTAGAAACATTGATTTTTAACATAGCCAACGAGATTGAAGAAATTTGCGTCATTATAATGAATTTTCAGTTAAATGTCGGGGCAAAAGAGAAGAATAAGGACAGAAAATGAGTCGAGTAGATAATTACGAACAACGTTTTGGCGGCATTGGTCGCCTTTATACCCCAGAAGGTTTAGCAAAACTTCGCCAAGCCCATATTTGCGTAATTGGTATTGGGGGCGTGGGATCTTGGGCGGTTGAGGCATTGGCTCGCACGGGCATTGGTAAGATTACGATGATTGATATGGACGATATTTGCGTAACGAATATCAACCGTCAAATTCACGCAATGACAGGGACGATTGCTGAATTAAAAACAGAAGCAATGAAAGAACGTATTGAGAAAATTAACCCAGAATGTGTTGTGGAAATCATTGATGATTTTATTACGCTAGACAATATTCCTGATTATCTCAATCGCGGCTACGATTATGTGATTGATGCGATTGATAGTGTAAAAACTAAAGCCGCATTGATTGCCTATTGCAAACGCAACAAAATTAAGTTGATTACTACTGGTGGGGCGGGTGGACAAACTGATCCGAGCCAAATTCAAATTGCGGATTTGAGCAAAACGATTCAAGATCCGCTTGCTTCTAAAGTGCGTTCGCTGCTTCGTAAAGAGTACAATTTCAGCCAAAATCCTAAACGTAAATTTGGCATTGATTGCGTCTTTTCAACTCAGCCGTTGATTTTCCCGAAAATGGGCGAAGGTTGCGAGATTTCGGCAACAATGAACTGTGCCAACGGTTTTGGAGCTGTGACGATGGTGACTGCGACCTTTGGTTTTTTTGCGGTAAGTCGAGTAGTGGATAAGCTGTTGAAGTAGGTTGATATAAATATTCATCTTTTATACTGAATATATTGACAGGTAAATAAATTAAGATATACTGTATTTATATTTACTTGTTTTATATTCAGTAATGAGGTGTTTTATGCAAGCGACTATTGATATCCGTTTATTTAATTCTGCGAAAATGAAACAACATAAATTTGATAGATTGATGGAAATCGTTCAAGAATATGTTGAAGAGGAATTCCCTAAAGCGATTGTTCGTGTAAGATCATCCACAATGAGTGATATTTCCGTTTTTGGTTTAGGGAAAGAAGGCAAGACAAAAGTTTCTGAGTTCTTAGAAAATTTATTTAATGATGGTTCGGCTTTTGATGAATTGAATGATGAATATTACTAGACATTAAATAGGTGTAGTTGCATATATCCTGATTTTTACCTGGCAGATTCTTTTACCTGTTATCAAGAATTGCTACAATGAACTGGTTCATTATATCAGGAGTTATTATGTTAACGTATTTCAAAGAACTTTCCCTCAATCGTGCTGCTTGGCTATTCTTAGCATTGATGGCATTTTTATTAGAATCCACAGGGTTATTTTTCCAATATGGTATGGGATTGCAACCCTGTGTTATGTGTGTTTACGAACGCTTAGCTATTCTGGGATTATTCATCGCTGGGATATTAGGAGCATTAGCACCAAGAATAAAAGCAATTCGCTATTTGGCAATAGTTTTATGGGGATATAGTGCAATCAAAGGATTGTTAGTTGCTATCAGACATACGGATTATCAACTTAATCCATCTCCTTGGAACCAATGTGAATTTAAACCTGATTTCCCCCAAACGTTACCATTAGATCAATGGTTTCCACAAGTTTTTGCTCCTGGTCCTGTTAATTGTAGTGAAAGTCAATGGGAAATGTTTGGTTGGGGAATGCCTCAATGGTTGATAGTCGCCTTTGGCTTATTTAGTTTGTTTTTTGTATTAGTGCTAATAAGTCAATTCAAGAAAAGTAAGCAGCAATATCGTTCAGTTTTTAGATAATAGCAAAAAGAAACTATAGCAAAAGGGCTAATTCTTTATCGAATTAGCCCTTTATTTATTCTACTTAAAAGTGAACATTACTCAACTTTTAAAATACGGCAAGTGTTTGTGCCACCTTCTTTTAATTCATCGCCGTGAGTTAATAGCACTAAATCACCGCTTAATAAGTAGCCTTGTTCTTTTAACAAAGCTAATGCTTTTTTCGCACCATCAATTGTACGGCTTTCTTCATCGTAGAATACTGGTGTAACACCACGGTATAACGCTGCACGGTTTAATGCACGTTGGTTACGTGATAAAGCATAGATTGGTAAACCAGAGCTAATACGGCTCATTAATTTCGCTGTTTCACCAGAGTGAGTTAATGCGATAATTGCAGAAACGCCTTCTAAGTGGTTTGCTGTGTACATTGCAGACATTGCAGTTGCTTCATCAACGTGAGTGAATGTACCTTCCATACGGTGGCGTGAAATGTTGATGCTTGGCATTGTTTCTGCACCTAAACATACTTCAGCCATTGATTTTACCGTTTCAACTGGGTAGTCACCGTTTGCTGTTTCACCAGAAAGCATTACTGCGTCAGTACCATCTAATACCGCATTCGCAACGTCCATTACCTCTGCACGTGTTGGCATTGGTTTTTTGATCATTGATTCCATCATTTGAGTTGCAGTGATCACCACGCGGTTTAATTTGCGTGAACGACGGATTAAACGTTTTTGTACGCCAACTAACGCTGCATCACCGATTTCAACACCTAAGTCACCACGTGCAACCATAATTACGTCAGCACCTAAAATGATGTCATCCATTGCTTCTTCAGTTGCAACTGTTTCTGCACGTTCAACTTTTGCTACGATTTTCGCATCTAAACCTGCTTCGTGAGCTAATTGGCGAGCATAGTTTAAATCTGCACTTGATTGTGGGAATGAAACCGCTAAGTAATCAACACCAATTTTCGCGGCTAATTTGATGTCGTTTTTATCTTTTTCAGTTAATGCTGGAGCTGATAAACCACCACCTAATTTGTTGATACCTTTATTGTTTGATAATGGACCACCAACAGTTACTTCAGTGTGAACTTTAACACCTTCAACTTCTAATACTTTTAATTGAACGTTACCATCGTCTAATAAAAGAATATCGCCTGGTACTACGTCGTTTGGTAAGTTTTTGTAGTCTAAACCAACCGCATCTTGATGACCTTCACCACGTGGTAAATCTGCATCTAAAGTGAATTTATCGCCGATGTTTAAGAAAATTTTACCATCTTTAAAAGTAGAAACACGGATTTTAGGACCTTGTAAGTCGCCTAAAATTGCTACGGTTTTACCTAATTTAGCTGCAATTTCACGTACTTTATTTGCACGTTCAATGTGATCTTCTGGAACACCGTGAGAAAAGTTCATACGAACCATATTCGCACCAGCAGCAATAATTTTTTCCAAAGTATTACCACGGTCAGTTGCAGGACCTAAAGTGGTAACAATCTTGGTTCTTCTTAATTTTCTAGACATTGATTACTCCATATTGAATTGTTAGATTTTAGAAATTCTTCTTAATGCAGCATATTTCTTGATAGAATACAACCACACAAAACGGTGGGTATTATACGCCTAAAATATAATTCTTGAAATAAAAAAATAGGAAAACCACGTATGAACATCTGGATTATGCGTCACGGTGAGGCAGGTTTCAATGCCCCAAATGATGCCGAACGAGCCTTAACAGAACAGGGTAGAAATGCTGCTTTTTCGCAAGGGAAATGGCTAGGGGAATATTTTACACAGCACCAAATTCGGCTCGATAAAGTGCTTGTAAGCCCTTATCTACGAGCCAAACAAACGCTTGAAGAAGTTGCAAAAGGGATGCAAGCGGTCAATTTCTTTCAAAATATTACAAATCTAATCGAAGAATGGGACGAAGTTACGCCAAGTGGTTCTCCTGACATTATCCAAGATTATCTTGCCTTTTTAAATGAAGAAGGAGCAAAACAGATTTTGATCGTTTCTCACTTACCTTTGGTTTTTGATTTAGTCCAAATGTTTACGCAATACCAACAAAGTGTCCATTTTTACCCTGCTGTCATCGCTGGCATCAATTGGAATGGTCAAAAAGGCAACGTTTTGTTTGAGAAAACGCCTTAAACAGAAAAATCAAGGGATTTTTTTCACATTTTTTATTAAATCGCTTAAAAACTACCCTTCCAAAATGTTTAAAAAATGCGTATTATACGCCCCCTTAGTTGCTTGTATTGCACAGCAATTAGGCAAATTGTAAAAAGATGCGACAGGAAATCGCCTCTTTTTTGTTGATTCATTGAGAAAACAGAGGAACGATGCAAGCCTATGCGAATCGGACAATATGAATTTAAAAACCGTATTTTCCTCGCACCGATGGCGGGCATAACCGATCAACCGTTCCGACGTTTATGTAGCCAGCTTGGGGCTGGACTTACATTTTCAGAGATGATGTCAACAAATCCTGATGTATGGTATACCGAAAAGTCTAAACTTCGTTTAGCTCATCATAAAGAAATCGGAATCAATGCGGTACAAATTGCAGGAGCAGATCCCGTAGAAATGGCAGAAGCAGCAAAAGTAAATGTTGGCTATGGTGCCGAAATTATTGACATTAATATGGGATGCCCCGCTAAAAAGGTAAACAAAAAAATGGCAGGCTCTGCCCTTTTGAGAGAACCTCATTTAGTGGCTGATATTTTAAATGCTGTAGTAAAAGCTGTGGATGTGCCTGTAACGTTGAAAATTCGAACAGGTTGGGATCTTGAGAATCGAAACTGTCTAGAAATCGCCCAAATTGCTGAGCAAGCGGGAATTCAAGCTTTAACTATTCACGGACGTACTCGAAGTTGTTTATTCAACGGCGAAGCGGAATATGAAAGTATTAAAGCGGTCAAAAATGCAGTTTCAATTCCAATTATTGCTAATGGCGATATTACCTCTGCTGAAAAAGCAAAATTCGTACTTGATTACACAGGTGCGGATGCTGTGATGATTGGTCGAGGAGCTTATGGTCGCCCTTGGTTATTCAAGGAAGTGAATGATTTTTTAGAGAATGGTCATTACACTACATTACCAATAGATGAGAAATGTCATCTAATGTTACGGCATATTCGAGATCTTCATCAATTTTATGGTGAGGAAAAAGGTTATCGAATTGCTCGTAAACACGTGGGTTGGTATGTAGAAAGTTTAATGCCGGACTCAACTTTTAAACGTGCTTTTAATGCCTTAGATACAGCCCAATCGCAAATCGAAGCATTAGAAGGTTTTGTAGAAGATCTCCTAGATTAAGTGGATAGAGGAAATGATTGAACAACCAGTAAACAACCCTTTAACGGTAACGATGCTTAACGCACAAGCTCAACAAGTAGTAAAACCACTTCGCGACAACGTAAAAGCGGCATTAAAAAACTATTTAGCACAATTAAATAACGAAGATCCAACAGAATTATATGAGTTAGTATTATCTGAAATTGAGCACCCAATGCTTGATATGGTAATGCAATATACTCGCGGTAACCAAACGCGTGCTGCAACAATGTTAGGTATCAACCGTGGTACATTACGTAAAAAATTAAAAAAATACGGTATGGGTTAATACCTTATATTTGCCCCACAAAATCAATCAGATTTGTGGGGTTTTTTATATTTGTGGTATGCCAGATTGAGAAATAAATAATATGGATTCTTAGAACTATGAGAGACTATTTTTCATAGAAAAGTCTACCAATAATTCGTGATAGTATTATTGATAAGCAAAAGAATTCTATAGAAGTTGGATAAAATAAAGATATAAAAAAAGCACCTTGAGGTGCTATCATTATTTAGAATGGAGCGGGAAACGAGGCTCGAACTCGCGACCCCGACCTTGGCAAGGTCGTGCTCTACCAACTGAGCTATTCCCGCATTTGTTTGGTAATTTAAAATGGTGCCCGAGGCCAGACTTGAACTGGCACGCCCCGAAAGGCGAGGGATTTTAAATCCCTTGCGTCTACCGATTCCGCCACTCGGGCAACTTTTTAATTTCAATCAGCGTTGCTAAATGATGTGGTGCATTATAGAGATTTCCATTTTAATGTCAAACAGATTTCTTTTAAAATCTTGCAAAAATAGTTCAAGTGGTTCGTTTTTAGGCATTTTTTGCAAATTTTCGCCAAAATCGCACCGCTTGACGTTATTTTATTTTGCCAATGTATCAATTAAATCTGAAACAAAGCTTAATCTTTCATCATTATTTTCTAATGATTTTGTGAATTTGAATTTTAACGGACCATCAAATTTATACGCATTTTTATCTTGCTGAATCAATTGCAAGAATTTCATCGGATCTGGCGTTGCATTTGGCTTGAATTCCAAATAACCGCCTTGTGCGTTCGCTTCAATTTTCTTCAAGCCTAAGTTTTTGGCTAAAAGGCGAATTTGGGTGATCTGGAATAGATTTCTTGTTGCCGTTGGCAATAAACCAAAGCGGTCAATCAATTCCACTTTTAGTTCTTTCAATGCTTCCACATTTTCCGCACTTGCAATGCGTTTGTAGAATGAAAGTCGCATATTCACATCTGGCACATAATCATCTGGCAAGAGAGCAGGGATACGCAGCTCAATTTCCGTTTGATTTTGAGTGATTTCCTCCAAGCTCGGCTCACGTCCTTCTTGCAAGGCTTTAACCGCATTTTCAAGCAAATCCATATAAAGTGAGAAACCAATGGATTCAATCTGTCCGCTTTGCTCGCTACCTAGTAATTCACCTGCTCCACGAATTTCCAAATCGTGTGTTGCTAACACAAACCCAGCCCCAAGATTATCAATAGAACTTAACGCTTCCAAACGCTGTTGAGCATCTTTGGTCATCATTTTCGGATGTGGTGTTAATAAATAAGCATACGCCTGTTGATGCGAACGCCCCACACGTCCACGCAATTGGTGAAGTTGTGCTAAGCCAAATTTATCTGCACGCTCAATAATAATGGTGTTCGCTGTAGGTACATCGATCCCTGTTTCAATAATGGTTGAACAAACCAAAATATTAAAACGTTGATGATAAAAATCGCTCATCACACGTTCTAACTCTCGCTCAGGCATTTGCCCGTGCCCAATAACAATGCGAGCTTCTGGCACAAGTTCTGCCAATTTCGAGGCACAGTTCTCAATGGTCGCCACATCGTTATGTAAGTAATACACCTGCCCACCACGCAAGATTTCACGCAGAATAGCTTCGCGAATCACTAAATCATCACTTTGTCGCACAAAGGTTTTGATTGTTAAGCGTCGAGCAGGCGGACTTGCAATAATCGACAAATCTCGCATTCCGTTTAGTGCCATATTAAGCGTACGCGGAATTGGTGTGGCGGTTAGCGTTAAAATATCAATATTGGCTCGTAATTGCTTAATTTTCTCTTTTTGACGCACGCCAAAACGGTGTTCTTCATCAATCACTAGCAAGCCCAAATCGTGAAATTTCACATCTTCTTGTAGTAATTTATGCGTGCCAACCAAAATATCAATTTTTCCTTCTGCGACCTTTTGCAAAATTTCTTTTTGCTCTTTGGCGGTTTTGAAACGAGAAAGCACTTCAATATTGATCGGATAATTGGCAAAACGATCTTTAAAATTATCAAAATGTTGCTGAGCGAGCAGAGTAGTCGGCACCAAAATTGCCACCTGTTTATGGTTCATTACCGCAAGGAATGCCGCACGAATCGCCACTTCGGTTTTCCCAAAGCCCACATCGCCACATACCAAGCGATCCATTGCTTTCGGTTGGCACATATCGCTCACCACTGCATTGATTGCCAATTTCTGGTCTTCGGTTTCCTCAAATGGGAAAGTTTGGCTAAATCGCAAATATTCCTCACGGTTATATTCAAACGCAAAGCCTTTTTGTGATTCCCGTTTCGCATAAACATCAAGCAATTCTGCGGCAACATCGCGAATTTTCTCTGCCGCTTTTTGGCGAGATTTTGCCCACGCTTCGGAACCTAACTTGTGTAGCGGTGCGGTTTCATCCGCTCCACCAATATAGCGAGAGATCAAATGCAGCGAGGCGACAGGCACATAAAGTTTTGCGTCATTAGCATATTCAAGCACCACATATTCCGCTTTCACTCCACCCGCATCAAGCACGGTTAAACCTGCATAACGTCCTACGCCATTTTCTAAATGCACCACGGCTTGTCCAATTTTTAGCTCGGCAAGGTTGCGGATCAGGGTATCAGGATTGACCGTTTTACGCTTATCGGCAGATTTTGGTTGATGCACACGTTCGCCCAGTAAATCGGTTTCGCAAATAATCGCTAGATTTTGACCGCTTGTTTCTTCTTCAATCACAAAGCCTTGATCGAGAGCAGAAATCAGCAAGGAAATCGGCTCTTTTGCGTCCACCAATGATTTAATTTGTTTCGGCTTAAGTTTGAGCGGTGCGAGCAGATCTAATAAGGTTTCTCGTCTGCCTTCGGTTTCTACCGAGAAGACGATTTCGCCCTTAAATTTTTCGCGAAAAGCCTCAAATTGAGCAAACGGATTTTTTAAATGTGGATTGATTGCCAAATCGGGTAATTTTGCCACATTTAAATTACTTTTCGCTGCACTTTTACGTACTTTTTCTGCAGAAAGCGTTAGGCGAGGATAAGCCTTTAACAAGCGGTTGATTTCGTCCAAATTAAACCAAAGTTTACTTGGTTCAAGCAGTGGACGCATTGGGTCAACGCGACTTTCAAATCGTTTTTGAGCATCTTGGCGGAATTGTCCCGCTTTTTCTTGCAAGCCTTCAAACGTAATAAAGAGCGTTTTACTCGGCAAATAATCAAATAGGCTTGCCATTTCTTCAAAAAAGAGCGGCTGCCAATATTCAATCCCACCGTTTAAAATCCCTTTACTGACTTGATGATAGATATGCTCAGGTTCGTGACGGATATTGGCGAAGGTTTCGCGGAATTTGCCACGGAAAAATTCAATCCCTTTGCTGTCGGTTGGGAATTCGTGGGCAGGTAAAAGATTGATAGCTTCGATTTCACTGATCGTGCGTTGTGTATCCACGTCAAAGGTGCGAATGGAGTCGATTTCATCGTCAAAAAAATCAAGGCGGAACGGTTGATCTGCTCCCATTGGGAAAAGATCGAGCAACGAACCTCGCACCGCATATTCACCGTGTTCCAACACCTGCTCAACTGAACGATAGCCTGCATTTTCAAGCGGTAAACGCAATTGCTGAATGCTAGATTGATCGCCTTTTTTAATTAAAAGCACGTGATTTGCCAAATAACTTGGCGGGCAAACTTTCTGCAAAAGTGTGGTAATAGGCAGTAAAAAAATCTGTTTTTTGCCTTGCTGCAATTGATAAAGAGCTGAAAGACGTGCGGAAATAATCTCTTGATGTGGCGAGAAATTATCGTAAGGCAAGGTTTCCCAATCAGGAAAAACCGCAACAGGCAGTTTGGTAAAGGTAGGCAAGGCTTTTTCTAAACGCAGAGCTGTGCGTGTGTCTGGCGTAACCACCACAGTCGTACCTTTGAACTGTTCAGCCGATTGAGCAATCACGAGTGTGTCAGAATGCCCAATAATATTCCCTAAAGTTTGGTGATCTTGATGTGTTTTTTCAGCACTTGGAAGCTGGAAATGTAAATTTGTGTACATAAGCGGAATATTTAAAGATTTAAAATAAGTGTGGAAATATTAGCATAATTTTCTTTAAGAGGGAGGCAGCATTGATTTGTATTAACCAACCAACTAGCACTACGCTTATTGCTTGCCAAGAGCAATTTCTTCATTATTTAGATAATGTTCGTGAACAAACCGCTCAAGTTGAACTTGCCGATAACGGTTTAACTGAACTTACCCAACGTATTGAACAAGCTGAACTTATCGTGCCCGTCGTGGGCGGATTTAGTGCGGGTAAAAGTACGTTAATTAATTCTTGGGGCTGTACTAGATAACGAAATAAAATCCCATTTGAGTTAGAATACTTCAAT
>CAUUKJ010000045.1:0-12089 GCA_963545995.1 uncultured Haemophilus sp.
AATGTAAACGATGTCTTTGGGTTATGATGTAAAGGATGTTATCAGGTTGTACCATGTTTACCCTCTCCCCTTGAGGGAGAGGGATAATTTTAATTCGTTTAGAATTGAAATTCGGGAGAGGGGTAAGCGGTCATTTTTGACCGCTCATTTACTGATTTGAAGTAACCCCCTCTCTCTGACGAAAATTGCCTTACGCAATTTCCGTCTGTCTCTCTCCCTCGAGGGGAGAGAGTGTGGTTTATTGTATTGTAAATGTTTCTCTTAAAAGAAAATCAGAGAAAAAAATCCCCCAAACTTTCGTTTGAGGGATTCACATCAATTATTGTTGGTCACCAATCAATACTGATTCTAACGCAATTTCAATCATACCGTTGAAGGTTAATTGACGCTCTTCTGCACTGGTCACTTCGTGTGTACGAATGTGGTCAGATACCGTACAAATCGCTAATGCTTTCGCACCATATTCTGCAGCGACAGCGTAAACGCCCGCGGCTTCCATTTCTACACCTACAATGCCGTATTTTTCCATCACGTCGAACATTTCAACATCTGGCGTATAGAATAAATCAGCACTGAATAAGTTACCAACTTTCACTTCAATGCCTTTTTGTTTTGCCGCTTGAACTGCTGCCATTATCATATCAAAGTCTGCAATTGGAGCGAAGTCGTTATCTTTGAAACGGATACGGTTTACTTTTGAGTCTGTGCAAGCACCTAAACCGATTACTACGTCGTAAACGTGAATGTCTGGACGCACTGCACCACAAGTCCCTACGCGGATAATTTTTTTCACACCATATTCAGTAATTAATTCTTTTGTATAGATAGAAGCTGAAGGAATACCCATACCGTGTCCCATTACAGAGATACGACGACCTTTGTAAGTACCTGTGTAACCAAACATATTACGAACGTCTGTTACTAATTTCGCATCTTCTAAGAATTTTTCTGCAATGTATTTCGCACGAAGTGGATCGCCTGGCATAATTACAACATCAGCAAAAGCACCTTCAGGAGCATTAATATGTGGAGTCATTTTTCTTTCCTCTTTATGTATAAAACCATTCTCAAATGAGAATAGATGAAATAAATGTTATAAAGATCTTAGGCTGAAAGCAAATTACATTGTTCAATTGTAGGAGAGTGCTGAGCACGCCCTTTAAACGAGCGTATGCAATACGCCCCTACCAATTTATAACTCAGCCTAAAAAAGCAAACGTTTTCGGTTGCTATAAAGTATAACACCACGTTAGCCGTGGTGTTATATGTGTTATTTTTGATTATACGATTGAACCGCCTAACCCGATAAAGAAACCTGCAATGGTTGCACTCATTAAGTTAGCAAGTGAACCTGCAATTACCGCTTTGATACCAAGTCTTGCAATATCACCACGACGATTTGGAGCCATACCACCTAAACCACCGATTAAGATTGCAATTGAGCTGAAGTTCGCAAAACCACATAATGCAAAGGTAATAATTGCTTTGGTTTTATCTGTTAGCATTACAGGAGCTTCAGGCGATAAGTATTTAGTAAATTCTAAATAGCCCACGAATTCGTTGATCGCTAATTTAGTCCCGATCATTTGACCTGCGATGTGAGCTTCTTCCCAAGGCACACCGATTACCCAAGCAAGCGGTCGGAAAATGTAACCGAATAGCATACCTAATGAAAGCTCTGGCATACCAATCCAACCACCAATACCACCTAAGATTCCGTTTAATAAAGCGATTAACGCAACAAATGCGATTAACATTGCACCTACGTTTAAGGCAAGTTGCATACCTGCACCCGCACCCGCTGCTGCGGCATCTAGGATATTTGCAGGTTGTTCCATTTCAACTTTCGCCATATCGTCGTTGAATTGCTCAGTTTGAGGCACTAAAATTTTCGCAAATAATAAACCTGCTGGAGCCGCCATAAATGATGCTGCGATTAAGTAAGTTAATGGTACGCCCATACCTGCATAACCCGCCATTACAGAACCTGCGATAGAGGCTAAACCACCTGCCATTACAGCAAATAACTCAGATTCAGTCATTTTGCTAATGTAAGGTTTAACAATCAATGGAGCTTCTGTTTGACCTACGAAAATATTAGCCGCAGCAGACATTGATTCTGCTTTTGATGTGCCAAGTAATTTTTGTAGAGCACCACCAATAATTTTGATAACCCATTGCATTACGCCAATGTAATAGAGAAGAGAGATTAATGCAGAGAAGAAAACAATAGAAGGGAGAACGCGAACAGCAAAGATGAAACCATCACCGCCCATTACTTCAAAGATTTTATCGCTTGCTAAGCCACCGAATACGAATTTGATACCTTCAAAACCGTAACCGATCACGTTATTTACGCCATCTGCTAACGCTTGTAAAACGTGACGACCCGCAGGAACATAAAGAATCAACGCACCAAGTCCAATTTGTAAACCTAACGCACCCAACACAGTTCGATAATTAATTGCTTTTTTATTTGATGAAAGCAAAAAGGCAATTAATAGCAGTACTACAATACCTAAAAGGCTGTTTAAAGCACCCATAGAAACCTCAATAAAAATGAAATGTTAATCGTTTTTTGCTCAAAAAACGAAGTGGTAAAAAAGTTCCCTTAATATAACGATTTTTTAAGAAAAAATCTTCTGATTTTTATCAAATTTTGGTGCTATTGATTAAAAAATCTTAATTATTTTTTATGTTAAAAAATTATAAAAACAGATTTTGTTTATGCTATATTATTTTAAACATTAAATTATTGAAAAAAGCCATTATGTCAAAGAAAACCCCTATTCCATTGATGCCTTGGGCGGCAAAACATCAATGGCAAATTAAACCGCTCAATTTGCTAATTATTTCCGTTGCAATGGCAATTATGGGTATTGGCGAAGGGTTACTGGTTTCTGCTAAATTGGGGAATGCCCCTTGGACAGTACTTTCACAAGGTTTAGCCTTGCAAACGGGAATGTCGTTGGGAATAGCAATTGCGTTAATTAGTGTGATCGTACTCTTATTTTGGATTCCATTTAAACTTAAATTTGGCTTAGGCACGATTTTAAACGTACTGATTATCTCTTTTTTTATTGATTTCACCACACAATCCATTACGCCACCTGAAGATCTTACCACTCGCATTTTCTTTATGTGCTTTGGCATCATCATTTTTGGCATTGGCACAGCCTTTTATCTTTCGTGCAAACTGGGAGCTGGCCCAAGAGATGGGTTAATGGTTGGAATTTGCCAAAAATACGGCTGGAATGTTGGCAAAGTTCGCACAGGCATTGAAGTCAGCGTATGCGGCTTCGGAATTTGGCTTGGCGGTACTTTCGGCATCTGCACAATTCTATTCGCCCTAGGTGTTGGTTGGATTATTCAAGGCACTTATTTGTGGTTGGAAAAACGGTTCCCAATCTCAATATAAACCCGTATGATGGCAAGACTGCAAACAAGCGGTCGATTTTTCAATTTTTATTACTAATGAGGACACTATGTCAAATATTCACGAGATTTATTTAGCAGGCGGTTGTTTCTGGGGAACAGAAGCCTTTATGCAACGCATTAACGGTGTGATTGATGCTCAATCAGGCTATGCCAACGGCAATACAGAAAACCCAAGCTACCAAGAAGTATGTGCAGGAAGTGGGCACGCAGAAGTGGTGAAAGTCACTTACGATACAGATAAAATCAGCCTTGAAACCTTGCTTGATTACTATTTCAAAGTAATCGATCCAATCAGCATCAATCAACAAGGCGAAGATAAAGGGATTCAATACCGCACGGGGATTTATTACAGCGACCCCAAAGATGCAGATGTGGTGACACAGGCATTAGATTCGCTACAAAAACAATATAATCAACCGCTTGCAGTAGAAAATAAACCCCTTGAGCACTATTTCCCTGCGGAAGAATATCATCAAGATTATTTAGATAAAAACCCAAATGGTTATTGCCATATTGATATTCAGTTAATGAATGAGATTCTAAAAAATCAGAAATAAGATAGAAAAATAAGGGCGGAAATAAAATTCCGCCCTTTGCATTTGAATTGATTATGAACGTTTCATAATTTCAAAAAACTCTTCGTTGGTTTTCGCCACGCCAAGTTTATCAATTAACCATTCAATCGCTTCCACCTCGCCCATTGGGTTAAGCACTTTACGTAACATCCACGTTTTTTGATGCTCATCTGCACTCATTAACAAGTCATCTTTACGTGTACCAGAACGATTAAATTCAATCGCAGGGAAAATACGACGCTCTGCAATTTTACGAGAAAGATGCAATTCCATATTACCCGTACCTTTAAACTCTTCGAAGATCACTTCGTCCATTTTTGAACCTGTATCCACAAGCGCGGTTGCAATAATAGTTAAGCTACCACCTTCTTCCACGTTACGTGCCGCACCGAAGAAACGTTTTGGACGGTGCAATGCGTTGGCATCCACACCACCCGATAAAATTTTACCTGAAACTGGGGTAACTGTGTTATATGCACGAGCAAGACGCGTGATAGAGTCTAATAAAATCACGACATCTTTTTTATGTTCTACCGCACGTTTTGCTTTTTCGATTACCATTTCGGCAACTTGAACGTGGCGGGTTGCGGGTTCATCGAATGTTGAGGCAATCACTTCGCCACGTACAGTACGTTGCATTTCTGTTACCTCTTCTGGACGCTCATCGATTAACAACACAATCAATTCACACTCAGGGTAATTATGCGTAATGCTTTGTGCAATATTTTGTAGAAGTACCGTTTTACCTGCTTTTGGCGGAGCAACGATTAACGCACGCTGACCTTTACCGATTGGTGCAGCTAAATCTAAAATACGAGCGGTTAAATCTTCGGTTGAGCCATTGCCTCGTTCCATACGTAAACGAGAATTAGCGTGAAGTGGGGTTAAGTTTTCGAAAAGAATTTTACTGCGAGAAACTTCTGGCTTGTCATCATTAACTAGATCCACTTTTAAGAGAGCAAAATAACGCTCTCCTTCTTTTGGAGGACGAATTTTACCTTCAATTTTATCCCCCGTTTGTAAATTAAAACGGCGAATTTGGCTTGGCGAAACGTAGATATCATCAGGTCCTGCAAGATAAGAACTATCTGCTGAACGTAAGAAACCGAAACCATCTGGTAAAATTTCTAACACGCCTTGACCAAAGATATCTTCGCCACTTTTCGCGTGTTGTTTAAGAATAGCAAAAACAATATCTTGTTTACGTAAACGGGCTAAGTTTTCTAAACCCATTTGATTTTCACCAATTTCGACAAGTTCCGAAACGGGCGTATTTTTTAGTTGAGTAAGATGCATAGGAATATTATTTGATAAGTTAAAAATAATGAAGATTGGATATCATAATACTATGGGAGATATAGCGTCCTGCTATAAATTTGACGTGCAAAGAATACGTCAAATGCCACCAAATTGCAAATTTTTTCTAGAATAACACCGCTTTGTCTAGCCATCTTTATACAAAAACCCTCAATCATTTCTGATTGAGGGTCCTGTTAGATTTTAATAATCTAAAGATTACCAGTATACACGTAAACCTACACCGACAGCTTTGTCAGTACTTTTCTTAGCATAGTCGTAACCTGCTGTAGTATAGTCGTAAGATTTAGTACGTGCGTATTTACCTTCTACGAATGCAACCACTTGTTTGTGGAATTTATAGTCAACACCAAGTAAAAATGCATGAGTTTTCTCTTTTGAAGCTTCTTTTACTTTCACACGTTCGTATAAGTAGTCACCATATACTTTAGATGCTGGCGTTACTTGATATATGAAACCTGGTGATACATAGAACTTATTAGTTTTTGTTGGTTGTTCGTTAGCCACACCTTCTTTTTCATAAGCATAACCAAAGTCAGTTGTTAATTTAAAGTCACCAAATTGTTGACCTAAAGATACCAAATAACCATCTTTATAGTGTTTATGTGCAGTACCAGTTTCATAATTTGTGCGACCAAATGCTGCACGAGCATCAAAGCCATCTACTTCATATAATGCACCAACTGCGGCACCATTTTTGATTTCTGTCTCTAATGGAGAAGCAGAACCATTTTCCCTATTTTTTTGTGCAAAATTATAGTTTGCACTTAAGTGTAAGCCTTCGATACCACGATAGTCATAACGAATAACTGAGGTTGCTGATCTAGGGATATAGTTACCGTTTGGAATGAGACCATATTGATAATCTTCTGCTTGAACTAAATCATCTGCGATAGTACGTTGACGACCGAATTTAACTTCGCCATATTGTTTGCTACCTAAACCAACAAAAGCACGTTTAGCATATAATTGACCCCATTCATCAGCTGATTTTGTATCATCAAAACGGAACTCTAAACGACCTAAAGCATAGAAGTCTTCAGCTAGTTGATGTTTAACATCTACACCAAAACGAGAAGCTGCGTTCTTAATTGTTGAGTGATTACGACTTTTTACTGTAGCTCCTGCTTTATATGAAGTACCATTTTCAACGGTATCTTTGATATAAGTAGTTTTTAAACTGTCTTTTTCTGTAATTACACGTAAAGAACCAAAGAAGTCAATTTTCGTACCATCTTGATCTAATACGGTTACAGCTTGTGCTGAAGATGCTGCAAATGCTGCCACTGTTAATGCAACTAATGTTTTTTTCATAATGACCACCTATCTATAAGGTTTGTTTTAGTAATACGTCCTTTATAACTAAAGAACCATTGTAAAAACTTGCGAACATTTAGTTCCGTAAATTCGGGTAAATGTTTGTGCAAGCGAATAATGACAAAAAGCAGATAAGTTGTCAATATCTTGACGACAACGATTACTTATTTTTTTATCTTTTAAAATCAATAAGTTACAAAAATATGGAGTTTTTATTAGAGGTTTTTTGTTTTCCACTCCATCACAAAATAAATTTATAACATATTGATAAATAAAGCATTTTTATTTTATTTTTAATTTGAAATAAAGTTCAACGAAAAATATTTTGTGAACTTCGTCACATTTCTGACATTTACTTTAATTTACATACAAGTTTTCACTATTTTTTGTACATTGAACCCAACCCAAAGCAAGGTATAATGCCTAAAATTTTTCTTTTATCTCTTTTTTATGCGAGCATTCATTCAAAAAATAGAACAAACTTTAGCCGAATTTACCCCTTTTGAGGGAGAACAAGCGGTCATTTTAGGGCATTTTTTTACCAAGAACGAAGAAAAAATCGCCTTTTTTATTGAGGAAATTCGTCAAACTGCACTCTTATTGCAGCAACAAACTCAAGTTGAATATGCAGAAATTTATGCTAAAAAATTACTCGATCAAATTGATGCATTACAAAAAGCGGTCAATAAACTGAAAAAAACAAAAAATGTTGAGAAATTTTATTCTTCTTACTCTTTCGCAAACAATGTACATTCATTACCGCCTAAAAAACGTTTACCTGAATATCGCAAAGCATTACGTGCTTTTAATGAGAAAATAAGTTGGTTATTAGACAAGCAATACCAAGCTAAGAATGAAACAGAGGCAATCTATTATCAAAAATTAGTCGAAGAAACTGAATTTCGCAAAATGCGTTGTTTAAAAGCAATTGAAGATTTAATAGAAGAGGAGAAATGATTTAAAATAAAAACTTTATTTTTGCTCAAAAGAATTCTAAAACTCAAAAGGATTATTTATGCTTACCAATCTTGAACTTGAACATATTTTAGACACAAAACTCAACGCCAAACAAATTGCCGACTACGCCCCGAATGGTTTACAAGTGGAAGGAAGAAAACAGATTCAAAAAATCGTCACGGGCGTTACTGCAACATTACCTTTAATTGAAAAAGCCATTGAATTAGATGCCGATGCTATTTTAGTCCATCACGGCTATTTTTGGAAAAGCGAAACGCCTTGTATTCGTGGAATGAAAGGCAAACGAATTAAACAGCTTTTAGTCAACGACATCAATCTGTTTGTATACCATTTACCCCTTGATATTCATCCAGAATTAGGCAACAACGCCCAACTTGCCCAATTATTAGGCATTCAAAATTTAGTCGGTTTGGAAGATAAACCGAACTCCATCCCTGTTTATGGCGAATTTAACACGCCTATTTCAGCCCAAGAACTTGCTCAACGCATTGAGCAACAATTACACCGTAAACCGATTGTGTGTGATGAATTTGTGGAAGAATATCCGCAAAAACTGATTAAAACCGTAGCAATCTGTACGGGCGGCGGACAAGGCTATATTGATTTAGCCGCCAGCAAAGGGATTGATGCTTTTATTACAGGCGAGATTTCAGAACAAACCACCCACTCGGCACGTGAACAAGGGATTTATTTCTTCTCAGCAGGTCACCACGCCACCGAACGTTATGGCGTAAAAGCCTTAGGCGAATGGTTAGCAAAAGAATATCAGTTAGATGTAACCTTTATTGATATTGATAATCCTGCTTAATTTTACTCAAAAGAAAACCCTCTCCTTTGAGGGAGAGGGTTAAACTATTTAAGAAGAGAATTTTCTCCTATTGGTTTTCAATCACAAGATGATCATCTTTATAATCTACCACTACTGGGCGGTTTGGTAACAATTTACCGCCAAGGATTTGTTGAGCAAGTGGGTTTTCAAGCTCTTGTTGGATTGCACGTTTAAGTGGGCGTGCACCGAACAATGGATCGAAACCTGCTTTGCCGATGTGGTCGATTGCTGCATCTGTAATCGTTACTTCATAACCACGTTCAGCAAGACGTTTAATCAAACGTTCTAATTGAATGCGTGCGATTGAACGAATATGTTCTTGACCGAGTGAGTGGAATACCACGGTTTCATCAATACGGTTAATGAACTCTGGGCGGAAGTGTTGGCTTACCACCGACATCACTACTTCTTTCAATTCACCATAGGTTGCCTCTGGCATTTCTTGAATGAGGTGTGAGCCTAAGTTTGAGGTCATAATGACTACGGTATTGCGGAAATCTACGGTTCTGCCTTGGCCATCGGTTAATCGTCCATCATCTAACACTTGCAGTAAGATGTTGAACACGTCAGGGTGGGCTTTTTCCACTTCGTCTAATAACACCACAGAGTATGGGCGACGGCGAACAGCTTCGGTTAAATAACCGCCTTCTTCATAGCCAACATAACCTGGAGGTGCACCGACTAAGCGAGAAACGCTGTGTTTTTCCATAAATTCAGACATATCAATACGAACCATTGCATCAGGATCGTCAAACAAGAAATTCGCTAAGGTTTTGCAAAGCTCTGTTTTACCTACCCCTGTTGGACCGAGGAACAAGAATGAGCCAATCGGTTTGTTCGGATCTGATAAGCCTGCACGGCTACGACGAATCGCATTTGCTACCGCTTCAACCGCTTCGTTTTGTCCAATCACGCGAGCGTGCAATACGTTTTCCATACGAAGTAATTTATCTTTTTCGCCTTCCATCATTTTTGAAACAGGAATACCTGTTGCTTTAGAAAGGACTTCGGCAATTTCTTCATCTGTGACTTTTGTGCGAAGTAAGTGGTTTTCGCCGCCTTCTTCTTCACGTTTCACCGCATCTTGAAGTTGTTTTTCAAGGGCTGGAATTTTACCGTATTGTAACTCAGACATTTTTTCTAAGTTATTTTCACGGCGAGCTTGTTCCATCGCAATGCGTGCGTTTTCTAACTCAGTTTTAATATGTTGTGTGCCAAGTAATGCAGATTTTTCTGCTTTCCACACTTCTTCTAATTCAGAATATTCACGCTCTTTAGCGGTCAATTCTTCATCGAGTTTTGCAAGACGTTGACGGCTTGCTTCATCTTCTTCTTTTTGTAACGCTTGGCGTTCCAATTTTAATTGAATGATACGGCGTTCTAATTTATCAAGCGGTTCAGGTTTGGAATCAATTTCCATACGCAAGCTTGATGCTGCCTCATCAATTAAGTCAATTGCTTTATCAGGTAATTGACGGTCGCTAATGTAGCGGTGTGAAAGCACGGCTGCGGCAACGATAGCTGGGTCGGTAATTTGAACGTGGTGATGGATTTCATAACGTTCTTTTAAGCCACGTAAAATGGCAATCGTATCTTCAACACTTGGTTCATCAACTAACACTTTTTGGAAACGACGTTCTAATGCCGCATCTTTTTCGATGTATTGGCGGTATTCATCTAAAGTAGTTGCACCCACACAGTGTAATTCACCACGTGCAAGGGAAGGTTTTAATAAGTTACCTGCGTCCATTGCACCGTCGGTTTTACCTGCACCGACCATAGTGTGAATTTCATCAATAAAGAGGATCACTTGTCCTTCTTCTTTTGCCAATTCATTTAAGACGGCTTTTAAGCGTTCTTCAAATTCACCACGGTATTTCGCCCCTGCGATTAACGCCCCCATATCAAGGGAAAGTACACGTTTATTTTTTAAGCCTTCAGGCACTTCACCATTTACGATACGTTGTGCTAAGCCTTCCACAATCGCGGTTTTACCCACACCTGGTTCACCAATTAACACAGGGTTGTTTTTGGTACGGCGTTGTAATACTTGCACCGCACGGCGGATTTCTTCATCACGACCAATCACAGGGTCTAATTTGCCTGCTTTAGCACGTTCAGTTAAGTCAATGGTATATTTTTGTAATGCTTGTCTGGTTTCTTCTGCGTTTTGATTATTCACGGTTTCTCCTCCACGAATTTGGCTAATTGCTTGGGTGATTTTTTCTTTTGTTAAGCCAAATTTTTTCAATAATTTTCCTAAATCGCCACTATCTTCTATTGCGGCTAACACGAACAATTCAGATGAAATAAAGCTATCGCCAAATTGTTGTGATAATTTATCTGCTTGATTCAATAAACGAATTGTTTGTTGCGAAAGTTGTGTATTCCCCCCTTGCACTTGTGGCAAGCGGTCTAAAATTGCCGATAATTCGCTTTCTAACTGTTTTGGTTGCACATTTAATGCGGTAAAAAGTGGAGCGATTGAACCATCGGTTTGTTTTAATAAAGCATAAAGTAAATGAGCTGGCTCAATGTATCCATTATCTTTGGCAATCGCTAAAGATTGTGCTTCCGCTAAGGCTTCTTGTAGTTTTGTAGTAAATTTTTCAAAGTTCATATTCTTTCCTTTTTCTTTTAATTTGTACCCGTTTCACAATAGCGTGAAACTTTAGCACTACACTAAATGGAGCTTGACAAATAAATTTCAAGAGAAAAATGTGATCTTTCTCACATTTTTTTGCTTTTACTCTCTTTTTATGCTAGTGAATGTTAAAAAGTTGATCATTATCAATAAACTTTGTTGTGGAATAGTTAAACTACGCTCCATTACCTCTTGCGGGGTATGAATTACAATGAAAACTAATTTCCAGAAGGGACTTAATAATGAAAAAAACAGCATTAGCACTTATGTTAGGTGGGGCTTTATTAGCAGGTTCAGCAGCAGCACACGAAGCAGAAAGCGTTGTTGTGCGTGCAGGTGCAATTACCGTTGATGCAAACTCAGGTTCAAGAACACAAACTGCGGTTGACGTGGGTTTAAAAGTAAAAAATGACACACAACTTGGTTTAACAGGTACATATATGTTAACCGATAACATCGGTGTGGAATTGTTAGCAGCAACGCCATTCTCACACAAAATCAATGCGAATGTGCCAGCAGCAAACCTTGATTTAGGTCGTGTAGCGATTGTAAAACAATTACCACCAAGCCTTTATGCACAATATTATTTCTTTGATGCAAATTCAACCGTTCGCCCTTATGTGGGTGCAGGTTTGAACTATACTCGTTTCTACCATGCTAAATCTGTTCACCCAGCGGTAACCAACTTAGATGTGAAAAAACATTCATTCGGCCCTGTAGCTAACGTGGGTGTAGATGTAAAACTCACCAAAAACATCTACTTCAACGCTGCTGCGTGGTATACACACATCAAAACCACAGCGAAATTCCAAGCACTTGGCTTAGATCACGAAGTTAAACTTAAACTAGACCCAATGGTTTACTTTGCAGGTTTTGCAGTTAAATTCTAATTAGTGCTAAAACTAAATGAGGGAGCAAATGCTCCCTCTATTTTTTTATTAGGGGCTGTACTAGATAACTAGACTAAATTCCCCTTAACTAATTGTTTTAA
>CAUUKJ010000046.1:0-10653 GCA_963545995.1 uncultured Haemophilus sp.
ATTTTAAAACAATTAGTTAAGGGGAATTTAGTCTAGTTATCTAGTACAGCCCCTTGATTTTTTCTGTTGTAAAAGATTTTGTGAGCGTAATCACGCCTAAAACATTATAGAGAATCACGGTAACCGCAATGTAAATAGATGCAGTTGCAATAGCATCATTTCCGTAAGCATTTGTAATTAACGCTAGTCCCAAAATGGCTGCATTGCTTCGGAAAGTTCCCTGCACAAATACCGCACGGAAACTACGTTCTGAGATATATTTTCCTGCCCACCACTCTGCAAGTAAATAGATGGTTAAAATACCCGTTATAGACATCGCAATTAAGGGCAAATGTTCCGCATAATTAAGCTCACCTTTTTGCATATTGATAAAAAGTAAGGTAGGAATGGCAAAATTGAATAGATTTTTTGATGCCATATTGCAGAAATGATCATCAATAAATTGTTTTCGGCGTAGCATTATACCTGCCAACATAAGCAAAATAGTCGGCAAGGTAGTACTAATACTGAATTGAAGGGCTTCCCAAAACATTTATTCCTCTCAGTATGTGATCGTTTGAATTGTAGAATTTATTATACAAAAAAACGGCTAGATCAAAAAATCTAGCCGTCTTTCATTTAAACTAAATTATTTCACACGTGAAACATATTCGCCAGAACGAGTATCTACGCGGATAACTTCGCCAATTTGAACGAATAATGGTACACGAACAACTGCACCTGTGCTTAATGTTGCTGGTTTACCGCCAGTACCTGCAGTATCACCTTTTAAGCCTGGGTCTGTTTCTACTACTTCTAATTCAACGAAGTTTGGCGGAGTTACAGAGATTGCAGAGCCGTTCCATAATGTGATGATACATTCAGCTTGGTCAACTAACCATTTTGCGTTGTCGCCTAATGCTTTTTCATCAACAGAGATTTGTTCGAAAGTTTCTGGGTGCATAAAGTACCAGAAATCTTCATCTTTGTAAGAATATGTGTAGTTGTAATCAACAACGTCCGCTGCTTCAACAGTTGAGCCTGATTTGAAGTTGATTTCTAATACTTTACCAGAGATCAATTTACGGATTTTAGTACGAGTAAATGCTTGACCTTTACCTGGTTTTACGAATTCATTTTCAACGATTACGCAAGGTTCGCCATCTTGGATAAATTTTAAACCTGGTTTGAAATCAGTAGTGCTATAGTTAGCCATGGTTTCCTCAATGTTTACAAAAAATTAACAAAATTGAACCACCCACTATTGGGTTTCTCAAAAAGACCCATATAATACCGCAAATATTCAAAGATCTCTAAATTTTTTTACGGTATAATTCAAAACTCTTTAGAAAAAGGATGGAAAATGAAAAAAATTATTACCCTTTCAACAATTTTAGCTTTATCAGTGGCATCTATTGCAGAAGCAAAAGGGATGCGTTCATCGCGTTCAGTTTCTGGTCGTAGTTTAAGTGCCCCACAAACACAACCAATGCGTGCGAATACGCAACAAAAAGCCAACGCACAGCAAACTCAACGTGATGCAACCTTTGACAACACGCGTTCTAGCCAAACTGCTCAGCCACAAGCACAACAAGCTCAAGCTACTGGCGGCAATCGTTTAGCGAGTTTTGCAACAGGTGCAGCAGCAGGTTATGTGTTAAGCGAAATGTTGACCCCATCAGCCGCTCAAGCAAACCCAACTGCAAATCAAGCAGCCCAGCCTGCAGCAACACAAGCGGTCGAAAATACTCCAACAAATGTAAATTCACAAACAGCAGAATTTAAAAGCATTGGTGGTCAAATTGATCCCTTCTTAATTGAAAAAACAGACGGTTACCGCCGTTACTGCATTGAAGGCGTGCAATATTTAATTCCCGCTTTAGCAGGACAAACTGTGCAAGCCTCACCTGTTGTGATGGTAAAACCAAATGGCACCCCACTTGAGTGCCGTTTAGTGCCATAATGCCAAATAAAATAAAGGGCGTGGAAACACGCCCGATTTCTTTCTAATGCTTTCGAGCTACTGTTTTCGAACCAACAAGCCTTGTTATGCAATCAATTCAACTTCAACCTTTAGCAATCGATCCTAAACCGCAATGGCTTGTGGAACTTGCCCAAGCCTTTAATGATCCTATGAAATTACTGGCATTTCTTGAGCTTAATCCCGCTGATTTTAAGCAGGATATTTTAGCTCGTCAGCTATTTCCGCTACGTGTTCCAAAGGCATTTGCAGAAAAAATGGAAAAAGGCAATCCGAATGATCCGCTCTTTTTACAAGTGATGTCGGCAAAGGAAGAATTTGACCAAGTTGAAGGCTTTACCCAAGATCCACTCGAAGAGCAACATAGCCCTGCTCCGAATATTCTGCATAAATATCATAATCGCCTGCTATTTATGATCAAAAATAGCTGTGCTGTAAATTGCCGCTATTGTTTCCGTCGTCATTTCCCTTATCAAGAGGTAAAAAGCAACAAAGCAATTTGGCAAGAAAGTTTGGCTTATATTGAACAGCACACCGAACTGGAGGAAGTAATTTTCTCAGGCGGTGACCCTTTAATGGCGAAAGATGAAGAGCTTGATTGGTTGCTCACGCATTTAGAAAAAATCGAACATCTTAAAACGTTGCGAATTCATAGCCGCTTGCACGTAACAATTCCGAGCCGCATTACCTCAGCATTATGCCAACGGCTCGCTCATTCACGGCTAAATATCGTGTTGGTATCGCACATCAATCACGCCAACGAAATTGATGATCTGCTAGCAGAAAAATTTGCCGAATTAAAAAAAGCAGGTGTCACATTACTTAACCAATCGGTGCTATTAAAAGGAATAAACGATAACGCTCAAACGCTAAAAATGTTGAGCGATAAACTTTTCTCTGTTGGCGTTCTGCCTTATTATTTGCACTTGCTAGATAAGGTGGAAGGGGCAAGCCATTTCTGGATTGAAGATGAGCGTGCATTTGACATTTATCGCGAATTGCAGAAAATTACCTCAGGTTATTTAGTGCCAAAACTTACCCGAGAACTTGCCCGAGAACCGAATAAAACGTTAATGGGCTGATTATGCCACCCTCGCCCCTTGAGGGAGAGGGATAATTTCAATTCGTTTAGAATTGAAATTCGGGAGAGGGGTAAGCGGTCATTTTTGACCGCTCATTTACAAAATTTATATCGTAGCCCCTCTCTCTGACAAAATTGCTGAACGCAATTTCGTCTGTCTCTCTCCCTCAAGGGGCGAGAGTAATAAGTAATTAAAAGTAGGAAAATATGGCTGATTACAATCCACGACAAAACGAAAAAACACAAGATAAACAGGTCGAACAAATCAATATTGCCCCCCATTCCATTGAGGCGGAACAAGCCGTATTGGGTGGAATTATGTTGAGCAACGAGCAGTGGGATAATGTGGTTGAACGTATTCAAGCCAGCGATTTTTACACCCACGCCCACCGCGTTATTTTCGAGCAAATGGAATCCCTCGTGCGAGAAAATCGCCCGATCGATATTATTACCCTTGAACAAGCCCTCAAAGATAAAGGCGTTGCTCAAGATGTAGGCGGTTTTGCTTATCTCGCAGAATTATCTAAAAATACGCCAAGTGCAGCGAATATTCTGGCTTATGCTGACATCGTACGCGATCGTTCCGATTTACGCAGTGTGATTAGTGCGAGTAATCAAATTGCTGAAATGGCATATCACACCAAAGGACGCAATTCAAAAGATGTGTTGGATGAAGCTGAACGTATCGTGTTTGATATTGCCGAAAAACGCAATAAAACCAACGAAGGCCCGCAAAATATTGATGACGTGTTGATGACAACCTTGTCGAAAATCGAGCTACTTTCTAAAAATCGTAATAATGGTGGTTTAACAGGAGTCACGACAGGCTTTATCGATCTCAATAAAAAAACAGCAGGACTTCAACCTTCAGATTTGATTATTATCGCCGCCCGTCCATCAATGGGTAAAACTACTTTTGCGATGAATCTGTGTGAAAATGCGGCGTTATCTGATGTGGAAGATCCAAACGATTTAGACGAGTACGGCAATCCAAAGAAAAAACCTGCTAAACCTGTGCTGATCTTCAGCCTTGAGATGCCACGTGATCAAATTATGATGCGTATGCTTGCCTCGCTTTCGCGTGTGGATCAGACAAAAATTCGTACAGGGCAACTACACGACGACGAAGATTGGGCGAAACTTTCTACCACCATTTCGATTCTACAAGATCGCAAAAATATCTTTATTGATGATAGCTCAGGCTTAACCCCAACGGAAGTTCGCTCACGAGCAAGACGTGTTTATAAAGATAATGGCGGTTTGAGCCTAATTATGGTGGACTATTTGCAATTGATGCGTGCCCCAGCCTTTTCAGACAACCGTACACTTGAGATTGCTGAAATTTCACGCTCTTTGAAAGCCTTAGCGAAAGAATTACAAGTGCCTGTGGTCGCCCTTTCCCAGCTTAACCGTAGCTTAGAGCAGCGTGCGGATAAACGTCCTGTTAACTCAGACTTGCGTGAATCTGGATCTATTGAGCAAGATGCGGACTTGATTATGTTTATCTACCGCGATGAAGTTTACAACGACAATTCTGACCTCAAAGGCATTGCGGAAATTATTATCGGTAAACAGCGTAATGGTCCGATTGGGAAAGTGCGATTAACCTTCCAAGGGCAATTCTCACGTTTTGATAACTACACAGGCGGAGGCGATTGGAATGAAGAAGACTAATCTGTGTGCCATTTATCGCAGCTCTCGCAAAGAAGGAATGTTCCTTTACGTGGCAAAACGTGACCAATTTGATGCCGTGCCAGAAGTGTTAATGCAACAATTTGGCGAACCGCAGTTTGTGATGTTGTTCAATTTATCAGGCGAAAAGCCACTCAAGCGGGCGAAAAACGAAGAAGTTTTGCAAGCCATTGAGCAACAAGGCTTTTATTTACAAATGCCACCGCCACCAGAGAATTTGCTGAAAGCGTTTTTGGCTGAGAAAAATAATGGTTAAATAGACATTTTGTAGGGTGTGTGGATTGAAAATCCACGCACGCATTAAATTAATTTCGTGCGTGAAATGGACCATTTCACACACCCTACGTGAATAAATAATAACGGATTTCCCTTGAGATTATTCCTCGCAGAAAAACCCAGCCTTGCACGTGCGATCGCTGATGTACTACCCAAGCCCCATCAGCGAGGCGAAGGCTACATCCAATGCGGCGACAATGATGTCGTCACTTGGTGCATTGGTCATTTGCTTGAACAAGCGGAACCAGATGCCTACGATGAGCGTTTCAAAATGTGGCGGATGGAACATCTGCCGATTGTTCCCACCCAATGGAAACTCGTCCCAAAAAAAGAGACGTTGAAACAGCTCAAAACGGTCGAAAAATTAGTCAAAAAAGCGGATATTCTCGTCAACGCAGGCGACCCTGATCGCGAGGGGCAATTGTTGGTGGATGAGGTGTTTAGCTATTTAAATGTCCCGCCTGAAAAACGCAGCCAAATTCAGCGTTGTTTAGTCAACGATCTCAATCCTGTTGCGGTAAAAAAAGCAATCGAAAAATTGCAAAATAACCGCGATTTTATACCGCTTGCAACATCGGCATTGGCTCGTGCACGGGCGGATTGGCTGTACGGCATCAATATGACCCGAGCCTACACCCTACAAGGGAAATGGGCAGGCTATCAAGGCGTGCTTTCGGTAGGACGTGTGCAAACGCCTGTTTTAGGGCTGATTGTTCGTCGCGATCTTGAGATCGAAAACTTTGTGCCGAAAGATTATTTTGAAGTGATGGCGAATATTCGAGTGCCAGAAACAGGCGAAACTTTTCAAGCTCAATGGCAACCAAGTAAAGCCTGCGAAGATTATCAAGATGAAGATGGGCGAGCGTTATCACGTGGATTGGCGGAAAACGTGGTTAAACGCATTACCGATCAGCCAGCAAAGGTTACCGATTATCAAGATAAAATTGAAACGGAAACTGCTCCTTTGCCCTATTCGCTTTCTGTATTACAAATTGATGCGGCACGTCGCTATGGCTTGTCGGCTCAAGCAGTGTTAGATATTTGCCAAAAATTATACGAAACGCATAAGTTAATTACTTATCCGCGTTCGGATAATCGTTATTTGCCAAAAGAACATTATAACGACCGCTTTAAAGTAATGGCGGCGATTGTTCATCATTTATCTGAATATGCCGAAAAGCCTGAGGCTGTTGATCCCAATATTCATAATCGCTGTTGGAACGATAAAAAAGTCGAAGCCCACCACGCAATCATTCCAACGGCTCGACAAGGTAATGTTCAGCTAACTGAAAACGAAAAACGGATTTATCAGCTTATTGCACGCCAATATTTGATGCAATTTTGTCCTGATGCGGAATATCGTAAAGGGCAAATTCAGCTTGAAATTGTAGGTGGAAAATTCAGCACGCAATCCAGAAGTTTGCTCACAGCGGGCTGGAAAAGTTTACTCGGGAAAGAAGATAGCGATGAAGTTGCATTGCCATTATTGCCTGTAGTGAAAAAAGGGCAGATTTTGCATTGCGATAGCGGTGAGATTTTAAGTAAGAAAACCCAACCACCACGTTATTTTACGGATGCTACGTTGCTTTCAGCAATGACTGGGATTGCTCGTTTTGTTCAAGATAAACAGCTTAAAAAAGTGTTGCGTGAAACCGATGGATTAGGTACGGAAGCAACACGTGCAAGCATTATTGAATTGCTGTTTAAACGCGGTTTTCTGATTAAAAAAGGGCGACATATTCACAGCACTGAAGCGGGGAGAATTTTGATTTCTGCTCTACCAGAAATGGCAACGCTACCCGATATGACGGCACACTGGGAAATGCAACTAACAGATATCAGCAAGAAGCAAGCCAGCTATCAGCAATTTATGTACGATTTGGTAACCCAATTGCCATCGTTATTGCGAACAGACCGAGAGAAATTGCAAAACTTAAGCAAAATTCCACCGCCTGTGAAATACGCCAACAAGCGATCGAATTTTTTAAAAAGATCGCAAAATGGTGAAAAAGAAAGCAAATAATCAAGAAAAACAAAATTTCGTGTTGCAATGCGTTCGAATTGAAAGTATTATTCACGCCATCGCAATCATTCGCGTCAGAATTTAGAGAAACTTAAATGTTAAATATTCTTACAATTATTTATCTTGTTGTTGCGATTGCATTAGTTGGTTTTATATTGATGCAACAAGGTAAGGGTGCAGATGCTGGTGCTTCATTTGGTGCTGGTGCAGCTGGGACTGTGTTTGGTTCAGCAGGTTCTGCAAATTTCTTATCAAGAATAACAGCAGTATTAGCAACAATCTTCTTTGCTATTAGTTTGATTATCGGTAACTTAAATACACATCAAGCTAAACCAACAAGTCAATTTGAAGACTTAAGTGATGTAAAACAAAACATTACACAACCAGCGGAAGTTAAAACACAAAATAACGACATTCCGCAATAACATACAAAATTTTGCTCTGGTGGTGGAATTGGTAGACACGCTATCTTGAGGGGGTAGTGTCCATAGGATGTGCGAGTTCGAGTCTCGCCCAGAGCACCAAAAACGAAGAAAGCCGCTTTTTAGCGGCTTTTTTTATTTCTTATTTTTTCTTACGCTAACATAAGCTAGACCCTTACGCTTCAAGGCTTCAACGCTTTTTCACTATTCCCTACTCTTATTTCTTCTTACGCATTCATACGTTGACAACCGCCAATAATAACTATTCAGAGATTTTTAATATCACTATGGCAAAACTAACCAAACCACTAACCAACACGGAAACGGCAAACGCAAAGCCAAAAGAAAAAGATTATACGCTGGCAGATGGACAAGGGCTTTACTTGTTGATTAAATCCAACGGCTCAAAACTATGGCGGTTCGAATATAAACGCCCGTTCACGAAGAAAAAGGCTTTAACTAGCATAGGGCGTTATCCTGATACTACCTTACAGCAAGCAAAAGCAAAACGGGCGGAATACCTTGCTTTACTTGCTCAAAACATTGACCCACAGCAACACAAAGAGCAAACGGAGCGATTAGAACAGCAACGCATAACCAACACATTTAGAAGCGTGGCGGAAAATTGGAAAGAAAGCAAAGACGGGAACATTAAGCCGCTTACTCTTTCCAAGTATTGGGGCATCATTGAGAATTATTTAATGCCAAAACTGGCAGATTACCCAATTAGTGAGATTACACCTCTTCTAGCAAAATCAGCTTTAGAAATTCCTTACAAGCAAGGCAAAGCGGAAATGTACCGCAAAAGTGTGAAATTACTCAATGCTATTTTAAATCACGCAGTTTATTCGTTGTTCTTAATTCCTACTAACCCTTGCTTGAAAATTAGTACCGCCTTCGAGCCGCTGAAGCGTGGGAAAAATCCAGTGATCAAACCTGAAGAACTATCCGAATTTCTTGACCGATTGGAAAATTCAAATACTGATTTACTCACAAGGTATTTAATCCAATGGCAACTTTAACAATGGTTCGCCCAAATGAAGCTGTAACAGCGGAATGGGCGGAAATTGATTTAAGCAAAAAACTTTGGGCTATTCCATCTGAAAAGATGAAACAAACTAAGGCAAGCGAGAACAAGCCGCATATTGTACCGCTTTCAAAGCAAGCGTTAGCCTTGCTAGAACGCATTAAGCGGCTAGAAATAAATAGTCCTTATGTTTTCGCTCAAAAGGCGGTTGTTTAAACCGTGAAACGGCAAATAACGCCATTAAGGATAATATGGGCTATCGAGGTAAACAAACCGCCCACGGTATGCGAAAAATTGCGAGTACCTATCTACACGAACAGGGCGTAATGCCTGACGTTGTCGAATTGTGTTTAGCTCACACGATCAAAGGTATTAGGGGCGTTTATAACGAAGCTGAATATTTACCACACCGCCAAAAGGCGTTACAGAAATGGGGCGATTATGTCGCTAAATGTAAAACACAGGCACGCAGCAAGCATTTAAAACTTGTAGCGTAATTTTTTGGCGGAAATTTACTGATCGGGGGGGGGCGTAATGTTGTTAAATAAAGAACTGGATTTCTTAATTAAGCGACATAAAAACAAAATTACTTTAGGGGACTTACTAGATTTATACAAAGCCAAATATCCAAATGCGAGCTATATAAGAGTTGCTAAACAATTATATAAAGATTTAAAAATTAAGTATGAGCCTGATTATAAAAATATTGATGGAGTATTTATGAGAAATCCAGATGTTAATAAAGATTATGGCTTTAACTCTTACTTTATACCTAGCGGTGAAAACTTCTTAAAAGCTGAATTTAAGAAAGATAACGGAAGATTGGCGGCTAGTGCTTTATTTTTTCTAACATTCGAGCTTTCAAATGATAGTATAGATAACATTGAGCAAAATATTCATAGTACAGCAGATGACTATTTAGGGGCGTTTTCTGATATATTTTTAGATGTAAATCAATTAAAAATAAAATATAGCATTCCCGTTTTAGATGATTACAACAAATTAGCAGAAAATAACTTACACAAAGAAGAAATTATTTTAAGCGTATCAAAAGAAATAAAAACTTGTAACAAGATAATAAAAGAAGTGTACGCAGAAAATGAAGTATTAAAAGCTAAAAACACACTTTTAAAAGCTGAAATAGCAGAATTGAAGGCAGTACAGGCACAACAAGCGGTCAAAAAATCCAATGATGACACACAAAAAACCATCACGGGCAAATCTGAAACCGCTTATTTAAGCATCATTCAAGCATTAAAAGATGAATTGATAAGTAACGGATTCAAAAATCAAGATGAGCTAATAAGATTCCTTGCTGATAAATATACTGGTTATACGGGGTTATCTGAAACAAATTTAAGAGACAAATTCGCTAAAGCAAATAAAATCTAATCTCTTCACTTCTAAAAAATCCATATGGACTTGATTTTAATCCATATGGATTTTTATTTTCTACCTATTCCAACAAAATACAATCCGAAAACTAACCACACAACACGCAAGAGGATTGTAAAAATGGAAACTCAAAACCAACCTACACAAAAATTACTACTCAATATTGATGAAGTAAAAGCGATCACAGGCTTTTCTACTACCACCATCTACAAACACGTTAAACAAGGCACATTCCCACCGCCCAAAAATTGCGGTGGTCGTGCGGTACGCTGGAGATTGGCGGATATTGAAAACTATATCAATTCTTAATCTTTTAACTCAATAAGGAAATCAAAATGAAACTTGTAGCAGTAAAAGCACTAGTACAACTTGAAAGCGGTTCAGTTTTACCTGTAATTCAATCTTTTACTAACACAGAAAGAGGTATCGCAATCGCTATCGCCAATCTCAAGGCAAGACAATGGAGCGGTATTCATGTTGTACCTTTTACCCAAATTCACGGCAAATCTATTGAAACCGTGCTTAATGGTGCAGTGGTGTGTGTGGACGTTGTAGAGGACGAACAAGCCGAATTCGCATTAGAGGGCTATAAACACTATTTCCCAGAACTCAATTTCTCTATTACTGACCGCATTGAAACTTTTTTCGCTGATTTATTGGAGAAAGACGAAAACGACACAGCCGCCAATAATGCAGCAGTGGTGTAACTTCTATCATTGATGTGTACAACCCAAACATCGTTTACATTTTTCCCTAAGGACATCGTTTACATTTTGT
>CAUUKJ010000047.1:0-10149 GCA_963545995.1 uncultured Haemophilus sp.
ATTCTAACTCAAATGGGATTTTATTTCGTTATCTAGTACAGCCCCTAAAATTTTATTGGGTCTTTTATCTTGGAGGTAGCAATGCTTATTTTAACTCGGAAAACAGGAGAAAGTTTACTCGTAGGAGACGATGTCGAAATTACCGTACTAAGTGTACGAGGTAGTCAGGTGAAATTAGGTGTGAATGCACCAAAAGATATTGCGGTTCATAGACAGGAAATCTATCAAAAAATTAAAGATACTGAGGCACAAAAATCTGAGTAACTCATTCATAAGAAAGAAAATATTGATAGTCGCCCCATTTTTAGTCGTAATTAAAGATTTATTTTTCGGTACTTTAAATTTTTCTACTAGAATTTAACTATCGGATCATTTTATTTCTACCCTGAAAGTGAATTATTACAGCAATATATTGGATTAGAAAGCCACCTACTATATAATGTAGGTGGTTTTTTTATACGTAAAAGGAATAAAAATGAAAGTAGTTATCCCTGTTGCTGGTCTTGGTACGCGAATGTTACCTGCAACAAAAGCCATTCCAAAAGAGATGCTTACTATTGCGGATAAACCTTTAATTCAATACATTGTAAATGAATGTGTTGCAGCTGGAATTAAAGAGATTGTATTAGTCACGCATTCATCAAAAAATGCCATCGAAAACCATTTTGATACTTCTTTTGAATTAGAAACAATGCTAGAAAAACGTGTTAAACGTCAGTTACTAGACGAAGTTCGTTCAATTTGCCCTAAAGATGTGACTATTATGCACGTTCGTCAAGGTAATGCGAAAGGGTTAGGACACGCTGTTTTATGTGGTCGAGCCGTTGTAGGTAATGAACCTTTTGCGGTTGTGCTACCAGATGTGATTTTGGCTGAATTCAGTGCAGATCAAAAAACGGAGAATTTGGCTGCAATGATTAAACGTTTCAATGAAACAGGTCATAGCCAAATTATGGTGGCACCAGTCCCAATGGACGAAGTAAGTAGCTATGGTGTTGCAGATTGTAATGGCGTTGAAATTCCAGCAGGTGGCTCAGCTGAAATTGTCAAAATGGTAGAAAAACCATCAAAAGAAGAAGCTCCATCTAATTTAGCTGTTGTTGGACGTTATGTGTTCTCATCAGCCATTTGGGATTTATTAGAAAAAACCCCAACAGGTGTAGGTGATGAGATTCAGTTAACAGATGCCATTGATATGTTAATTGAACAAGAAACCGTTGAAGCTTTCCATATGACAGGTAAAACTTTTGACTGTGGCGATAAACTTGGCTATATGGAAGCCTTTGTTGAATATAGTTTGCGTCACGATAAATTTGGCAAAGCGTTTAAAGAGTATATTAAATCTCTAGCTAAAACCCTATAATGTAAAAGACCACATTTTATAATGTGGTCTTTCTTTTGGGTGGTTAGTAATCCAACTGATCCTTATACAACGCATAATCGTCTTTTAAGGCTTGGATAAGTTCAACAAAATCCTCTGGCAGAGGGGCGTGCCATTCCATCAATTCGCCTGTAATCGGGTGTTCTAAACGCAACATCGCAGCGTGTAGAGCCTGGCGTTGGAATGAGCGTAATACGCGTAAAAATTCCTCGCTAGCTCCTTTTGGTGGGCGAGGTCGTCCACCGTAAAGTTGGTCACCTAAAAGAGGGTGAGCGATGTGTGCCATATGTACGCGGATTTGGTGCGTACGCCCTGTTTCTAAACGTAAACGTAAGCGAGTATAATTGCGGAAACGTTCCATAATACGGTAATGCGTCACCGCTGGTTTACCCATTGGATGAACTGCCATTGCCGTGCGTTTGGTTGGGTGACGAGCCATTGGTTCATCGACTTTTCCACCTTGCGTCATAATGCCGATTGCGACCGCTTCATATTCACGCGTAATTTGACGTTTTTGCAATGCAGTCACTAAATGTGTTTGAGCAGGAATATTTTTCGCTACAACCATCAAACCTGTTGTATCTTTGTCTAAGCGATGCACAATGCCCGCACGCGGTACTTCTGCAATCGGTGGATAATGGTAAAGCAGAGCATTTAACACCGTGCCATCAGGATTGCCTGCACCTGGATGAACAACTAAATCTTTTGGTTTATTAATCACGATAATGTCATCGTCTTCATAGACGATATTAAGCGGTATATTTTGTGGCTCAAAACGCACTTCTTCTTCGATTTCCGCTAATACTTCAATCAACTCACCACCAAACACTTTTTCACGTGCTTTATTTACAATCTTGCCATTTACTTTTACTAAATCATTTTCAATCCACACTTTTAAGCGTGAACGCGAGTAATCAGGAAAAAGTTGAGCGAGTGCCTGATCAAGCCTCGCCCCTAATAAATCAGCGGAAACTTCCGCTGTTAAAGTCATTTGTGCCATTCGGGATAAATCCTCTTTGTTTGTTGCTTATCTATTACTTGCTTATTTGCGAGCGTACTATAAAATAAGGCAATTCATATATGAACTAAATAAAGTGCCTTTGGTCTATTGCAGATATTGTACATTAACTTTTCATCATAGACACTTTTTATCTCTGTAAGGTAATCATTATGCGTAAATTTAATTCTCTTGCATCGCTGGTTTTAGCGGGGCTTTTCATTGTTGGCTGTTCAAGTGCAAATAAAGAGCTTGAAGAGGCTTCAGCACAAGATCTTTACAGTAAAGGTCAAACTTACTTGCAAGATGGCGATTATAACTCAGCCATTCGTTATCTAGATGCAATTAAAGGCAGTCAGCAAGGGCAATTTGGCGAACAAACTCAATTAAGCTTAATTTATGCACAATATAAAGTAGGCGAATATTACAAAGCCTTAGATCTTGCTGAACGTTTTGTGCGTGCGTACCCAAATAGTGCCCATACTGATTATGTTTTCTATCTTGCAGCACTTTCGAATGCTCGTCTAGGTGATAATTTTATTCAAGACTTTTTTGGCGTAAATCGTGCATCTCGTTCAGTTGATGCTATTCGTAATGCTTATGGTAGTTTCCAAACTATCGTACGTGATTTCCCTCACAGTAAATATGCCCCAGAAGCACAACAATGGATGGGATATTTATTTAACCGTTTAGCGGAACACGAATTAGAGGTCGTGAAATTCTACGATAAACGTGATGCTTATGTTGCAGTGGTTAACCGTGTTGAAGAAATGATGCGTTTTTATCCAAATACCAAAGCGACCGCAGAAGCATTGCCTTATATGAAAAAAGCCTTTGAGCAAATGACATTAAACGACTCTGCTCAAAAAGTGGCAGCCTTAATTGAAGCAAATCAAGGCAAAGAGTATCCGAATGTCACTAAGCCTGCTTACGGCGAACAATTCTAATCTTTCATTTTCCTTAATTTTGCCACAGAGGGTATTGCCTGTTCTGTGGCTTTAGTGTTTAAAATAGTATGAAAATTCTCGGCATTGAAACCTCTTGTGATGAAACAGGCGTTGCCATTTATGATGAAGAAAAAGGCTTAATTGCCAACCAACTTTACAGCCAAATTGAAATGCACGCTGATTACGGTGGTGTGGTGCCAGAGCTTGCCTCTCGCGATCACATTCGCAAAACCGTGCCATTGATTGAAGCTGCATTAAAAGAAGCAAATTTGACCGCTTGCGATATTGATGGCGTGGCTTATACCGCAGGGCCGGGCTTGGTCGGGGCATTATTGGTTGGGGCAACGATTGCCCGCTCTCTCGCTTATGCGTGGAACGTACCAGCTCTTGGCGTACATCATATGGAAGGGCATCTCCTCGCCCCAATGTTGGAAGATACCCCGCCAGAATTTCCATTTGTAGCATTGCTAATTTCAGGCGGACATACGCAATTAGTTAAAGTTGATGGCGTAGGGCAATATGAATTACTCGGCGAATCCATTGACGATGCCGCTGGCGAAGCCTTTGACAAAACAGGCAAATTGCTTGGGCTAGATTACCCTGCAGGGGTTGCCGTATCTAAGCTTGCCGAACAAGGCTCGCAAAATCGCTTTGTATTCCCGCGACCAATGACGGACAGACCTGGGCTTGATTTCAGCTTTTCAGGCTTGAAAACTTTTGCGGCAAACACCATCAATGCGAATTTAGATGAGCAAGGAAAATTAGACGAACAAACTCGCTGCGACATCGCCCACGCATTCCAACAAGCGGTGGTCGATACCATCATCATTAAATGCAAACGTGCCTTACAACAAACAGGCTATAAACGCCTTGTAATGGCAGGTGGTGTCAGTGCCAACAAACAACTGCGTGCCGATTTAGCTCAGATGATGCAATCACTCGGTGGCGAAGTCTATTACCCTCGCCCGCAATTCTGTACCGATAACGGTGCAATGATTGCTTACACTGGCTTTTTACGCCTTAAACACGGTGAACAGACCGATTTAAGCGTAAGCGTCAAACCGCGTTGGGCAATGACAGACTTACCAAGTCTAGCCTAACAAGCGGTTAGATTATAGGGATTTTTTGCAAAAGATGACAAAGGAATAAAAATGAACGTAGCACAATTTCACCAACTTGTAGAACAAACGTGGGAACAAATCGAAGAAAAAATTGATGATGGAGGCTTATATGTCGATACCGAAATTCAAGGTGCGGTTTGTACATTGACTTTCGATGACGATTCACAAATCATCATCAACAAACAAGAAGCAATGCTTGAGCTATGGCTTGCGAGCAAACTAGGTGGTTTCCATTTCAAATATATTGATGGCGAATGGCAAACAGCTGAAGGTCGCTCATTCTGGACACACCTAGAAGAAGCTTTTGCAAGACACGGAGAAGAAGTTAAGTTTTCTTAATAATGACTCTCTCCCCTTGAGGGAGAGAGACAGGAAAAATTGCGTTCAGCAGTTTTTGCAGAGAGAGGGGGATAGATATTAATTTCGTAAATGAGCGGTCAAAAAAGACCGCTTTCCCCTCTCCCGAATTTTGCTTCTAAACGAAGCAAAATTATCCCTCTCCCTCAAGGGGCGAGGGGGTAGTTTTCATATTTAACGTCATATCAAACAATGCAACCACATTCCACCCCACAATCCGTATTACAAAATGTATTCGGTTATCAGCAATTCCGTCAAGGTCAGCAAGAGGTCATTGAAGCCACGCTTGCGGGCAGGGATACGCTTGTCATTATGACGACTGGCGGTGGAAAATCCTTATGCTATCAAGTGCCTGCCCTCTGTTTGGAAGGAATTACCCTTGTGATTTCACCGTTGATTTCTCTGATGAAAGACCAAGTGGATCAGCTTTTAACCAACGGCATTGAAGCGGCTTATCTCAACTCCACGCAAACCTTAGAAGAACAGCGTGCTGTTGAGCAAAAAGCCTTATCAGGGCAGCTCAAATTACTCTATCTTTCACCCGAAAAAGTGATGACACAAGGGTTCTATCACTTTATTTCTCATTGCAAAATTAGCTTTATCGCCGTAGATGAGGCACACTGTGTGTCGCAATGGGGACACGATTTCCGCCCTGAATATACCCTACTCGGCAATTTGCGAAATACCTTCCCAAATACACCGCTTATGGCACTCACAGCCACAGCCGATCCAACAACCCGTGCGGATATTTTGCTCCATTTACGCTTAAATGATCCGCATACTTATTTGGGGAGTTTTGACCGACCTAACATTCGCTACACCGTGCAAGAAAAATTTAAGCCGATGGAGCAGCTGGCAAAATTTATTGCAGGGCAAAAAGGGAAAAGCGGTATTGTTTATTGCAACAGCCGCAAAAAAGTGGAAGAAATCACCGAAAAGCTAAGTGCTAGAAACATTTCTGTGATGGGCTACCATGCGGGAATGAGCGTGCAACAACGCGAAACAGTACAGAACGCTTTTCAGCGAGATAACATTCAAGTGGTGGTTGCCACCATCGCTTTTGGAATGGGTATTAACAAATCCAATGTGCGATTTGTTGTGCATTTTGATTTGCCGCGTAGCATTGAATCTTACTACCAAGAAACAGGTCGTGCAGGGCGTGATGATTTACCTTCACAAGCGGTAATGTTTTACGATCCTGTCGATTATGCGTGGCTACAAAAAGTCTTACTCGAAGAGCCTGAAAGCGAACAGCGTGATATTAAACAGCATAAGCTCCAAGCGATTGGGGCTTTTGCGGAATCACAAACCTGTCGCCGTTTGGTGTTACTCAACTACTTTGGGGAATCTCGCCAAGAACCGTGCAAAAACTGCGATATTTGCCTTGATCCGCCGCGTAAATATGATGGATTGGTCGATGCTCAAAAAGTGATGTCGGTGATTTATCGCACAGGGCAAACTTTCGGAATGCACCACATTATCGCCGTATTGCGTGGGCTAAATAACCAAAAAATTCGCCAGTTCAACCACGACCAATTAAGCGTTTACGGCATTGGCAAAGAGCAAAGCCAAGATTATTGGGTAAGCGTGATTCGCCAACTGATTCATCTTGGGCTGATTAAGCAGAACATTGTCAATCATTCAGCTTTACAACTTACCGAAGAAGCACGCCCTGTATTACGCGGGGAGGTAAAACTTGAATTAGCGATGCCACGCTTAACTTTCTCAGCTTCTGCATACAGCCAAAAACAAACCACCGTGCGTTACGACAAAGATTTATTTGCTCGCTTGCGTTTCTTGCGTAAACAAATTGCCGATAAAGAGAACATTCCGCCTTATGTGGTATTTAATGATGCAACACTTGAAGAAATGGCACAATTTACCCCAACAACAAGGGCAGAAATGCTCGACATCAACGGCGTGGGCGAACGCAAACTCGAACGCTTTGGCGATGCGTTTATGCACTTAATTCAATCGCATTTATATGCGAGAAAATGATATAAAAAATGCAGAAGAAAGTTGAATCTTCTGCATTTTTTAATTACGCCCAACCGTTTCGTTTACGACGAGGTGTAATGTATGGCATCAATAAACCGAGGATTAAACCCACAACGAGAACTACGCCCCCATAAATGAAGTATTGAATAGCAATTGCACGTTTTTCGCTATCTTGCATTGTTTCTAAATTACGGTTTTTATTTTTTAGAATTTCAGCTTCACGTTTTAATTGTGTATTTTCGGCAAGTAAATCGCTAGCCTGTTTAGCTGCTTCATTACTACGGCGTTGCATTTCAACGGTACGCTGTTGCCAGTCGCTATCAATTTTGCTTAATTTAGCATTTAAATCTTGAACTTGTTGTTGTAACTGAGGGATCAATTCTTTTGGACTTGCTGTTTGTGAAATTTCAGAGGCAAGTACCCATCCTTCACGATTGCGGCTATCACGAACTAATACGAAACGGTCTTTTCGATCTAAGATTGTTATTTTTTCGCCCGCTTGAATAGAACCTGAAATTTTATATTGATCGCCTGCACCTTTACGCATATAAGTGCTTAAATTTTCCGTAATATAATCAGCTGAAAATGCAGGTAATGAAGTTGTAAGTAGAAGAGAAGATAAGAGAAATTTACGTAATTTCTTTGACATATTGGTTCCTATAGATTGGGAGATTAAACTATTTTTTTGACTTTCCTTGTGAAAAATAGTTTAACAATAAAGAGTAAAAGTATTTAAAATCGTCATTATTTTAGCATAGATTTCGCCTATTCTCTAAAAGAAACAGCCCATTTAAGGGCTGTTTTATCTGCTATAGAGAAAAGGTTATCTTACTGACAATTTCTCAAATTCCGCAAAATAGGTAGGGAACGTTTTTGCGGTGCATTTCGGATCTAAAATCGTCACAGGCGTATTGGATAACGCGATCAGCGAGAAACACATCGCCATACGGTGGTCGTTGTAGGTGGCGATTTCTGCGTGCTTGAAATTTTCTAATGCAAGCGGTTGAATTCGGATAAAATCTTCGCCTTCTTCCACTTCCGCCCCGACTTTGCGTAGTTCGGTTGCCATTGCAGTTAAGCGGTCAGTTTCTTTCACTCGCCAGTTGTAAATATTGCGGATTACCGTTTCGCCTTGAGCGAACAGAGCCGTAGTGGCAATGGTCATTGCGGCATCTGGAATATGGTTCATATCCATATCAATGCCGTGCAATTCGCCTTGTTCAGCTTGAATGAAATCTTCGCCCCAAGTGATTTTTGCCCCCATTTTTTCCAATACATCAGCGAACAAGCGGTCGCCTTGAATGGAATTTTTACCAATGCCCGTTACTTTCACGTTTCCTTTAATCGCCCCAGCAGCTAAGAAATAAGAAGCCGAAGACGCATCACCTTCTACCAAATATTTTTCAGGCGAAATATAACGCTGATTACCTTTCACGAAGAAGGTTTGATAGTTTTGATTTTCCACGCTGACGCCAAAATCTTTCATCATCGCAAGGGTGATGTCGATGTAAGGTTTAGAGACCAAATCGCCGATAATCTCAATTTCCATATCGCCTTCAGCAAGCGGAGCTGCCATCAATAAAGCAGTTAAAAATTGGCTAGAAATTGAACCGTCAATTTTGACTTTGCCGCCTTTTAAACCAGTATTGCGAATGGCAATTGGCGGATAGCCCACATTTTCCAAATAACGTACATCTGCCCCCACTTGTTGCAGAGCTTCAACTAAATGCAAAATTGGGCGTTCTTTCATTCGTGGTTCGCCTGTTAAAATCACGTCTGCATCGTGTTTGCCTTTCAAGCAAAGTGCTGCTGTTAACGGACGCATTGCCGTGCCTGCATTACCTAAAAAGAGCGATAAGCCATTTTGCCAATTAAACGCACCACCTACACCTTCGATAGTGCAGATGGTTTTATCATCAGAAAGTTGATAGTTCACGCCTAACGCTTTTAACGCATTGAGCATATGGCGAATGTCATCGCTATCAAGTAAATTGGTCACTTTAGTTGTGCCGTGAGCAAGAGCCGCAAGCAATAAAGCACGGTTAGAAAGGCTTTTGGAGCCAGGTAAATTGATTTCTCCTTCCACACGCGTGATAGGCTGTAACGTGATTTGTTCTAATTGTGTCATAAAGTTTCCGTTGTGTTTGTTATTTTAAATTATAGGGATTATAAACTAAGCATTCGCCAAAATCACCGCACGTTTTGGTGCTGGCAAGCCTTCAATAGTTTTGCTGTGGTCGGTTGGGTCTAAGAAATCCACTAAGCTCTCATTTTCAAGCCAGTCTGTTTTACGTTGTTCTTCCAATGTGGTAACGGCTTGGTCAACACATCTCACATTTTTAAAGCCAACTTTTTCCAACCAGTTAATTAAACACGGTACAGACGGAATAAAATAGACATTTTTCATTTTTGCATAGCGATCAGCAGGCACAAGGCAAGTATTGACATCGCCATCAACCACCAAGGTTTCTAACACCAATTCGCCGCCTTTCACTAATTGTGCTTTGAGCTGTGAAAGATGATCAAGCGGAGATTTGCGGTGATACAGCACGCCCATAGAAAACACCGTATCAAAAGCTGCAAGCGGTTGCATTTGCTCAATACCAAGCGGAATCAAATTCGCACGACGGTCGTTGCCGAGGAGCTTACGCACCACTTCAAATTGGCAAAGGAAAAGTTCCGTTGGGTCGATCCCCACCACCATTTTTGCCCCTTCGCCAACCATTCGCCACATATGATAGCCACTGCCACAGCCAACATCTAAAATCGTGCGATCTTTCAGTGGTGCAAGGTGTGGCAGCACACGATCCCATTTAAAATCAGAACGCCATTCGGTGTCGATATGAATGCCGTGCAGATGGTATGGGCCTTTTCGCCACGGCATAAGTTGCTTGAGATGATGGGTAATCCGTTGTGTTTCCCCCGCAGAAAGCGGTTGTGCAGGAATAGATTCCACTTTATCTTTAAGGTTGATAGAAGCGGTCGAATTTGGCATAAAATCTACGATTTTTGCCCATTTGGCATAGTCACCGTGCGTGGTTTTTTCCCACTGTTTGAGCTGAGCGGGAAGCGTTTCTAACCACGCAGAAAGGTTGGTAGTTGCAATTTGTTGATAAAAAGGACGGAAGTCGATCATAAATTTCTTTTAACTCAAAATGAATAACCCTCGCCCCTTGAGGGAGAGGGATAATTTCACTTCGTTTAGAAGTGAAATTTGGGAGAGGGGTAAGCGGTCATTTTTGACCGCTCATTTGCAAAAATCACATCCCCCCTCTCTCTGCCAAAATTGCTGAATGGTACAACCTGATAACATCCTTTACATCATAACCCAAAGACATCGTTTACATT
>CAUUKJ010000048.1:0-9127 GCA_963545995.1 uncultured Haemophilus sp.
TGGCTGGCTGGCTGGATAACTCATATTTCCTCTCTTTGTCAACGCGTAAATTTGAGTATTTTATGCCAACAATTTTAGAAAAGAAAGAATTGTAATTTTAGCTTAATTTTTAACCTCTTGTTTTCACAAGAGGTTTCTTTTAAGGAGCTGTAATTTTATTTTTGGATTAACCCAAAATTTTTGCCAATTCCGCACTCACTTCTTCAACAGGTTTTGTACCGTCTAAGCGTTCGTAATGGGTGTTGCCTGCTTCAGCTTCTGCGGTGTAGTAAGCGATAAGTGGTTTAGTTTGTTTGTGATAAATCGCTAAACGTTCTAACACGGTTTCAGCTTTGTCGTCTGGGCGGATAATTAAATCTTCGCCTGTTACGTCATCTTTGCCTTCTACTTTTGGTGGGTTGTAAACCACGTGGTAAGTACGACCAGATGGTTGGTGAACACGACGACCGCTCATACGTTCTACGATCACTTCATCAGCCACATCGAACTCTAATACGAGGTCAATTTTCACGCCTGAATCTTTTAATGCGTCCGCTTGTGGAATAGTGCGTGGGAAGCCGTCTAATAAGAAGCCGTTTGCACAGTCTGGTTGAGCAATGCGGTCTTTCACTAATGCTACGGTTAATTCATCTGGCACTAATTTGCCTTCGTCCATTAATGCTTTCGCTTGTTTGCCTAATTCAGTGCCTTCTTTGATGGCAGCACGGAACATATCGCCCGTAGAAATTTGTGGGATACCAAATTTATTCATAATGAATTGAGCTTGTGTACCTTTACCTGCACCTGGTGCACCTAAAAGAATAATTTTCATAAAAACCTCTATGATGTTCGATGATTAAAAACGTTTTCTATTTTATAGCTTAACGGCGGTTTAGTCTATAAGGCTATTTGTTGTGTTGGAATAGCTCGGCTTTCGTCAAAAGGATTCATTGCGTTAATCATCATTATTTTTTCATATTGATGAATTTCATTGACGTTAATTTCTTTTAAAACAATTTTATTTTGAGCGAGTAAATAACTTAGTTGCGTGCCTTTTAATAGATAATCTTTTGGGCTATACCAAATATTCTCTTTAAGAAAGAGTAAATTGCCAATTCGGCAATCTGTGACTTTATTATTTTGAATAATAATAGCTTCATCGTTATCTATGTTTATTTTTTCAAAGTCAGATCTGTTGCTATATTTAAATTGATAATCTATGTTGTCTAAATAAACGCATTGATAGCTTTTTATTTCTCTTTTTTGATAAGGTGCAAAGAGAGTTTTATAATCCTGTTGATTATAATCAATACGGCAACGAACTAAACCCGTTTGATATTCTTTCGGTATTTGAATAATCTCAGCTAAATTCAGCGAATTTGCATTTTTAAATAAAAATTCGACCGCTTTATTCATTCTTACCTGGTGATATTCAAGATTTTGTGGTTTACCGTTAAGAATGGCGATGGTTTCAAATATCGGATATTGGTACATAAACTTTCTCTAAAATTTCTTGATATTCTTCGTTTAATTGGCTTTGTGAGGTAATCCCCCCACCGCTGCGGAACTGCATTTCGCCTTGTTGGTTTTGTTCGATGTAACGAATTGCTACCGCACTTTCTACGCTTTTGCCATCAAAATAGCCGAAAATCCCAGTATAATAGCCGCGTTTGTTTAATTCTGCTTGTTGAATAATGTGTACGGTTTTCTCTTTGGGTGCACCGCTAATTGAACCAGCTGGTAATAATTTCGCCAGTATTGTACCGATCTCAGCTTGCCAATCTTTCGCTAATTCACCACAAATTTCAGAACTAGTTTGATAAATTGCACCGCGATGAGTGTTAATTTTTTCTACGTAGCGATATTTTGTGACTTTAATATTTTGAGCAACAATTGCTAAATCATTACGAATTAAATCAACAATCGTATTGTGTTCTTCAAATTCTTTTTTGGAATCTAAGAGTATCTGTTTAGCATTCTCCATTTCAGCATTGATAGTGCCTTTCATTGGATAAGAATAAATTTTATCCTCTTTGATCTGAATGAAAGTTTCAGGCGAAAAGCAAACGAATTGATTTTGATAAAGTAGTTTATATTTCGCTTTGCTTTTAATAAAAATCTCTTTTAACGAATAGTTTGTTTTAATTTTAGTCGGAAAAGTAAGGTTTAATAAATAGCTATTTCCTTTTTGAATTTCTGCTTTAATGTATTGAAAGGCTTTTTGATAAATATTGAAATCTAATGGGGTGCTATTTAATTCAAAAGGTTTATTGAAATTTTGAAAAGTATGATTACTGATTTCTGGAAATTGGAAGAAAAGCTCGTGTGATTGGCATTCTGCTAAAGGCAATAAAATTGGGTGAGCTTGTTCGAAATCAATTAAAAAAAAGAAAGGATTTCTGGCTTTTCCAAAAGTATTAGCTTGCTGGATAAAGGATTGCATAATTGATAAAACCTAAATGATGCGATAAAAAAAGCCCCTCAAAGTGAGGGGCATAAAACCAAAAGGGTTAAAAATATACAGGAAGTGAAACGAGTAAAAACCAGAGATTTTTACTCTAGTCTAGTTTCCTAGACCAATATGCAAACACAACATCATACTTAAAATTTAGAAATAGTAAATTACTATCACTATCCGTCTAAGTACCGCAAGATTATAGAAGAAATTGAAGATCCTTATCAAACGAGAAATTTTTATTTAGACTATTAGAAAAAATAATGTAATAATGGAGAGGATAATAATAGAAGTGTTGGCTTATCTAAAATAAGCCAGCCGAAATATGGCTTGATTATGCTCCTTAATACGGGCAGTTTCAAGTGAAAAAAGGAAATTTCAATGAATAAAAAACTACCTCCACTCAATGCTCTCAAAGCATTTGAAGCCGCAGCCCGTCATCTTAACTTTACTAAAGCAGCGGAAGATCTTTTTGTCACTCAAGCAGCGGTAAGTCATCAAATCAAAATTCTTGAAGACTTTTTAGGTGTAAAACTTTTTCACCGCAAAAATCGTTTGTTGGAACTCACCGAAATTGGTTTGCAATATTTTTCCGAAATCCAACCGTTTTTAGAAAGCATTGCAGCGGCAACAGAAAAAATTAAGCTTAAAACATCACGCCAAATTTTGGCAATTAGTACCACGCCATCTTTTGGTATGCACTGGCTTGTGCCGCGTTTGAACGAATTTCATCAACGCTATCCTGAGATTGAAGTGCGTTTAACCACAATGCCGCAAGATGAAGGTTTATTCGGTAAAGATACCGATGTAGCGATTTATTACGGCAATGGAAATTGGAACAATTTAGAAGCAATTGAGTTGGTTAAAGCCCGCATTATGTTGCTCGCTTCGCCTGAATATTTGAAACAAAATCCAATTGAAAAGCCAGAAGATCTGGCTGGTAAAAACCTGATCCACGTGTGCTCTTCAACCAAATGGAAACAAATGGCAGAGCATCTCAATTTGGATATTGATATTGAAACAGGACCGATGTTCGGTACAACCTCAATGGGGATTCAAGCGGCAAAACACGGACAAGGCGTGGTGGTCGCAAACCGAATGCTCGCCCAAGATGAAATTGAAGAAGGTTCGGTAGTTGAGCCGCTGATGACCAACGTTTACGATGAAAAAGCGTTTTACGTGGTTTATCCGCCACAAATGGCAGAAAGTCCGAAAGTGAAACATTTTGTGGAATGGATTACCGAAGAGATCAAAAATAGCTATAAATAAGGAAACTGAATGCGATATAACTGGGTACTTTTCGACGCAGACGAAACGCTGTTTTCGTTTAACTCTTACTTAGGTTTAACGGCAATGCTGAAACGCTATGGCATTGATTTCACGCGTGAAGATTATGATGCTTTCCAAGCGGTCAATAAATTGCTTTGGGTTGCATATCAAAATAATGAAATTACCGCTAAAGATATTCAAATGCGACGCTTTGCGAAATTGTCGGAGCAGACGGGGGTTGGTCAAATTCAGCTGAATCAAGAATTAATGGCGGAAATGGCGAAAGTGAGCAAGCCTTTAGAAGGCGTAATGGAAATGCTTGAAGCGTTATATCCTAAGGTTAAAATGGGCATTATCACGAACGGTTTTACCGAGCTGCAACAGCAACGTTTACAAAATACCCAAACCGAAAAATTCTTCGATATTGTGGTAGTTTCCGAACAAATCGGTGTAGCAAAACCCGACCGAAAAGTATTTGATTATGCTTTCTCACAAATGGATGATTTAGATAAAACGAAAATCTTAATGGTGGGTGATACGCTCGCTTCCGATATTCTTGGAGGCTACAATTCAGGCATTGACACTTGTTGGTTCAACCACACTAATTTGCCAAATGATACTCAAATCCAGCCAACTTATGAAATTAAAGATATTCGTGAGTTGATTAAGCTCGTAGAAGGGTAATGAGCTATATTTCAGATCTAAAAAATAAAGGGCGTATTAAACGCCCTTTCAATTATAACTATAACCCTAATTGGTTTAATTTTTCTGCTTCTTCTCTAAAACCATCAATCGCTTTCTTATCAAAGAAATATTGCGTGCCGCAGCATTCGCATTGCATATCAATTACGCCATTTTTCTCGGCAAGCATTTCTTCAATTTCTTCTACAGGTAAGAGTAAAATCGCATTGCCTGAACGTTCGCGTGAGCAGCCACATTTGAACTCTGTGTCTTGTGGTTCATACACTTGCACTTGTTCTTCGTGGTATAAACGATAAAGTAATTCTTCCGCAGTTAAGCCAAATAATTCTTCATCTTTTACGGTTTCAGTGAGGGTTGCTAAATGCTCAAAATCTTCAGGCGTACCTGTACCATCTGGCATAATTTGTAGTAACATACCGCCCGCAACTGCTTTACCTTCATATTCGCCTGTGCGAATTACAAGGTGTGTTTGGAGCTGCTCAGAGCGAGCAAAATAATCTTCTAAACACTCACGAATAGTCGGTTTATCTAAGCTAATTACGCCTTGATAACGCTCGCCATCAGTCGGCATAATCGAAATCACTAATACGCCATTGCCGATCATTTCGCTTAATGTTGCGTTTTCCGCAATCTCACCTTCAACACGAGCTAATGCACGTAATTGTTGGTGTTCGTTGCCATTTACCACTGCCAATTTTAATGGACCATCGCCCTGAATTTGTACGGTAATCGTACCTTCAAATTTCATTGTTGCGGTTAAAAGGCTGGTTGCTACCAACATTTCGCCCAATAAATTTTGCACTGCGATAGGGTAGTGATGCGTGTTTAATGTTTCGGTAAAGGTATCGTTTAAACGTACCCATTCGCCACGTACGGCACGGTTTTGAAATAAATATCGATAAAGTTTGTCGTTGTTTTGTTGATAACTCATAGTGTTCCTTAAAATAAAAAAGACCCCTCGTATGAGGGGGAATGAATGTTGTACACAATATGGAGATGCTTTTCCAAATTACAAGATCTGGTCTTTAAATTTCACTAACTTGCGGCGTTCTTTCTTGTTCGGACGACGATCAGGATGAGGCATAGAGAGTGCGTTCGCTTTACGTGCAAAGGCAATGGCTTCTCGCTGCTTCACGCTTTTCTCGGTTTCTTGGTAAAGTAATTGTGCTTCAGGAGCACTGCGACGCTGATCGCTTAATGCAACAACCAAAATCTCTTTTTCCTCATTACCTTGACGAAGTTTAATCGTTGCCCCTACTTCAACGGCTTTACTCGTTTTCGCTCGCTGACCGTTGTAATGCACCTTTCCGCCTTCAATCATTGCTTTGGCAATTGAACGCGTTTTGTAAAAACGAGCCGCCCAAAGCCATTTGTCTAATCTCACTTCATTATCTAATTTTTGTTGATTATTTTTCTTCATATTCTTTGATTTTCTTCGCGTTTTTGGTAGGGATTAGTATAGCAATCTCTATCTTTTGAATATACTTTTTGTTATATTTTAGGCGAATTTATATTCATTAAGGAGACAAAAATGACATTACACAAGCAACATTTAGTAAAATTTGGATTAACTGCAATTTCGGTACTGATTTTAACCGCTTGAGGAAGTGGCGGTGGCGGTAGTTCTGCCTCATCTTCGGCTAATACTACACCAGCTAACCAAATTCAACAGCCAAGCCAGCCAAAAGTAGAAGCTAAACCAGAACAGCCTGCTCAGTTAAAAGCAGAAGCTAAACCAGAACAGCCTACTCAGCCAAAAGCAGAAGCCAAACCAGAACAGCCTGCTCAGCCAAAAGTAGAAGTTAAACCAGAACAGCCTACTCAGCCAAAAGTAGAAGTTAAACCAGAACAGCCTACTCAGCCAAAAGCGGAAACTAAACCAGAACAGCCTACTCAGCCAAAAGTAGAAGTTAAACCAGAGCAACCTACTCAACCAAAAGTAGAGGCTAAACCAGAACAGCCTGCTCAGCCGAAAGTAGAAATTAAACCAGAACAACCTACTCAGCCCAAAGTAGAGGTTAAACCAGAACAACCTGTAATTGATACTTCAACAGGAGCATTTACTTCTGTTAAAAATAAAGTTGGAAGTGACGGTCTTGATATTCATATTTATCCGCTTCATCAATTTAATGTTAATAAAATTAGTATTGAAGGGGTAGAAATAGATATAGATTCGGAAGATTATTTAAATAATTTATGGGCAAGTTTTTCTAACAATGAATATAATCGAGATATAACTATTTGTTGCCAAAAATATTCAGATGTTCGTTTTGGTATTGCTAATAGTTTAGATGATAAAGATGATTCTGCATCGGATTATTTATTCTATAATGGTAATCCAACAAAATCTATGCCAATGGTAGGAAAAGCCAATTATCAAGGTCATACGGTTTTCCATGATACTGAAGATTCTGTTAATAAATTAATTGTAGGAAGTGCATTATTTAATGTTGATTTTTCTGAGAAAAAATTAAACGGTGTATTATCTGCTGAAAATAAAAAGCCAGTTAATATTAATGCAAGTATTCAAGATAACCATTTTAATGGTTTGGCTACCTCAGAAGATTTTGATGCAAAAACAGAAGTTAAAGTAGAGGGAAAATTCTTTGGAGAAAATGCAAAAGAATTAGGTGGACTTGCAGAATCTTTTGATGATACGTTCGGTGCAGCATTTGGGGCAGAAAAACAATAGTTATTCCTTTTCGTAATTTAGCGGTCAAATTTGACCGCTTTTTTACGTGCTTTTTGCAATTTCATTCGGGAGAATGGTGATTCTAGTGTATAATGTTTCCCCATTTTGGAACACAAAAGGAGTTGCAAATGAGCCAGTTTTTTTACATTCACCCAGACAACCCGCAGCCACGTTTGATTAACCAAGCGGTCGAAATTATCCGCAATGGCGGCGTGATTATTTACCCTACCGATTCGGGTTATGCTCTCGGTTGTGGTATTGGGGAAAAATCGGCGATGGAGCGTATTGTGAAAATTCGCCAACTGCCTGAAAATCATAATTTCACGCTAGTTTGCAGCGATTTATCGGAACTTTCTACTTATGCGATGGTAAGCAACCAAGCCTATCGCTTAATGAAAAATAATGTACCGAATCCGTACACCTTTATTCTGCCTGCAACGAAAGATGTACCGCGTCGTTTACAAACTAAGCGTAAGACGATTGGTATTCGTGTACCAGATAATGCAATTGCATTGGCTTTGATTGCTGCTCTTGGCGAACCGTTACTTTCCTGCTCATTGATGTTACCAGGCGAGGAAATGACACAATCAGATCCAGAAGAAATCAGAACGATTTTAGAACGCCAAGTGGATTTAATTATTCACGGAGGCTATTTAGGCGTTGAGCCAACCACGGTGGTGGATTTAACCACCGACAGCCCAGAGGTAATTCGCAAAGGATCGGGCGATTTAACTCCTTTTATTTAAAATTTAGACGCTTGTGAAAGCGACAAGGATAAACAATGAAAACCTTTCAAATCAAACAAAATGCGACATTTAACGGCAAATCTAATGCGAAAAAAGCAGCGAATGCTCGCAACCCTCGTTTAGCAGAACGCAACGAACAACGTGCGGCACGCCCAACTTCTAAGCCTTTAATGGCAAAAAAATCGGTAAAACCGACCGCTTCTCCTGAGAGCAAAGCCTCTGAGAAAAAAGAAAAAATCTTAGGTGAGAAATTACAGAAAATTTTGGCTCGAGCAGGGCAAGGCTCACGCCGCGAATTAGAAGAAGTGATTGCGGCAGGACGTGTGAGCGTGGACGGTAAAATCGCCTCACTTGGCGACCGTGTGGTATTAAGCTCTGCTACCAAAATCCGTATCGATGGGCATTTAATCAATATCATCCCAATGCAAAAAGAGATTTGCCGTGTGTTGATGTATTACAAACCCGAAGGCGAACTTTGCACCCGCTCAGATCCTGAAGGTCGAGCCACCGTATTCGACCGCTTACCACGCTTAACAGGCTCCCGCTGGATTGCGGTAGGGCGTTTGGACATCAACACTTCTGGTTTGTTACTTTTCACTACCGATGGCGAACTTGCCAACCGCTTAATGCACCCAAGCCGTGAGGTTGAGCGTGAATATTCTGTGCGTGTATTCGGTAATGTGGACGAAGCGATGTTGCAACGCTTACGCAAAGGCGTGCAATTAGAAGATGGTTCTGCAAATTTCAAACAAATCAAAGCTGTTGGCGGCACAGGCATTAACCAATGGTTTGATGTCACTTTAACCGAAGGACGTAACCGCGAAGTGCGTCGCTTATGGGAATCGCAAGAAGTAGAAGTGAGCCGCTTAATTCGTATTCGCTACGGCAACATCAAGCTAGAAAAAAGCCTACCGCGTGGTGGTTGGGAAGAGATGGGGTTAGAGCAAGTGAACTATTTGCGTGAGTTGGTTGGTCTTCCTCCTGAAACGGAAACCAAAGTAGATGTGACGAAAAATAGAAGACGCACCAATATCCATCAAATTCGTAAAGCCGTTAAACAACACGCTAAATATCGTGCGAAAGCTTAATAATAAAACGAGTAAGTTTTATTAGAATTCTAAAAGACAGGTTTTGCCTGTCTTTTTTGCTTGTAGTGTGTGTGAAACGGAGTTTCACGCACGAATTTAAATTTATTTAGGGGCTGTACTAGATAACTAGACTAAATTCCACTTAACTAATTGTTTTAAAATGGAAATTTGAGATTTTATATCACTGTGATTAAAA
>CAUUKJ010000049.1:0-9064 GCA_963545995.1 uncultured Haemophilus sp.
CCACCGCTTGTTCAGGTTCCACCGCTTGTTCAGGTTCCACCGCTTGTTCAGGTTCAGAAATAATTTCTTCTGTCATTATTTCTTCAACAGGTAGCGTTACTTCTTCTGTTTCGGTGAGAGTTATTTCTTGCTCAAGATTTGCTTCTTCTACCTGTTCTATTGCTTCCGTCGTTTCAACCGCAGGCTGTACTTCAACTTCTTCTGGCGTTTTTTCTTCTACTTCTTCGTGTTTTGCTGTATCAACAATAGCAACGCTTTCTTCTTTCTCTTCTTCGAAAGATTGCTCGATTTTTTCTTCTAATTCATTCAGCAAATGCTCTGCCGAATCCATTTTTTTTTCGACAAAATGTTTCGCTTCATCTAATTTATGCTCAAGAAATTCGCCCACCGACTCTTGTTTTTCTTCTACAAGCGGTCTGTTTTCTTCTGTTTTTTGCGAATGCTCGTCTGAGCTATTCTCTATAATCTGTTCTTCTGGCTGAACTTGCTCTTCTGCTTTTTCTTTTTTCCCAAAACCAAGCCAAGACCAAAAACCTTTTTTCTTTTCCGACATAATCAATTCCAATATAAAAAGCTAAAAGTGCGTTAAGTGTACCAAAAAAATGATTTTATGAGTATGAAAAATGTAATAAGAAAAAGGCTGAATTAGGGTATAATGCTCGCCTTACAAAAAATTCTGAAAATCTCACCGCTTGTTAAGGTAAAAAATGGGATTGATTCAACTACTTTTCAGCTTTAAAGGACGATTAAATCGGCAAGGTTTTTGGACGGGCATTGCGTTCAATTTTGCCTTTTTATTTATCGTGGTAAACTTTTGGCTAAATTCAACCGCTTTCGAGCCAATTATGCTTTTCCCTTTAGGCGTAAGTCTGTATAGTGTCTTGTCAATTGCGGTGAAACGCTTACACGACCGAAATCGCTCGGGCAAAAATGCACTTATTTTGCTTGTACCAGTGGCTTGTCATTGGGTATCGCGTGCAGCGGATGAAAATACCGCGTGGCTACTCGGTTTATTGATGCCAATGCTGATTTGCACCATCGTTTTTTTAGAATGGGGCTTTTTTGCCAGCTTTTCGCAAGCTAACCAATATGGCGAAAAAGGGCAATCTTGGCGATTTAAATAACACAATGAAAAATTATGACTGAACAAATTAAACTGAATTATCACAAAACCAAATTCTTAACCTCTGCACCTGATATTCGTCACTTACCTGAAGATAATGGTGTAGAAATCGCCTTTGCTGGGCGTTCAAATGCGGGTAAATCGACAGCATTAAATGCGTTAACCAATCAAAAAAACTTGGCAAGAACCTCAAAAACGCCAGGTCGTACGCAGTTAATTAACCTTTTTGAAGTGGAACCAAATTGCAAATTAGTGGATTTACCAGGTTATGGCTATGCAGCCGTGCCAGAACAGATGAAACTGCAATGGCAAAAAGCGTTGGGCGAATATCTACAAAAACGTGAATGTTTACGTGGTGTTGTGATTTTGATGGACATTCGTCATCCGTTAAAAGATTTAGACCAACAGATGATTGAATGGGCGGTTTCAGCCGAATTGCCTGTTTTATTATTGCTTACCAAAGCGGATAAACTCAGCCAATCAGAACGCAGTAAAACCGTGAAAATGGTGCGTGAAGCGATTTTACCGTTCCAAGGCGATGTGCAAGTGGAAGCCTATTCCGCGTTAAAACGAATTGGTATTGATAAATTATCCGCCAAATTAGATAGCTGGTTTGCGGAAGTCTTTTTAACCCAAGCAGAATAAGAGGTTGTTATGTACGATTTAGCTTCATTACGTCAAGAAACGGATGAAATTATTGAAAATTTATTAGCCGATGGTTCCGATCCTGAAGCTCTTTATATTATCGAACATCACGTGGCTCAACACGATTTTGATAAGCTCGAAAAATTAGTTGTTGATGCTTATAAATTAGGCTACGAAATTTCTGAAGCTGAAGAAGTGGAAGAGGATGGTAAAATCTTTTTCGTGTGCGATATTGTCAGTGAAATCAACTTAAACGCAGATTTAATTACGGCACAACAAAAAGAATTACTGCCATTAATTGAAAAAGCAGGTGCGGAATATGAAGGCTGGGGCACTTACTTTGAAGATCCAAATGGCGAAGAAGATGAATACGGTGACGATGGCGAGTTCTTCGAAGATCAGGATGAAGATTTTGATTTTGACGAAGAAGAGATCGTGCGTCATTAATCATTATAGATTCCAGCAAAAGTTGAAATCACGTAAAACGGAAGCAAAAGCTTCCGTTTTTATCTATATTTTTTTACTTCTCTTTCCAATACCCTAACCATTCTTTTAAGAGTAGCATTATGTTATCCATCGCTCCTGATTGCGGGACGAAATACATAAAATTAATGTATTCAGAAGGCGTTTTGCCGTAGCCAACTCCAGCGGGAAGCACTTCAAAACCTTGTTGTTCAAACAGCAATTTAGCACGCTTCATATGCCAGTTTTGAGTCACTAAAATGATTTTATGAATGCCTTCTTTTTCTAGAATTTCTTTAGTATATAACGCATTCTCTTTGGTGGTTTTAGCTTCGCTTTCTACCCATTGGGTCGGTACGTTAAAGAATTGCTGGAACTCTTGGGCGATCACTTTTGCTTCTGAAGTACCATTTGGCGATCTACCTGTAGCTAAAATGGGTAAATGGGTTTCATTATATAAAAATGCGGCATAACGCATCCGTTCAAGCTCGTTATTAGTCACCGTAATTTTGCCGTAGAGCTCGGTACTATCACGCAAACCACCACCAAGCACTACAATCGCTTGAGCTTGTTGGTAGTCTTGTAACGTGAGTTTATTTTCATCAATCAAAGAATTTGTAAGCATTGTTGCCATAAATGGCGTGCTGAAAAGATAGAGCATCGCAATACCGAAAACCGTTAAAAAACGGCTGATTTTCTTATAGTGCAAGCGGTTAAAAATGAGGGAAAAAATCCAAATGACAGCAATGTTAAACGGAGGCAAAACAATAGCGGTGAGAATTTTAGTAAGATAAAAAAACATAGGAACCTACATATCTTTTGAAAAACTTTGCGTATTTTGCGTGAATTATTGTTAAAATGCACCATTATTTTGCAGTCAAATTGGAACGGTGCAAGGTTCGGTTTGTCTTAGCTATGTTTTTGACTTTTACTAATTTGAGAGATCGCAATGAATAGCGTGCTTTTAGCTTTAAAACAACACTTAAAACAGATTGAAGAAAAAATTATTGATAAAAATGATGTGTTATATTTTGATTATCCACTACATCAAAATGTAGGCGATCTCTTGATCTATGCAGGCACAGAGCAATTTTTCAAAGATTATCAAATAAATATTCGCCTACGTCGTTGCTTGCAGGCTTTTGATTTAGAAGAAGTTAAAAAGTATGTAAAACCAAATACAACGATTTTATGCCACGGTGGTGGGAACTTTGGTGATCTCTATCCAAGCATTCAAAAAATGCGTGAAGATTTGGTGCAAGCATTCCCCAACAATCGCATTATTTTACTGCCACAAACAGCCCATTTTTCTAATGAAGAGGCAATGAAAAAATCAGCAAGCATTTTTTCTAAACATCCTGATTTGCATCTTTTCTCGCGTGATACAAATACGTTTGAAATGATGAAAAAATATTTTTCGCCTAATGTGGCGTTATCGCCTGATATGGCTCACCAGCTTTACGGCACTTTACCTCAAAAAATAGGCACTACAGGCAATGGCACGCTTTATTTTTTACGTAAAGATATTGAAAAAAGCCATATTGAGGCAGAAATTCAAGCTAAACTACCTAATTTAGATCACGTAAAAGATTGGGAAGATATTTTATTACCTTCTGATATGAAATTCGAATTATGGTGCAGCCGTTTTTCTAAACTCGCCAATAAATTTAATCTTGGTTTTGTAAAAAATAAAATTAATGATATGTGGTATCAACATTCAATGGATGTGATTACACGTTGTCAAAATATTTTCTTAAGCTACGATAATATTGTAACAAGCCGTTTGCACGGACATATTTTTTCTTGCCTATTAGGTATTCCAAACGAAGTTTGTGATAACTCTTATGGAAAAAATTCGGGTTATTACAATCAATGGACGAAAGAGATTTCTTTTACCAAGTTATATGAAAAATAATCGTAATTTAATTCATCTCATCTTTATTACTCTATTAGGGATGGGGCTAACAATGGTGAGCTCTTTTATTCTTGCCCGATTATTATCGGTGGATGATCGCGGAGCTCATCAATTATTCGTTACGTCAGTTTCTTATGTTGTTACCCTCGCAACAGGTGGAGCAGGCTTTGCTCTTGCTCTTTCTATGCGAAATAAACAATATTTAGGCTGGCGGAATTATTTTATTGCCTTTCTACTTCTTACATTAGCTGTTTCAGCTATTGTGGTAATTTTCTTTAATGTCACGGCATTTAAAATACTCTTTATCGTCAATGTATTATTAACGGCAATATTAACTATTACGCTTGAGAAAAGTAAAATCGAAGCAAGTTTAAAAGTTTATCGAGCAATAAACTTTCAACAACCCATATTATTAGTTTTGGTTTATGGTTTGGCCTATCTATTATTAGGTGAACAACCTCTTGAAATTGCTATTTATTTATTAACTTTATTTAGTGCTATTCAAACTGCGGCTTGTTTATTTTATTTAAATAGAATTGAGAGAAATTTCAAGAAACAAGAAAACTTACAACCAATTAATCGTACATTTTTCTTAAAAACGTGGATTAAACAAAACTTATACCAAACCTTTGGAGCAACGACTACAAGTATTGATAAATTTCTTATTGTTGCTTTAATGGGCAATTATACTTTAGGGCTTTATACCGTTTGTATTACCTTTGATGCTTTACTGACAAAATTCATCAATATGCTGACAGACTATTATTATTCTGGATTATTAAACAATCTAAATAGATTAAAATCTGTTTTAGTCATCATTGCGTTGATGAGTATTGGAGCTATAGTGCTTGTTCCATTACTAGCAGAACCTGTTATTCAATTCTTCTTTAGTGAGAAATATATTGAAGTTGCTCCTGTATTGATTTTCTTTGTAATTAACTCAATTGTAGCGGGCTTATCTTGGCTACTTTCGCAAAATATGCTTATTCAAGGTAAACAGATCTTATTGTTTACGCGTCAATTGATTTCTATTGCTGTTTTTGTCAGCCTGTTTTACTTATTTAAAGAATATCAATTATATGGCGTAGCTTATGCTCTATTAGGGGCAAGTTTCACACGATTGGTTATTTCAATAATTTATTATTTTAAATTTCCAATCCCAGTAAAATAAACTTTAGGCTAGAAAATGAAAAAATATTTAATCTCATTAGATAAAGATATTAAAAGACGTGAATTGTTTTTTTCTCAACCTGACACAGCAGATTTTGAAATATTCAGTGCCATCAATACAATGGTTTTAGATGAAACTGAATTACATTCAAAATTTGATTTTGAACAGTTCAAAAAACGTTATCATCGTCAAGTCACTAAAGGCGAAATTGGTTGTACTCTTAGCCATTTAACGGTTTACCAATTGATTGCAGAAGATAAAAACATTGCAGCAGATGATTATGTGTTAGTGTGTGAAGATGATGCCCTATTGGCTGCAAATTTTCAGCAAAATTTAACCGCTTTATTAAAACAGAATTTAAAAGCCGATATTATTTTGGTTGGGCAATCTAAGATCCCGACTTTTGATGATATTGAACTAAAAATTAACTACCCAAGTACATTTAAATGTTGTCAAAAGCCGATCGAAAATACAGGTTATACTTATTCTTATCCTTATAAAAATTATTTTGCTGGTACCGTGGCTTATTTAATTAAGAAATCAGCAGTAAAACGTTTTTTAGCAGAATTAGAAAAAAAACAACCTTATTGGTTAGCCGATGATTTTATTCTATTCGAAAAAGAATTTGGCTTAGATATTCTGGTTATTCGTCCGTTAATGGTCATTGAAAATCCTGTACTTACCAGTAATTTAGAAGATTTACGTGGTTCACTTAACAATAATTTATTTAAGAAACTACTTAAATTACCGTTAAAAAAAGTATTGGCTATTAAGCGAAATTTGTAGAGAAAATTTAGAATGTCAGCTCTTTTCAATTTATTTTACATTTATGATCCTTGGGTATTCCACTTTCTACGAATGAGTTTTGTTGTAGGAGGGATTGCTTTAGTTTGGCTTGCTTATAAATGGTATAAAAAAGAGATCAAACAACTTGTTATCCCAAAAGATAGCCTCTTTGTTTCTATCTTTCTTATTCTATTTTCCATTATTCCTATTATTCTTCACGGCACAAAAGAGCTTAGTGTTGTGAGTATGTATGTTAAATCCTTTATTTTTTTAGTGATTGGGATTGTTATCTATAATCTTTTTTACCAACATACAAATGCACAAAATCAACTTATCCGCGATCTAAAGTGGGGAATTAGTCTTCAATCATTATTGGGTTTATTAGCCTTATTCGGCATTCCTTTAATGATTAGCATAACGCTTGGTACAAATGCAGATTATTTTTTACCTCGTTTTCAAGGTTCAGAGCAAGAATATCGCTTATATAATATTACTTCATCTGCATTCTTTCAGTTAAGTGCATTTTATTTGATGTTATTACATTTCTTACTTGCCTATAATAAAAAGAATGATCAACTGCAAGGTATCTTTTTATTTTTAATGCTCTTTATCGGTACAATATCAGGTCGCTCGTTTTTAATTTTTTCCGTTGTGAGTATTCTACTTTACTTTAAATGGCGTTATATTCCTTATTTATTATTGTTTGCAGTAACTGTTATATTATTGGCACTGTTTTTACCAGAAAATAAATTTGTGGCACACGCATTAGAACCAGTCATTAACTTAATTAAAATGGCAAGAGGTATTCCTATCACGTTAAGTTCTTCTACGGATACCTTAATGAACAAACACCTCTTTATGCCAGAAATAACACAAATTCTAATAGGTGATGGATTATATTTCACATCAGAACAACGTTATTATGGCGGTTCTGATTCTGGTTTTATTCGCCAAACATTATATGGTGGATTTAGTTATGTCATTATCTGCTTTTTATTTACTGCTTATTTTGTTAAACGAATTGCAGATAATTGGCTAAATGGTAGTTGGATATATACTTTATCTACCATTGGTTTATTAACTATTTTAAATATCAAAGCAGATACCTACGCATTCCCTGGTATTATGATGGTGTTGTTAATGTTTTTATCGCTCTTTGGAACAAGCGGTAGAAATTGGATTATTTTTAACAAAAAATAGAGGAAGATGATGTTTAGTATTATTGTGCCTTCCTATAATCGCAATGCAGAAATTGTTGCATTGCTTGATAGTTTAAAAGAGCAAACGACATATAATTTTGAGGTAATTATTGTTGATGATTACTCAAGTCAAGCTGTTTCTGTTGAACAAGAATACCCTTTTGAAGTTAAGGTATTCCGCAATGAAACGAATCAAGGTGCGGCAGGTAGCCGTAATGTTGGAGCTGAATTAGCATCAAAAGAGTGGCTATTATTTTTAGATGATGATGATCGTTTTGCAAATAATAAATGTGAAGTAATTGCTCAATTTATTCAAGCTCATCCACAAACCAATTTTATTTATCACCCAGCACAATGTGAAATGGTAAACGAAAAATTTACTTATTTTACGCATCCTATTGAGCTGAATAGAATTAATTTAGACAATATTTTATTAGCCAATAAAATTGGTGGAATGCCAATGATTGGGATCAAAAAATCCTTTTTCCTTGCATTAGGTGGTTTAAATACAGAATTAAAGTCACTTGAAGATTATGATTTTGTCTTAAAAGTATCAGATAGTCCTAATTTAAAAGCAGGCTTTATCAATGAACCTCTAAGTATTTGTTATTTCCATACCAAACGGTCAAGCGTTTCAACAAATACAACAAATACAGAGAAAGCCATTGAATATATTCAGCATAAATATGTGAAAACGGATAAGCAAAAACAGAATTTTGCGATGAATTCACTTTATATTCTATCTTACCCCTATACAATGAATTTATCTCGTAAAGCGGCTTATTATTATTTTGAAATGTTTAAGTTGAGCCATAATATTAAACATTTAATTATTGCGGCTGTCACTTTTATTTCGCCTAAATTAGCAATTAATATGAAAAGGTTCGTATAATGCAATTTTCAGTTTTAATGTCTCTTTATATTAAAGAGAATCCAATCTTTTTAAAAGAATGTTTTGAAAGTTTAAAAGCTCAAACATTGCCTGCAAATGAAATCGTGGTTTTATTTGATGGAGCGGTTACGCCTGAATTAGACGCAGTAGTATCAGAATATGAACAGATTTTACCAATTAAAGCGGTAAAATTTGCTGAAAACCGTGGTTTAGGTAAAACACTCAATGATGGCTTAAATTATTGTAGCAATGAATGGGTCTTCCGTATGGATACCGATGATATTTGCGTGCCAGAGCGTTTTGAAAAACAGATCGATTTTATTCAAAAAAATCCTGATGTTATTATGCTTGGTGGGCAAATTGCCGAATTTGGTGACAATATCAATGATATTGTTGCATACCGAAATGTCCCTACTTCGCAACAAGAAATCGTTCACTTTACCCGTTTACGCTGTCCATTTAACCATATGACTGTCGCGTATCAAAAATCAAAAGTGATTGAATGTGGTGGTTATCAGGGGTTGCAAGAAGATTACACACTTTGGATCAAAATGGTAGCAACAGGTTTGAAAGTGGCAAATTTACCCGATATTCTTGTTTATGCCCGTGTTGGAAATGGAATGGTTGGGCGCCGTCGTGGCTGGAAGCAATTTCAGTACGAATGGGAAATTTATATGCTGAAAAACCAAGCAAAAATTCATAACCCGATCACAGGGTTTGCTATTTTCCTAATGCGTGCCATTCCTCGCATCTTGCCTTTAAGCCTGCTCCAAGCGGTTTATAAACTCTTGAGAAAGAAATAAACATAGCAATAAATTTTGGGGCTGTACTAGATAACTAGACTAAATTCCCCTTAACTAATTGTTTTAAA
>CAUUKJ010000050.1:0-8613 GCA_963545995.1 uncultured Haemophilus sp.
CTCTCAGGAATTTCAAAAGGAAACTCGTCCGAAACGAACGGAAGTTTATCAGAAGTTTTGCGAGATTTTTTTATTTTGCCTTCGGCGATCAATTTCGCTTTTTCAGCCTGGATTTTTTCAAGCAATACACTTGCTGGTTCATCATTAGGATCTTGCGGAACAAGTTTTCCTTGAATCGCAAGTTGTAAAATGGCATTTTTTAATTGCTGTGCTTTCATTTGTGGTTAAATACTTTTCTAAAATATTTTTGTCAATTTGGCGAACATTGTTTGCCAATTTTTCGAGCGATTTAATAATTAATATAGAGATGAAATCTACAACTTAATCCCCAAAATCCCCGTAATTTCTGCCAAAATTCGGTCAATATCCGCATTTAAAGCGGTGCGTTTTTGCTGATAATTTGCAATCAGCTCATCAGGCGGCAAAATTTCCTCTTCTTCGTGTGGGAAACCGCATAAATCCAAGTTATATTGGCGGTCTGCGATTTCTTGTGCGGTGTAGCTACGGGCTTTGTCAAAACCTTCCACTTCAATGGCTTGGCGGTTGTGCCACCATTCAATCACTTCATTGAAATGCTCTAATTTCATTGGCTTGGTTTTCGAGAAATTTTTGTAGCCTTCAGGCATATCCAAGCGGTAGAACCACGTTTCTTTGGTTGGCGTGGTATTATCAAAAAATAAAATGTTGGTTGTGATTGAAGTATAAGGGGCGAACACGCTGTGCGGTAAGCGAATTACCGTGTGCAGGTTCATCTCTTCTAACAATTTTTTCTTGATTGCCATTTTGGCGTTATCGGTGCCGAATAAGAAACCATCAGGCAGCACAATCGCCACACGTCCGTTTTTCTTTAAGCGATACATAATTACCGACATAAACAAATCCGCTGTTTCACTGCTGCGTAATGCCGCAGGAAAGTTGGTTTTGATTTGCTCAATTTCAGAACCGCCATAAGGTGGGTTCATTAAAATCACATCAAACTTGTCGTTTTCGGTGTAATCTTTTACATTTTTCTCGAGTGCGTTGTCGTGATGCACATTTGGATTATCAATATCGTGCAGCAATAAATTAGTAATACAGAGCAGGTGCGGCAAGGCTTTTTTCTCAATGCCATATACGGAATTATTGAACAAAGTGCGGTCATTTACGGATTGAATTTGTTGTTCTAACACTTTCAATGCCGAAGTTAAGAATCCGCCCGTACCGCACGCAAAATCCGCAATTTTCTCGCCTAATTTCGGTGCGATCATTTTCACCATAAAATCAGTCACCGCACGCGGCGTATAAAATTCGCCTGCGTTGCCCGCACTTTGTAGGCTTTTTAAAATGTTCTCGTAAATATCGCCAAAAGCGTGGCGTTCTTGGTATTGCTCAAAGTTGATTTCATCAATGATATTGATCACTTGACGCAACAACACCCCATTTTTCATATAGTTATTGTTGTCTTCAAATGCCGCACGAATAATGCGTTGATTCATTGGCGTTTGAGCGGAAACAGGCAAATTTTTCAAGATTGGGAAAAGGTCATTATTGACGAAGTTTAATAGTTCTTCGCCTGTCATCGCTTTGCCATCTTTGTTATCTTTCGCCCAATTTGCCCAACGTAAACTTGGCGGAATAATTGACTGATAGTTATCGTTAATCAGTTCCCATTCTTGCTCTTTAGCATCATAAATTTTTAAAAAGAGAATCCAAACAATTTGTTCGATGCGTTGTGCATCACCGTTGATCCCTGCATCATTACGCATCACATCTTGCAAGCGTTTTACGAGATTATTTAAGCTCATTTTGTTCCTTAATTATTCCGAGTAAATGATTTTTTCTAGCCCTTTCACCGCTTTTTGGTAAAGTGCTTTGCCGCCAAAATTTTTCACAATAGACACCAAACCGCCTAAAGGACTGAATTTCGGGGTTTGTAAGAGTTCGGTTTTGGTTAAATCTTTAGAGCCTGATTTCACATACTCATCAAGCAATAAGCCCAGCACTTGTTGGTTTTCATTGGAGTATTGAGCGAGATAGCCGCTTTGTTTCACTTTGTCGGCTCGTTCTGTTTTCGTGAGTGGTTTTTTGCCGTAGCTGACAGCACCTAGCACGTCAAAATCATCAACATCTAAGCCAAGATTGGATTTCTTACGGAGGGCATTGACCCATTTTGAGTCTGTGTAAAATTTTGTGAAAACTTCACCGCTTGCAAGCCAGTTGGTTTGGAATTGCTCATAATTGGTAAAATCTTTTTTGATTTCGCGTTGAGAGAAGGTGGCAATATCTTCTGAAACCAGTTCGCCTTGCTCGTTCAGGTATTGCACTTTTTCATCTAAAATGCGTAGCTGCAACGTGCCTGCTTGTACCACAATTTGCGGTTTATAGGTAGGCTGTGGTTTTTCTATTGTTCCGTCTGAAGTCGGTTTTTCATTATCAGAATCAGGGGTATCTACAATAGGTTTATCTTCTGGAATATCCAGAATTACCACAGGTTCGCCATCAAAAGCAGGATCGGCAAATAGACGCGTTACGCCACGGAAGTCAAGAATAGTAAAAAATTCTTTGCCTGCATCGGTGCGAAGTCGTGTACCACGCCCGATGATTTGTTTAAATTCGGTCATTGAATTGATGTTGGCATCTAGCACCACCAATTTGCAGGTTTTGCTATCAACACCTGTGGTCATCAATTTAGAGGTTACCGCAATGACGGGGTAATCTTTACTTTCATTTCTTACATCGCAAAATTCTTCAAGATCAACGCTTTTTCCTGATTGATCGCCTGTGATTTGGCAAACATATTTAGAATTTTGCTGCATCATATCCGCATTTAGACGAGCTAATGCCTCAACCATTCGCTGAGCGTGATTGATGTTGGCGCAAAACACAATGGTTTTGCTCAAGCGGTCGGTTTTCTTCAAAAATTCGGTAATACGTTCAGCAACAAGGTGCGTGCGGTCATCGAGTACGATGTTGTAATCAAAATCTTTAACGGTATAAAGGCGATCTTCGACCAAATTCCCTTCTTTATCTTTCAAACCTTTAGTTGGTCGCCAGCCCTTTAAATCGCAATCTAAATCCACACGAATCACGCGATAAGGGGCAAGGAAACCATCCTCAATCCCTTGTTTTAGGCTATAGGTATAAATTGGCTCACCAAAATAGTTAATATTGCTTGCATCCGCCGTTTCTTTTGGTGTAGCTGTCATCCCAATATGAGTAGCTGCTGAAAAATAGTCTAAAATCGCACGCCAGTTTGAATCTTCTTTAGCACTACCGCGATGACATTCATCAATGATAATAAGATCGAAAAAAGACGGCTGGAATTGCTTAAAGAGAGAATTATCTGCTGAACCATCAAGTTGTTGATACAAAGCAAGATACACTTCAAAAGCACTATCAAGCGTTTTGTTGGTCACTTTTACCATCGTATCTTTAAACGGTTTGAAATCTTGCGTCATTGGCTGATCTACAAGCACGTTGCGATCCGCCAAGAACAAGATTTTTTTCTTCGTGCCGCTCGCTTTCAAACGATGAATGATTTGGAATGCGGTGTAGGTTTTGCCCGTCCCTGTTGCCATCACAAGTAAGATACGTTGCTGACCTTTTGCAACGGCTTCAATTGTGCGATTAATCGCCACTTCTTGATAATAGCGGGGTTCTTTGAAAGTGTCGTTTGCACTGGTGTAGTAAGGCTGTTGAATAATTTTCAGCTGTTCGGGCGTGTATTGTTTTTCCCAACGTGCTTTTAATTCTTGTGGCGTTGGGAATTGAGTCATCGGTAAAATTCTTTGAACACCTGTTAAAAAATCGTGTTCTACAAATTCATCGCCATTTGAACTATAGGCGAAAGGTACATCCAATAAACGAGCATAATCCATCGCTTGTTGCAAGCCATCACGCGAGGTATGTTTGTTATCTTTGGCTTCCACCACGGCAATTTTTTGGTTTGGAGATTGGTAAAGTAAATAATCTGCTCTTTTGGCTTCTAGGCGGCTGGCTTTTTTGGTTTTTGGATCCACCACCATTTGACCATCCGTAAATGTTTTATCGGCTTTAAAAGAAAATTCTTCACGAATTTGACGCTCATCCCAGCCTGCGTTACGAATTTCTGGCGTAATGAATTTTGAGCGAATATCCGCTTCAGACATTCGCAATTTTTCTTCTTTAGTAAACGACATCATTCAAACCTTCCGATAAGTTTTTATTATCGGATTATGCCTGAAATAGGGGGATAAAGAAAAGGGATTTAGCAAAGATATGGCAAGCGGTTGTTTTTGCGAACCAAATTGCAAATCCAACCGCTTGTTTGTGTTAAAATGCCTTCAATTTTTAATCATCCGATTTTTAACCCGAACATTATGCAAAGTTTAACCTCTTTTCACACTTTTCATCTGCCTGCGAATGCCGCCAAAATTGTGGAATACACGACTGTTGAGCAACTTGTAACGGAATGGCAGCGTGCAACTCAAAATCATCAGCCTGTTTTACTTTTGGGGCAAGGCTCAAATGTGCTGTTTACCGATGATTTTGAGGGCGTGGTTTTCATCAATAAATTGCTGGGAATGACGCATCGTGAAGATGCAGATTTCCATTATTTGCACGTGCAAGGCGGGCAAAACTGGCACGAATTAGTGAAAACCGCTCTTGCAATGAGCGTTTATGGCTTGGAAAATTTGGCGTTAATTCCTGGCGTGGCGGGTTCTGCACCGATTCAGAATATCGGTGCTTATGGAGTAGAGTTTGCTCAAGTGTGCGATTTTGTTGAAGCCGTGCATTTGCCTACAGGCGAACGAGTGCATTTAAGCAAAGACGAATGTCGTTTTGGCTATCGCGATAGCATTTTCAAACACGAATACAAAGATGAATATGCGATTGTTGCGGTCGGCTTGAAATTACCAAAAGCGTGGAAACCTGTGCTGACTTACGGCTCACTTACGCAATTCGAGCCTGAAACCGTAACGGCCCAACAAGTATTTGAAGAAGTGTGTGCCGTGCGTTCAAGCAAATTGCCAAATCCAGACGAGTTTGGCAATGCAGGCAGTTTCTTTAAAAATCCTGTGATTGATGCTGCAAATTTTGCCCAAATTCAGACCGCTTTTCCGAATATCCCAAATTACCCACAGGCGGATGGATCTGTGAAACTAGCGGCAGGTTGGTTAATTGACCAATGTGGTTTAAAAGGTTTCCAAGTTGGCGGTGCGGCAGTACATACGCAGCAAGCGTTGGTGCTGATCAATAAAGAAAATGCAATGGGAATGGATGTAGTTAATCTTGCCAAAGCGGTTCGCCAAAAAGTGCGTGAAAAATTTGGTGTGGAATTGCACCCTGAAGTGCGTTTTATGGGCAGAACGGGTGAAATTGACAGCGAGTTAGTGACGCGTTAGTTTTATAATCCTCTTAAAATCACTAACACTCACTCTCTCCCCTCGAGGGAGAGAGACAGATTAAAATTGCGTTAGGCAATTTTAATCAGAGAGAGGGGGCTGCGATACCATTTTGCAAATGAGCGGTCAAAAATGACCGCTTACCCCTCTCCCGAATTTCGTTTCTGAACGAAACGAAATTATCCCTCTCCCTCAAGGAGCGAGGGTCTTAAAAATAAACTAAACATAGATAAAAAAGATGAAACTCAACCAATCCCAAATTCAAGATGCCTTACTTTGCGGCGAAGCCTTTGTGTTTGATGAAATCAATTCCACAAACGCTTACCTGCTAGAAAATTACCAAACCTTCGAGCAAGGCAGCGTTTGTTTGGCGGAAACCCAAACGGCAGGGCGTGGCAGACGGGGCAGAACGTGGTTTTCGCCTGAAAGCCAAAACCTCTATTTTTCGATTTTGTGGCATTACAAGCAAGAAGAATTGGATAATTTACCCGCGTTGAGTTTGGTTGTGTCGCTGATTATTGCCGAAGCCTTGCAATCTCAAAATGTGTCGGATATTCAAATCAAATGGCCGAACGATATTTACTATCAAGGCAAAAAAATGGGCGGCATTTTGATTGAAACCAAAGCGAACCGCGAAGGGATTCACTTGGTCATCGGTATCGGTTTAAATTTAGGAATGACGAAAGTTGATGAACAGATTGTGACCCAAGCGTGGTCTGATCTTTCACATTACCATTTTGATCGCAATAAATTGGTCTGTGACTTGGTGCAGGCATTGCAAAAAAACCTCAAAATTTACCCGCTTGTGGGCTTTTCGCATTATCACGATCGTTGGCAGGCATTTGATATTTTCCAAAATCAAGCAGTGAAATTGATCGCTAACGACCAAGAAATTCACGGCATTTCACGTGGCATTAACGAACAAGGCGAGTTGCTGCTTGAACAAAATGGCGAGCTGAATGCCTTTGCCATTGGCGAGATGTCTTTACGAGCAGAATAAGAAGAACAATGAACAATAAACCAAAAGCAATTTTTTTAATGGGCCCGACCGCCTCGGGCAAAACGGATTTGGCGATTGCACTACGCCAAAGTTTGCCCGTAGAAGTAATTAGCGTGGACTCCGCCCTAATTTACAAAGGAATGGATATTGGCACTGCTAAGCCAAGCCGTGAAGAGCTGGCAAAAGCACCGCACCGCTTGATTGATATTTTAGATCCATCCGAAAGCTATTCTGCAATGAATTTCCGAGCCGATGCTCTCAAAGAGATGGCAGAAATCACGGCAAGCGGTCGAATTCCGCTGCTGGTTGGCGGAACAATGCTGTATTACAAAGCCTTGATTGAAGGGCTTTCGCCGCTACCGTCAGCAGATAGCGAAGTGCGTGCCAAAATTGAACAAAAAGCCGCTGAATTCGGTTGGGCAGCGTTGCATCAAGATTTAATGGCAATTGATCCCGTCTCGGCAAATCGCATCAATCCAAACGACAGCCAACGCATTAATCGTGCGTTGGAAGTGTTTTACATCACGGGCAAAACGATGACCGAACTCACCGCCCAGCAAGGCGAAAGTTTGCCGTATGACGTGCTGCAATTTGCCATTGCTCCTGAAGATCGGGCTGTATTGCACCAACGCATTGAACAGCGATTCCACAAAATGATTGCTCTTGGCTTTGAAGAGGAAGTACGAAAATTGTTTGAACGAGGCGATTTAAATATCGACTTGCCTTCTATCCGCTGTGTGGGCTACCGCCAAATGTGGGAATACTTGCAAGGCGATATTTCACTCGATGAAGCGATTTTCAAGGGCATTTGTGCCACCCGTCAACTTGCTAAACGCCAAATTACGTGGCTACGCGGCTGGCAAAGCGAAATCACTTGGTTAGATAGCCTTGAGCCTGAAAAAGCCAAAGAGATCGTGTTGGGAAAATGGGCTGAATTTTCGCAATAACAAGCGGTAAAATTTAATGGATAAAACGCAAAAAGGGTTGGAACGTTAATTCCAACCCTTTTTATCCATTATTTTAGATTGATTAGAAAGATAAATTCAAGGCAACACCTGCAAAACGCTGAGTTCCCATCTGTTTTCCTTTCGTCACACCACCTTTCACATTTAAGGTAGCCAGTTTATATTTTAACTCTAAGCCTGCACTATATCGCTCTCTATCATCGGCTTCATAGTCAAATTGGTAATTATTCACATAGAGTTTCTCTGTTCCGCTGTTTTTCGTATATTTTGCCGAGAAAAGTGGTTTGATAGAGAAATCGCCAAAGTCTAATTGATATCCTGCTTCCACGCCTGCAAATGCAGAAGCTAAGTGGGTAGTAGGAACGTAAACTTTTGCCTGATCAAGTTCATAATTTACCGCAGATAAACGGCTATAGCGTACACCTAATGATGGCTTAAGCTCAAATTGTCCAGCTTTGAACGAATGTCCTGCTGTTACACCCGTTTGAACAACGCTGCGATCAAAGGTCGTTTTATTGGCAAATTGAATTTCATTTTTCAATCGTCCAGCCCCGACATCAAGAGCAATAAATGACCCATTATCCGATTGGTATTTCAAATAGGCACTGCCCATCGTCAGAGTATTTTTGCCATTTGCTTCAACAAAATCGTTGCTGTTTCTTGCTTGCGTTAACGCTAAACCTGTTTGTAAGTTCGGTGTTAATAGAAGATCGATACCTAACTGAGTTTGGCGACGCTTGCTATTAAAATCACGATATTGATCTGCAGAATAATCCCCATTTTGGGTTTCAAATGCTGTCCATACATTTGGTACTGCAACCTCATTTAATGAAGTGCCAAGATGTTGCTCAAGGCTTGAGCCAGCATCTAAAACAGATTGCGTTGAAAGTAAAGCATCTGCCACTGCGGTATTTGTGTATTTACTCAACGTTTCTTTTGGCAAAATCACTGGTTTTTCAGCTGCCTTCTTAGCTTCTTCGGCTTTACGGGCTTCTTCCTCTTTGCGAGCTTCTTCGGCTAAATGAGCCTCTTCTGCTTTACGAGCTTCCTCGGCTAATCGTGCTTCTTCCGCTTTACGGGCTTCCTCGGCTAAACGAGCCTCTTCCGCTTTACGAGCTTCTTCTGCTTTACGAGCTTCTTCTGCTTTACGTGCTTCTTCTGCTTTACGTGCTTCTTCAGCTTTGCGAGCCTCCTCCGCTTTACGAGCCTCTTCAGCTTTGCGAGCTTCCTCAGCTAAACGAGCCTCTTCAGCTTTACGAGCTTCCTCCGCTAAACGAGCCTCTTC
>CAUUKJ010000051.1:0-6154 GCA_963545995.1 uncultured Haemophilus sp.
CATTATAGAGAAAAAACAAAACCGTGCAAGCTCTTTTTGCAAAAAATTTTAAAAATTTTACCGCTTGTTGAAACTTTATGCAAAAATAATGAATAATCATCAATTTCTGTTGATTTTTTCACATTAAACTTCGATTACATCTAAATGTTCAAAGCCCCATTGCTGCAAAATTTTTTGACGCTCTGCAAAATCTTCTGTTAATTTCGTGCAAAATGCCTGATTTTTTTCCGCACCTGCTGAACCAAACACCATTTTTTCACCGATTAATGACTTCACTCGCTTCGCAATTGCCTCGCCAGAATCAACAAAATATTTTACGTTAGGCAAAATTTGCTTTAATTCTTCTTTTAAGAAAGGGAAATGCGTGCAACCCAAAATGACCGTATCCAAACTCGGATGCTCTTGCCAATCCGCCACACATTCCGCCAAGGCATTCAAATCTACCTTTCCGTACAACAATTTTTCTTCTGCTAATTCAACAATTTTAGTTTGCCCAATTTTTTCGACCACACAATCTGAAGCATATTTCTGTATTAAATCTTGCACGTAAGCTCGTTTGATCGTCCCGACCGTAGCTAATAATCCAATTGTTTTTGTTTCAGAAATTGCCGCCGCGGGTTTAATCGCTGGCACAGTGCCGACAATAGGAAAAGAAAATTTTGCTCTTAATGCTGGCAATACCACCGTACTTGCGGTATTACACGCCACCACAACTAAATCAAGCGGTTGTTTTTCTGCAATTTTTTGCACAATTTTGACCGCTTGTTCAATCAATTCCTCCTCCAACTTTTCGGAATAAGGAAATAACGCATTATCAAAGCAATATAAATAGTGGGCGTTTGGTAGGGCTTTTCGCACGTTATCATAAATCGTTAAGCCGCCAATGCCTGAATCGTATAAAAGAATAGTTGGTTTCATATTATTTACTCATAAATTCTGCCAAATGCTACTCTCTTATCCTTTTTCGTTCAAGGAAAAAACAAAACCCCAGCGGTTACTGGGGTTTGAATTTCTTTTATATGATTAAAGAATGTTTTTATATTTTTCTAACATCTCTTTCGGCCATACGCTTGATTGCACTTCACCGATATGTTGTTTACGAAGCAAAAACATCGCCAAACGTGATTGACCGATACCACCACCGATGGTTAAAGGTAATTTGCCCGCAAGCAACTCTTTATGCCAATCCATTTCTAAACGATCTTGGTCGCCAGTGATTTCCACCTGTAAACGCAACGCTTTTTCATCCACACGGATACCCATTGATGAAAGCTCAAATGCAGAACCTAATTGTTCGTTCCAAACCAAAATGTCACCGTTTAAACCTTTGTAACCGTTTTCTGATTCCGTTGTCCAGTCATCGTAGTCTGGTGCACGACCATCATGTGGTTTACCATCTGATAATTTGCCACCGATACCAATTAAGAACACCGCCCCATATTCTTTACAGATCGCATTTTCACGCTCTTTGCCTGATAAATCTGGGTAGCGTTTTACTAAATCTTCACTGTGAATAAAGGTGATTTGTTTTGGTAACACAGAAGGAATATCAAAACGAGCTTCCACCGCTAATTCAGTTAAACGAATCGCTTTATAAATTTCGTTTACCGTTTCTTTTAAGTAATCAAAATCACGACTACCTGCAGGAATCACTTTTTCCCAGTCCCATTGATCCACATAAACTGAGTGTGTTGGATCTAACGAATCTTCATCTGGACGAAGTGCTTTCATATGCACAAATAAGCCTTCGCCTTCTTGGAAACCAAAACGACCTAACGTATGGCGTTTCCATTTTGCAAGCGAGTGAACCACTTCATAAGTTGCGTTAGGAATACATTTCACATTCACTTGCACCGCTTTTTCGATCCCTGATAAGTTATCTTGCATCCCGTTGCCCACTTCGCTCAAAATCGGGCCTTGCACCTCAATTACACCTAACTTATCAATTAAATATTGGGTAAACGTGTTTTTTACAAAGCTAATTTCGTTTTGTTGCAAAATAAATGATTTTTTCATCTGTTTCCTACCTTTTTCTATAAAATCTGGATTATCTTAACACACCGAGTTTATCTCGTCTGATGGCACTAATTTAACGTGTTTTTTAAAAAACACAAACTAATTTAGATAAATTCATAATAAAATCAAAATAAGATTAGATATATTTTAATAATTTATGTTAAATTTTAGATATTGTTTAATGATTTGCAAATCGTGAGGAAATTTTGACCGCTTCCACTTCCGCCAAACAACCCATCGACCCACTCGATCAACACATTCTGCGAGCCTTAGCCAAAGACGCCAAAACCCCTTACGCAGAAATTGCCAAACAGTTCGGTGTTAGTGCCGCCACCATCCACGTCCGCGTGGAAAAAATGCGACAATCAGGCGTGATTGAAGGCACGAAACTCAAAATCAACGAACGTAAACTCGGCTACGACGTATGCTGCTTTATCGGCATTATCTTGAAATCCGCCAAAGATTACGAAAAAGTGATCGCCAAACTCAATGACTTCCCCGAAGTCGTCGAAGCCTACTACACCACAGGCAACTACTCCATTTTCATCAAAGTAATGACCCACACCATTGAAGAACTCCACCAAGTCCTCGCAGGTAAAATCCAAAGCATTGATGAAATCCAATCCACCGAAACGCTCATTTCAATGCAGAATCCAATTCTGAGGGGAATTGCACCGTGAAAACAGAAAAACTATTAAAAAATAATTTCTCTCACTCACAAGAGAAAGAAAGTATAGAAAACTCACAGAACTCTAGAAAAAAGAAGAAAAGATGTAACAGTCAATTACTTCAACATTACTCTCTTGAGCAACTTTTGAAAGACGTTACTCCACAAAATGTACATAAAAAAATTCTTATATAGTGCAATTATAACCTGCTCCAACGGAGCAGAATTATGCGTAACCGTGGGTATTCATACCCACGGCACATAGAAAAAATAAAGTAATACTCATCAAAACACCTCTAAAACCAACCTCGTCAATCCATTCACTAACATCAGTTCGACATTAACCGCATTGATTTCGGTGAGGTCTTTTTGGGTTTCTCGCACAATATCGTGTCCTTTGAGTAATTGTTGAGCCGATAACGCTTCGCTGAAAAGCCAGATGCCTTTTTCAAGATCATGGTTTATCCAGCCTGTGGTAATGCCCATTTTGGCTTTAAGAGCATCGCTGAAGAAACTTTCCAGCCATTCTAACTGCATCAACACTTCATCTTTATCAAATTGACTCAATAGCAAAAACGGATCGCGATTTTTATAAAATCGCCAGAAGGTTTGCAAGAAGGTTTTTCGCATTGCCAAGCGGTCGGTTTCTAAAAATGTTTTGCAAATCAGTGGGCGACCGTGGCATAAACGTAAAGCGGTATCGATTTCTTCCGCATTAAATTGCGGGCAATGGGTTTGTAACCATTGCTGTGCAACTGCTTTTTCTGGAGCATGCAACACCCACGTTTGGCAGCGGCTTTGAATGGTTGCCATCATCGGGGCTTGGATAGCAGTTTCCAGTAAAAAATAAACGCCGTCGTGCGGTTCTTCCAACGTTTTTAGCAACGCATTGCAACTCGCTTCCGTTAGGCGTTCCGCTTGGCGAATATAAACCACCACATTGCCTTCTTGCTGGGCGAAACGTTGCAAAGTTGCCAACACCTCACGCACCTGATCTACGCCAATATCTCTGTTTTCAATCGGTTCAAGCAGATGGAAATCAGGGTGATTGCCGCTTTGCATCAACAAGCAGCTTTTGCACAGGTGGCAAGGTTCATCGCCCTTTTTATTTTGACAAAGCAGCCAATCCGCCAAATGACGAATCAGCACCTCGCTCCCCAATCCCGTTTCGGTTTTAAACAATAAGGCGTGATGCCCTCTTCCTTGTTGGAATGGGTGCACAATTTGCTGGTAAAGCGACTGCTGCCAAGGATACAATGCCATCATTTTGCTTTTTTCACGAAATTTTCGACCGCTTGTCGAATATCAGCGGTCACTTTTTCTAGTGGCTGTTCCGCATCAATAATGACTGCTTTGTCATTATTTTGGGTCAATTCCAAATAACGTTGATGCGTGCGGTAGAAGAAATCGAGACTTTGCTGTTCGATGCGATCCATCTTGCCACGCCCACGTACGCGTTCTAGCCCAACGGCAGGATCAATATCGAGGTAAATCGTGAGATCTGGCTCAAAATCGCCCAATACGGTGCGTTTCAAATTATCTAACACTTTACGTTCGATTTGACGACCGCCACCCTGATAGGCTTGTGAAGACATATCGTGGCGATCTCCTAAGACCCATTTGCCTTCTGCTAACGCAGGTTTGATAACGTTTTCCACCAACTGCACGCGTGCAGCGTAAAGCATCAATAATTCTGCTTTATCGCAAATCGACTCTTCCAAATCGTGCTTAATCAGGTGGCGTAATTTTTCCGCCAACGGCGTGCCACCTGGTTCGCGGGTCAATACCACATCTTTGATGCCCAATTCTTCCAATTTTGCTAACACGGCTTGATGAGCGGTGGATTTTCCCGCCCCTTCCAAACCTTCTAGCACAATAAATTTACCCCGTATCATTTTGTTCCTTCCGTTGTTTGTTTACGCTCACGCTCAATTTTACGCCATTCTTTGACCGCTTGGTTATGTTCATTTAACGATTGGCTAAACTTATGTCCGCCTGTGCCATCTGCTACAAAGAAAAAGTAAGGCGTGCTGTCGGGTTGCGAAACCGCTTTTAATGCCGCTTCGCTCGGCATTGCAATGGGCGTAGGCGGTAAGCCGTTGATAATGTAAGTGTTGTAAGGCGTGGCTTCTTGTAAATCTTTTTTGTAGATTTTGCCATTATAACGCTCGCCCAAACCATAAATCACGGTTGGATCGGTTTCTAATTTCCAACCTTGCTTGAGACGATTGATGAAAACCGATGCCACTTGCGGACGCTCATTCGCCACGCCCGTTTCTTTTTCGACGATAGACGCCAAAATCAGCATTTCATACGGATTCGCAAGCGGTAGATTTTCCGCTTTATTTTGCCAAGCCTCGTCCAACGTTTTTTGCTGCTTTTGGTAGGCTCGTTTGAGTAAGGCTAAATCGCTCGAATAAGGCACGTAATTGTAGGTATCTGGAGCAATCCACCCCTCTAATTTATCAGTAGAAAGCCCAAGCAGCTGAGCAATTTCCACCTCACTTTTGCCTGCGAGCGTTTGCTCTAAATAGCTTGCTTTCGCCAATTGCTCGCGAAAGGCTTTGAACGTTTTTCCTTCGATAAATTTGACATTCAATTGCACTTCTTTGCCTGAGTTAAGATGCTTTAATAAATCTTCGACAGTATGTAAGCCGTTCAGCGAATAAACGCCTGCTTTGAAGTGTGAAAGATCAGGATTTAGGCGAATTAAATAAGGCAATAACGCCACATCGCTATGCTGCACAATGCCTTGCTCTTCGAGCTGTTTTGCCAGTTTTTGACTTGAAGTGCCTTTTTCCACAATAAAGAATTGATCGTCGTGAAGAGTTAAGGCGTGTTGAGCAAGGTCAGTAATTTTTTTATAACCATAACCAAGAGCACCTGCGGCAATCACCACCACGCCAAGAGAGAGAAGTGTTTTTTTCAACATAAATTATTTCATAAAACGTAAAATGTGAGGGTCTTCGACATTGATTCGTGGTCTACCTCTGCGGTCTTGCACAACAATGTCTTTTGCACAAACTTTTCTATTTTGTAGCACACTGAAATCACCAAATTTTGCTAAGAAAATGGGATAGAGTTCCTTTGGAATCGCAAAGCTCAGTTTATGATAGGGATACATTCCACCGATATTAAGATATGTCCTATTTTGTGTAGCATTAACCTGTTTAATCTGACCACAAAGGGTAATCTCTTGATTGATATATTCTGCAGCTTGATCGGCTTCAACTATTTCGCCTTCTAAACTCAAAGCAGGCATTGCAGAACATAATAATAGCACGGCAAACCATTTCTTCATCAGCTTACTTTTTCTCACTCAATGATTTACAAGAAATGAGATTTTACTATAAGCAAGCAAAAGAAAAAATGAAATCTTAGGATTTAATTTAATGATAAAAATAAATGAGGATTTAAAAAGATGGTGGGTCGTGAAGGATTCGAACCTTCGACCAACGGATTAAAAGTCCG
>CAUUKJ010000052.1:0-6086 GCA_963545995.1 uncultured Haemophilus sp.
TTTAAAACAATTAGTTAAGGGGAATTTAGTCTAGTTATCTAGTACAGCCCCTATCTTTTTATGGGGAATATGTAAATGAATTTTAATCCACAGCAAGTTCCAACGGGAGCAATTAAACAATTTGGACCTTTTGGCATTCCCTATATTGTAGGTGATATTGCTCAAAAAATGGATAATGGCGATTATTTAGTAAACATCACTTTATTACAATCGGGCGAAAAAGATTTATATCGTCTTTCAAGTTTGTTAGAAGATCCTGAGGCGGAGTAATATGTTTGCAATTGCGTTTGATTGAAAGGTAAAAGAAACCGCTGAAAATCATCCTAAAGGTGTTCAACAAGCATACAATGATATTGGAGCGACGTTAGCTAAATTTGGGTTTTCGCGTACGCAAGGTAGTTTATATACTTGTCAAAATGAAGATATGGCAAATTTATTCAATGCAATGAACGCATTAAAAGCATTGGATTGGACGACTAAATCGGTACATGATATTCGGGCATTTAAAATTGAACAATGGTCTGATTTTACGCCCTTTATTACAAAGTAAAGGCATATAGGACAAAATAAATGATGAGGCGAACTAAAATCCGCCTCATTTTAGTAAGATTTACACCAAATCCCACTTTCCTCTCGTGCTCCGCCAAGCCACTCTCGCAAAGAAAATCGCAAAGAGCAAATCGCCGAAGCCGTAGCTAGCAAAGAAGCTGAAATAGATCATTGATTGCCCTGCGAGCACGTCTAATTTTTCAGGAGTAGTGAGCAACCAATGTAGCCACGTGCCAAAGTAAACGAGCTTTTCAAGGCAGAAAACCCAAAGCAGAGCAGGCACTTCCCAGAAACGTTTAGACACTGCCCAATATGCCAATCCCCATAGTAAAATAGAAACCTGCCCAAGCCAAGAAAAGACAATCGGGTCATTATCCATTAAGGTGGTATCGGTAAAAAATTGGGTAAAGCCTACAATGCCGATAAAATTGTAGAGTCCCGCTAAGAAAAAGCCCTGTTTTGCACTGCTTAATTGCACGTTATTCCTCCGTTTCTTTGTCTAATTCGCTTACCGCATTTTCTTTCATTAAACTTTGCAGCTGCGGCAATAATTGCACGATTAGTCGCAATTGTTGAATCAAGACCAAACTCAACTCATCTTGTTTTTCATGATGGGTTTGCTCGAATTGGGCTAAATCGCTATCAATAGCGGTTAGATTTTCCGCCAATTTTGCAAATGAGCGTTTGCCCTCGCCAATTTGTTCGATGATTGTTGCGACTTCTCGTCCGTGTGAGAAGAAAATCGCAGAAAAATCAACGTGCTGATTTAGCATCGGGCTTGCGATGCGGTATGCTCCAAGAGCTGAAATATAACCGAGCAAAGTATAGTTAATTCCCAGCAAGTTCGGAGCAATTGCCGACAATTCGCTATATTTTTTCGGTTCACTATCGATATTTGAAACAGCCGTGCTAAGAGCCGAAATATAGTTATGCACCTCACGGCGAGCGGTTCGGTATGGCAGTTGGTCGTTATAGCCAAATTGCAACTGAGCGATGATATGGCGTAAGTAGTTGCTGCTTGCCAAAATCGTGCCTTTGAGGTTCTGTGCCAAGTTTTGGTATTTCCAGTCAGGGAAAATGTAAGACACCGCAAACCACGCCAGCGACGTGCCGATAAGCGTATCAATCACGCGTGGCATAATGCCCTCATCCGCCCCGATGCCAATAATATCAAGGCTGACCAACACGAGCAGCGTGATGTAGAAGGTCGAAAAACCGTAATGGCGGAAGCGGAAGAAGGTGTAAAGGCTGGCGGTGAGCACGATAAGCCCAAGTTCTGCTTCAAGGGTTGAAGTGAGGTAATATTCACGCAACAACATTCCCGCAACTACGCCTAAAAGCGTGCCGATGACCCGTTGCCCTAACCGTTTTTTGGTTGCCGCATAGTTGGGCTGGCAGACGAAAATCGCAGTTAAGAAAATCCAGTAGCCTTTGGTGTCGAGATTAAAAATCGGCACGATGGCACTACAAATTCCCACCACAATCGACAAGCGAATAGCGTGGCGGAAGAGCTGTGATGAGAGCGTGCAATGGCTCAACACCGCTTGCCACATATTGCGAAAACCCGATACATTTTCTGCCAACAAGCGGTAGGAAAGGTGCTGCGATTTTGCAAATTGATTGCTGATTTTGACCGCTTGTGAAAAGTTTTCTTCCCGCTCACTTTGGCTGAGTTCAATCTGGTTAAATTGGCTTTCAATATTGCGTAAGTTTTCCGCAATAGATTGCCAACGGTACGCATTTTTTAAACCTAACGATTGATGATAATTCAGCGAATTGATCAAGCCTTGCATCGCTTTTTCACCACGTGGGCTGTGTTGATAATGTTCCGCATAACGCAATGCGACCGCTACTTTTTGGCACGCCATTGCTTGTAATTCTAATACCCGTTGGAAGCGGAAAATCAGGTCGCTATTTTTGAGCTGTTCGAACAACTCTTTATATTGATAATGGCTGGAACCTGCTCGTTCCAGAATATCTTGAGCCGAGAAATAGTAACGCAAGAGCTTTTGCGTCCGCGTTTGGCGGGTGTAGCGACGAAGGCGATAGAAGAGCGAAACACGGGCTTGCTCAAAGGCTTGAATGACCTCGCTATTGGCTTTCGCCAACGCTTTTTGTTTGGCGGCAACATCGTCATCATCGGGGTCAAAATAAGCGGCTTTGGCTTGTAAATATCTGCCCAACGCCTCATAAGATTTCGCCAAGTTTTCTTGCACCGTGCGGTTTGGGAAGACGATATAAATCAACATCGCCACAAGACTGTAAAGTGATGCTCCCGCCAGAATGAGCAACATATTGCTATACCAATGGGTTTGAGGCGTGTAGGTGAGCGTGGCATAAACCGCCACCACTAAGGTGCCAAATGCAATGGTGCTATAACGCTGCCCGATGCTGCCGAGCATCACTAAAATAAAGGTGCTTAATATGGCAAGCGGTATAAAAATCCAACCCAATTGCAAAGCCAGCATTGCCCCTGCAGAAGAAATCGCAAAGGCAATGAGGGTAATCACGAGGTTTTTAAATCGCCCCGAGAGGTTGTTGTCTAAATCCACCAAGCCGCCAGCGATAATGCCTAGAATAAGCGGCATACTGTGTTCGGAAATATTGAGCAGCCAAATACCGACCGCAACGAGGTTGGTGGTAATAAAAATAGGTAAAGTGCTGAGCACGTGAGCACTCAGCCAGTGCGTCGGCACTTTTTTCACAGAAAATTTCATCACAATTATTTTAATCTTTCGGTTAAATAACGTTCGTAATCAGGAATTCCGATGGCAACTTCTTGGTTGAAACTTTGGGAATAGAGTAAGAAGTCGGCGGTGGATTGGTTGATGGCAACGGGAATATTCCAAACGGTCGCAATTCGCATTAGGGCTTTTACATCAGGATCGTGCGGTGCGGCGTTCATTGGATCCCAAAAGAAAATCATCAGATCGATTTTTTTCTCGGCAATCAAACCGCCAAGTTGTTGGTCGCCTCCCATCGGGCCGCTCAATAAGGCGTGAATGTTTAAGCCTGTTTCGCGTGCAAGCAAGTGCCCCGTTGTGCCTGTGGCATAAAGCGTGTGCGGTTTTAAGGCATCCACGTGTTTTTTCGTCCACTCCAATAAACTTTGTTTGCAACTGTCGTGAGCCACTAATGCAATACGTTTGTGTAGCCCAATCAGGCGAGTTGTTTTTTCCATGTTGCACTCCTTTTGGTTTGATTTGAGAATCTAGGCAAAATCATACCGCTATTTGGAAAAGATTGGCAAGTTTTACGCCAAGAAAGAGATGTAATTACTTCAATTTGCAAAAAAAATTAAAATCTCACCGCTTGCGATTGACTAACCAATGAGAATAGTTAAAATCTAGCCATTTATACCTTCAAAAATCCCCCATAAAAGGATCATCTGCATGAATTTATACAACATCAAACACCCAGAAGAACAAGTGAATTTCGCACAAGGCGTGCGTCAAGGTTTAGGCAAAGATCAAGGGCTTTTCTTCCCTGAAGTATTGCCACATTTTGACGACATCGACGCACTTTTAGATTTACCGCTCGTTGAGCGTAGCCAAAAAATCTTAGGGGCGTTAATCGGCGACGAATTACCTAAAGAAACCTTAGATAAAATGGTCGCAAATGCCTTCACATTCCCTGCACCACTTGCTCGCGTGAATGATGATATTTATGCACTCGAACTTTTCCACGGTCCAACACTTGCGTTTAAAGACTTCGGTGGTCGTTTTATGGCTCAAGCCTTAAGTGCCGTGCGTGGCAATGGCAAAATCACCATCTTAACAGCGACGTCTGGCGATACAGGTGCAGCGGTTGCACACGCATTTTATGGCTTAGAAAACATCAACGTGGTGATTTTATATCCGAAAGGCAAAATCAGCCCGCTTCAAGAAAAATTATTCTGCACTTTAGGCGGCAACATTCGCACGGTAGCGATTGAATCAGACTTCGACGCTTGCCAAGCCTTAGTAAAACAAGCTTTTGACGATGTAGAACTTCGCCAAGCTATTGGCTTAAACTCAGCAAACTCAATTAACATCAGCCGTTTATTAGCTCAAGTGTGCTACTACTTCGAAGCGGTTGCACAGTTGCCAAAAGAAAAACGCCAAGAGATCGTAGTTTCTGTACCAAGCGGCAACTTTGGTAACTTAACCGCAGGCTTAATTGCGAAAACCTTAGGCTTGCCAATCAAGCGTTTCATCGCTTCAACCAATGCCAACGATACCGTACCTCGTTACTTAAAATCAGGCAAATGGGAACCGAATGCGACAGTGGCAACCCTTTCAAATGCAATGGATGTAAGTCGTCCGAACAACTGGCCGCGTGTGGAAGAATTATTTAAACGTAATGGTTGGAACTTGGCGGATTTAGGTTCAGATGCGTTAAACGATACCGAAACCGAAGCAGCATTAAAAGCACAATATGCGGAAGGTTATCTCTGCGAACCGCACGGTGCAATTGCATATCAAGTGTTAAAAGACCAGCTTCAAGCAGGCAAAACAGGTATTTTCCTTTGCACCGCCCACCCTGCGAAGTTCAAAGAATCGGTAGAACGTATTTTAGACATCGAATTGCCATTGCCAGAAGCGTTAGATAAACACAACAAAATGGAATTATTGTCTGACACAATGCCGGCCGATTTCGCGACATTACGTGCGTATTTGTTGAAATAATTGGTAAGAAGTTAAGAAGAAATGGCCGCTTGTAGATGATTCTGCAATCGGTCAGTTTTGTTTACTATGCCGATAAATATCATTGTTCCCTAGGACTATTCGAAGATATTTAGAAAAAGCCTCCAAATCAGTTCTAAAACCCTCTCAAAATAAATATCTACCTTATTATGGATACCACTTTCTTTCATCGTGATTTTAGTGTAATGGTTTTTATTAATAGACATTCAGGTTTATCATCAAGTTGTAAAAACAGAAAAAGACATCTATAACAAGAAAGCATTCAATCAGTGACAAGAGAAAAGCTATATAATTCAATCAATTAATGTGGTGGTAGGATAGGTTTATTAAAAGATTTGTTTAATACGCTTATGTTTTTTAATAAGAAATGATTTTAAGAAATAAAAAAGCCTACTAGGTTCACCTAGTAGGCTTTTTTATATAATAATGGCAGGGGCGGAGAGGCTCGAACTCCCAACACCCGGTTTTGGAGACCGGTGCTCTACCAATTGAACTACGCCCCTAAAGTTAAAGCGAGCATCCTACTCGCTTTTAAAATAAGTGGCGGAACGGACGGGACTCGAACCCGCGACCCCCTGCGTGACAGGCAGGTATTCTAACCAGCTGAACTACCGCTCCGCGAATATGGAAGATTGATAATGCCCTACTCTCACATGGGGAAACCCCACACTACCATCGGCGTTACAGCATTTTACTTCTGAGTTCGGGATGGAATCAGGTAGAACTACTGCACTATGGTTATCAATCAAATTCTTTATTTCCTTAATTCTCTCAATTTAAGAGAACTGAGGAAATAAAATCTGGCGATGCCCTACTCTCACATGGGGAAGCCCCACACTACCATCGGCATTA
>CAUUKJ010000053.1:0-5391 GCA_963545995.1 uncultured Haemophilus sp.
ATTATAATAAAAGAAAAGTGCTGTCAAAACTGGATGATTTTTGACCGCACTTCATAATTAATGGCTGTGTTGGGTATTCTAAAACGATAAAGCAAGGTTTACACTATTATGGTTAAGAGTGGTTCGGCACAATAGGCATATTCTTCTCTCTTTTTTAGGTCAGGTAATATTCAGGTTACAGTACACTTTTTAAAACACCACACCACCAAAATCGTTATTTATCTGGTGTAATGCTTTTTAAAATAGATTTAATTTTTTCTCCCTTAAATTGCGTTTTAAACACCACATTCGTTTGTTGCCCAATCTCATTAAACAATTTTTGTGCGTGGGCTATTTTTTTCTGTTCTTCCTTTCGTAACGAATCATCATCTTGCACGTTTTTGCTTTCCAAAATCAAATTCAGTGTTTCACCTGAACTTGTTTTGACAATATATGCAAAATCAGGTGAATAAGTATTACCTCCTGCCACTGGGATTTTTATTGAATTTTTTGGAATTTTTGTGAACACAATTACTTCTTTTACTTGATTATCCGTGATATTTTCGTGTTCCAATTCGCTGTCAAAAAACACGCTTTCAAATAAAAATTCAGCTAATGGGCTACTCGAATCAAACTGCGTGCCTAAATCCGAAGCATTCACTTCAGCCAACGCATTGCCTTGATTATCCGTAAATTTGGTTGGGTGAATACTACCGCCCACTCGACTAAATCCTACTTCAAACGCATTAAATGAATTGAGCAATAACCAACGGTCAAACCCTGCCTTTATCGTGTGAATGGTACGTTCGTTTAGGAATTTTAAAATATCCAATTTATATTCATCACAAACTACCACAAAAGCACGGTGCAGTGTATTTAATTTAATCAAAGCCGTTTGCGATAATTTCAACAAAAATTCACGGTAATTCAGCGTGTTAATTGGCTCAAAAAATTCATCTTTCAGGCTGCTTTGTACGTGTGAAGTCAATAAACCATTATCCACATGAATTTTATTTTGAATGGTGCGAATGCCTGTTGCTGTGAATTTATCTACATTTTCTTTTAAATAACGGATAAATAAATCCAAAAACTCATCTTCATCTTTAATTTTGTATTGTAACAAAGCTTTTTGGTTAATGGTTTCCCATAAGGTTTTCAATTCATCATATTTACCGACACGCATTTTGACTTTTTCAGTTTTTTCGCCTGAACGTGTGATTTTTCCACCTTTCAGACTGCCTGAACTTTCAAATGCTTTGGGAAATAATTTTTTCGTTTCAGCAAAACCGTTTTCCAAAAAGACATCATCGTCATCGGTTAAATTAGCTAATTGATTGCGAATCTGTTTCTTGGTTACATCAGGATAAGCCGTCTGAATTTTCTTAATTAATTCATCAGTTAAAGCCATAAAAACAATCGGTTTTACCACCGCACTATTCACTTCATCAGTTAATTTTTTAACGAAATCCGTTTCGCTATTATCCACAAAATAATTCAAGAAAAAGGCATGATCTTTTACCCTTGCCATATATTCATTTACAGGCAAACGTAAGCCACGACCGACTTCCTGCAACTTGCTCGTTTCAGAGCCGCTAGAACGCAATTTGCAAATTTGAAATACATTAGGATTGTCCCAACCCTCACGTAACGTCCATTTGGAAAACACAAAACGGCGTGGATTAGTAAGCGATAACAAGGTTTCTTTATCGTGCAAAATCTCATTCACTTCTTGCTCGATTTTGTCGTCTTTATCGCTGTTATCCTGCGAAAAATAACCGCCGTGTGTTTTAGAAATATCGTTTAATGCCGTTTGCCAATATTGGCGTATAAATTCATCATTTTCTGTTTGCAAACGATGTTCTAATTCTGCTTTTACCATTTGCTCAAAGACGGTTTTTAGGCTGCCTGAAAGTTGATTTTTCTCATCACGATAGCCTGCAATATCATCAATGAAAAACAAAGTCAGTGGTTTAATCCGTCCGCCATTTCTCGTAAGCAATTCTTTTTCCAAGACAAAATGCTCTCTAATCGCTTGTCGCATCATTTTATCCCGAACAGTATCGCTGTATGAATACGGATTGATGGTTTCGCCTTTTTTCAACTCAATACCATTGCTCAACACAAGCACGCTTTTATTCATTTCAGAGACAAACAAATCGCTAATGGCTTGATGAATACGGTTTAAATTTTCGCCTTTACTTAACTTAAATTCTTGTTTATCTAAAATAAAAGTCGCTTCTTTGCCATCTAAATCAATCAACTTAATCCGCTCGCCATTGTCGCCGTCAATTTGTTCGGTAAACGCACGAATGCCTTTTACCAAATCATCATTAAATGCGTCAATCGCACTTAATCGATAAAGTAAGTTTTCATATCTTTGTATGGTTAATTTAACAATTTTTCCTTGTTCATTTTTAACATTTTTGCCGTTTTCATCTTTTTATTTACTTCAACACTAGGGAATGTTGCCCCATATCGCAAGATAAATTGAGCATTAAATTTTTGTATGTTTTGCCAAGTAACGCCATTTATATCAAACTTATGCGGTTCATCAACAATCACAAAGGGATTAACTGAAGCTAAAGCCTCAAAGGGCACAGAAAACTTATCTTTAATCAAACGGCTGCCGTCATTGCCCTTATTTTTTCCCGCCATTGTATCGGAATTAATCATACCTGCATTAATTAGTAACACATGGATTTTCTGCTTATCTTCTGCTTGTACAAAACGTACAATTTCAGACGGCATAAAGGCTTTTTTTGCGTTGGATTTTTGGCTTTCTACCACATACAATTCAATTTCTGTTTCGCCATATTGCCCCTCAAAATCCTTGCGAAAATGCTCGGCAAGCGACGCGCTTTGTAAAAAGTTTTTCGTTCCTGCTTTAATGGAAAGGGTCGGAATAACCACGATAAACTTAAACACGCCCAACATGCGATGAAGTTCAAACATCGTTTTGGTGTAGGTATAAGTTTTGCCTGTGCCTGTTTCCATTGAAATATCAAGCATATTGCTATTGGATAATGCCACATCGCCCACGTCATTGGCTTGTTGGATTTTTTGCAAATTATCGGTTTTCAGGCTGCCTGAAAATTCAATCAACGGGTTTTCATCACTGCCACAGGCTTTCAAATGCACACAGTCAAACACTGCCAAAACCGATTCAATCGCTCGCTCTTGGTGGGGTAAATTTTTTTCATAAGTAAAACCAGTCATTTTAATACCTCGCCAATACGCTTAAATTGTTCAAGCCTTTTTTATTGGCATAGGTTTTCACCGCTTGGGCAAGTTCTTTTTGCATGGCACTGTCCATATTTTCGCCAAATAAAACAATGCGTTCAGGCACAAAATCCTTGTCGTTATCCAAGCGTTCAATCAAGGCTTTCACACTTTCTGATGTAAAACCGCTTGCCAATAAATACAAATGCCTACGACAATAAAACGCTTGATAACCTGCTAAATCAACAGTTTCAACCTTTTCAGGCAGACTGCAACCGTCAAATACTCGCCAAGTGGTTAAAAGCGTATGCAGTTGCTCATCGTTTAAATCGGTTTTGGGAAACATTTGTGCTTGTGGGTCAAAATCGGTATTTAAGACAGCCTGAAAGTGCGGTTCGGTTTTGAAGATTTTAAAACCTAAATCTGCTGTTGTTTCTTTAAAATCTTCACGAATTTTGACCGCACTTTTTTCAATTCTGGCTTTTGTGATGTTAAAAATGGTTTTATAGCCTGTATTGTATGCAGCTTTATGTTCTTTCTTTTTAGGGTTTAAAATATCGTCAATTTGTACGCAAATAAATTGTCTTTTTTTATTTTGCTGTTCCACATTTAACTTCATAATCGCATGAGCAGTAGTACCCTACCAGCAAAAAAATCTAGAATTAAATCATTATTTCCTGTACTTATATCTGATAAGAATTTTATAAATTCAGAATATTTAGGATATTTAAAAATATTTTTTTGTTTAAATAATTTAGATAACTCCGCAGTACCTAAAGAGTTTCCATATCCATCAAATAAAATTTGTCTCGGACGCTTTCCTTCCTCTGGAAGTCTCTGTTTAAAATGAATATTCCATCCATTTTTTGTTTCTACAAATTTAGCTTCTCCACTTTCTAAGTCTGTTCTTAATCTATCTTTTGAACGTCTCCATCTATCACTCCTAGTTGAGCTATCTGGGAAAATAACAGAGTAATATAAACTATCGTCATCTTCGTCATCATCAGAAGCTAAACCTGCACGGCTATATGTGTCCCAAAAGAATTTACCTAATTCATCCTGTTCTGAATATCGTTTTAAATCTTTTTCAGTGTGTGGAGTGTAAAAAGTAGCCACTTCATTTTTGCACTTGGCATATACCAATAAATAATCTGCTTCGGTTGCAAATTGTTTATTATCTGAACCTCCCCCAATTTTGGCACGCCTAACAACATTAGATATAAAATTCTCTTCCTCAAACACTTCATCACACAACAATTTCAACTGTGCCTGTTCATTATCATCAATGCTGATAAAAATCACACCATCATCTTTGAGTAACTCGTGAGCTACTTTCAAACGTGGATACATAAATGTCAGCCACGTTGCGTGTGAATTAGATTTTTTCTCAGTAAATTCCAATACACGCTCGGCTTCTTCCAAATCCATGCCTAACTCAACCAGCTGCTGTGGTGTAAATTTGCGGTCATCTTGATAGACAAAACCGTCCGAACCTGTGTTGTACGGCGGGTCGATGTAAATCATCTTAATCTGATTTTTATAGGCATATTTTAGGTGTTTTAATACTTCCAAATTATCGCCTTGAATCAGTACGTTTTCGCTGTTTTGATTTTCAGGTTTTTGATTGTGTTCAACATCTTCGGCTAAAAGCGTTTCAGGTGGCCTGTCTTTTAAAATTTTGGCATAGGATTTACCCAGCCAATTGAGGCTGTAGCTTTCTTTTTCTGTTTTAATGCCGTTTGATTGCAACTCTTCCGCCATTTTTTCAGGCAAAAATGCCCCTTGTTTGTCGAAACAATTGATCTGCACCCCAAAAGTTGGACTAAACTTCTAACTGATTAAGGTGCAGATTTTTTATGACTAAATACAATCAACTTTTCAAACAACAAGTCGTGAATTTCTATTTCGAACATCACGAAAATCTTGCTTTCACATTAAAACATTTCAACTTGGCGTCAAAAACCGTTAGATTTTGGATTACACAATACAAATATTCAGGCACTAATGGATTAGCGGTATTACACCGCAAAAGACTTTACTCTCCTGAATTTAAACATAATGTTATTCAAACCATTCTCTCCGGCAGATTTTCGATGGAAAATGCGGCGCTTTACTTTGGTATTGCGAGTAGTGGAACCATTAGTCAATGGTTGAAAGCCTTTCGGAAAAACGGTATAAATGGGCTTCATCCCA
>CAUUKJ010000054.1:0-4369 GCA_963545995.1 uncultured Haemophilus sp.
TACGCGATCCTGCAAGCTTGGCGATTTGTACCTTATTAGATAAACCTTCTCGTCGAGAAGTGGAAGTGCCTGTTGAATGGATTGGTTTTTCTATTCCGGATGAATTTGTTGTCGGCTATGGTATCGATTACGCCCAACGTTATCGTAATTTAGGCTATATTGGTAAAGTAGTTATAGACGAATAATTTATTTTTTCAATAGGCTGTGTTTTAACAATGTGTTGATTATATATTTGATAGAACTCCCTTTATAAAAGAGAGTTCTATCAAACTCTGTGCCACCACTTTGTTCTGCATGGAAATAAATATAGAATTATCACAAGTTTCAAACGTACTTTTACCTCCTTGTTAGTATCCCCACTTAATATTTTAAAAATCAATTGTATGGGCTGCCTACAATGCATTACTCTATTTTTTTAAGCTTCTCCTAAAGGGAATGATTTTGCAAATTGTTCATATTCTTTTGTATTTTTCTTATTATCAGTAAAAAATGGCAAACCAATCAAACGATAATGCGGTGTATCTTTTTGCAGAATCTTATCCTTTCCATATTCTACTGTAATTGCTTCTAAAAAAGCTTCTTTCCACCTATCAGTTTCCACTAAATGCTCACCTTTCGGTTCAATGAAAATTTGGTAATGCAAAAAGTCATTCACGCCATTGAAAGAAGATGTTTGTTTATCTTTCAACAATAAAATAAAGTCTGGCATAAATCCTTCACCATCATCAAAGTTATTCAATTTAAACACTTCTTCATTACGGATTAAATGAACGTCATATTTAAATTTCAAATCACCCAAACGCTCTGAAATAAATTGAATTAACTCTTCTTCCAAACTCGTTCCAGCAAAATTATCCATCACATACCAATCATTTTGCGTGGCAATAGTAGTTTTTACATCATCTTTTTTGACCCATTTCTGTTTTGGTGCGCCAAAAATTTCCCACAATTTTTTAGGCGTAAATTCTTTTGTACCAATAAATGGCATATCACTTTCATTCAGATGTTTTTCAACCATTTCCAAGATTTTCAGGCAGCCTGCAAGTTTATCATCTGAGCTAATCTGTTTGTCTTGCTCTAATCCCAAAAATTCAATTTGCCAATCTTTCAACAAGTTATTTTGTAATTCATTGCGGTTTTGAATGTTGAGTTTGCTTTGCAAGCGGTCAAAATGGAATAAAGATTGACTATTTTTTCCTTTGATATGCAAGGCTTTATTGAAAATGTGTCGTTCCATTTCACTCATTTTTATGGTTTGAGTAAAATTATTTTGCGTGCCAAGTTGCAGAGCTTTTTCATCATTTTCATCGGCTTTAAATTGCGTTTCTTGCAACAGTTGATTGCCGTGAACTTGGAATGAAAGCATTTGCGGATTGGCTTTCAGGCTGTCTGCATTATTGTTTTTGGCGTTTGGATTAGGGATTTTTTTATTTGCCCAAATTAATAAATCTCTAAAATCCTTATTATCAGCATATTCAGATTTGAGTTTAAATATTGCCAATACCTTATCATCGTCTTTTTCAGGCAAATAACCGTCTTTTCGCAACTCATTTTTCAGCTCTGAAATATAGCGAGATTGCTCATCGTGCGTGTAATAAAACAATTCTTCCAAAATACGTAATTCGTGTTGCATATCGTTGTCAAATTTGCGTTTATTCGGCTGTTTATCTTCAAACGCAAATGGAAAATAACGCACGCCACGACCAATCAACTGCTTTTCCGATACGGTAGCAGCAGCCGTTTTGCCTGATTTTTTATTTGAACCGCCACCGTTTTGCCCCTCATACAAACGCACAATATCAAACAAATTCAACACGTCCCAACCTTCAGTTAATCTATCCACCGTAAAAATGGCACGGATTGGATTATCAGCCGCTTCCAAATTGTTTAGTAATTTTTCCGTTTCACTGTCGGTTTTTTCAGTTTTGGTTGTGTTGGTTTCGGAGTTGGTAATAATCACATTGTGTTTTTGATAATTTTGTTTAATCCAATTTGCCAAATGCACAAACTCAAATTTATTGTCCTGCATAAATTTTAAGGCTTGTTCGGTGCGGGTTTTGCCTTGTTCGTTGGCGTTATCGCTATCGTTTAAGCTTGTTGAAAATGTAGCTAAAAAGGAAAAATCAACCGCTTGCACATTTTCTACCCAATTTAAAAATGCCAAATAATCCGCTTTTGATTCATCAATTGTCTTACTTCTAAACAACATCACAGGCTTGAAATTGGCAATGCCATATTTCAAAGCGATTTGATGGCGATACCAAGCGAACAATAAAGCGTGCAATACTCGTTCTTTCTTGTCCAGCGTACTGGATACCAAATTGATTTCTTTGGTATAACCTTTTTGCAAAAATTCTTTTAAACCAAATTTTGTGATGATTTTATCAGCGTATTTTTGTTGCACTTCAGCGTTTTCAGGCAGCGTTGCGGTAAATTCCAACAGCACATTTTGACTAGGGTTGCCATTTTTATTGAGTAACAATTCCAAAACCATATGCTCCCAGCCTTTGCGTTCAATTTCGGCATCGCTAGTGCGGTCGTTCATTTCCTTTTCTAAATCTAATTCGCCTTGTTTTTTACCTTTGGTTTGCGCGTTTAAATGGTGTGCCTCATCGCCCAGCATCACAAGATTCAATTTATGCAAATCCGCCAATGTGGTTTGGTTTTCTCGCTCGGTGTGAATATCGTTATACAGTTTTTGAATGCTGGTAAATTTAATTTCAATGCCGTCTGTATACTGACTAAACGTTTCCACTTTGCGAATGGGAATAACCTTATCGTCCTGCATAATTTTTTCTTTAAACAAAAATTTTGCGTGCGTTGGGTCGATAAAATTATTTTCTGTTTTATCTACGATATTATTTTGATTGACGAAAAACAAAAAATGCCGATACCCTTTTTCAAAATAATACAAAATCAATGCCGCCATCATCATCGTTTTGCCAGCCCCTGTTGCCATATTGAACAGCAAATGGGTAGGGCGGTTTTTGATGTCGGGGAAATCCTTTAATTTTGAAGTGCGGTCAAAAATCACAAAGTTTTCTAAAGCCGATTTTTGCCATTCAAAAAACGGATATTTTAAATTGCGTTCTACAAATTCAGGCAGCCTGCATTTTTCATCATCGCCGTCTTCCAAATACACAGCTTTGCGGTTTTCAATCACTTCAAACAAAGTTTTATTATTCGCCATCTTTTTTCTCCGCTTGATAAAATGCACGGCTTAACGCTTTATCGTCATCGTTCAGGCAGCCTGAAAATTGTGCATCGTCCATTTCGGATAATGAAACATACATTTGATTTAAATCTAACATTTCAAGCACCATCTGTTTTTGTTCGTCTAATGGCAAAGATTGAAATTCAGGCTCTTCAATAATTTGGCTAAATTCATTTACGCTCACATTGTATTTTAGGAAATAGCGTTCGCATAATTCATTAAACAGCGTTTTGATGTCGTCTGAATTTTCGCACGCCAAAATTTGTTGTTTTGCGGTTTCGTTAAATGGAGCAAGTTCGGCATAAACAAACTCGCCACCACCTTGCCAATTCACGGTTTTGGAAATACCGCCTTGCTCGCCATCAATCACTTTTTTCAAGCGTTCAACAGCAAGCGTTTCGATATAATCCATTTGTTCAATACCGATGTATTGGCGGTTCATTTTGTGAGCAACGGCAGCGGTTGTTCCACTGCCTAAATGGTAGTCTAGGACGATGTCGGATTCGTCAGTTAATGCACCAATTATCCTAGCCAATAATTTTTCTGGCTTTTGAGAATTAAACCCCATTCTTTCAGGATCTTTTTGTTGGAGTATGGAAATATCCCAAACATCATCAGGTACAACTAAATCATCTTCATAGTATCTATACTCTTTACCTGCTGACTTAATAGAAAAATAAACTCTTCCATCTACATCAACATTCTTTTTCATATTGTTTTTTTTATTATTTCCCCTTATTTCCCCAACCATTTTATTTTGTGGATAATAATTATATTTTCCCGATTTAGAATACCAAAAGATAGTATCGTGTTTTTTTGCAAAACAATTTTTATAATCTCCACCAGATGAATAATGCCATATTATTTCATTTATAAAATTCTTTTCCCCAAAAATATCATCTAATAAAATTTTTAGATAATGGGCTTGATGCCAATCAATTTGTATAAAAATGCTCCCATCACTTGCCAATAAATCTTTTGCAATTTGCAAGCGATTTTTCATAAAAGTGAGCCAAGTCGAACGTGTAAATTTATCATTATATTTGAAACTATCGTTTTCTGTGTTATACGGAGGATCAATATAAATCAGCTTAACTTTACCTTTAAACTGCTTGGCAAGCGAATGCAGGGCAATCAGATTATTGCCTTTGATAA
>CAUUKJ010000055.1:0-2951 GCA_963545995.1 uncultured Haemophilus sp.
AACAATTAGTTAAGGGGAATTTAGTCTAGTTATCTAGTACAGCCCCAAATTTTAAATTAGGCTATGCCCGATATATACCACTTGCCCGATGATTTGGAGGTCTTGAGCATCTGAGCCTTTAATGCTGATTGGCGGGTATTCATCTTTGTTATCGCTGATAAGCGAAATGCCGTCCCATTCCATTTTCACACGTTTTACCCACACGCTTTCGCCATTTTGAACAAGGTAGATACGGTCGCCTTGAATTTCTTTGCGGCTTAAATCCACTAGCATTTGGTCGCCGTCGTTGATGGTGGGCATCATTGAATTGCCGTTTGCCCAAAATACGGCACATTTCTCGGCTTTTACACCTAGGCTTGCAAGTAAGCCGTCTGAATAGGGTTCTTGCCCGTCTGCTTCTGTCATTCCCTCGTTAAAGCTGCCAAAGCCCGCAGAAACGTTAATAGAGCCATAACAATCCACCATACTTACGCCTTCATCTAATAATTCTTGCATTCGTTCAAATGCACGGCTAACAAGGCTTCCTGTGGGTTTTTCTGCCGTTGTTTTCTCTTCTTGTTCCTTGCCTGTGGCAAGCCATTCAATGCTTACGCCAGTCACTTCGGCAATTTTCACTAAATTAGAACGAGATGGATCGGCTTCACCTTTTCGCCATCTTGTAATGGTAGAAAGCGTCACACCTGTCTTTCGAGCAAATTCGCTTGGTCCATTCAATTTATTTACTAGATATTCGATTCTTTCTGGGAAATTGTCTTGATTTTGGTACTGCATACTAACCCCTTTCACCGTAATAGTTGAATGCTTGCAACTATTACGAAATTTAAAACAAACAATTACCCGTAATAGAATGATTTAAGTCTTTATTTTCATTCAAAAAAGTAAAATCAATGCTCAAAATATGAACAATTAGAACTATTACGGTGTATTTTATAGTTGCAATATGCAACTATTACGGATAATGTACACCACATTAGGTACGGCAAAAAAGGTGTATTAAATGAGTGTATTAGAAAAATCAAAAAAAACCGCAGAACAGGATTGGCATCGAGCCGATATCCTTGCGGAATTAAAAAAGAATGGTTGGTCGCTTCGTTCTTTAGCCAAAGAGGGGCAAATCAGCTACAACACATTAAAAACAGTTTTGGATAAGCCTTATCCCAAAATGGAACGTCTAGTTGCAAATGCGATTGGTGTTCCGCCTGAGATTATTTGGGCTGGTCGTTTTGCTGAACGAAATAGAAGACCAACGTTACAACAGAAGTACTGATTTTAACCGTAAAAGTTATAAAAAGGAACATTTATGGATAATCAAAACTTAAAAACACACTATTCGGTGTACGAATTAGCAAACTTAAAGTTAAAAACACTTCCTTCAGCACCGAAAAATATCTGGGAACAAGCCAAACGAGAAAACTGGAAATCCCAAAAACGGCAAGGGCGTGGCGGTGGGGTGGAATATGAATTAGTCAGTTTGCCGCAAGAGGTGCAGCAAGAGCTTCGTACCAAACTGTTAAAAATTTTGCCTGCAGAGGTTTCTCGTGGGGAGTTGAGTTTAAAACGGCAGGAAGTGGATTTAAGGCAGGTAACAGATAAGCAGCTTTCTACGGCTGATGGGCGAATGGCGGTGGTGCGGTGGTATTTAGCTCAGGAGGAAATTCAGGGGCTCAGTCGTACTAAGATGCTTGATAGTGTGATCGCTGCGGTAAGAAGCGGTGAAATTCCTGCGGAGATTTGCAAGGCGATTGTGGCAGGTAATGGGAAGGCGGGCGGTAAGCTCAAACTTTCAAAACGTACGCTGTATAACTGGGTTTTGGCGTATGAAGCAGGGGAGAGTTCAGCGGAAAAATTAAGACAGATGATTCCGTTGAAGGTGCAAAAGCGGTCCGTGCCTGAGCGATGCGGTTGGTTGGGGGCGTTTTTGCAGTTTTACCAGACCTTTGCAAATGTGGCGATTTCGCAAGCGTATGCTCAGTTTGCGATGCAGTATGAGGGGGCAGATTTGCCCACCGAACATCAGGTGCGATATGCCTTGAAGCAATTGCCTGATTATGTGGTGCAGCAAGGGCGGAAAACGGGGGCAGAGATGTGGGCGTTGCAGCCTTTTGTTCGCCGAGATGATAAGGCGATGCAGCTGAATGAATGTTGGGTGGGCGATGGGCATAGTTTTAAAGCCTATGTGAAAAATTTTTCGGGTATGCCTTATGTACCCGAGGTGACGGCAATGATTGATGTGCGGTCGCACCGTGTGGTGGGTTGGTCGATTGCGGATAGTGAGTCGGTTAAGGCGGTCGGAGATGCTTTTCGGCACGGGGTGATGAATGTGGGTTTGCCGAATATCTACTATTCGGATAACGGTGGTGGTCAGGCAAATAAGGTGTTGGATACCGATATGATGGGGATTTTCCCTCGTTTGGGGGTACACCACGAAACGGGGGAGGCGGGTAATCCGCAAGGGCGTGGGATTATTGAGCGGTTGTGGCAATCGACGTTAATTCCGCTGGCGAAAACCTATCAGAGCTATGGTGGGAAAGATGCAGATAATGCGACGAAGCATTTGAATTATCGGCGTATTCGCAGTGCGATGAAGGCGAAGGCAAGGGATAAGTTGCTGACGGCGGAGCAGAAGCGGTATTTGGGCAAGATACCTGAATTTGCAGATTTTGTGGCAGATGTGACCGCTTGTTTTGAGGCGTATAACCATCGACCTCATCGCAGTTTGCCAAAGAACCCAGAAACGGGGGAGCGATTTAGTCCGCAAGCCTACTGGGATTATGTGGCAGGGCTGACGAATTGGCAGAAAAATGAGATTTCGGGCGATGAGGTGGCGTTGTTGTTTCGCCCTGAAGTGGAACGTGTGGTGCAACGAGCTGAAATTAGCTTTGATAATAAAAATTTATGGGGCTGTACTAGATAACTAGACTAAATTCCCCTTAACTAATTGTTTTAAAATG
>CAUUKJ010000056.1:0-2905 GCA_963545995.1 uncultured Haemophilus sp.
GATCACGCTAATTATTCACAAATTTAAGGAAGATTCAAAATGAAAAATATTACTGGAAAAACAGCCTTTACCGCTATTGCTGCTCTTTTCTGTGCAACCATTCATATTTAAAGCTGCGGAACCCACGCTCCATTGGGGCATTATCCCAACAGTTATCTCGGCGACTCATACTTTGGGATAAAGCACTTCAGCATTAATCCAATTCACCCAAGTGTTTTCCAATAATGGAATTAAGGGGGTGCTATCTTCAACTACTGTATTTAAGGCAGATAATACCTCTTCTAAAGACGAAGGTTGTTCTTGTATATAACTTAATAGCCAAAAGTCAAGTTCAGATAAGCGTTGTTGCAGAATATTAAAATCGCTATCCCGCCATATAACAGCTTGCATAGGGTTTTCATCAAATTGTTTAAAATCGCTTGATAAAAAATCGACTTCATAGCTTTTTAAATAAGCAGCATTAGATAACTGCATTACGCTATGCTTATTCCACTCAAATTTTTCAGGTACTTTTGCTAAAGAAACTTCTGCAAGTAATTGCGTATTTTCAAAATCCATCAATGCCAGTATATTGGCATCAAAACTCTCTTTTTCTTGACAAAATGAGAGAAATTCTCCAGCAATATCTTGAAAATAAGGCGAATGTGATTTTCCTGTTAATACAAACGTTTCTTTTGTCTGAGACCAACTCTCAGCAGAAATGTGTTTAGGTGTTTCAACAAAACAACGGTCAATAAAACCAAAGATGTTATTTCGAACTAAGCGAGCATAAACCGCGAGGCGATTCGGAGCATAACCATTTAGAGGTTGAGCATGAGCCAATCGAACGGCTGTGGCAAGTGCTTTTTGTGTTTCAATAAGCGAAGGTTTAGGCTGCATAGGATATTACCTCTTTTTGAGCATATTTTTGCTGTAGTTGTGCAATATGTTCAACTTCAGCATAAAGTTCTGCAAATGGAGGGAAGTTGAAATCACGCTCTAATAATGTTGGCGGAATGACGGGGAGTCGTTGATAGGCATATTCTAATAAATCCCACACAGTACCTTTTACTGCCTCGCCGTGTGTATCAATTAATAATTCAGGTAAATGGCGATATGCTCCTTTTACTTTATTAAAAGATTCACCTGCTGAACTCTCTACAACTTGTGCAGCGGAATGATCTTCATCGTGCCCTGCAATATGAATATAATTAACACGTTTCACATCAACTTGATCTAAAAAGACATAAGGATCAAGCAATCCGTGATTAACACCATTAACATAAATATTATTTACATCTAAATGAATACCACAATCCGCTTCTTGTGCAATAGCATTTAAAAATTCTACTTCATTCATTGTGCTGGTGGGAGAGTGTAAATAATAAGAGGTGTTTTCTAATGAAATCTGTAATCCTAAAAAATCTTGCACATAGCGGATTCTCTGTGCTACGTGTTTTACGGCTTCTTCTGTAAATGGCATAGGTAATAAATCATATAAATGCCCTTCACATTCACAATAACTTAAATGTTCAGAAAAAAATGTCGAATTATATTGAGTCATTAATGCTTTAATATTCTTTAATAACTCGCGATCAAGTGGTGCTTGCCCGCCTAATGAAAGTGATAGTCCGTGTACCGCAAGTGGATATCTTTCAGCGGCCTGATCAAATTTATAACGAGCAGCTCCCCCCATTTTTATCCAATTTTCTGGAGCAGCTTCCATAAACTGAATCGCATTATTTGATGATAGATTTAAAAAATCATCTGCTAAATCTCGACGATACCCTAATCCTGCACCTTGTAACATAATTATTTACTCTTTTTAATACAACACTGGTGTAAATTTACACCAGTGTTATGTATGACATCTAGATTTAAATACGATTATTTAGAACCGCATTTACCTTCACCACATTTACCTTCTGCGGCTTTCGTTTTGTTTGCACCACATTTACCTTCTGCGGCTTTCGTTTCGTTTGCACCACATTTGCCTTCTACAGCTTTTGTTTTCACACATTTATCACCCACACAAGGTGTTGCAGCTTTATCCATACTGCTTGATTTTGAGTCAGCGTGTGCAGCCGTAGCTACTGTCATCGTCAATGCTCCTGCTAATGCGGCTAAAGTGGATAATTTTTTCATTTGAATCTCCTAGAGTTTGATATTGAATATATAGTTAGAGGAATTTCAACCAGCTTTTAGTTGGATAAACCTTCTTAATAAGCGTGTCTAAAGAGAGTTTCCCTGCTCCCTGCGTAATTAAGATTAATAAAGTTACCACATAAATTAAGGGTAATTTATAACCATTATCACAAACGTTATAACCTGAATCGGCGTGAATGCTATACCACGCGACAGAGATTAAAATCGTTAAACTTAATGCACTAAAACGTGTTAGCACCCCAAATATCAGCAAGAATGGGAAAATTAATTCAGATCCCATTGCAACGTGCCAATTAATATCGGCTGGAATAAGATTAAATGGAAAAGGAAAACGATCTTGTATTTCAGTAAACCAATTTTGACCATTCCATTTTTCTAACCCTGCCTCTAAAAATTCCCACGCAAGAAAAAAGCGTAAAATCAATAAACTCACGCCGCTGCTGATACCTTGCATCTTACAATCCTTCATTTTTTCCTCTGATTGATTACCTATTTTATGAAACTATTTAGTTCATTATGGTAGGAAATGCTTCCTAGTTATTCTATTAGTCGGAGATAAGCCTTTTTTCTTACACTTTTTTTTCAAAAAATCGAAAATATTATTTTTTGTAAAAATGCAGATAACATTAAGGGCAAAGATGCTAATAATCTTCGCCCTTTTATCTTTTACTAATTAATGTAGTGATCAGCTAATTCGACCGTCCCTGATAGGTTGTTTTTCTTAAAACAGGCGGCAAACCTTGATTGTAACGATGTGGGC
>CAUUKJ010000057.1:0-2750 GCA_963545995.1 uncultured Haemophilus sp.
AAATTTTCTATTCCATTTATGTGGTTTTGTTTCACCGCAAATAGTTCGGAATGATTGATTCGTTCGTGATAAAATTTGCTCACATCAAGAGCATCATAGTTTCGATAAGTATCGGTATAAACCCAGCTGTCAGGCTTGATTTTCCTCACAATAACAGGCATTAATGTCTCTGTTCTGGTATTTTCTACCACCACCGTAAATACTTTTCCTTGTCGCTTTAACAAACCGAATACAGCAACTTTTCCTGCTGCGCCTCGACCTCGTTTTCCTTTACGATGACCGCCAAAATAGCTTTCATCAAGCTCAATTTGACCATCAAAAACCTCATCAGCTTCAAGGGCTAAATGATAGCTAATGACTTCACGAATTTTTCTGTAAAACAAAATCCCTGAATTGGCTTGGATACCGAGTAAATCAGCCGCTGCTCGGGCTGTAACTTCTAATACAAAAAATTCAAGGAGCTTATTTTGTATAGATTTCTTTAATTTACAATGAGTTATATTCATTTTTATATGACTAGCACACTTGCTAATCTACGTCAGCCCCAAATTTTTTATCTCTCTTGCATTTTACTAAAAATTATCATAGGATCTAAGTTGTATGATACAACTTAATATATAATTGGCAATTGGAGGGAAATATGAAAAGCACCAATCTTTATCTATTCGATGTTAATGCTATTCTTGATGTTGATAACACTACTCAAAATACACAGTTTGTAGCTGGTTTTGAAACCTTTTTGGCGAAATTAGCAGGGAAAATTCAAGTGCTTGTACCAGTGAAAGATCGTCAGAATATCAATGCAATACAAGATTTTTTGGCGAAGGTAAATTTGCAAGACAGCATTGTGTTAATGGGGTCAGGTGATGATGTGTGTCAATATATCAATCAGGCTTATCAGCCAAATCGTTATCTTTTTGTACATTATCTCAATGTAGATAAAACAGCGTTAAGAAAACCTACCGCACTTTTTATCATCGATAAAAATGACGATTTACTGCCTGAAAGAGGGGGCATTACGGTGGCAGATTTTAATGTAATAAACTATTTATTTTAATTCAGTGAAAGGAATAGAATAAGACTATCCCTTTATATGACATTTCATTTTTTAAACAAGGAAAAGCGATGACGATTAAAGCGGTAATTTTTGATATGGATGGGCTATTGATTGACTCTGAGCCTTTGTGGAAACAAGCTGGGATTGATTGCTTTAATGCGGTGGGTATTCCCGTTACCTTAGAAGATATGCTCGCCTTAACAGGTATTCCAGCCCCTGAAATTGCTAAGGCGATTTTTCAAAAATATAACCAATTCCCAATGCCTACGGAAGAAATGGGGAAAAAAATCAATGAGTATGCAATCAACCTGATTTTAGAACAAAAACCGTTAATGAAAGGCGTGAAAGAAACGCTCGAAAAATTGACCGCACTTGGTTATAAATTGGCGATTGCCTCTGCCTCGCCTCGTTTTTTATTGGAAAACATCACAAAAAGTTGCGGTATCTTTGATTACTTTAGCTTTATCTCATCGGCGGCAGAATTGGAATACAGCAAACCGCACCCGATGGTTTATTTGAATGCGGCGAAAAATCTGGGGATTGAACCGAATGAATGTATCGGTGTGGAAGACTCGGTGGTGGGAATGACGGCAGTAAAAGCCGCATCAATGAAATGCGTGGTTATTCCCGACCCTGAATTTAAACATAACCCACGCTTTAGCTTGGCTGATGTCCAATTAGACAGTTTGTTCGAGCTGAATGAAGATGTGATTAACCGCCTAAATTAACGTTCACGACCAAATGAGTGTGATAAATGACTGATATTTACCAACATTTTAAAGATAACTTTATCCTGAATTACACCAGCGAAGTGCCACTTTATAAACAGCTGGAAAACTATATTGTGTCGCAAATCCGCATTGGCACTTTCAAAGAAGGCGATAAAATGATTTCTGAAAATGAAATCTGCCAACTGTTTGATATTAGCCGAACCACCGTTCGACAAGCAATGAACGGACTGTATGAAAAGGGCGTGATTGCACGGGTCCGGGGAAAAGGGACTTTTGTGGCGAAAGAGAAAATCAATTTTAATATCAATAGTTTGTTCTACTTTACGCCAAGTATTATGGCACTGGGGCAAGAGCCTTCTTCTGAGATTATTCGCTGTGAAGTGATCGACCCAACGGAAGAAATCATCGACAAATTAAAATTGGCGGACAGCAAGCAAAAAGTCTTTTGTTTAACTCGGGTTCGCAAGGCTGATGGTATTCCGATTTCATTAGATCGTGCCTATATGCCTTATTATCTTTGCCAAGGCATTGAACGTATTAATTTTGAGCATCGTTCTTTATTCAATGTGCAGGAAAAAATTTACCAACTATCGCCTAAATACGCCAATTCAACTATCGAAGCGATGTTAATTGACGATGCCGAAACAGCGAAGTTATTAGATTACCCGAACCATTCTGCCGCATTTAAAACCCAATTAACCTACTATTTGGAAGACGGTAGTATTATGGAACATACCGATGTCATTACCCGTGCAGATAAATGCTCTTTCCAATTAACCATCAATAACGGTAAAAAAGACGAACTCTCTTTTTCACAGGCATTTCATCTTTAATGGGATTGCAAGCGGTAGGATTTGGAAAGGGATTTACAAAATTCACGGTATTATGTCTTTTTTGCACAAAATTTAAGGGGCTGACGTAGATTAGCCCTAAATACCACACCATTTTCGCAATGTTTTAAG
>CAUUKJ010000058.1:0-2598 GCA_963545995.1 uncultured Haemophilus sp.
TTTAAAACAATTAGTTAAGGGGAATTTAGTCTAGTTATCTAGTACAGCCCCAAATATTTTTATTTATTACATAATATAAAATAAAAAAACTAATGATTGATAATTTTAAAGAAAAGTATTCAAAAAAAATTCATACAATATTTAAGAAAAGATTTTTTCTATCTCTAAAATAAAAAATTTATTCGGCAAATTTTATGTGGAGGTTTTATACTATTTTCGATAGATTTTTACACGGAGTGATTATGTCAGAACGTTCAGCCAATATTATTACCCACGATCCATTTGGTAGCTTACTTGGTTATGCACCAGGTGGCGTGGCGATTTATTCATCCGATTACAACACGGCAGATGAAAAAGAGTTCCCGAATGATGCGGCGTTTCGCAGTTATTTAGGGCGTGAATATATGGGGTATAAATGGCAATGTGTCGAATTTGCTCGTCGCTATTTATACCTTAATCACGGAATGGTGTTTGCCGATGTGGGAATGGCGTATGAGATTTTTTCGCTACGCTTTTTACGCCAAGTAGTCAACGATGCTTTGTTGCCATTACAGGCTTTTCGAAATGGTTGTAAACGTAAACCGCAAGCAGGGGCGTTGTTGATTTGGCAAGAGGGCGGCGAATTTAAACATACAGGGCATGTGGCGATTATTACCGAAGTTTTGAAAAATAGCGTCCGCATTGCTGAACAAAATGTGATTCATTCCCGCCTACCAAGCGGTCAACAATGGACTCGTGAATTGCAAATGACTGTTTCAGATGAAGGCTATTTCTTGCACGATACTTTTCCCGATACCCACATTTTAGGTTGGATGATTCAAACCACCGATACCGAATACAGTGAACCGCTTCCCACCCCAAAACCTGAAGCCTTATCCTTGCAAGCTCGCCATCTTGAAAATAAAGGACAATTTAGTGGCAAATGGCTGAGCGAAGAGGAGCCTTTTGAAGCCGCTTACATCAAAGCGATGCACGGGCATAAAGTAAGCCATTCTGACCAATATCGCTATTTTGCGATGTCTGAAAGTGCCCATCAAGAATTGATTCACGCCACCAACGAACTGCATTTAATGTATTTGCACGCCACCGATAAAGTGCTAAAAGACGATAATTTATTACGTTATTTCAACATTCCTAAACTACTTTGGCCTCGTTTACGTCTTTCTTGGCAAAATCGTCGTTATCAAACCATCACAGGTCGCCTTGATTTTTGTATGAGCGAACGTGGCTTAAAAGTGTATGAATATAATGCTGATTCAGCCTCTTGCCACGCAGAAGCGGGTGATATTATGAACCGTTGGGTAAAACAAGCGGGCAATGTTTTGGGCGAAAATCCTGCGGATGGTTTGCGTAATGCCCTTGCTGATTGCTGGCAACATAGTCAAGCGACTAAGCTCGTACATATTTTGCAAGATCACGATGATGAAGAAGATTATCACGCAATGTTTATGCGTCAGGCTTTGATTCAAGCGGGCTTTCAAGCCAAAATTATTCACGGTGTAGAGGGGCTACATTGGGACAAACGAGGTCGCTTGATTGATGATGAAAACAATCCTGTGCAAACCGTTTGGAAAACCTGGGCGTGGGAAACGATGCTCGAACAATTGCGTGAAGATGCAACAGGAATGGAAGTCGCTCCGCCAATTCGCACGGGCTATCCTGAAGATAAAGTACGATTGATTGATGTGCTACTTCGCCCTGAAGTACTGGTATACGAACCACTTTGGACAGCCATTCCAAGCAATAAAGCGATTTTACCCGTGCTTTGGTCGCTCTTCCCAAATCATCGTTATCTATTGGAAGCAAGTTTCGAACTCACGCCTGAATTGGTGCAAAATGGCTACGCTCAAAAACCGATTGCAGGTCGTCGCGGTGATAATGTGAAATTAATAGGTGAAGATAACGCCAATCTTGGTACCACAAGCGGTCAATTTGGCAAACAAGAAAACATTTATCAACAGCTCTGGTGCTTGCCGAAAGTAGAAGATCAATATCTGCAAATCTGCACATTTACCGTTGGCGGACATTACGCAGGCACTTGCTTACGCTCCGATCCAAGCCGTGTGATTATGGGGGATAGCGATATGCAGCTGCTGCGAGTGTTGAAAGATAGTCAGTTCTTTAAATAGCATTTAAAAATGTGGGTAACGCAAAATGATCTGCACCCCAAAAGTTAAACATAGTGTTGTTCAAACCATTCTCTCTGGCAGATTTTCGATGGAAAATGCTGCACTTTACTTTGGTATTGCTAGTAGTGGAACCATTAGTCAAAACACTTGCTTCAAGAAATGGGTTTACAAGTTCGCACGAAAAAACGGCGTAAATATAGTTCATATAAAGGAGAACAAGGCAAAATTGCGCCGAACCTATTACAACGGGATTTTAGCGCGAGTAAACCGAATGAAAAGTGGCTGACCGATATTACCGAATTTAGAGTGAAAGACGAAAAGCGCTATTTTTCCCCGATTTTAGATTGCTTTAATAATGAACTGATTGCTTACGGATTAAGTCGTCACCCAAATGGCATGTTAGTGCAAAAAATGCTGTTACAAGCGGTAGAAAAATTGCCGAGAAATGCGAATTTAATATTACATTCAG